>NZ_PPDL01000069.1 GCF_002994655.1 Corynebacterium sp. 13CS0277
TGACCTGCAAAAACCGCCCCTGACCAGCAGTGCGAAAACCCGCCTAACCGGGTTCAAATCCCGGCAGCTCCACCACAGCCCCCTACCTGTTTTTGCAGGTAGGGGGCTTCTTTGTGTCTGCTGCGCGGCCCTCAAAGGGCCGTCCCACGACAATCCCACGACATTTTTCAGACGCTCCCCCAGGGCGTTCGCGGGTTGAACGACAAAATGTGTGTCTGGGCGGCGTGTCGCGTGAGCATGGTTCGTAGTGTTGCCTGCGAGCCTGACTCAGTCTTCGGCGCGATGTGTCCTGGGCAACCGACCTTCCGCGGGGCGTCGATCAGGCAGTGTGCAGGTGGCTGAAGCCCGGTAGGATTCGTTCAGTAGGTGACTGTGAAAGGGATGATGGAGATGGCCCTGCCACGTAGGGTTCCCGAGGAGTGGCGCGAGGACTTCCCAGCCTGGTACGAGTTCATGGAAATTCTCTACGTGGAATGCCCCGGTTTTTTCGGTCCACTCGACTTGAGTGTCGCGTGACCCCTCCTACCAGGAGGAAAGGGAAAATC
>NZ_PPDL01000022.1 GCF_002994655.1 Corynebacterium sp. 13CS0277
CGACTTCTAGCTTCGGTGAGCTTGTGCCCGTTGGGTGGGCAGTGCGCTTACCGGAGCTACACACCACGCTAATGGGGGATTCTCCCTGTGGAGAACCTCACTCTCTGCTTGGCAGGTGAACTCACCTCAAGCCCGCACCCCACCCGTGGGCGGCCTCTTTTTCGCCGCCCCGGCCGTCCCCTTGGGAGATACCTCCGTGACCCAACCTTATGAGCCGACGGCGGCGACCGTCACCACAGACTTCCAGCTCGCGCCCGGTGAGACCAACGTCTACGGCGAGCGTTTCATGATCAGCCCGGCAGTGCCCTACATGAAGGCGAAGATGATGGCGTCGTCGACGCGCTTCGTCTACCAGGTGCCGCACGCCTTCCTTGGTTTGCTTCCGCTCGGCGGCGACGAGATGACCATCCCGATCCAGTCGATTTCGGCGGTGTCGACCTCATCACGCCTGCGCGTGGGGCGCGCGATCGCGGGTGCGTTGTCCCTGCTGATTTCGCTGAGCATGCTCACCGACGGGCACTTCTTCGCCGGCGTGATTCTCTTCGCCCTGGGTGGTCTGTGGTTGGCCACCTGCTTCCCCGTGTCCCTCGTCGTGACCAACCATGGTGGCATGTCCACCGTGCTGGTCGTGTCCTACTTCGACCGGGAGAAGCTCGAGCGCTTCAAGCAGGAACTGCAGGCCCGGGTCTATACCGACCAGGCGGCAATCCATCACGGTGAGGCCCAGGACCTCCGCCAGCAGCAGCTGGCCGTCCAGAACATGCAGCTCGCGCAGATGCAGATGCAGCACATCAACCACATGCAGCAGGGCATGCCCCCGCAGCAGCCCATGGCACAGGGCTACGGGCAGCAGCCCCTGGCGCAGCCGATGCAGACCCCGCCGGCGGCAGCACAGCCGGTCGTGCCGCAGGCCGCCCCGACGCCTGTCGAGACCACCACGCCTGAAGCATCCGACACCGGCGCCGAGGTCGATGCCCAGACCGCAGGTATCGGCGATGCGCCCGTCACCGATGGTGAGGACGCCGGGACGAAGCAGTAGTCCACGCGGCAACGCCCGCCGGGCACCGACATGCGTCGGCCGGCGGGCGTTTGTCATGCCCGGCACTCTTACCTGGCCGCCACGAGTGGGGCCGCAGGGGTGCGGGGTGGGGGTCTTAGTCGAAGCGGGTCACGCCGAAGTCACCGCCGCCGAATTCCTTCACCGCATACGCCAAGGGGCCAAAGACCTGGGACAGGAAGGAGGTGACTCGGGCCGGCCAGCTGCGATCGTCGTCGAGGGCGCGGCAGTCCATGAGGCGCTGCTCCAGGGTGTTCATCAGGCGCCGCTCTTGATTGGCGGTGAGGTTGAAACCGCGCGCCGGGAACCCGGTGGTGTGCATGTGGGTGCGGAAGGCGGTGAGGTTGCGCGGGGTGTCCGGGTAGTCCCGCGCGAGGTCGCCACAGCTGGCGGCCGAAGTCGCCAGCAGGATGTCGCTGAGCTGCCGGTCGGTGACCGCCGCGCGCACGACCGGCGCCGGTGCAGTAGCGTCCTGGGGCGTGGCGTCCTGGGCGGTGGCGGGGCCGCTGGCGGTCAGCCAGAGGGCGCTGCCCACAAGCAGGGCGGTGGCGGGGTGCAGTGCGCGGCGCATGGGGCATCTCCTTCATCGTGAGGACACAAAGGGGTGGGAATGTTGCTCAAGGCTACCCCACATATCGCCGCTGGCCACAGTTGCGTTACTGCAGGTGACGCCGCTGATTCACATGCGCCACACGAGGCAGCATGCGTCTCACAGCAGGGGGAGCGTTGGGGTAGCGCCTACGGGTGAAGGACACATCCTGATGCCCGCGCATGCCGCTGCCCCGCGGGGATCCGGGTGTGGGGATCCACTCGCGGGGCAGCGGGCGAGGTGGTGCGACAACCACAGCGGCGGCTGTGGTGATGGCGCCGGGGGAGCTACTTGGTGTCGCTGGCCTTCGGCGCTGCTTTCTTCGTCGTCTTCTTGGCGGCGGTCTTCTTCGTCGCCTTCTTCGTGGTCTTCTTCGCCGTGCTCGTCGACGACTTCGTGGCCTTCTTGGTCGTCTTCTTCGCAGCAGCCTTCTTCGTCGCCTTCTTGGCGGGGGCCTTCTTGGTGGCTTTCTTCGCCGCCTTCTTGGCCGGTGCCTTCTTCGTGACCTTCGCCGGGGCGTCAGCCTCAGCGGCCGCGGGTGCCGCGGGCGCCTCGGCGGGTGCGTCCACCGCGGCCGGCTCGTCGGCGGGGGCGGACTCCTCGGCGGCCTCCTTGGCGGGGGTGAGGTCGCCGTCGAAGACGTACCACTGGGCACTCATCGCCGGGATGTGCAGGGTGACGGAATTGTCGTAGCCGTCGCGCGGGTAGGTGATGGCCTCCACGACCTCGGGGAGGGGATTGTCCGCGCCGGCGTACTCCCCATCGTCCGTGTTGAGCACCAGCCGCCACGGGCCCGCATCGGAGACACCCATGACGTAGTTCGGCTGGCTGGTGCCACCGAAGTTGAACACGCACAGCACCCGCTCACCCTTCGTGCCGTAGCGGGTGAACGCCAGCACGTTGTTGTCGGCGTCGTCGGCCTTGTTCCAGCCGAAGCCCTGGCCGATGAAGTCCTGGGTGAACAGCGCCGGCAGGGAGCGGTACTGGCCGTTGAGGTTGCGCACCAGCTCCATCACGCCGCGGTGGTATTCGCCCTCCCAGCCGTCCTGGTCGAACCAGTCAAGGCTGCGGGCCTCACTCCACTCGTTGCGCTGCGCGAAGTCCTGGCCCTGGAACAGCAGCTGCTTGCCGGGGTGCGCCCACATGTAGGCCAGCAGCATGCGCACGCCGGCGGCCTTGTTCCACGCGTCGCCCGGCATGCGGGTCCACAGGGTGCCCTTGCCGTGGACGACCTCGTCGTGGGAGATCGGCAGCACGAACTTTTCGCTGAAGGCGTACACCAGGGAGAAGGTGATCTCGTTGTGGTGCCAGCGGCGGTTGATCGGATCCTCCTGGAAGTACTGGAGGGTGTCGTTCATCCAGCCCATGTTCCACTTCATGGAGAACCCCAGGCCGTCGTGCTCGGTCGGGGCGGTCACCCCCGGCCAGGAAGTAGATTCCTCCGCGATGGTCAGCACGCCGGGGTGGGCGCGGTGCACGGTGGCGTTGACTTCCTGGAGGAACTGCACGGCCTCCAGGTGCTCCCGGCCGCCGTACTGGTTGGGCACCCACTGGCCGTCTTCGCGGGAGTAGTCCAGGTACAGCATGGAGGCCACCGCGTCGACGCGGAGACCATCGACGTGGAACTCCTCCGCCCAGTACAGGGCGTTGGCGACGAGGAAGTTACGGACCTCCGGGCGGCCGAAGTCGAAGACGTAGGTGCCCCAGTCCTGCTGCTCCCCGCGGCGGGGATCCGGGTGCTCGTACAGGGGGCGCCCGTCGTAGCGGCCGAGGGCGAAATCATCCTTCGGGAAGTGCGCCGGCACCCAGTCGACGATGACGCCGATGCCGCGCTGGTGGAACGCATCAATGAGGAAGCGGAGATCGTCCGGGGAGCCCCACCGGGACGTCGGCGCATAGTAGCCGGACACCTGGTAGCCCCAGGAGCCGCCGAAGGGGTGCTCCGCGACGGGCAGGAACTCCACGTGGGTGTAGCCCATGTCGGACACATAGTCCACCAGGTTCTTCGCCAACTCGCGGTAGTCCTGGCCCTGATTCCAGGAACCCAGGTGCACCTCGTAGACACTCATCGGCGCCTCGTCGTGGTTGGTGCCGCGGCGGCGCTCCAGCCACTCGCCATCCGCCCACTCGTAGTGGGAATCGGTGACGATGCTGCCCGTCGCCGGGGCCTGCTCCGCGAGCTTCGCCAACGGGTCCGCCTTATCCCGGCGGAAGCCCTCCTGGGTGTAGATCGCGAACTTGTAGACCGCACCCGGGCCCACGTTCGGCAGGAACACCTCCCACACGCCACAAGAGCCCAGGGAACGCATCGGGAACTGTGCCCCATTCCAGCCGTTGAAATCACCCACCACGGCCACGCCGACCGCGTTCGGCGCCCACACCGCAAACGCGGTGCCGGTGACCTCGCCCATGGTGGTGGTGTAGGTCTTCACGTTCGCGCCGAGCACCTCCCACAGGCGCTCGTGGCGGCCCTCCGTAATGAGGTAGACGTCCGTCTCGCCCAAGGTCGGCAGGAAGTGGTACGGGTCCGCCGTGGTGGCGGTGTACCCGCCCGGCCACGTGACCTCAAGCCGGTAGTCGAAGCTCTCGGTCCGGTCGAGATCCGCGCCGAAGAAATCATCGCCCAGCGGGGCGAGCTCCACCCGGCTGCCGTCGTCGAGGAGCGCGGCGACGCGCTCGGCACCCATCTGGCGGGTGCGCAGCACACTGCCACCGTCGACAGCGTGCCACCCGAGCACACTGTGCGGATCGTGGTGGGTGCAGGCGCGCAGCCTGTCACGATCGTGGTCGGGGAGGGTGGCGTAGAACGTCTCAGTCATGGGGAACCTTCAAGGTCAGACTTCGGATAGGGGCGGGAAGGGAGCACATGCCCGGCGTGGGCACCGCAGGGCCTCGCAGAAGCTGCGGGCACGGCCGGCGCCGCGGGCGACACGGACCGCGCCTGCCGCAGGGGCCGCCAGGCGGGGCCTGCGGGCGACCGCGGGTCGGCGGGATGGCCCCACACGGTGGGGGTGGGGCGGTGCGCCGCGCGCACGTGCCACGGGCCCGGGTAGCGCCGGGGTGGCAGGGCGCGCAGTGGGCTCTGTCCGGGGTGCTCCCAGCCCACGCCCCACACAGGGACCGCAGGAGCATCCCGCCGTGCGGCGGGGTGAAGCGTGCGCGTGCCGGCAGCAGCGCCGGGGGCGCGTGGCCGGGGTGCGGCCCGCCGAGACAGACGGCGGGAATCTGCGTGGAGGGCGTGGGCCGATGCAGTTTTTACCCCCTCGACGCTACCCCTTGTGTGGGCTGCTCAGCGGGCAGGTTGCGGGCCTGTGCGGCAGGTGATTTGACCCCGCGCGCCGACCCCATCTGGTGCCGCCGGGGGTGGGGCTGGCGGTTTAAGGTGCGGAAAGGGCGGACGTGGCCGTCGGGGTAGGGGGACCGTGCGGGAAGTATCGCCCCGCCCACACCTGTCCGCCATTGTTATCTATTTCACGAAAATTGCAGGGGTGTGACTCACCTGTCCGGGGGTGTCGGGGTCGCCGCCACGCCCCGCCGCGTGCCCGAGCATGCCCGAACGGGCCTCCACACGCACCACCGCCCCGTCTGCCACAGGGTGGGGCAGACGGGGCGGTGGGGAAGGGGCGTGGACTGTGTTTTTTAGGCGCGGTACTCGTCGACGTGGCGCCACGCCAGCGCCTCACGGCGCTCCGCGGGCACATCCGGCAGACGCAGGATGTGGGCCACGTTCTCCCACGGGGCCAGGCGAATGAAGTTCGCGCCACCGAAGGTGTAGCTGTTGCCCGTGATGAGGTCCGTGACGTCGATGCGGTCGTAGTCGCCCAGGCCGACAGCATTCTTGTCGAGCCACAGGGTGCCCTCCTGTGCGTTCCACGGGTCGAGGTTGACGACCACCAGCACACTGTTGCCGGTGAGCGCATCGACCTTGGAGTAGGCGATGAGGTTGTC
Source organism: Corynebacterium sp. 13CS0277 (assembly GCF_002994655.1). Classification (GTDB taxonomy): domain Bacteria; phylum Actinomycetota; class Actinomycetes; order Mycobacteriales; family Mycobacteriaceae; genus Corynebacterium. The sequence goes on from NZ_PPDL01000022.1 coordinate 5,595, forward strand.
GTTGTCGACGTGGTGGAAGTGCAGCTGCCGCAGCTGCTGCAGGGCGGGCTGATCCTTGCGGATCTGGTTGAGCAGCGTGATAAACGGCTCGAGGGAATCCCCACGTTCGAGCGCGCCCTCAAAATCGCGGGGCTTGAGCTCGTACTTCTCGCTGTCGAGGTACTCCTCCGAGCCGGGGGCCACAGCCTCCGATTCGAACAGCTCGTAGCCGGCGTACACGCCCCACAGGGGGCTCAACGTGGCAGCCAGCGCCGCCCGGAGGGCGAACATGCCGCGCCCGCCGTGCTGCAGGGAGGCGTGCAGAATATCCGGGGTGTTGACGAAGAGGTTCGGGCGGGACACGTCCGCCATGGCGGCGATCTCCTTGCCGAACTGCTCCAGCTCCCACTTGCTGACCTGCCAGGTGAAGTAGGTGTAGTTCTGGGAGAACCCCGCCTTCGCCAGGCCGTAGAGGCGCGGGCGGCGGGTGAACGCCTCCGCGAGGAAGATGACCTCCGGGTGGGTCTCGTGCACGGTGGCGATGAGCCACTGCCAGAAGTCGGCCGGCTTGGTGTGCGGGTTATCCACCCGGAAGGTGGTGACCCCACGGTCCACCCAGAACATCACCACGCGCAGGATTTCGGCGTAGATGCCCTCCCGGTCGTTGTCGAAGTTCAGCGGGTAGATGTCCTGGTACTTCTTCGGCGGGTTTTCCGCGTAGGCGATGGTGCCGTCGGGCAGGACGGTGAACCACTCCGGGTGGGCCTTGGCCCACGGGTGGTCGGGGGCGCACTGCAACGCCAAGTCGAGGGCGATCTCCAGGCCCAGTTCGCGGGCGCGCGACATCATCGCATCAAAATCGTCGAGGGTACCCAGCCGCGGGTGGACGGCGTCGTGGCCGCCATCGGCGGAGCCGATCGCCCAGGGGGAGCCCACATCGTGCTCATCCGGGGTCAGGGTGTTGTTGCGGCCCTTGCGGTTGACCTCACCGATGGGGTGGATCGGCGGGAAGTACACCGTGTCGAAGCCCATGCGGGCGGCGCGCTCCAACTCGAGCGTTGCGGTCGCGAAGGTGCCGTGGATCGGGGTACCCTCCTCGTCGACGCCGCCCGTGGAGCGGGGGAAGAACTCATACCAGGAATTCACCAGCGCCTCCCGGCGCTCCACCTGCAGCCGGTAGGTGCGCGAGGGGGTGACGAGCTCCCGCACCGGGGTGGCGGTGAGCAGCGCCAGCACATCCCGCGACAGGCCCGGGGCCACCCGGGCCCGCAAGTCCCCGTTGCCGCGCAGCGATGCCGCCACGTCGAGCAGCAGCTTGCGGTTCTCCCGCCCCACCTGGCTGGCCGCCTTCTCAAAGAGTCGGGCACCGGTCTCCAGGTCGTTGGCTAGCTCCTCCGGGGACTGGCCGGCCTCAATCTTCGCGGTCACCGCGTGCCGCCACGTCGCCATCGGATCCGACCACGCCTCAATGGTGATCTCCCACTCGCCGGGCACGTCCGCCACCATGACGGCATTGACCTGATCCGGATCGTGCGCGGAGCGCTGCATCGGGATGTACAGCGGGGACGCGCCAGCAACCTGGGACTCCTTCGGGCCCTTGACTACCGCGGTGGCGTTGAGGGCGTCGTGGCCTTCCCGCCACACCACCGCGAAGAGGGGCACCACCTCGCCGACGACGGCCTTGGCGGGAACCTCACCGCCATGCACCTGGGGGCGAACATCGTCAATTCCGAGACGACCAACCATGGTTCATCCAACTTCCATAGAGAAACTGCAGGGACAAAACGTACAAACTCCACTCGCGTCCACCCACACCCTGTCCTGCCACCCGCGCGGGGTGCTCGTGCGCGTGGACGCCCAAGCGCGAGGGGCAGTCGTGTCCACCCTCCCGGAGGAGGGGTGGGAGCCGACAAGAAGACAGAGAAAACAGGGAAAACAGGGCTGCGCACACAGAGCAGCGGGGGTGAGAAGAGAAAAAGGGGGATCACAAGGGGCAGTGACGTGCGTGAGGGGAGACCTCACGGCGTGGACAGCGAGGGGAACACCACACCAGCACCCGCCCCACACTCCTCCAGCAACCACACACGGCTGCAGCAGAGGGCGTAGCGGGGGCGGGTGCGTGCGTGTTCACGCGCGCATACCCCTACCACCCTAGTCGCACCCGGCTGTCCGGTACCCCACACGCACCCCTACCCTGTTGCGCACCTCACGTTGCATGCCGCTGTGGGCGCAGGTGGCACCCGCCGGCGGCAGGCGCATCGGGAGGCGTGCGGTAGGCAGGAATCGCGCGCCGGGGGTAGCCGGTCGCCCCGCGTGGCCGCCGCCGGGCAGTGTCGCGCCGGGGTGTGGGCGCTCGCGTCACGCATGATGGGTGGCGTGAGCACGCAGCCTAAGACCCCCGCCGACAACCGCGCCCCCACCACCGAGACGTCCACCACGGGCGACCCCGCCGACGCGCTCCTCGCCGCCGCTGGTGCGGCGGGGTCGGAGTCGGTGTGGCAGTCCGCCCCGCCGATCGCGCCCGCCGTCGACGACGACCTGGTCATCAACTTCCGCGACGTGACCTTCGTGCGCTCCGGAAAGACGCTGCTCGGCCCGGTGAGCTGGCAGGTCGAACTCGACGAACGCTGGGTCATCCTCGGGCCCAACGGGGCGGGCAAAACCACCCTCATCCGGCTCGCCGGGGCAGAAAAATTCCCGTCCTCAGGGCGGGCGATGATCATGGGGGAGCAGGTCGGCAAGACCGACATGCGTGACCTGCGCACCATGATCGGCATGAGCTCCGCGGCGCTGGCGCACCGCATCCCCGACCAGGAGACAGTTGCCGACTTGGTGGTCTCCGCGGGGTACGCGATCCTCGGGCGCTGGCGGGAGGACTACGACGGCATGGACTACGACCAAGCCGTCGACACCCTGGAGCGCGTCGGTGCCCTGCACCTGCGGGACCGCACCTGGGGCACCCTGTCCGAAGGGGAACGCAAACGCGTCCTCGTCGCCCGGGCGCTCATGACCAACCCGGAGTTGTTGCTCTTCGACGAGCCGGCCGCCGGCCTCGACCTGGGTGGGCGTGAAGACCTCGTGGGGCACCTGTCGGAGTTGGCCCTCGACCCGGACGCCCCGGCGATGGTGATGATCACCCACCACGTGGAGGAAATCCCCGCCGGCTTCACCCACGCCATGCTCCTCGACGAAGGCAGCGTCGTCGCCCAAGGGCTCATCGACGACGTCCTCACGAGCGAGAACCTGACCCGGGCGTTCCACCAGCGCATCGAGCTCACCCAGGTCGACGGCCGCTACTTCGCCTACCGGGCCTCCCAGGGCGGCGCGCACCGCACCGCAGCGAACTCACACCGCCCACGCTGACACACACGGACACGCCCCGACGCGCACCGCCCCTGTGGCATGTGGCTCGCGCGCGGCTGACGAGCGGCTGGCGTGCGCCCCGGACAACGACACTCCCCGCCACTCCCTGCAGAAACCAGGGGGAGAGGCTCCGCGTTGTCCGGGGCGTTGCCGTGTGATGCGCGGGGCGTTGCCATGCCTGGGATAAGACGCACAGGGTCGTGCGCGGTGGGGGAGAAACAGGTAGAAAAGAAACCAACACCACCACGCCCAGCGCACGCTGTGGCTGTGCGCACGCGACAGCTGTGTGCACACAGGCTGCGTATACCTGCGCGGTGGTTGACCACGCCCGGCCGCGCCGCGCCTCGAGTACGGCTTGCGCACACCGGCACCGACGATTGACCAGTTCGGGAGGACACCATGGAGGGGCCAGACGGCCGCAAACTCGCCGCCACCGTGCTGCTCATCCGCGACGGTGCTTCCGGCCTCGAGGTCTACGTCCAGGAACGCACCCACACGATGCCGACGTTCCCCCAAGCCACCGTGTTCCCCGGCGGCGGGGTCGACGCCCGCGACTACGCCACCCCCACCCCGCACCTGTGGGCGTGGCACGACGCCGACCACTTCAAAACACTTATGGGCGTCGACCGGGATACCGCGCGGGCGTTGGTGTTCGCCGCAGTGCGGGAAGTGTTTGAAGAAACCGGCCTGCTGCTCGTCGTCGACCAGGCGGGCGAGGTGCTCAAGGACGCGCGCCGTTTCCACGCGGAACGCCTCGCCATGGAGGCGCACATGCTGCCCCTGTTCCACTTCCTCGACGACCACGGGCTGCGGGTCGACTCCCGCCTGCTGGTGCCGTTCGCCCGCTGGGTGGGGCCGCCCGGGCTGGAGCTAAGCCGCCAATACGACACCTTCAGCTTCCTCGTGCACAGCCCCGCCGGCCAAGAACCGGACGACCGCCACACCCGGGAGACGACCTCCGCGGGCTGGTTTAGCCCCCAGGTGCTCCTCGACGGGTTTGCGGCAGGACTGCTGGACCTGGTGCTGCCCACCTGGTCGCAGGTGCGCCGCCTGGCGCAGTTTTCCTCCGTGGAGGACGCCTTCGCCCACCCGCCGGCCTACCCGCTGATCCCCCGCAACGAAGTCATCCGCGCCGAACCCTGGTACGAGGAGTACGCGGAGATCCGCGCCGCCCGCGGGCCGCGCCGCTTCTAGCTGTACTCCCCGTGTGAGGTGGTCACTCGGCGCGAAGGACGAGGTCTCGTGGGGGTCAAGCGACTACCTCATCGCATGCGGCGTGGAGAGCACACCCCGCAGCCGCACATCCCCGCCGCAGGTGGGTGCGCGAGCACCGGCGGAGATGGTGAGAGCACTGGCGGGGAAGGGGCGGGGCCGCGCGATAGACTTCCACCCTGTGAGCTATACCCCGCAGGAGGTGCGCTACCTCGCCGCACATGCCCGAGACATCACCGACGCCGCATCCGAGGTCTCCTTCGCCCGGGGCGACGCCCTCGCCCGCACGACAGCCCTCGCGCAGCGCTTCGGCACACACTCCCGCGCCGTCGCGGAACTGCTAAGCGCCCGGCACAAAGCCACCGGCAAACTGCCCAGTTCGTGGCTCATGTGCACCGACTCCTCCCAACAAGCCACCCCACTGGCGGTCGCCCAGCAGCGCGCAGCCCGCATCAGGCAGGCCTGCGGGGACGAGACAATCGTCCACGACGTCACCTGCTCCATCGGGACGGATGCCGCAGCCCTTGCCGCCGCAGGACTGCCCACCATCGCCACCGACATTGACCCCGCGCGGGCGCTCATGGCCCACCACAATCTGCGCGCAGGCATTCCCGGCGCCCCGGCCACGGCACCCTGGCTCGTCGGAGTAGCAGACGCCCTCCAGCCGGTGACGGCAGCGGGGGAGGCCCGCGTCATCGTCGCCGATCCCGCGCGCCGGGCCGGCGGCCGCCGCATCGCCCGGCCTGAGGACCTCATCCCACCCCTGCCCAGCGTCATGGACACCTACGCGGGCCGCGAACTCGCCATCAAGTGCGCCCCCGGCCTCGACTTCGACTTCTGGGACGGGCTCGTCAGCGTCACCAGTCTCGGCGGCGGGGTGAAAGAAGCCTGCCTCTACACCCCAGGCCTGGCAGGCGGTGCCCGGCGGGAAGCCGTCGTCCTCCGCGACAGTGGTGGTGACGCCGGCCTGTGGCGGGACGTGTTCACCGACCAGGACCCCGACGACTGCACGGTCGGCGACGTTGGCGACTACCTCATCGACCCCGACGGCGCGATCGTCCGCGCGGGGCTCGTCACCCACTTCGCCACCCGCTACGGCCTGCAGCAGATCGACGAACGCATCGCCTATCTCACAGGGGCGGCCGTGCCGCCCGGCTACTCCGGATTCCCCGTGCTCGAGGTCACCACACCGAAAAAGGTCAAAGCCGCAGTCTCCCACTACGGCTTCGGCCGCCTCGAAATTCTCCTGCGCGGCATCGCGGGCGACCCCGACGCCCTGCGCAAAAGCTACAAGCCGAAAGGCAACGCCGCCGGCGCGGTCGTCCTCACCCGCGTCGGATCCCGCGGCGTGGCGATCATCTGCGGGGAACGCGTCCACGCGCCCAGGGACTAGCAGCCGACACAACACGCGCAGGCCTCGAGCACGCACGCCAAGGCGGGGCGCCTGCGGGCGCGTACACAGGGGGCGCACAGCCGAGAATCCCGGCAACCGCGGGGGAGGAGGTTTGGGGCGTGCGGTGGCGGGCCATAGGTCGGCAAGTCAGGTGTTTAGCCTTGCCTTGGCGGAATCTGTGGGCGACTGCCCCGGGGTGGGGCCTGGGTGTAGTAGTGTGGCCAGACGTAATCCCCGCCAGCACCAGCGCGGACCCCGCATCGACGCACCCCTTGTCGCCGCGCCCGCGTCCACTGCAGGGCAGCCTTGCCGCCTGTGCTGTGGCCTGGTGTGGCGTGTGCGTCGGCGAGTAACGTTCGCGTCACCCGCCGAGGTGAAACATTTTTTCTCGTCCTCGTCGCGGCCTGCCCGCACCACCCACCCCGCACCACCTGTTTTTTCTTGTCTGTCCCCTCCCGCGTGGCACCTGCCGCGTGTGCGGGGGAGATGGGGTGGCGGTGGGTGTGTGGCGTGGGGTGCGATGAGACGAAAACCCAAGGAGCTGGAAGAAACCTATGGCCACCATCGTGGTGTGCGTCAAGCACGTCCCCGACACTTGGTCGGAGCGGACCCTCAACCCGGATTTCACCCTGCATCGCGAGGGCGTGGATGAGGTCATCGACGAAATCAACGAGTACGCCGTGGAGCAGGCCCTGCAGCTGAAGGAAGCCCACCCCGACTACACCGTCACCGCCGTGAGCATGGGCTCTGTGCGGGCGGAGGAAGCACTGCGCAAGGCACTCGCCATGGGTGCCGATGAGGCGGTGCTGCTCAGCGATGAGGCGCTCGCCGGCTCGGACGTGCTGGGCACCGCCTGGGCGCTCAACGCCGCCATCAACACCATTCCCGACGTCGCACTCGTCATCACGGGCAACGAGTCCTCCGACGGCGGCATGGGTGCCGTGCCCGGCATCCTCGCCGAATACCGGGGTGTGCCGGCGCTGACGAACCTGGTGTCGCTCAGCCTGGAGGGCAGCACCCTCCACGGCACCCGCGAAGACGCTCACGGTGTCTACGAGCTGCAGGCCTCCCTGCCTGCTGTGGTGAGTGTGACGGAGAAGTCCACCAAGCCGCGCTTCCCGAACTTCAAGGGCATCATGGCCGCGAAGAAGAAGGAGATCACCACCCTCACCCTGGCGGACACCGCCGCCACCCCGGAGCAGGTGGGCTTGGCGCACGCCGCCACCGCCGTGCGGCAGGCCACCGTCCGCCCCGAGCGCACCCAGGGCACCATCACCCGCGGCGCTGCGGCCACGGAGGAGCTCGTCGAGTTCCTCGCCGGCCGCGGCCTCATCTAACCCCGCTGCACCCCAGGCGCAGTCTCGACACTCACCACCGACGTTTGGAGACCACTTCAATGGTTTATGTACTCGTGGAACACTCCGGCGGGGCACTGGATGCCGTCACCGCTGAACTCATCACCGCCGCCCGCCCCCTGGGCGCGGTCACCGCTGTCGTCGTCGGCACCCCCGGCACCGCCGCGGCCCTCCAGCCGCAGCTGGCCGCCGCCGGCGCGGAAACCATCATCGCCGCGGAGGCTGACTCCACAGCCCAGCGCCTCATCATCCCGGCCGTCGATGCCCTAAGCATCCTCGCCGCCGCCACCCCCGGCCCCATCGTGGTGGCCGCAGGGGCCACCGGTAACGAGATCGCCGGCCGCTTGAGCGCCCGCCTGGCCTCCGGGGTGCTGTGCGACGTCGTCGCCATCGCCGCCGACCAGACCGCCACCCAGTCGATCTTCGGCGACACCATCACCACCACCAGCGCAGTGGGCGGTGCAAGCCCCATCTACACCCTGCGCCCCGGTGCCGTGACTGCTGACCCGCAGCCCGCCAGCGGCACCCTGCTGGCGCAGCCGCTGCCGGAAGCGACCGTCAAGGACGTCACCGTCACCTCCTTCACCCCGGCCGTCAAGGGCGACCGCCCCGAGCTCACCCAGGCGAAGGTTGTTGTCGCCGGCGGCCGCGGCGTGGGCGAGGAAGGCTTCGGCACCCTCGTCGAGCCGCTCGCCGACGCGCTGGGCGCTGCTGTTGGTGCCACCCGCGACGCCGTCGACTCCGGGTATGTCGACGGTGCGGCCCAGATCGGGCAGACCGGTGTGACGGTCTCCCCGGACCTCTACATCGGCCTTGGGATCTCGGGTGCCATCCAGCACAAGTCCGGCATGCAGACCTCCGGGACCATCGTCGCCATCAACAACGATGAGGACGCCCACCTCTTCGAGATCGCCGACTTCGGCATCGTCGGCGACGTGGAGACCGTCGTGCCGGAACTCATCGAGCGCATCAACGCCCGCCGCAGCTAACCGGCCCGGCACGCGCGTGTGCACCACACGCGCAGGACAAGACACCACGCCCTCCCCGGGAAATCTGGGGAGGGCGTGGTGTCGTCTGTGGTGAGGAGCAGCTTCAGGATTCAGCGGGTGCCGCAGGCACACGGGGCGAGCAGCACTGCCGTGTGCGGTGCGGGTGGCGTGGCCCGCCAGTGCACCACCTGCGTGTGCCTAGCCGACGGTAGGCAGGCTGCTGCCCACCGCCGTTGACAGTGCCTCATCAAACATGGTCCGGCCGCCGTAGCGCGTGTGCTTATCCGCGCGGGCGCGGGAGACTTCAGCGACCGACAGGGCGGCCGGCCAGATCGCCGGATCCCCCAGCGCCATGAAGAAGGCCTCCCGCAGATCATCCGCCGAAATGGGGGAAGCAGGTCGCACCCAGCCGGCGTCGCCGCCGTAGGGGCCGTCACCATAGTCGGCCCGAAGGTAGTAGAACATGTTCGGGTTGAGGATGTCGGTGCGGCCGTGCCCGAGGACGACGGCAGCCCACTCGCGACTGCCGCGGGCGGGCCAGGGGGACTCCTCGCTGAGGTAGGCGCGCACATCGACCGGCGTCGAGCTGCCACCCGACTCTGACGAGGTCCACGATTCCGCAGACGACTCCGCCGCAGACGACTCCGCCGAAGACATGGACGACGTGGACGACGTCGACGAGGCGGGCGCGGCGGACGCCGACGGCACCACAGTCACCCCAGGGGCTACGAGGAGGCACAGGGCGGCCAGCACTCGGGTGGTGCTTCGCCCAGCAAAGCCAGCGGCACCCACGCGGGCACCGCGCGACAGCCGCCGCCGCATGGGGGATAGGGCGGTGGGGGCAGGGGGGTTGGCGCAGGAGTGCGCATCATTCATGACACAAGTCCGTTCACTTCACAGGGAGCCACACGCGGGGGCACAGTCTCGTCGAATCACTGCTGCTGGGGCTGTCGGTGGTCCACACTGAAAGAATCAATGGACCCAATGACCGCAGCCTCCTGAGTGGGGCGGTCAACAGAACCCACCGCCGCAATCAACGCAAGATTGGGCCACTGCAGCAGATTGTGGCCCGTGCAGTTCGGATACCCCACTGCGGTGCGGGCCGGGAACACATAGTTCGTCTGATTGCAGACGACCCGTTCGGTCGGGTGCCCGCCGGAGACCACGGTGCGGGCCCACGACACAATGTTGGGGTCCGACGACGTCGCGTCATACAGACGGTTGTAGGCCAGCGGGTCGAGGTCGAAGGACAACACCAGCTGCCCGGGGTGCCGTGCGGTGGGAGAGTCGGCGAATGTGCGCACGGAATCACGGTCGCTGGAGAGGTACACAGGCTCAGACGAGCTGGAGCTGGTGGGCTCAATGTAGGCGTACGGTGTGCTGGACTGCGCTGCGGCCTGCGGGGCCTGCACCATCGCGCAGGTCAGCAGCGTGGCCGCGAGCAGTCGGCGGCGGGCAGAGTGCAGGATCGTCATGGGCGGTCGCGCGTCCTTCGTCGTCGGCGTGCGGTGGTGCCCTCGCAGGAGTTGATCCCGCACGGGATGGGTTAAGGTCATCGTAGCCTGCGTCAGTGTCACCTGTTGGAGGAAAGCGGGGAAGTGTCAGATGTCACAGATGGCGGGGGTGGGTGTCCCACGCATGTGCCCCGCGAGGCGCCGGCGGTCGGGGTGGGGCGGCCAGGACCCATGCGCAGTAGTGGGCCAGACGTGTCGCAGTGGGCGCACAGCCCCCGCCCACAGGATGATGGGGGAATGACCCAAACACCCGGCACCGCACGGATCTACCTCGACCACGCGGCAACCACCCCACTGCGGGACTGCGCACGCGAGGCCTACCTGGAACACTCCGGCCTGCTCAACCCCGGGGGCGTGTACGCCTCCGGGCGGGAGGCGCGGAAAGTGCTCGAGCACTCCCGGGAAATCATCGCCGGCCTGCTTGGCTGCGAACCCATCGAGGTAGTGTTCTGCGCCTCCGGGACGGAGGCCGACAACCTCGCTGTGGCAGGCTTCGCCCGCGCAGGCGCAGCAGCGCTGCGCGCGCAGCACCCGGAGGCGACCCCCCGGGTGCTGACCAGCCCCCTGGAACACCCGGCGGTGGTCCGCACGATCGACCAGCTGGGCCACGAGGGCTTCGCCGTCGACCTGCTGCCTCTGGCGGAAGGCTCGGGCGGTGACGGTGCCCGCGCCGTGGTCGACATGGAGGCGTGTGCTGCTGCCGCCCGCGCAGACGGCTTCCACCAGCTGGAGCACACCACCGTGGCGACCTGCCAGTGGGCAAACAACGAAACCGGCGCCCTCCAGCCGGTGGGCCAGCTGGTGGCGCTTGCCAGGGACGTCGCGGACGCCACCGGGCACACGGTGCCCGTGCACAGTGATGCGGTGCAGGCCGTCGGCCACGTCCCGGTTGACTTTCACGCCAGCGGCCTGGACTCCCTGGCCGTCAGCGCCCACAAGTTCGGCGGCCCCCGCGGCCTGGGCCTGCTGCTCGTGCGCCGCAGCCCCGCCCCGCAGCCCGTGCTGTTCGGCGGCGGGCAGGAACGGGGACTGCGCCCCGGCACTGTCGACGTGGCCGCCGCCGCAGCGGCCGCCGCAGCACTCAGCGAAGCCACAGCAGAGATCGCCGCCGAGGAACACCGCCTGCGGGGCCTTCGGGAAGACCTCCGCGCGCGCCTTCAGGCCCGCATCCCCGGCCTGGTGGTCCACACCCCCGCCGACGCGCACGCACTCCCAGGGCACCTGCACCTCAGCGTGCCCGGCGCCGAAGGCGACAGCCTCATTCTGTTGCTCGACATGGCGGGAGTGGAAGCATCCACGGGGTCGGCCTGCGCCAACGGCGTCCACCGCGCCTCCGAGGTGTTGCTCGCCATGGGGGTGGAGGCATCCGTCGCCCGGGGTGCGGTGCGCTTCACCCTGGGCCGCAGCACCACCGCCGAAGACGTCGAGCGTGTGGTGGAGTTGTTCCCCGGCATTGCCGCCCAGGCGGTCGCCGCAGGCATGGCCTAACCCGGGCCGCGCGGGGCTCGCACCCCGTGGAGTGTCTGGCGACGCTGCCGCACGGCACCCATTGCACGCAGGCACCGGGCACCTGTGAAGGTGTGCGCACAGCCGCCGTCCAGTGGTAGCCTGTGGCGTTCCCTTCCCACGGGGTTGCGCCGCGCGCTGACGCAGTGAGCGTGCGCTGCGAGCTGGTGTCGTGTGCGGGTGCTGCGCGTGAGTGCCGCGCCCGGGGCGCTGCCTTTCAGCGTCCCGCGTGGCCCGCCGGGGGAGGAGTAGCCGTGTTCCACCAAGATCAAGAACGGTCGGTGACTGTTTTCCACCATGCGCGTCATCGCAGCCATGAGCGGCGGAGTCGACTCCTCCGTCGCAGCCGCCCGCCTCGTCGACGCCGGCCACGAGGTCGTCGGCGTCCACCTCGCCCTGTCGCGGGATCCGCAGTCCGTGCGGGAATCCTCCCGGGGCTGCTGTTCCCTCGAGGATTCCGCCGACGCCCGCCGCGTCTGCGACCACCTCGGTATCCCTTTCTACGTGTGGGACTTCTCCGACCGTTTCCACGAAGACGTTATTGAGGACTTCGTCCAGTCCTACGCGGTGGGGGAAACCCCCAACCCCTGCCTGCGGTGCAACGAAAAAATCAAGTTCCGCGCCCTGCTCCAGCGGGCCCGCAGCCTCGGATTCGACGCGGTCGCCACCGGCCACTACGCCCGGATTAGCCACGACGAGCACGGGGTGGCGACCCTGCGGCGCGGGCTGGATGCGAACAAGGACCAGTCCTATGTGCTCGGGGTGCTTACCGCCGAGGAACTCGACCACTGCCTGTTCCCCGTCGGCGACACGGAGAAACCACAGATCCGCCAGGAAGCCGCCGCGAAGGGGTTCTCCGTCGCGAGTAAGCCGGACTCCTACGACATTTGCTTCATCCCCGACGGCAACACCCAAGCCTTCCTCGGACGGCACATTGGGCTGCGGCCCGGCATGATCGTCGACCAGGAGGGCCAGCCGCTGAAAAGCCACGACGGGGTGTACGGCTACACCATCGGGCAGCGCAAAGGCCTCGACATTAAGCAGCCCGCCGCCGACGGCAAACCCCGCTACGTCACTGGCATTGACGCCGCCACCGGCACCGTCACTGTGGGCAGCCGCGCCGACCTGGAGGTCGGTGTCATCGTCGCCGACCGGTTGAAGAAACTCCACCCCCACTTCCAGGGCACCCAGGAGCTTCTCATCCAGGTGCGCGCCCACGGCGGCATCGCGCACGCCACCGTCACCGTCGACGAGGACTCCGATGAGCTGCGCTGCGAACTGCGCGAGCCGCTGTCGGGCGTCGCCCCCGGCCAGGCGGTGGTGGTCTACGAGGAAGACAGCCACGGCGACATTGTGTTGGGCTCCGGGACGATCGTGCGCACCCACCCCACCGCGGGCGCGCGGACGCACACGGACACGAAGGACGACACTCAGGACACTGCCGCCACCTCCTCGGCGGCGGCCACTCCGCCTGCGGCCACCGCACCCGCGGCAGGCTCCCACGAGTAGGGCGGTGACACCCCATGCACACCCCTGACATGAGCGCCCCCGGTCACGCCTATCCCTCGCACACCCAGGCAGATGCGGCGGGGCTTGCTGCGCCTGCCCTCGCCGGTGCCCAGGACTCTGAGCGGGCGCGGCCCACGCTGCTGCCCGCCCGCAGCCGGGCGGCGAACTACGGGCCCATGCCCGGCGCCAGCATCACTCAGGCGGCAGAGATTCTCGCCGGGGAACTGCCCTGCCGCACCTGGCCCTACCTGCCCCAGGCCGCAGACAGCGATGACGCGGACCTGCGCCACGAGCTGCCGGGGGAACACCCGCTCGCGGCGCGCAGCCTGCTCGCCCGCACCCTTGGCCTGCTGGAAGGCATCGGCGTCGATGCCGGCCCCCGGGGCTTTGTGGTGCGCAGCGGGGCGACTGCGTTGTCCGCGCGGCTGCGCCGCGCAGCCGCACGCGCCACCGACCTCATCGAAGCCCAGTGGGCCGGCAGCTGGGGGAGAGGTGCTGTTGCGCCTGCGGCGGCGGCACCGGCAGAGCCCGCAGGCTCTGCTGCTGCGGGTGCTGGAGGCGCTGTGGGTGGTGTGGACGTTGCGGGCGCGGGTGAAGAGATCCCGCAGCTCATCATCCCGCTGCTGGGGCCCGCCACGCTCAGCTACCGGGTCGAGCTCGCCGGCGGCATGCCGGCCATCACCGACGCTGGTGCCCGCCGCGACCTCGGGGCCGCCCTCGTGGAACTCGCCGGCCGCGCCGTCGCTGCGGCCGAAGACCGCTTCCACGTCCCGGCAGCCATCCTCATCGTCGACCCCGCCGCCACTGCCGCGGTGCGAGGCACCTTGCCCGGAGTCACCGACTTCGATACCATCCGCCCCATCGGGCGTGACCACATGGCCGCCGCCTGGCAGCGCATCCACACAGCCGCGGCCCGCGCCCACACCCTGGCCCCCGCCATGGCAGGCACTCCCGGGGCACTACTCACAGGTATCACCGACCCCGACACCTGGGAGCTCGCGACCCGCGCCCACCTTGCAGGACTCTGGGTCCCCGCCGCGGCAGTCCACGGCACACGCGCCCTCGACGGCATTGCCGCCGCCGCGGACCACGGGCTGCGCATCGGGTTGGGTATCACCCAGCCCGGCGACCACATCGACGACGATCACGCCATCCCCCGGGAGCGCGCCATCCACCTCGCGCGCATCACCGACGAGATGCAGCTGGGCCGCGGTTGGCTGACATCCTCCGTCGACGTGCTCCCCGGGGGTCCCCTCGGGGAGACGACCGTCCTCGACGCCGCCCACCAACTGGGCTGTGCCCGCCGCATCGCCGATATGCTTGTCCGCGACGCGGGAGACCTCTAACAAGAGCCCAGCCCTGGGCCGCGGACGGCCGGGGCAGCTGGCACCGAGGGAAACGGCTGGCTCAGGCAGTTCCATCCCCACACCGGTGTGATGCCGGGAGCGGGTGGCCCTGCCGGCGCGGTGGAGCTGCTTTTCGCTAGGGTGGGGGCAACCTCGGACCGCGCCCCCCTTGATCGGTGTGCGTGCCCCGAATCCACTGCACCACGCAGACTGATGCGAAGGGACCTGCGGCCATGACGCCCACCCGGACAACCACCCAGCCGACCACCACTGACCGGCGGCCACACCACGCCCGGCGAGGAGGAGTAGCAGCCGGCATCCTCGTGCTCGGAGCAGTACTTGCCGGCTGCGCGGGCGACACCGACGCCCGCGACAGCCACGTCGACAGCGTGGCACAGACAGGCTGCGCAGTTGACGCCATCGTCTTCCACGAAGGCCTGCTCCCGGGGGCGACCGACAGGGCAGAGATCTCCTGCACCACCCCCACCGGCGTTGCCGCCCAACGCGGCCGCATCGACTGCGCCTTCTACCCAGACCAGACAACCAGCTGGGTCAGCATCAACCCAGACGACAATGTCCGCGCCACCGACTCCCGCCACCTGGCGAGCACCCGGGAGGAGCTGCGGTGGATCTCTCCCGGCTGCCCGTTTGGCGGCCGGGGTGTGACCCTCGAATTCAGGGATACTGCAGGGGCTCAAGCCAGCACCAGCGGTGCTGACAGCAGTACTGCACCCTCTGGCACCGCGGAGAAGTAGCGCTCCGATCATCCGGCGCAGGGGAGACTCCGGCGGTGTGCGTAGAGTAAGCCGCATGACTCACACAGCTGTCCTGCGTCCCTGTCGCGGCCCGGAAGAATACTCCCGACTCGTCGACATCTGGGCGGCCAGTGTGGAAGCCACCCACGACTTCCTCGCACCCGAAGACTTCCAGGAGATCCACTCCCACCTGGCCAGCGACTATTTCCCTCACGTGACGCTCCACGTCGCCGACATCGATGGAGTGGTCGTTGGCTTCAGTGGGGTGGCAGAGGACGGCCTGGAGATGCTCTTCCTCCATCCCGACGCCATGGGGCAGGGCATTGGTGCCGCACTCCTGCGGCACGCCATCGACCACGGCGTGCGCCGCGTCGACGTGAACGAACAGAACAGCAACGCGGCGGCGTTTTACCTCCACCACGGCTTCGAGGTTGCCTCCCGTGATGAGGTCGATGATGCTGGTCGCCCGTACCCGATCCTGCACCTCCGGTTGAAGGACGCGGTCTAAGGCCGACAAGGCGGATCTCATCGAGAAAACAACGACATCCTCCCCAGGATTGTCGTAAAAAGCAGCGCATGAATGGGGGAGGTGGAGGGCACTGTGGGGTTCCCCGCGACTCGCTTCCAGGTAGCTGTTAAGAGATTTCTTTTCTGCTCATGTTGCTACTCTCTACCCGCCCGGAGGCTGGCATCGAAGTGCCAGCGCTTAGGGGGTAACGCTAGGGTGCGGGGCTCGGCAGCTCTGAGGGGGTGGCCAGGTGAGGGCGGGGTTGTACTAAGCTTCCTGCAAATGTTCGATTGTTGCGCGTTTTTCATTGCGGCTCGAGCCTATCCGTTCGCCGTGGTAGGGCGGGGTTGGCGGCCGGGTTGTCGCATGCAATTATGGACATATGCCCACGTCGCATGATCCTAGGGGGTATTTTGCAGGTAACGAAGGGGGTATTTTGCAGACGTCCTAGGGGGCATTTTGCAGAATGTGGAGGCGCGGCTCCGCTAGTGGTTGAGGGCGTTGCTGGCGACAAGCGAACCCCTGTGTGGATATTCTTCCTGCGCAGGTGTTTGCGTGTGCTGACGAGGTAGGGGTGGCCGGTCTAGCTTCTCCCGTACGGCTCCTAGAGCTTCGCCGTCGTTGTCGCTGAGTGTGCAATCTATCGTGGCGCTCAACTGGGTTGGTAGTGCGCTCAGCAGGGCTACGCGCCACCCTTATCGGAGCGATGCACCACGCTGATGGGACACTCGGGCTCGGGCTACTCCGGGCCGGTGGTATGCAGC
Organism: Corynebacterium sp. 13CS0277; assembly: GCF_002994655.1. Taxonomy (GTDB): domain Bacteria; phylum Actinomycetota; class Actinomycetes; order Mycobacteriales; family Mycobacteriaceae; genus Corynebacterium. Next base: position 21,788 of record NZ_PPDL01000022.1, read on the forward strand.
GTCGGTTGTGTTCTACGCGTCAACGCTGCGCATCGGCCACGAGGTCGAGAAATCGGAGACGTCCTTGCCCTGGCCCTCGAGGTACTTCTTCAAACTGGTCTGCTGCTCGTAGTACCAGACTGCCTGGCGCTCCATGAGCTCCTCACCCGAGAGGCCGTGGAGCTTCTCGGCGAACTTCTTGTTGAGGATCCAGGCCACGCGTGCAGCGGCCAAGGCGTCCGAGGTGGCCTCGTGGGCGTTGTCCAGAGTCACCCCGTAGTTCTCACACACCACGCCCAGAGTGCGCTTGCCCTTGCGGTACGGGTCCATGGCTTTATCGACAACATAGGGGTCGAACACCGTGCCATCCACGGTGAAGTCCTCAAACAGCCGGCCCAGCACGGTGAGGTCGTAGGCGGCGTTGTACACCACCAGGGAGGCGCCTTCCTGCCAAGCGGCGCGAATCTTGGCCACGGTTTCTGCCAGCACCTCGTCGTGGGGGCGGCCGTGCTCCCGGGCGTACTCGGTGCTGATGCCGTGCACGGCGGCCGCCTCGGCGGGGATCTCCACCCCGGGGTCGGCCAGCATCTCTTCCTTCGTCACGTCACGCCCCTGAATGCGCACCAGTGCGGAGGTGACGATGCGCGCCTCCAGGGGGTTCGCGGAGGTGGTCTCCAGGTCGAAGGACAACATGTTGGCCGGGTCGAAGCTCTGCATGCTTTCTACAGTAGGCGACCATGCGGGAACGGGGATGGGGACCTGCCTGCCCCATGCGTGGCAGCCGGCTCTGCGCCCCAACTCCGGGGTGCGTGGGAGTGGGCGCGGAGGTGGGGTGCGCAGGGGTTGCTGGCATCGCCTACGGGTGTGGATTTCTGCGCGCAGGTGTGGCTGTGGCGGCCGGTACACTATGGCGCTGTGACAGCAATGAGCGATTCGCACGACACCACCGCCACCCCCCAGGGCGAGGCACACGACCAGCCGCAGGGCGCTGCGCCCGCCGCAGCACGGCACGAGTGGGAGGAGTTGGCCGCCAGTGTGCGTCAGCACCGCCAGCACTACTACAACGCCACCCCGCTGATTTCCGATGCGGAGTTCGATGCACTGTTCCAGCAGCTGCTCGCACTGGAACAGCAGTACCCCGACCTGGCAGTGCCGGAGTCGCCCACCAACGAAGTCGGCGCCCCGCCCGTGGCTGCGGGCGAGGATGTGGCAGCGGCGGATCCGACGGTGTCGACGTTCGCCAACGTGGAACACCTGGAGCGCATGCTCTCCCTGGACAACGTCTTCGACGAGGGGGAGTTGCGGGACTGGTTGGCGCGCACCCCGGCGGAGGCGTACCTCACGGAGTTGAAGATCGACGGGCTGTCCCTCGACGTCATCTACCGCAACGGGGTGCTGGAGCGCGCCGCCACCCGCGGCGACGGCCGCGTTGGCGAGGACGTCACCGTCAACGCCCGGCGGATCATGGACCTGCCGCACGAACTCGCCGCCGGCGACGGCGGCCTGCCCGTGCCCGAGGTGTTGGAAATCCGTGGCGAGGTGTACATCGCCCTGGAGGACTTCGCCGCCGTCAACGAAGACCGCATCCGGGAAACGCGCACAGCCCGCACCCCGCAGGGCCGGCCCTTCGCCAACCCCCGCAACGCGGCCGCGGGTTCCCTGCGGCAGAAGGACGCGGATGCGGTGGCGCGCCGCCGGCTGCGGTTCATCGCCCACGGTATCGGCTACTCCGAGGGCTTTAGCCCCAGTACCCAGTGGGAGGCCTACGAGGCACTCGCCGCCTGGGGGCTGCCCACCAGCCCCCACACGAAGCGGGTGACGAGTGCGGATGCGGTCGTTACACAGATGAAGCGCTGGGCGAAGCACCGGCACGAGCCCATCCACGAAATGGATGGCCTGGTGGTCAAGGTCGATAGCCTCGCTGAGCAGCGCGCCCTCGGCGCGACGTCGCGCGCGCCGCGCTGGGCGATCGCTTACAAGTACCCGCCGGAGGAAGTCACCACCACACTGAAGGGTATTGAGGTCGGCGTGGGGCGCACCGGGCGCGTCACCCCGTATGCGGTGCTGGAGCCCGTGTTCGTCGCCGGCTCCACCGTCGGCATGGCCACCCTCCACAACCAGTACGAAGTGCAGCGCAAAGGCGTGCTCATCGGCGACGTCGTCGTCGTGCGCAAAGCCGGCGATGTCATCCCCGAAATCTTAGGTCCCGTCGTCGAGCGCCGCACGGGGGAGGAAACCCCCTTCGTGTTCCCGAAGGATTGCCCCTCCTGCGGCACGGAACTCGTGCAGCAAAAAGACGACGACAAGGACTGGCGCTGCCCCAACCACCAGCTGTGCCCCGAGCAGGTCATCGCCCGCATCAGCTACCTCGCCTCCCGGGCGGCACTCGACATTGAGGCCCTCGGCGAGGACGGCGTGCGCCTCCTCGTCGAGCGCGGCATCCTCCCCGGGGAGGCCGGCATCTTCGAGCTCAGCGCCGACGACCTGCTCCGCAGCGCCCCCACCACCGGCTTCCCGGAACAGCAGCGATACGCCGAGGGGGAACTGCCGCCCTACAAGGAATTGAGCCCGCTGAACCCCGGGCCCTTCGTCAAAGAAACCGAGACCTCCCGCCGCCGCCGGATGCGGAAGTCCTATGCGGGCGAGCCCCGCGACTACGAGCTGGGTGCCAACGGGCAGAAACTGCTCGACAACCTGCAGACCGTGAAAGACCGGGAGCTGTGGCGCGTGCTCGTCGCCCTGTCGATCCGGCACGTCGGCCCCACCGCCGCCCGCGCCCTGGCCAGCCGCTACCGCTCCCTGGAGGCCATTCGCGCCGCCAGCGTGGAGGAACTTGCCGCCACCGACGGCGTCGGCGACATCATCGCCGAATCCCTCGTCCGCTGGTTCACCGTCGACTGGCACCAAGACATCCTCGACCGCTGGGCGGCCGCCGGAGTGCGGATGGAAGACGAGGCCGTCGAGGAAGCCACCCAAACCCTCGAGGGGGTGACCGTCGTTGTCACCGGCTCCCTGGAGAACTACACCCGCGACGGCGCGAAAGAAGCCATCCTCTCTCGCGGCGGTAAAGCCTCCGGCTCCGTGTCGAAGAAAACCCACTTTGTCGTCGTCGGCGCGAACGCCGGATCCAAGGAAACCAAGGCCCGCGACCTCGGGCTGCCGATCCTCGACGAAGAAGGCTTCACCCTTCTCCTGGAGCACGGCCCCGAGGGTGTGGCCCACCTCGTCGGCGGCGCGGAGTGACGCCACGGTGTCGTGGTCCCTGCGGGGCCACGGCCACGCAGCCGCACACCCGCTGACGGGTGAGCAACACGCACCCACCACGGCCCGGGCACGCAGCCCGGGCCGTGGTGTTTCTTCTGTCCGTGGTGTCCGCGCCGTGCTGGAAGCTTGGGCTCGGTCGGTGCCGTCGCTGCCGTCGCTGCGGTCGCCGCCGATGCAGCTGGCGCAGCATTCACCGCCGCCACTGCAGCTGGGGGTGGGTGGGTGTCGCAAGGGGTTGTGTGCCGCCAGGGGGCGATGGTGGGGGATGCGGGGGTACCCGCAAGGGGAGGGGAGGGGCGTCTGTGCGGCGCTGTGACCTGCTGGTTTCTGGAGGTTTCGTGTTGGGGGAGAAGTGGGCAAAAAAGTTATGCGAAAACGCTGATAAGGCAGCCCCTCCTGGAGTAGCTTCAGGTGCATCGACCACCGTGCGTCACACACCCCCGGCGGGTGCGTGCCGGGCACCGGGCACGCCCACCGAGTCATGCAGCCCGTTGCCTCGCGCCCGTGACACCGTCTTTCTGCTTAACCCAGGTCGCGTAGGCACCCGCCCGAGGCGTGTGGTGCGTGGTGGTCGATGAGTATTCGTTTTTCCTCTCGTGGCTCCCCGTGCAAGGCCCGCGGCCGCACCCGGCCGCCCGGGCCTGCCGCGGGGCCGCGATACCCCCCTTTTTTGTTCAAGGAGACTGCTATGCACACCATCCACGCAGAGCACACCCACGTCCACGGCGAGGGCTGCGGCCACGTCGCCATCCCCCACGGTGACCACGTCGACTACCTGCACGACGGCCACCTGCACCACAAGCACGAGGACCACTGGGACGACTGCGGCCACACCAACTGCGCCGACACCCACAGCACCCACGCCGACCACGATCACGAGCACGGCGAGGGCTGCGGCCACGTCGCCATCCCCCACGGCGATCACGTTGACTACCTGCACGACGGGCACCTGCACCACAAGCACGAGGACCACTGGGACGAGTGCGCCTGCGACTGCGCCTAACAACGCCTCGTACCACGTGCTGCGCCCTGTGGCTCAGCCGTGGACTGACCCCACACTTCGTCGGCACGCATCCCCCATGTGAGGCGTGCCGGCGGCACAGCAGCTCACCCAAAAAACACCTCAGCGACCACGCCCCGCGCCAGTGCGGCGGTGGTGGTCGCTGAGGTGTTTTCTTTTCAGGTGTGTGCAGGCCTTGGGGGAGGTGCCTGCGGGGCCGGTGTTCTTTCGGGGCCCGGTGCCTTGTGTAAAAGCGCTCGCTCGCTACGTCGCTACGTCGCTACTTTGCGACGATGGCGCCGACGATGGCACCCAGGTGGCCCAGGTGCTCCACCTCGGAGGCGAGGAAATCCGGGCCGCCCGGGCGGCCCACCACCAAAATCATGCCGGTGGAACCAATAGGGGTGGCCGCCAGCGCCGCATCCAGCAGCGCCCAGGACTCCGGAATCCAGGATTCGGTTTCCGGGTCGAGAATCCGGGCGACATCCATCGCGGGCAGGGTGGGGTTCGTGCCATCATCCTCCGGGGCGGCGGGGCTCGCCGCCACCCGGGTTGCTTCCTGCCGCACATCGAGAGCGATCGCCCAGCCCGCCGTCATCGACTGCGGCAACGCAGCCACGAGCTCCGCGACAGCGGTGCGTACCGAATGCCGGTGGGAGGCCACCTGCGCCAAGGTCGTGATCTGGCCGCGGCGATCCACCGTCCCGGAGAACGGGCGGATGGAATCCACCTGCACACCCGGCAGGGACTCGGCCGCAGAAATCAGCGAGTCGGGCAACGCGTGAGACGGCAAGGTGACCACCAGGTCATCCATCGCAGTCCCGGCATCCTCCCCGCCGGTAAAGACGTGCACCACGTCCACGCTTTGGATATTGCCCTCCACAGACCCGAGAGCATCAGCAAGCTTGCCGAGGCTCCCCGGAGTGTCGGGAAGAACAACACGCAGCAAATACGACATCAGTGCGCTCACAACCTTTCAGCACTGTTTGGTAGCGCCCATCCATCACTGGCTGTCCGCCGTGCTGCCGCAGGCGCGGCAGAAAAGATGCGGACAAAGAAATGAATGAAAGACGCGGGCCATTCTACGCGTTCCCCCACGTGCCCGTGGCAGTGGGGGTGAGGCAAGGCAAAAAATATACGCCACCCCGTATCCCACGCAGGGCGAGTGGCCGCCGGTGGGTGTGAAGACGGCACCCGCGGCGGGTGTCCCCGATGCTGGTGCGTGGGGTGCTTGTTGTGCGGCGCGTCCGCTGGGGTGCGGGCGGGTGCGCGGGTGTGGGTGGGCGGGTGCGATAAACTTGGTGAAATCTTCCCGCGCCCACCGCGGCCACCCTGTCGGTGGTCGCCGGGTGAGGGGACAGGCCACCCGCCGACAATCGCCACCCCACCTGCTGCCGCACGCACGTGCCGCACACTGCTGGTGGTGGTCGTGTGTGCAGATGGCCGAGTTTGCTTCACATTTTTCTTAACGCACCCGAAGTTGTCACGTGGTCCCCACGTGCGTCGCCTGCGCCCACCGCCTGTTGGTGGTGTGTGCTGTGGGCGGTGGTGCGGAACCGACCACAGGTTAGGAAGTCCACCGACAGTGTCTGAGATTTCGCGCGACGACGTCGCACACCTCGCCACACTTGCCCGCCTCGCGCTCAGCGAGGAGGAACTGCAAACCTTCGCCAGCCAGATCGACGGGATCATTGATCACGTCTCGGCTGTCGGTCGTGTCGATGCCGAGGGTGTGGAGCCGATGAGCCACCCGCACTCCATCCGCACCACCATGCGCGAGGACGTGGTGGTTCCCTCCCTGACGCAGGAGCAGGCGCTCGACCAGGCGCCCCGCGCCGAGGATGGCCGTTTCGAAGTTCCGCAGATCCTGGGGGAGTAACCACACCATGACTCAGATGCACGCTGATAAGCCTTTTCTCGTTGACAACGCGCCGAACGAGCTGACTCGCGCCACCGCCGCCGAGCTGGCGGCGAAGATTCACTCCCGTGAGGTCAGCTCCCGGGAAGTCACCCAGGCCCACCTGGATCGCATTGCCGAGGTCGACGAGACCATTCACGCTTTCCTGCACGTCGGTGCCGAGGAAGCCCTTGCCGCGGCGGATGCCGTGGACCGCGCCCTCGACGCGGGCGAGGAGCCGGCGTCCCCGCTGGCGGGTGTGCCGCTGGCGCTCAAGGACGTGTTCGTCACCACCGACGCGCCCACGACCTGCGCGTCGAAGATGCTGGAGGGCTACATGGCCCCCTACGACGCGACCGTGACCGCCAAGATCCGTGCCGCCGGCATTCCGATCCTGGGTAAGGCGAACATGGACGAGTTCGCGATGGGTTCCTCCACCGAGAACTCCGCCTACGGCCCCACCCACAACCCCTGGGATATCACCCGCACCGCGGGTGGTTCCGGTGGCGGCTCCTCCGCCGCCCTCGCCGCGGGCGAGGCCCCGCTGGCGATCGGTACCGATACCGGTGGCTCCATCCGCCAGCCGGCCGCGCTGACCAACACTGTTGGTGTGAAGCCCACCTACGGCACGGTGTCCCGCTACGGGCTCGTGGCCTGCGCCTCCTCCCTCGACCAGGGTGGCCCCACGGCGCGCACCGTGCTCGATACGGCACTGCTCCACGAGGTCATTGCCGGCCACGACCACTTCGACGCCACGAGCGTGAACCGCCCCGTCGCCCCCGTCGTTGCCGCCGCCCGGGAAGGCGCCTCCGGCGACCTCAAGGGTGTGAAGGTGGGTGTGGTCAAGCAGTTCGACCGCGAGGGCTACCAGCCCGGCGTGCTCGAAGCCTTCCACGCCGCAGTCGACCAGCTCGTCGCCCAGGGTGCCGAGGTCGTGGAGGTGGACTGCCCGCACTTCGATGACGCACTGGCCGCCTACTACCTCATCCTGCCCTGCGAGGTGTCCTCCAACCTCGCCCGCTTCGACGGCATGCGCTACGGCATGCGCGTCGGCGACGACGGCACCCGCTCCGCGGAAGAAGTCATGGCGCTCACCCGCGCCGCCGGCTTCGGCCCCGAGGTCAAGCGCCGCATCATTCTCGGCACCTACGCCCTGTCCGTCGGCTACTACGACGCCTACTACCTCCAGGCGCAGCGCGTGCGTACCCTCATTGCGCAGGACTTCGCCGCCGCCTACGAGAAGTGCGACGTGCTGGTGTCTCCCACCACCCCGACCACGGCGTTCCCGCTGGGGGAGAAGGTCTCCGACCCGCTGGCGATGTACAACTTCGACCTGTGCACGCTGCCGCTGAACCTGGCGGGCCTGTGCGGCATGTCCCTGCCGGCCGGCCTGGCCTCCGACACCGGCCTGCCGGTGGGTCTGCAGATCATGGCCCCCGCCTTCGCAGACGACCGCCTCTACCGCGTCGGCGCCGCCTTCGAAGCAGGCCGCGCCTAAACGACCAGCAGCTCCTCGCAGCCCCTGCGAGGACGCCCCGCCTCCCAGTACCCCAGCAGACTTTCGTCTCGGGGCGCTGGAGGTGAACAGAAGCCCGGCGACGCACGCATGTGCCTCGCCGGGCTTCTGCGTACCTGGGTGCGTGTGTGGGGGAGGGGTAGGTGCTTAAGTTACGGGCGTGTGACCTGCGGCGGGGGTGGTTTTCGGGCGTCGTTCGGTGGGCTGCTGTCCGGTTTTAGCTATACCGTCCAGATGGTACAGTTATGGTTCTCTGCCGCACCCCGCCCTCGGGGTGCCGCGCCTGTGGGAGCACCCCGCCGGCGCGCTGCTGTCACGGAGCTGTCAAGGGAGAAGTTCACTCGTGTCGCACCCCACCACACCCACCCCGGCAACGACGCCGGCCGCCACGCCCCAGTTGAGTCGGGCGCGCCGCTGGGCGATGCTCATGGCGCTCAGCGCCGGGCTGTTCCTCGTCGGCCTGGACAACTCGATCATGTTCACCGCGCTGCCGCAGCTCACTGCGCAGCTCCACCTGTCGACGGTGAGCGCCCTGTGGGCGATCAACGCCTACTCGCTGGTCATGGCCGGCCTCCTCATCGGCGCCGGCACCCTGGGCGACATCATCGGCCACCGGCGGATGTTCCTCATCGGCCTGGCCCTGTTTGGGTGCGCCTCCCTGGCGGCGGCGTTCGCCACCGGGCCCGCCACTCTCATCGCCGCCCGCGCGGCACTCGCCGTCGGCGCCGCGGCTATGATGCCCTCCACACTGGCGGTGCTGCGCAGCATCTTCACCGACGAGCAGGAACGCAACTTCGCGATCGCCGTGTGGGGGTCGGTGTCCATCGTGTCCTCCGGTCTCGGCCCCATCATCGGCGGCTTCCTCATCGGGCACTTCTGGGTGGGCTCCATCTTCCTCGTCAACGTGCCCGTCTGCGTCATCGCCATCATCGCCACCCTCGTGCTGCTGCCCGCCGCAGAAACCACCGGTACCGGCCGCTGGGACTGGCTGTCCAGCGTCTGGGCCATGTTCATGATGGCCGGCATGGTCATGGCGGTGAAAACCTTCGCCCACCCGCCGATCGATGTGACCGTACTCCTGGCGTCCCTGGCCGTCGCCGGCGGTGCCGGCTGGGTGTTCATCCACCGGCAGCGCACCGCCGCTGAGCCGGCCGTCGACCTGGCGCTGCTCAAGCAGCCGCTGCTGCTCGCGGGCCTGCTCACCCCCATCATGGGACTGTTCGCCATCGGCGGGCTGTCGCTGGCCACCACCCAGTTCTTCCAACTCATCGAAGGCCGCAGCGCGCTGAATACCGGCGTGCTGGTCTCCGTCGGCACCATCGCCGCCATCCCCGGCAGTCTGCTCGCCGGGGCGAAAGTCCACCGCCTGGGCGTGCGGCTGACGATGCTCATCGGCCTCGGCCTCATCATCGTCTCCCTCGGCGGCATCGCCGCCAGCATTATCTTCCTCTCCGGCTCGGCCGGCGTGGCAGGCTTCATGATCAGCTTCGCCGGCTCCGGTTTCGGTTGCGGCTACGCCATGGCCGTCACCACCGTCGCGGTGTTGGCCTCCGTGCCGGCCAACCGCACGGGTATGGCCTCCTCCCTTGAGGAATGCGCCTACGAGCTCGGCAACCTGCTGGCCGTGGCCATCATTGGCAGCGCCCTGCCCGCCTTCTTCCACGCCGCCGGTGGCGGCGACTACGGCGACCTCCACGCCCCGCCGCCGCACGCGGGATCCGCCGTCCGCGAAGGCTGGTACGTTGCCCAACCGATCTACGACGCCTTCACCGACGCCTACCTCGGCATCACCGCCCTGGCCGCCGCCGGCCTGGCCGTGACCTGGCTGATGCTCTACCGGCTGCTGCGCAACGTCGCACCCCTCGACCCGGAACAGCTGGCCCATGCGCACGAGTAAGAAAGACCTCATCCTCCGCGCCACCCTGGCAATCGTGCAGGAAGGCGGGTTCACCGCCGTCACCCTCGACTCCGCCGCCGCCCGGGCAGGCGTGAGCAAAGGCGGGCTGCTGTACCACTTTCCCACCCGGCAGGCGCTTATCGCGGGCGCCCGCCAGTACCTCGCCGACAACTGGGAAGCCGGCATGATCGCCCACGCCGGCGGGGAAGCGCACACCCTCACCCCCAGCCAGCGGCTGCGGGCCTACCTCAGCGCCGCCAGCGGAATCAGCCCTGCCCAGGAAGTTGCCTTCCTCCTCGAACCCCGCGACCGCAGCGGCGACCACCACGACCCCCTCGCGGAGGTCACCGCCCGCTGGGCGCTGCCCTGCCCACCCCATGATGCTCCCGCCGCCTGGCGCACCGCTTACTGCCTGCAGCTGGCAGCCGACGGCATCTGGCTCGCCGAAGCCATCGGCGACATCCCCAGCATGGACGACACCGACTCCGTCGCCCACACCCTCATCGCGGAACTCGTGTCACAGATCCCGGCGGACCTCGACGACGTGTGCGGGGAACTCCACAGCGCAGCACAGACCCCGCCGTCGGAGTAACACCGGTTCACTCTCCTCTGGAGTGCGCTCGCCCCACGGCGGAGAGAACTCAGCGCATGCGGGGCGAAGGAGTGCGAGAATGAATGCACACGCACCCGGGGCATTCCGGCACTCCTGGGTGCTGCGCACAGGTGATCCCGCATGAGGAAAAGCCACCATGGACAACAACCAAGTCTCATTCTTCGATATCGACGGCCCCGCGTGGGTGTACGTCGTGAAGGTTCCGGAGCCTCGGGACCCGAACTACCCACCGGCAGTCTTTGCTGTGGCCTTCTTCGAGGAAGACAAGTGGTGCACGTTTCTGCCCACGGGTGGTGCATTGCCGTCGCTGACGACAGCCGGCGCGTCGCCAGTGCCGTGGCCCGAAGAGCGCTTCACTCAGTGGTGCGACGGCAGAGTCTGCGAGGTGATCGACAGCGTGTGGGTCGCCGACGCCACTGAGCTGTGGAAGGCACATGCTTACCTGGCAGACGGTGAGATTTTGTGCATGATGGGGGTGCCTGGAGACGTGTGGGGCCTACGCCGCGACTACAGCGTTATACGCGACAGGTGGATCGGCGACGTAACCCCGGAGATGGTGGAATCCTGGGCCTGCCCGTCGGTTGATAACTATGAGGCCGAGCGTGAGGCCATGTGGGCGCGCATGGCGGAGTTCCCTGAGCTGAAAGAGCTTAAGCACCAATGCTTATCGAGGGAGAGCTTTTACATCTACGACGTCCTCGGGGTTCGCTGGGAGAAACCGCATTGGCCGGTGCGTCGGTGGCGTGGGTACCGCGCCCGGCGGTTTACACCTCCGCCGAATTACCCGGAGTTGTACCCAGACCTGCGACGTAACGTCCCGGTCGACAGCTTCACCTACACCCCCTTCTCCTGAAGCCGTGCAACGGGCTCGGTCTTTGTACTCAGCTCCAGGGGAATCTCAGAAGGTTTCCTGGAGCAAATGCGCGCGATGGGTTACCGTGGACCTTTGACTCGAAAAATCGCCAGTTTACGGACGAAGAAACGCCGACTGCGGTAGTCTTTGGCCTGTGCGTACATACCGTGTGGTGAACACTCGGACTGGCAAGAAGGCCGTCCAGCTTGGCTATTACGAGCACGGTCGATGGATCTATGAATCCACTCTCGGATCGACCGATGACGAACACGTTCTGCAGGACTGGATTCTGCAAGCGATGTCGCTCTGCGCATCCGATCAACTCGCCTTCGATCTGGGGCTCACGCCCCACGATGTCGCCGTCACTGGCGGTCTGCACGCCTCCACGGACGTGCCCCAAAGCTGATCGAGTTTTCTTCCCCAGCCGCACGTTTCCAAGAATGTGGAGTGAATAGATGCTGACGATTGAAGAAGCACACGCCGTAGCCGAGAAGTACATCAATCGGGGGCGAGATGGCAGGGAGATCCGGCTGGATGCCCGTCCCCGCGCCTTCGGGTACTTCGTGGACGCGCGAGAACTTGAAGAGTGGGAGAAGGACCCCACCGTGGGAGGACCGACGCCAGGTATGTATCCGGTCGCTGTCCGGGTGAACTGCTTGACCGGCGAAGCAGTTGAGCCGGTGCCGCCGCATATCCCGACCCCCGATGACTACCCGGACTGGTACCGGGTGTCTAGGGAACTCTGGCGGCGAATGAACGAGAAGGGGATGTTCGACGACTACGACACGTACACCGGCGTCCTCGTCGAACCCGAGGACCCCGACCAGCCCTGGCTGTCTCTCTGAGTGTAGGGAGGTCAGGGTAGAGGAATGGGGCAATAGGCGCAGAGCCGCTATGCCACAGAGCGAAGGAGCATCGTGGACCCGAACCTTGTCTCTTTTTTCGATATCGACGGCCCTGCCTGGGTGTACGTGGTGAAGGGACCGCAGCCAGAGGACCCGAACTTTTCCCCGGAGATCTTCGCCGTGGCCTTCTTCGAGGATGACAAAAGGTGCACGTTCCTGCCCACGGGCGGGGCGCTGCCGTCGCTGACGACAGCCGGCGCGTCGCCCGTGCCGTGGCCAGAAGAGCGCTTCACTCAGTGGCTTGGGGACACTGTCTATGAGGTAGTCGACAGCGCGTGGGTCGCCGACGCCACTGAACTGTGGAAGGTGCACGCTTACCTGGCGGACGGGGAAGTACTGTGCATGATGAAGGCACAGAACTCTACTTTTGATGGCTACATCAACAAGAGCGACAGAATCTTCGACAGGTGGATCGGTGACGTGACTCCGGAAATGGTGAAATCCTGGGCCTGCCCATCGATTGACGACTACGACGCCGAGTGTAAGGCCATGCGGAAGCGCATGGAGGCGTCCCCCGAGCTGGAGGCGCTTTCCCGTGAGTATTCGGCGAGGGAATGGTTCTACGTGTGCGACGTCCTCGGAGTTGACCGCGAAAACCCGAAGTGGCCGGTGCGCCGGTGGGCCGGAATGCGGGCTGAGCGGCTCACCCCGCCGCCGAATTACCCGGAGCTGTACCCTGACCTGCAACGTCTCGTCCCGTTGGATAGCTAGGGCTTCACCGGTTGCCTGTGGTGGAGCTGTTAGCAAGGAGACTATAGAAGACGACGGCCTTCTTCTGGAGCCGCACCTTTCTAAGAATGTGGAGTGAGTAGATGCTGACGATTGAAGAAGCGCACGCAGTGGCCGAGCAGTACATCAATCGTGGGCGGGAGGGCAGGGAGATCCGGCTGGATGCCCGCCCCCGCGCCTTCGGGCACTTTGTGGATGCACGCCAGCTCGCAAGCTGGGAGAAGGATCCTTCGCTTCCGATGGAAATTGGGTACTATCCGCCCACTGTCCGGGTCAACTGCCTGACCGGCGAAGCGGTCGAGGCCTTTCCTCCGCATATCCCGACCCCCGAGGACTACCCAGACTGGTTCAGGGTGTCTAGGGAACTCTGGCGGCGAATGAAGAAGAAGGGGCTACTACGCGACGGCTACACCGACGTCCTCGTCGAACCCGAGGACCCCGACCAGCCCTGGCTGTCCCTCTAAGTGGGGGTGAGGTGGGGGAGTGGGCTGCGCTCTGTGTTCCTGCGTCGTGTGCGGGGCACTTAGTCCTTGGTCGGTGGTGATACACCAAGCCCCCGATACCGTCCACACATGATTGTCCACGGTGGTCTGGTTCGGGGGCTGGGGATACTGCGCGGCACACACCGGTGGGGTGCTGCGCGTGGGGGAGTTAGTCGCGAATGTCGTTCGCGACGCACGCGGCACCGGAAGCCACGGCGGTGACAGCGAGCACTGCGGGCCACGCGCCAATCTTCTTCGCCAGCGGGTGGGACAGGCCAAACGCGCCCAGGTAGGTGCCCAGCAGACCAATGGTGACCATCGGGCCGGACTTCTTCACCCAGGCGCGGGTGGCCAGGCCACCCATCGCCGCGAGCACCACGCCCCCGAGGGGACGAATGCCGGTCTCCTTGGCGGTGAGCCACCCGCCGATGAGGCCCGTGATGACCAGGGAGGCGGTGTTGACGTCTTCTGCCTTCTTCAGCTTCATATCCATGGTTGTTCAGTGTAGTCCCCGGCCTACTGCCGTGCAGGTCATTGCCCTGTGAGACGCATCCGTTGCCGCTGTCGTGTGCTGCGGGGGTGGGGGCGTGTGTGCGGCCGTGGGGCGCACCCCGGTGGGTCTGGGTGGGCGCGGATATAGGATGTTGCGGTGACTCACGAACCCCACCCCACGTCTGATTCCTCCACCGCCCCAGCCGCAGGCCCCGGTGCCGCGCCTGCCGATGCGAGTGCCGGGCAGCCCCGTGCCGCGGGCGCGCCGCCGGTGTCGCTGCGGGAGGCATGGCGGGCGTTGGCCGCGCTGTGCATCGGGTTCTTCATGATCCTCCTCGACCAGACGATCGTGGCGGTCGCGACCCCCGACTTCCAGCAGGAGCTGGGCGCGGACCTCAACGCCGTGGTGTGGGTGACCAGTATCTACCTGCTCACGTTCGCCGTGCCGCTGCTGGTCACCGGCCGCCTCGGGGACCGCTACGGGCAGCGGCGCGTCTACATGGCCGGCATGGCGCTGTTCACGGCGTCGAGCCTCGCCTGCGGGCTGGCGCCGAACATCGAAACGCTCATCCTGGCCCGCGCGGTCCAGGGTTTTGGTGCGTCGCTGCTCACCCCGCAGACGATGGCGGTGATTAACCGCCTGTTCCCCCGCGACAAGCGCGGCGCCGCCATGGGGATCTGGGGTGCGGTCGCGGGCCTGGCCACCCTGACCGGGCCGCTGCTCGGCGGGTTCATTGTGTCCGCAGTGGGGTGGCAGTGGATCTTCTTCATCAACGTGCCCATCGGGGTGCTGTCGCTCGTGCTGGTGTCCCTGTGGGTGCCGAAGATGCAGACCATGGCCCGCAGCCTCGACGCCGCCAGCGTGGTCGTGTCCATCGCGGGCGTGTTCGCGATCGTGTTCTCCGTGCAGGAGGGCCCGAACCTCGGCTGGCCGTGGTGGCTGTTCGTGATCCTTGGCCTCGGGGTGGCGCTCATCGTGTGGTTCCTGAAGCTGCAAGCCTCCGCCCAGCGCCGCGGGGCGGAAGCTCTGGTGCCGCTGGCGATTTTTGCCAACCACAATTTCTCCATGGGCGTGTTCAGTATCTCCATGATGGGGTTCGCGTCCGCGGGCACGATGCTGCCGATGATGCTCTACCTGCAGGACTCCGCGGGGCTCAGCGCCAGCCGGGCGGGGCTCATGCTGGCACCCATGGCGGTGATCTCCGGCGGGCTCGCCCCCTTCGTGGGCCGCATGTCGGACACCAGCCACCCTCGCACCCTGTCCATGATTGGCTTCGGCACCATGACGCTGTCCATGGTGGCGCTCGTGGTGACGATGCGCGAGGGGGTGCCGGTGGTGTGGGTGCTCGTGCCGATCGTGCTCATGGGCTTCGGTAACGCGTTCGTGTGGTCGCCGAACTCGGCGACGAGTATGCGGGACGTGCCGATGTCGATGGTGGGGGCGGCCTCCGGGGTGTACAACACCTCCCGCCAGGTGGGTTCCGTCGTCGGTGCCGCAGTGATCGGCGCCGCCATGCAGGTTGGTGTTGCTCACACCAGTTATGGAAACGCTATGGGTTTGTCCATGATTTTGCCCGCAATCGCCCTGTTGGCCGGTCTGGTCAGTGTGAGCCGCTTTACCGAACGGGCATAAACGGGCACAAGGCGACTAGGATGGGTGGCATGCGTATTGCCACACTCACCTCGGGCGGCGACTGCCCGGGCCTCAACGCCGTCATCCGCGGCATCGTCCGCACCGCGACCTCGTATGGTTCGACGGTGGTGGGCTACCAGGACGGTTGGGTGGGCCTCATGGAGGACCGCCGCGTCCAGTTGTATGACGACGAGAACATTGACCGTATTCTCCTGCGCGGCGGCACCATCCTGGGTACTGGCCGCCTGCACCCCGACGCCTTCAAGTCGGGCATCGACCAGATCAAGGCGAACCTGGCGGACGCCGGCGTCGACGCCCTGATTCCGATCGGCGGCGAAGGCACCCTCAAGGGCGCGAAATGGCTGTCCGACAACGGCATCCCCGTCGTCGGCGTGCCGAAGACCATCGACAACGACGTCAACGGCACCGACTACACCTTCGGCTTCGACACCGCAGTGTCCGTGGCCACCGACGCCATCGACCGCCTCCACACCACCGCCGAATCCCACAACCGCGTCATGATCGTCGAGGTCATGGGCCGCCACGTTGGCTGGATTGCCCTCCACTCGGGCATGGCCGGCGGCGCACACTACATCGTGCTGCCCGAGGAGCCCTTCGACATCGAAGACATCTGCAAGGCCATGGAGCGCCGCTTCCAGATGGGCGAAAAGTACGGCATCATCGTCGTCGCCGAAGGCGCC
Source organism: Corynebacterium sp. 13CS0277 (assembly GCF_002994655.1). Classification (GTDB taxonomy): domain Bacteria; phylum Actinomycetota; class Actinomycetes; order Mycobacteriales; family Mycobacteriaceae; genus Corynebacterium. The sequence goes on from NZ_PPDL01000022.1 coordinate 37,749, forward strand.
CTGCCGAAGCCGGGCACCATGGACTTCGACGAGGGCGGTGTCGACCAGTTCGGCCACCAGACCTTCAACGGCATCGGCCAGGTCATCGGCGACGAAATCAAGCGCCGCCTCGGCCACGACGTGCGCACCACTGTGCTCGGCCACATCCAGCGCGGCGGCACCCCCACCGCCTACGACCGCGTGTTGGCCACCCGCTACGGCGTCCACGCCGCCCGCGCCTGCCACACCGGCGACTTCGGCACCTGTGTTGCCCTCCACGGTGAGCACATCGATTTGATCCCCCTCGAGGAAGCCGTCGGCACCCTCAAGCGCGTTCCGGAAGGCCGCATCGCCACCGCCCGCGCACTGTTCGGCTAAACCGAACCCCCACCACACGCCCAACCCCACCCGTCGGCCCCAGCAGGCCTTCGGGGGTGCGGACCACACGGCCCGCCCCGGGGTTGGGCGTGTGTGCGTGTGTGCCTGAAGCCAGCTGCGGCAGTATCCTCACACGCGCCCAACACCAGGGGAGAAGGGCACACACCCTCACCCGGGCACAATCGGGCATGCGGCAGGTAGGGGTGTGGGGTGCTACTCGTGGGTCAGGCACTCATGGAACTCGACCGTCTTCTTATCGGGCAGCAGCCAATAGTGCAGACGCCGGGCACCCGCAGTGCCCTCCTGCAGATACGCCCGCCGCTGCAGGGCCCGATCCGTGGAACGTACCGTCGGCTTCGCGCCCCGCAGCGCGAAGTCCTTATCGACGAAACGGAAATCCACCGAACGGCTCCGGCCGGTGGCAATATCGACCAGCCGCAGCAAAAACTGATGCCGGGGGATCTCCTTGACGACATCGAGCGACTTGAAAAACGTCGAGGAGAACGAGGACTCATTGAGGGGGAAGCGGGCACGCTCCTCCTCGGTGTAGGTGGACATGTAGAACAGCTCCATCTCCCAGTGCAGCTGCGCCGTCGGGTCGGAAAACTCATTCCCGCGCACCTCCACGGTGAACACACTGCGGTCGTGCGCGCTCTTGTGCTCCTTCGGCTTCGGCTCCTTCGGCTTCTGCTTCGACTTCTCCGGGTGCAGAATCTGGGCGATGGTCTCCGGGTCGGCGTCGGTGACTTCCTGCAGCAGACTGGTCAGCTCGTCGTTTTCCTGCCGCAGCTCCGCAATCCTCGCCTTCAGGGTCGCGGCCTGCTTCTCTCGGGCGGTGACCTTGTGCTGCAGGTCGGAGACCTGCTGCTCGGCGCGGTGTGCGCGACGCGTCGCCGTCTGCAACGACTGCTCCATGGAACTCGTCGTCCGGGAGCGGTCCAAGGTCTGCCGCAGCATCTTCTCGTACTCGTCTGCCTGGTCGTGGAGCACATCGACGTGCTCCCGCAGGCGGCTGACAGCCTCCTCGATGACGTCCAGGGCGTCGTGCGGCTCGTCGATGAGCACCGCCGCAGCATCCATCACCCCAACCGCCGCCTCCTGGGCCGCGGGATCCTCCACGTCCCCGACATCCTCCGCGTTGATGGCGGCGTCGCCGGAGTCCTCGGGCGCACGGGATGCCACCGCCGCCGGGGTCGGCGCTGCGGTGTCCGCCGGTGCGCTGTCACTTTCGGTGGGGCGTGCAAGCCCATGGCCCGCACTCGCGGCGCCGGGGCTGCCGTTCGTCCCGGTGGTGGTGGCGCGCAGGGCCGCATCCTCCACGCTCGTCAGCCAGCTCGGGCCACCCGGCAGGAACGACAAGGTGTAGTCCTCGTCGCCGCCCACCTCACCCGGCGGCGTCCACGCCGCCACCAAGAACCCCTCCGGGGGTTGCGGGGTGCCCGGGGTGCGGCGGGGAAGAAACACCGCCGGGTAGTCGGGGGCCTGCTCCTGCTGCGTCAGCGTCACCATGACGACCCCACCGGCGGCGGCATCAGCATCCCCCTCCAAGGGCAGCACCACACCCGGCAGCACCTCCACCGCCAGGCCCTCATGCTTCGTCGGATCAATCGCCCCCGGGGTGCGGAACAACGGGCCGGTGAGCAACGACTCGTCCAGCAGCGGGCAATTGAGCAGCCGCCCTCGCACCACGACGCAGTCGCGGGAATGCTCCCACAACTCCGCCACCATCTGCGCCACCGTGCGCAAATGATCAATGGTCGTCACCGTGCGATCGGCAGGAATATAGGTGCCGGACACGGAAAAACCCTTGGCGAACACATCATCCATGTGCAGCCGCAGCTTCGGCAGCAGCGTCGGCAGGTCCACCAGCACCATGTTGAGCCCGCCGCCGCGGCGCGACAGGTACGCCTGGGTGGAATTGACCACCGTGGCCACGGTGCCCTCAAAGCGCTGGGCGGACACCACCGGTTGTTCATACTGGGGTGCGGCGACTGCCGCCTCCTGGCGATCGAGTTCCTGCAAGCCCATCTGGATGTCGTAGACCACCGCATCCGCGGCCTTGATCACCCCGTCGGCGTGGAGGCTGCTGCGCAGCTGCAGCTGATCCTCCCGCCACCCAGCGTGGGCGGGGAACACCCGCACCGAGTGCGGGTACAGGCGGAACGGGAAAATCTTCTCCGCGAGCGCCTGCTGCGCGGCCGCGCCGGACACCCGGTACATCGCCAGCCGGCCGTCCTTGATCTCCTCGTACACGTTGAACAGGTAGCCCTTGGGGTTGGTCAATTGCCGCTCCCACCGCTCCGTCGGTAGTGGCCGGTGGGTGGTCTCCTCCCCGGGCAGCGGCACCCCGTGCAGCACAATGACGCTTGTGCGGCGGGGATCCATGATCGCCTCCCCCAACTCGGCGGCTTTCTCTGGGGTATCGATGGGCAAAAACAGTTCCGCCACATCGGGGAACTTCTTCTCCGCGGCCACGGCCGCGACTTTCTGCTGGAGCTTTTTCGCCTCACGGGCGCGCTTGCGCTTCACCATGGAAGACACATCCTTATGTTTCAAACTCGGTGGACAACCCGTGGCGGGGTGCGTGGGCACAGGCCACGGGATTTTTATGGGCTGCTGCGCGGGATGCGCAGCGATATTCAGACGGTGGAAAGTAGTGAAGAAACTTCTCGTCACGACGCCGGCGACGGCAGGTGCCTGAGCCGGCGATCAAGGACTCCTCGTCTGCTGCTGCCTGACACGGGTGGTGCCACTCGTGGTTCCCCGCCCACCGCCGGGGGTAGTTTCCGGGGGTGAGACAACGGGTGAACGGTGGGGGAGATGGCACCCACAGGGGTGATGGGCTACAGCGGGGTCGGGCTGGGATGGGTTGGTCTATACAGTGGCCTGCGCGCACGACGACAGCGACGTGCGACAGGGGTGCGCGGGGTGCTTGAGCACCGCGAACAACGCCCCGCGGGCCCGTCACTGCGGCCGCACACGCGGGGTGTGGGCGTGGGTGGCGGGCAGGGTGGAAAAACAACAGTGCGGTGTGGCTGCAATTCTGCCTGAGCTGCCCTCCCGCCCGCACCGGTGTGAGCGGGATTCCCATCAACTTCACAGGCTTGCCAGGCTCCCGGCATACCCAGGTGTCGGTGGTGTCACCGTGCGCCTGTCACCCGCGGGTGCGGGTGCCTGGCGGGTGCGGGTGCTCGGGTAAGATGTCCGCCATGACTGATCTGATGGATTTTGACGACGTTGTCGCACGTTTCGACCCGGTGATGGGCCTCGAGGTCCACGTCGAACTCGCGACGGAGACCAAGATGTTCTCCGCGAGCTCCGCGCACTTCGGTGCCGCCCCCAACTCGCACGTTGACCCCGTGTCCCTCGGCCTGCCGGGCGCGCTGCCCGTCGTCAACGCCAAGGGTGTGGAGTGGGCCATCAAGATCGGCCTGGCGCTCAACTGCAACATTGCAGAATCCTCCCGCTTCGCCCGGAAGAACTACTTCTACCCGGATCAGCCGAAGAACTATCAGATCTCCCAGTACGACGAGCCGATCGCCTACGACGGATACCTCGACGTCGTGCTTGATGATGGGACCCCCTGGCGCATCGAGATTGAGCGCGCCCACATGGAGGAAGACACCGGCAAGCTCACCCACCTCGGTGGCGCTGACGGCCGCATCCACGGTGCGACGAGCTCCCTGGTGGACTGCAACCGTGCCGGCGTGCCCCTCATCGAGATCGTTACCAAGCCGATCGAGGGCGCCGGGGAGCGTGCCCCCGAGGTGGCGCGCGCCTACGTGTCCGCCCTGCGTGAGCTCGTGGCCGCCCTCGGCGTGTCTGATGCCCGCATGGATCAGGGCTCGATGCGTGTCGACTCCAACCTCTCGCTCAAGCCGAAGGGGCAGGAGGAGTTCGGCACCCGCACCGAAACGAAGAACATTAACTCCCTGAAGTCCGTGGAGCAGGCCGTCCGCTACGAGATGATGCGCCAGGCGCAGGTCATCGTCGACGGCGGGGAGATCATTCAGGAAACCCGCCACTACCAGGAGGCCGACGGTTCCACCACCTCCGGCCGCATCAAGGAAACCGCGGAAGACTACCGCTACTTCAACGACCCCGACCTGCCGCCGGTCATCGCACCCCGCGAGTGGGTGGAAGAAATCCGCGCGACCCTGCCGGAGCTGCCCTGGGTGCGCAAGGCCCGCATCCAGAAGGAGTGGGGCCTGTCCGATGCGGAAATGCGTGACCTCGTCAACGCCGGCGCCCTGGAGCTCATCATCGCCACCGTCGAGGCCGGCACCACCGCCGACGAAGCCCGCGCCTGGTGGGTGTCCTACCTGACCCAGAAGGCCAACGCCGCCGGCGTGGAGCTGGCCGACCTGTCCATCACCCCGGCGCAGGTCGCCGAGGTCGTCGGCCTCATCAAGGAAGGCAAGCTCACCAACAAGCTCGCCCGCCAGGCCGTCGATGGCGTTCTTGCCGGCGAAGGCAGCGTCACCGAGGTCGTCGCCGCCCGCGGCCTCGAAGTCGTGCGCGACGATGGCGCCATCGAAAAGGCCGTCGACGAGGCGCTCGCCGCCAACCCCGACATCGTGGAGAAGATCCGCGGCGGCAACGCCAAGGCCGGCGGCGCCATCGTCGGCGCGGTCATGAAGGCCACCCGCGGCAAGGCCGACCCGGCGCTCGTCAACAAGCTCATCGCCGAAAAGTGCCGCTAACCCTGGCGCTCGTCTGTTAACAGACACCACCACACACCCGCCGTGTGCCTCCCCAAGGCCCGGCGGGTGTTGTGCTGCGCCGGGTGTGCGCCGGTGGGGTGGAGTGGGGTGGTGCAACTCCACCGAAGGTTGTCGTCTGCATCACAACGTTGGTAGGGTGGGTGGCCGGCCCGGCATGTGTATGCCCGGGCCACCCCCAGCGCCTACCCTGGGCGCACGACGGGCCCTGCGGACGACAAAGTGGACGAGTTCGTGATCGCCCGCGGACGTCAGTGGTGTGAGTGTGGGTGGGCGGTGGCTGTCATTGTTGTCTACCGCTAGGACTCTCTGTGCTGAAAAGAGCACTGACCATCGGAATGGCCTTCGTCGGCTTGAGCATCGGCGCGGGATTCGCCTCCGGGCAGGAACTCCTCCAATTCTTCGTCGCCTTCGGCGTCCCCGGACTCATCGGCGCGGTCGTCACCGCCCTGTTGATGTGCTTCGTGGGCCTGGTGATTTTGCAGCTCGGATCCTACTTCCAGGCCACCGAGCACTCCGCCGTGCTGTCCGAATACACCCACCCCGTCTTCGCCCGCATCTTTGACGCCGCCGTCATGCTCACCGTGTTCTCCATCGCGATGGTCATGTTCGCCGGGGCCGGCACGAACCTCAACCAGCAATTCGGGCTGCCGACCTGGGTGGGCAGCATCATCCTGCTGGTCCTCGTCGTCGCACTGGGCTCCCTCGACGTCAACAAGGTGTCCAAGGTCATCGGTGCCGCCACGCCCTTCATCGTGCTGTTCATCGTCATCGCCGCCGTGTACTCCATCAGCCACGCCGACGCCGACTTCGCCACCCTGGAGGCCGCCACCCAGGACATCGCCACCGAGCTGCCCAACGTGGCGGTGGCGGTCGCCTCCTACGTGGGCTTCAGCCTCGTCGTCGTGGTGAGCATGTCCATCGTCATCGGCGGCGAATACTTGGTGCCGCGCACCGCCGGCCTCGGAGGCCTACTCGGCGGGTTCATCTTCGGCAGCCTCCTGGTCCTGTCGGTCGTCAGCCTCTTCCTCAAGATTGAACAGGTCGGCCACATGGACATGCCGATGCTGGCGCTGGTGGGGCTCATCTCCCCGGAGATGGGTGTGGCCATGTCGGTGGTGATCTTCGCGATGATCTTCAACTCCGCCCTCGGCATGAGCTACGCCATGGGCCGCCGGCTGTCCGCCGGCCGCCCCGAGCGCTTCCGCACCATGTTCTACCTCACCGTCGCGGTCGCGTTCTGTGCCGGCTTCCTCGGCTTCAAACGCCTCGTGTCCTACCTGTTCCCCGTGCTCGGCTACATCGGTGCGGTGCTCACCGTGGTGCTGATCATCGCCTGGCTGCGCGACCACCACCTCATCCGGAAGGAAGTCAAGCGCCGCGTGCGGATCCGCGACCTGGTGACGCTGAAGCTGCATCCGGAGATGAACTTCACGGCCGCTCACGCCCGCGAACTCGCCCGCCGGGTGGAGGCCTCCAACATCGATAACGCCGACTTGAACCGCACCGTCCACGAGGAAGTGGTCGAAAAGCTCGTCGCCGACGACTCGGTCGACTTCGATGCCCGCGACGGGGAGGCCGCCCTTGACGAATCGGCCGCTGAGGAACCCACAGCAACCTAAAAAGCCGGCGCAGACGCACCGCCCCACGTGCACTCCCGTCCATGCGGGAAGTGACGTGGGGCGGTGGTGTGAGAAGCCGCAGCTGAAGGGGTTAGTGCATGAGGAGGCGGGCGACGATGCTGAGCATGATGCAGCCCATGACGATGTTGAGTACCCGCCACACCGCCGGCTTCGACAGCGGGGTCGACAACTTCATCGCCCCGTAACCCAAGGCGGGGAACCACAGCAGGGATGCGGCGATCGCGCCTGCGGCGAAGAACCAGCGCCCGGTGGGGCCTTCCTGGTTCGCCAGGCCGCCGATCATGACCAGGGTGTCAATGTAGGCGCTGGGGTTCAGCCAGGTGAGCATGACGGCCGCCATGGCCGGCGCCCGCCAGCTGGGGGCCTGGGTGCGAGCACGGGTGGTGCGGGTCGTCGTGGCGACACTGCCGCCCGGCCAGGAATCGCCCGCACTGTCGCTGTCGCGGACCGCCGCGGCGTGGGGGTCCTGTGCTGAGGGCGTGAGTGCAGGCGCATCGTTCACGCTGAGGGCCTGCGGGTGCCACGCGTCGCGGAAGCAGGTGTACGCAAAGTAGGTGAGATAGGCCGCGCCCCCATAGGTCAACAGGGACAGCAGCCACGGGGTGTGCGCCAGAAGCAGCCCCACGCCGCCGGTGCCGGCGCTGATGAGGATGATGTCGCTGACCGCGCAGATCAGCACAATGAGGGCCACGTGATCGCGCAGCAGACCCTGTTTGAGGATCAGTGCGTTCTGGGGGCCGATGGCGATGATGAGGGACAGTCCCACCAGGAATCCGTGGAGTGCGACAACCATGCCTTCGAGGATGCCAAGCAGCGGGGGCTGAAGAAAAATTACATGTCTGTTACGTGGGTTAGAATCGCTTCATGAATCCGACGCATTTGGCGACGCTGCTCGCCGTCTTCGACGAAGGCACCTTCGAGGGTGCCGCCGACGTTCTCGGGATCACCCCCTCCGCCGTGAGCCAGCGCATCAAAGCCCTGGAAAACCACACCGGGCGCGTGCTCGTCCACCGCACCCAACCCGCCACCCCCACCGAGGCCGGCGAAGTCCTCGCCCAAGCCGCCCGCCGCATGGCGCTGCTGCAAGCGGAAACCGACGCGCAGCTCCGCGGCCGCCTCGCCGACATTCCGCTGTCCGTCGCCGTCAACGCCGACAGCCTCGCCACCTGGTTCCTCCCCGTCATCCGCGAGGTCGCCGCCTGGGACCAGGCCTCCCTGCGGCTGCGGGTGGAGGACGAATCCCATTCGCTCAAACTGCTCCGGCGGGGCGACGTGCTCGGGGTCGTCACCCGCGAATCGCTCGCCGTCTCCGGGTGCGAAGTCCAGCCCCTGGGCTTTATGCGCTACCGGGCGCTCGCCAGCCCCGCACTGAAAGAGCGCTACACCCGCGCCGACGGCAGCATCGACTGGGCCAGCATGCCGGCGCTGCGCTTCGGCCCCAAAGACGCCCTCCAGGACAATGACCTCGCCGGCCGGGTCGACACCCTGCCCCGGCACCGCCGCATCAGCCAGATTCCTTCCTCCGAAGGCTTCGTCGCCGCCGCCTGCATGGGGCTCGGCTGGGCGCTCATCCCGGACCTGCAATCCGACCCGCTGCTCGCCCGGGGCGATCTCGTCACCCTCGACGAGCGCGTGGAGGAAGTGCCGCTGTACTGGCAGCACTGGCGCCTCGAATCGCCGCTGCTGAGCAAACTCTCGGCCGCCGTCGTTGCCGCGGCGCACGTACTCCAGCACTGATCGCGGCCGCGGTGAAAGGGAGAACGCCTGATTTGCCCGCCAGGTGTGCGCTGTACGGCCTGGCACCGCCACATGGCAGGCGCGCTCACCTAGGGTTTAGGGCTATGACGCCGCACAAGCCTAAGGACAACCGCACCCCCGCCGAGCGCCCCGTCGCCACCGGCGACGACTTCGTCGAGCTCGACACCCCGGATGTTCCGGAGGTCACAGGATCGGAACTGTCGTCGATCTACGCCCGCGCAGGCCGCGCCGAACCCACCACCATTCAGCCGAAACCCCAGGCGGACACCGCGGGCGGGCCCGCCGACGGTGCCCCGGCAGGGGAGATGCCCGAGGTGGCACCGACCGAGATCATCCCCAGCACCCCCCACGCGCCCGTGGAAGCGCCGCTGGCCTCCGACGCGCCGACGACCGCCTTCGACGCCCCCACCCCGGGGCAGAAGCGCGCGGCCGACGTGGCGAAGCTGCTGCCGCCCCTGGACGACGAACCGCAGCCTGTCGCACCCGCCGATGCGGCGGCGCCGACAGCCGTGTTCGCGCCCCAAGCCCCCACCGAGGACTACCTCGACGGCCCCGGCCCCCTCCTGCAGGACCCCGCCCTGCCCGCCGAGGACGCCCCCGAGGCCGCCGCCGTCGTGGTGGAATCCCCGCGCCGCGGCACCATCGACTTCGGCCTGCTGCTGCTCCGCCTCGTGCTGGGCGGCGCCCTCGGACTCCACGCCGTCAGCGTCTTCTTCGGCCTGTTCGGCTCCCGCGGGCTCGTCAGTCTCCAAAACGAATTCGCCGGCTACGACTACCCCAGCATCCTCGCCGTCGCGATCCCCGCCCTCGAGCTCACCGCAGCCGTGTTCCTCATCCTGGGTCTCATGGCCCCCATCGCTGCCGCCGTCGCCCTCGTCGTCACCTCCTTCACCCTGGCCCACCAGGTGTACAACGACGGCACACAGGACGGGATCGTCCTCGCGGGCGTGCTGTTCGGCCTCGCATTGGGCCTGCAGTTCACCGGCCCCGGCCGCATCGGCCTGGACTTCTCCCGCGGCTGGGCGCGCCGCCCGCTCGCTTCCTCCTGGGTGATGCTGCTGCTCGCCGCCGCCTGCGTCGCAGGCCTGTGGTGGGTGGGAACCGGCGTGAATCCTCTACACTAAGCCCAACAGCCAGCACGCACCCCGCCCCGGACACCACACACCCCGGGGTGGCGCACTGCTAGACGTGCATGAACGATTCCACCGTTAGAGGAGACCACACGCCGTGAACGCCGATCTCAAAGCCATTATCACCGGTGCCGTCGTCGGCATCATCTCCTGGTTCGCGTTCCTCAACTGGTCCGTCGGCACCGCCGACCCCACCCGCACCCTGCCCTGGGAGACGTGGCAGATGGCCGTCTTCGGCGTCGTCGTCGCCCTCGGGGCGGTGTGGTTCACCGTGAAAGACCGGCTGGCGATCGCCGTCTCCTACGCCTTCGCCGCCAGCATTACGACCGTCCTGCTTTTCGTCATCACCGTGCAGGCCAACGACGTCACCGGCCTGTTCATGGTCGGCGCGTTCATGATCCTCGTCGGCATGATGACCCTGCTGGTGGCCACCAGCTTCGTCACCGCCGGCATCGTGTGGCTTGTGCGGCGCAACCGCACCGACACCAGCTCCTAGGGGTATACGACAGCAGCGGCCGGGCATGATGCCCGGCCGCTGCTGTCATTCTGTCTGTATCTCTTCCGTTCCCGTGGGGGCGGGGTGTTAGTCGACCTGCCGGACCGCACCCTTGTCGGCGGAGGTCGCCATCTTCGCGTAGGCGCGCAGCGCCTTCGTCACCGTGCGCGTGCGGTTGCGCGGCTGCCACGGGCGGTCGGAGGCCTCCATCGCGGCGCGGCGGCGGGCCAACTCCTCCTCGTCGACGTTGAGGGACAGTTCGCGGGTGTGCACATCGATGGTGATCTCGTCGCCATCCTCCACCAGGCCAATGGCACCGCCGTGGGCCGCCTCAGGGGAGATGTGGCCCACCGACAGGCCGGAGGACCCGCCGGAGAAACGCCCATCGGTAATCAGCGCGCACTTCTTGCCCAAGCCCGCGCCCTTGAGGAACGCCGTCGGGTGCAGCATCTCCTGCATACCCGGGCCGCCAGAGGGCCCCTCGTAGCGGACGACCAGCACCTCACCGGGCTGAATCGTGCCGTTGAGGATGACGGACACCGCCTCCTCCTGGGACTCGACGACACGAGCCGGGCCGGTGAAACGCCACAGGGACTCGTCCACACCGGCCGCCTTGATGATCGCACCATCCTCGGCGAGGTTGCCGCGCAGCACCGCCAAGCCACCATCCTTGGTGTAGGCGTGCGCCACGTCGCGGATGCAGCCACCGGCCGCATCGGTGTCGAGGGAATCCCAGCGGTTGTTCGTGCTGAACGGCTCCGTGGTGCGCACCCCGCCCGGGGCGGCGTGGAACAACTCCACCGCGGCGGCGGAGGGGTTCTCGGCGCGAATATCCCACTCGCCCAACCACTGCGCCAGCGACGGCGCATGCACCGAGTGCACATCCTCGTGCAACAGACCCGCCCGGAACAGCTCACCAAGGATCGCGGGGATACCGCCGGCGCGGTGCACGTCCTCCATGTGGTAGTCGGAGTTCGGCGACACCTTCGACAGGCAGCCCACCTTCCGGGAGAGGGCATCAATGTCGTCGAGGGTGAAATCGACCTCGCCCTCCTGGGCGGCGGCCAGAATGTGAAGCACCGTATTCGTCGACCCACCCATCGCCATATCCAAGGCCATCGCATTGTCGAAGGCGTGGCGGGTCGCAATCGAGCGCGGCAGCACACTCTCATCGCCCTCGCCGTAGTAGCGGCGGCACAACTCGACGACGAGCTCACCGGCGCGGGTAAACAGCTGCCGGCGGGCCGCGTGGGTGGCGAGGGTGGAACCGTTACCCGGCAGCGACAAGCCGAGGGCCTCAGTGAGGCAGTTCATCGAGTTCGCGGTGAACATCCCGGAGCAGGAGCCACATGTCGGGCAGGCGGACTGCTCCACCGCCGCCAGGCCCTCGTCGCCCACCTCCGGGGACGCGGATGCCGAAATGGCGGTCACCAGGTCCGTCGGGGCGTGCGCCACACCGTCGACGACGACAGCCTTCCCGGCCTCCATCGGGCCGCCGGAGACAAACACCACCGGGATGTTCAACCGCAGCGCCGCATTGAGCATGCCGGGGGTGATCTTGTCGCAGTTGGAGATACACACCAACGCGTCCGCCGTGTGGGCATTGACCATGTACTCCACCGAATCGGCGATGATCTCCCGGGAGGGCAACGAGTACAGCATGCCGCCGTGGCCCATGGCGATGCCATCATCCACGGCAATCGTGTTGAACTCCTTCGCCACACCGCCGGCGGCCTCAATGGCCTCCGCAACGATGCGGCCCACGTCGCGCAGGTGCACGTGGCCCGGCACGAACTGGGTAAACGAGTTCGCCACAGCGACGATCGGCTTACCGAAATCGCCGTCCTTCATGCCGGTGGCGCGCCACAAGGAACGGGCGCCCGCCGCATTGCGGCCAACGGTGGTGACTTTGGAACGAAGAGGAATAGACATGTGCGTGGACATCCTGGAAAACCATGTCCCTACGGCAAGCGCGGCCACAGCAACACACGCGCGGCGGAACACGGCGGCACCGGGCACCGACGGATACGGATCAGGTGCCCACACCGCGGGGCTGAGTCCCGCACGACGCCACAGACAGTAACAACTCCTGCGGCACGTCAGTGTGTCTCACGGGCCACGCCCCGCAGGCGGGGCGGGTGAGTGAGAAAAAGAATTTTGTTGAGCGTGGACGACGCCACCCGGCAGGCACACAGAGCGCTGCCGGGTGGCGTCACCACCACGTCGGGGACGGCCCGAGGATAAGGAACACAGGACAGGGCACTGTGGGCGCTTACTCGGGGTGGGGTGCGTCCTGCTGCGCGGCGAGGTGGGCCCGCGCCTCAGGACTGTCCTTGTCGACCAAAACCTGCCGCCCGTCACGGTGGATGATGACCACCTTGTCCTCAGCGGCCTCGCGGCCCCGAGTCAACGCGTCCGGGATTCGGCCCTGTGAGGCCTCCTCCAAGCGCGGCAGTGAGTTAAAGGTTACACCGGGCAGGCGGACGCTCCGCCCATCGGTGGTGTCAGCAAACGACGCCGCACCAGCAAAACGAAGACCAGCGAAGTCCTCCCACGCCACCTGCTCCGGGGCGCGGAAACCCCGCGTGGCGCGCAGGCCCGTCGAATCCACCACCGTCTGGGAACGCCACACCATGACCCCAAGGACCACGGGTACCAGCAACAACCAGCCCAACACCCACGGCTTCGCCGGGGTGAGCAGCAGAATCATGACGAACATCGCCACGAGGGCGAGAAGGTGCAGCCGGTCAGCGTGGAACACCTGCGCCTCCGGAGACGGGGTGTGGGGATGCGCGGTGGACGGTGATTCGTGTGCGGTGCCAGATGCCATGACGGTCATAGTACCCACCGCACCACCACCCGCCGCCACAGCTGTGTACCCCCGCGCGGCGGCCTCAGGGTCCATCCCCGGGAGAGCTGCGGGCTAGGTGCGGGCGGGAGCCTCCGCCGGTGCGGCCGGCAGGGTGCCGGGGTTCTCGGCGGGGGCAGCAGTGTCCCCGCCACCGTCCGCGGGGCGGGGCTCCTCGGGGGCCTGCGTCGGGGAGATACTCGCCGGAGGCTCATTGTCCTCGGGGAGTTCGCTGGGCTCATCGCTCGGAGCGGTGCTGGCCTCCGGCTCCTCGGCGGGCTCCTCTTCCTCCGCTGGGGCGCTGCTCGGGGCGGGTGCTGCGGAGGGCGCCTCGCTTGGCTCCGGCAGCAGGCTGGTCGGCTCCGGGGTGGACACCTCCTCCTCAGTGGTCTCCGCCGGGGCCGGGGCGGACGTGGCGGCGGTGGTGCGCTTCGGCGCCCACGCGCCATCCGGGTACTCCTCGTCGGTCTCCAACGTCAGCCCGCGGATGATGGTGAGCACCACGAGTGCGATGAGCAGCAGCGTGGTCGAGGGGCGCAGCCGCCACCCGAAGCTCAAATACTTCGCCCCTGGAATCTTCGACTGGGGCTCCTGTGGCTGGGCCGTCGCGCGCGCGGGCTTCTTCGGGTCGCGCACATGCACGTCACCACGAGCCGACTCGTGATGCTCGTCCACGTCCGCCAGCTCGTGCGCGCCACGCGTGGGGCCCGGCTCCCCATAGGCGGGGGCCTCCGCGTCCGCATCGGCAGCGTAGGGGTTGGACTCCTGCCCATCGCCCGCGATCGGCACATCCACCCTGGGGGTGCGGGCATAGTAGCCCGACGCCCCACCCGTGCCGAGCACCCCCGCGCCCCGGCGGGAAGCTCCCTCCCCGCCGGTGGCGTCCATGAGGATGGTCTCGGGATCCGCGCCCGGGAGCTCATCGGATTCGCGCAGAGTGTGGCGCGCCTCCGCGTCCGCGGAACGCCGCCACCGCGGGTCCGGGGCCGGATCGTTGAAGCCGCCCAGCTCCCCACGCTCCACCAGGGGAGTGCGTGCCGTGACGGGCCGGGTGCCCGGCTCATCCGTCACCGTCGCCAACTGGCGGCGCAGCGCACCAGACGTCGTCGTCGCCGAGCCGTACTCCGACCAGAACTCGTCCAAAATTGCCGTGCGGATTGCGCGCTCCACCACCCACTGGCGGGCCGGGTTGACCTGCACCACGAAACGCATGTCCGCCAGCCACGGCATGCCCACCACCGTGGGCTTCTCAATCGCAACTGCCGGGTGCACATCGAGCTCGCCACGCACATCCGGGGCAATATCGGGGCGCTCGAGGGCGCGCTGCGCGGCCGCCGCCGCCCGGCTAATCGCCTCATCGATCGAGGTGCTGCCCAGCAGTGGCACCGGCACCACCGCGACAGCGCGGGCCCAATAGTTGGAGTGGTTAATGCACACTCGCGCCGCCGAATTCGGCACCAGCACCGTCTCCCCGGCGAGCGTGCGCACCTTCGTTGCGCGCATCGTCATCTGGATGACGTCGCCCTGCACATCAACCCCGTTCCCCTTGAACTGCACCCAGTCGCCGACACCGAACTGCTTCTCCTGCAGCACGAAGAAACCGGCGAGGAAGTCAGCGATCACCGACTGGGCGCCCAAGCCCACGGCGGCGGAAATCACCGTTGCCGGGATCGCCGCACCCACGAGGGAGAAACCCAACACCTTGAGGAACGCCACCAGCAGCAGGAAGTACGCCACCAGTTGCAGCAGGTACATCACGGTGCTGAAGATCGCGAGCTTCGACTTCGACTCCTGGGCGGTGGCATCCAGGCGGGACTGGAACACCGTCACCGCGAAGCGGCCCACCCGCGGCACGAGGAGCGCCAGCACGGTGATGATGAGGAGCGTGACGCCGTCAGTGATGGCCCACGCCCACCACTGTCGGGCAAGAGTCTCTACGGGGATAAGCATGCCCTCCACAGTAGCGAGCCTGCGGCATGCGGCAAGCTACAGCGGAAGCACTCGCGGGATGCTCCCACGTGCGTCCCAGACAGCACCCAGGTGGGCGGTCGGTTGGGCGACGGGGGTGGGATGAGTGCGCGAATGAGGCCCGCGTCACGCAGGTGGGGGAGGGTGTGGGGGTGGCCACGGGGGTGGGGTCGCGGTGTAGCGGGTGGCACACACCCGGGGCTGGGGTGTAAATTGCTGAACCATGACGATCCGACTTCTTGATGTAGTAATTAGCCAGCGGCGCCGGCCGTAGCGGCTTGATTTACGCATCAACCGTCGACACAGTCAGCGCCCCTAAGCTCGTGCCACACCAGGCACTGAAACAAAGAAGCTTTGGGGCTTTTGTTATGAATACACCCGTGTGACCCCGCGGCCTCACCGCCTCCCGGGCCACGGTGCACGCCACATACAGGCGCACACTGGGGCCGGACACGGCGATGGGTGCCCGTGGGGATCATCCACCCCAAGGCGGCCACCTTCACGCCTGCGGGTGGAGCGCTGGCCCTGTGAAAAGAGTCCGGTCGCCGCACCAGGGTTCACCCGCTGAGAACACAGTTGGGCAGGCGAGCGCGAACGGGGAGAAGTGATTCATTGACCAGCGTCTGGCCCACCGGCCGCCGGTGCGCTGGGGCTGATGAGTGTCGGCGTGGTCGAGTCACGTCGTGCGTTCGTGGTCGGTGCCTTCCACGAACGCCGAAGTACAAAAGAAGTCCCGAAGATGGTTTTCTCAGTTTTCAAAGGAGCAGCAACGTCGTGAACTCGGCAGCTTCCACACAGGCGGCGAAGGGGCAATCCTCGAAGTCCGCGAAAAACGCTACGCCGGAACGAATGACGGGCGCCCAGGCCATTGTGCGTTCCCTGGAAGAACTCGGCGCCGACGTCGTGTTCGGCCTCCCGGGCGGCGCAGTTCTGCCCCTGTATGACCCCATTTATTCCTCGGAGAAGGTGCGCCACGTGCTGGTGCGCCACGAGCAGGGTGCTGGCCACGCCGCCACCGGCTACGCGCAAGCCACCGGCAAGGTGGGCGTGTGCATCGCGACCTCCGGCCCGGGGGCGACGAACCTCGTCACCCCGATCGCGGACGCGAACCTCGACTCGGTGCCGATCGTGGCGATCACCGGCCAGGTCGGCCACACCCTGCTTGGTACGGACGCCTTCCAGGAGGCTGACATCCGTGGCATCACCATGCCGGTGACCAAGCACAACTTCATGATCACGGACCCGAACATGATCCCCGCCGCCTTGGCGGAGGCGTTCCACCTGGCGGCCACGGGCCGCCCGGGCCCGGTGCTCGTCGACATCCCGAAGGATGTGCAGATGGCGGAGATGGACTTCGTGTGGCCGCCGAAGATGGACCTGCCGGGGTACAAGCCGGTGACCACCGGGCACCCGCGGCAGATCCACGAAGCCATCAAGCTGATTTCCCAGGCGGAGAAGCCCTGCCTGTACATCGGCGGCGGCGTCATCAAGGCCGAAGCTCACAAGGAACTGCTGGAGTTCGCCGAATACACCGGCATCCCCGTCGTCACCACCCTCATGGCGCTGGGCGCGTTCCCGGACTCGCACCCGCTGCACATGGGTATGCCGGGCATGCACGGGTCGGTGTCCGCAGTCGGCACGATGCAGCGCTCGGACCTGCTCATCGCCATCGGTGCCCGCTTCGACGACCGTGTCACCGGTGCCGTTGATGCCTTCGCACCCGATGCGAAGGTCATTCACGCCGATATCGACCCGGCGGAAATCTCCAAGATTCGCATGGCGGACGTGCCGATCGTCGGCGACGCCCGCGAGGTTCTCGCCGACATGCTGGCCGCCTACAAGTCCTCCGGCCTGCCGACGCCGAACGTTGGCCCGTGGGTGCAGTACGTGACCGGACTGAAGGAGAAGTACCCGCGCGGCTGGGACGAACAGCCCCACGGAATGATCTCCCCGCAGTACGTCATCAACGCCCTGAGCAACGAGGTCGGCCCCGACGCGATCTACTGCGCGGGCGTGGGCCAGCACCAAATGTGGTCCGCCCAGTTCATCGACTTCGAAAACCCGCGCACGTGGCTGAACTCCGGTGGTGCCGGCACGATGGGCTACTCGGTGCCCGCCGCCATGGGTGCCAAGGCCGGTATGCCGGACAAGGAAGTCTGGGCGATCGACGGCGACGGCTGCTTCCAGATGACCAACCAGGAACTCACCACCTGCGCGATGGAGGGCTTCCCCATCAAGGTCGCACTCATCAACAACGGCAACCTCGGCATGGTGCGCCAGTGGCAGACCCTGTTCTACGGGGGCCGCTACTCGAACACCAAGCTGCGCGAACAGGGCGAATACATGCC
Source organism: Corynebacterium sp. 13CS0277 (assembly GCF_002994655.1). Classification (GTDB taxonomy): domain Bacteria; phylum Actinomycetota; class Actinomycetes; order Mycobacteriales; family Mycobacteriaceae; genus Corynebacterium. The sequence goes on from NZ_PPDL01000022.1 coordinate 55,018, forward strand.
CGACTTCGTCGGCCTATCCGAGGCCATGGGGTGTGAAGCGATCCGTGTGACGAAAAAGGAAGACGTCATCCCCGCCATCCGACGCGCCCGGGAAATCAACGACCGGCCCGTCGTCATCGACTTCATCGTCGGCGAAGACGCCCAGGTGTGGCCCATGGTGGCCGCCGGCAACTCCAACACCGAAATCGAGTACGCGCTCGGTCTCCGGCCCCTGTTCGACGAGCACTCCGCCGGTGAGTCTCCCGCCGCCATCGATGTCGCCATCGACGACAACGCCAACGATGCTGCCAAGCAGTCCAGCCGAAAGGACATCATCTAATGAGCAAGGAGATCCACCGCCACATCCTGAGCGTCCTCGCGCAGGACACCGATGGCATTATCTCCCGCCTGGCGGGCATGTTCACCCGGCGTGGTTACTCGATCGTGTCCATCGCGTCTGCCGCGACCCACACCCCCGGTATCAACCGCATCACCATCGTCGTCGACGCCGACGACCTCCACATCGAGCAGATCACCAAGCAGCTCAACAAGCTGATCCCGGTGCTCAAAGTGATCCGCCTCGAAGACGACCAGGCGGTTGCCCGGGCGCTCATGCTCGTCAAGGTTGACGCGGACAACTCCAACCGCCCGCAGGTCGTCGACGCAGCGAAGATCTTCCGCGCCCGCGTCATCGACGTCGCGCCCGAATCCGTCGTCATTGAGGCCACCGGCCAGCCGGCGAAGCTGCAGGCACTCATCGACGTGCTGGAGCCCTTCGGCATCCGCGAGATGATCCGCTCCGGCGAGGTGGCCCTCGGCCGCGGCCCGAAGGTGATGGCACCCCGCAAGGGCTAATAGCCTTCGCTGCTCACTCCCCGGGATCCGTCCCGGGGGTGGTGGGGGTAATGCCCCCACGCCCATAAAAATCCCACAGTTTGATACAGTGTGTTTCATGGCGTGAGACGTTGTGTGGTGGTGTGCTACCCCTCAACCACACCGCACAGTCCCCGCCCCGATGCACTCACACTGCCCAACGACCCACACCCCGCACCCCAACCGCCCGGCGGGTGCAGTGAAGAAAGGTTCACACTCCACATGGCTATCGAAGTTCTCTACGACAATGATGCTGACCTGTCGCTGATCCAGGGCCGCAAGGTCGCCGTCATCGGCTACGGCTCCCAGGGCCACGCCCACGCCCAGTGCCTGCGCGACTCCGGCGTCGAGGTTGTCGTCGGCCTCCGCGAGGGCTCCAAGTCCGCAGAGAAGGCCACCGAAGCTGGCTTCACCGTCATGAGCAACGCGGACGCCGCCAAGTGGGCCGACGTCGTCATGATCCTCGCCCCCGACACCTCCCAGGCGAAGATCTACACCGAGGACATCGCCCCCAACCTCGAGGCCGGCAACGCTGTGTTCTTCGGCCACGGTCTGAACGTCCACTTCGGTCTCATTGAGCCGGCAGCCGACATCACCGTCGGCATGGTCGCCCCGAAGGGCCCGGGCCACCTGGTCCGCCGCCAGTTCGTTGACGGCAAGGGCGTGCCCTGCCTCATCGCCGTCGCGCAGGACCCCAAGGGCGAAGGCCGCGACCTGACCCTGTCCTACGCAGCAGCCATCGGTGGAGCCCGTGCAGGCGTCATCCCCACCACCTTCAAGGAAGAAGTCGAGACCGACCTCTTCGGCGAGCAGGTTGTGCTCTGCGGTGGCCTGGAGTACCTGATGATGGCCGGCTTCGAAACCCTCACCGAGGCGGGCTACGCCCCGGAGATGGCCTACTTCGAGGTTCTCCACGAGATGAAGCTCATCGTCGACCTCATCTGGGAGGGCGGCCTGGCCAACATGAACTACTCCATCTCCGACACTGCTGAGTACGGCGGCTACCTCGCCGGCCCGCGCATCATCGACGAGGGCACCAAGCAGCGCATGAAGGACGTCCTCACCGACATCCAGGACGGCACTTTCGTCAATCAGCTCATCGCCAACGTCGAGGGCGGCAACAAGGACCTCGAGGCCCGCCGCGCCGCAGTCAACGCGCACCCGATCGAGGAGACCGGCAAGAAGCTGCGCGACCTCATGAGCTGGGTCAAGAACCCGCTCGACGCCACCGCCTAAACAGCGGCCTGCGCCACCCGCGCGACTGCGCACAAGCCACCCCCGTCTCACCTGCCTGGCAGGAGAGGCGGGGGTGCTTGCATCCCACGGGTCGAACCAGCGATCAGCCTCTTCGTGCTGAGGGACCCAGTGCCCGAAGGCTACGACTACTAAACCCGCCGCGGCGGTACCTGCCACAGGTGGGGTGGGTGTGGCAGGTGCCGTCGCGGGGGTGCGGACCTTGGGTGGGGGTTAGTCCTTCGGTGGCAGCACCGAGTCATCGAAGCTGATGTCCCACCAGTCGTCATCGTCGTCGTCATCGTTGGTGGTGATAACGGGTGCATCCTCGGCCGGTGGGGCAGGAGCATCGACGATGTCGACAGCGTCGGCAGCTTCGGGCACAGTGGGGGTTTCGGGGGTGGGTTCCTCCTGTTGTTCCACCACCTCCTCCGTGGGTGGGGGTGGTGGGACGGGTCCGTGGATGGGGGGTGGGACAGGCCTGGGGGTGACGACTCCGACGGGCAGGACATCCATACCGGCCAGGTGATCAGTATCTGGGAGGTCCATCAGGGGGGTGTCGGTGTCGTCGCGGTCGTAGGTGATTGCCGGACTGGTGGGGTCGATGTCGTCGAGGCCTGGCTCAAAGACATCGACGTACCGTGCGGCAGCACCAGTTGCGCGACCATTGGTGGCCGGTGCCCCATTGGTGGTGTCACCTTTGGTGGTGTCTGCCTGGCCGCTGTCGGCGTCTACCGCACGACCGGTGCCCTTGGGGGTATCGGTGGTGTGGGTGTCCGGGTCACCACTGGCGGTGGTGTCGGCAGCACCATCAGCACCGGCATGAGCAGCACCGTCAGCATCCCGCCCATCAGCAGCACCAGCAGCACCGCTCGCATCACCGTCACCGTCAGTGTGACCGTCGGTGTTGGTGTCGTCGGTGTTGGTGTCGTCGGTGGGGATGTAGCCGGTTGCGTCACAGTACTCTTCAGCACTGTACGACGCGGCGTACTGCTCCTTGGCACCTTCATCGACGTACCACTGGCCGTGCTCGAGGTCGTAGTCGCGCACCATCTCAGCCAGCTCCTGGTA
>NZ_PPDL01000023.1 GCF_002994655.1 Corynebacterium sp. 13CS0277
GTGTTGCCCACCGATCAGGAGCTGCTGGACATGATCGCGAACGAGATCAATATCCGTCCCCGGCGGTGTTTGGATTCATGGTCCCCGGTGGAGGTCTTTAATAAACTACTGTCCGATGAACAACTTGCTTAGGCGACTTGACACTGCCGTGTTCTTCTTCCTGGAACGTTTCGCTGTGCTGGGGCTTGGGGGAGCTCTGGCGCAGTCCCCCTTGAGTGCCTGCGCGTCTGTCTGCGGCGTCCACTACATCGAGCCTGATGACAACGGTTGAACCCCACGTGCCCATTCGGTGGCGTCAGCTCATCCGTGATTGGATGCCGATAGTGGTGCTGCTCCCGCCCGCACTCGGCCCACGTATCGCGTATTCGTCCTCCAGCCTCGCGTGCCTGGCCATTGGTGCCGTGCGGATGCTGGGACATCGATGCATCGTTGGCCAATGTCTGGAACCTACCCTCGCCTGCGACGTTGAGCGCCCTTGTCGCGTTTCCGACGTGCGCGTGTCCATCAGTGCGGTGGAAAGTCTCCACGATCCACACTGTGGCCTTGTGGTCGTAAAAATCAGCTCCGTGGGTCTGGGGAGCCGTGCTCGCGGCGGCACCCGTGGGGGCAACGGTCAGGGTTGTCACGCGTGGAGTCATTCGAGGCACCTTATCCGTTGCTGGAGGAACTTTTCGATTGTGCTCGACGGTACATGGGTTTTCCTGCCCTGTCTACGCTTTTTGCAAACTTTTTTGTTCGTGCAGGTCAATGTCGGCAGCACATGCGCAGCTGTGCTGGGCGTGGCTTCTTCGCGCTGAGGGGAAAGTCGGAAAACCAGCACGGCAGCGTGCGCACTGCGTGGCATGGCAAAGGCTGGGGGATGCCCCAATGGGCGATACCCTTGATGGCCCCCCGGCTGTGGGTAGGGTGGCAGGTACCCTGCGCGATGCAGGGGTGATTCTCAGAAATTTCTCAGCGGGAAGCGTTGATCGGGGTCGGCACCAGTGTGGCCCTTATTGGCGAGGCATCTCTGCATTGGTGCACCCCTCCTCAAGAAAGGTCGAAGACATGGGCATTGTGGAAATCCTCATCGTGCTGCTCAGCATCGCGGTCCCGGTTGTGACTGTGGCGCTGGTGATTTGGGCGCTGATGACGCTGGCTCGGATGAAAAAGGACGTCGATCAGCTACGGCAGGACGTCGACCGGCTGCAGTCCACGCCCTGATTTCACAGGCTGCACGGCGCTGAGGGGTGGGGTATCTCAGCACCGTGCGGCGGCAGGGGAGGTTCCAGGGGGAGCTTGGGCGCGTGGGCGCTGTCCGGGCGCTCGTGTCGTGGTTCGCGTGCCTGCGGGGAAGGGTCCTGGGGGGTGGGGGGTTCGCTTGGCGGCAGGGTGCACAGTCACTTCCCGGTGCGTGGGGGAGGGGTGGGCGGTTATGTGCCTGGGTGGTTTGCGAAGAAGGCTGCGGCTTTTTCCAAGAACTCCGCCTCTTTCTTCATCCGGAGGTTCTCGGCGCGCAGCCGGCGGTTTTCTGCCTCGAGGGCGGCCACGTCCCGGGTGCTGGGGCTGGTGTTTTTGCGGCGGGTGCGTTCTTTGGACACCCAGGCGCGGACGGTGTTGATGGACACGCCGGCTGTAGTGGCGGCGTCGCCGTAGGTCATGCCGGCATCAATGACCTTGGAGGCGACGTCCCGGCGTGGGTCGTCGGTGAAGCGGGGGTGTGAGGTGCTCATGTCGATATTCTTGGCCGCTCGTAGCCGGGGATCGTGTGTTTGTGCCGTGAAGGGCGTGGTAGGCGGGTACTGACTGCGCCCGGATGGGGTGGTGTGAGTCGCCAAAGGGATACCGCTCTTCGGGTGAGTAGTGCAGGGTTGCCTTAAGTGCTGCTGATGGCCGTGGACTGTCGCCGGGTGGGCGAAACGGATGCGCCCTTTTCACCCACTTGGCACTGGGGTGGGGTTATCCTGCTGGCAATGATTGTGCCAAGAACGTTGTGTTTGACGTCTCACCGCGATTTTTCTCGTGGTGCCCATCACGACCTTGGAGAAAGGGTGGTTCCCCGTGAACACCTTGAAGAACATCATCGGTGGCGAGTTTGTCGCCGCCCACGGCACCTCGACCTTGGACCTGGTCAGCCCCGTTGACGAGCAGGTGGTTGGCATCTCACCGATCTCTGACGCGACGGACGTGGATGCCGCCGTCACCGCCGCCGCCGAAGCCTTCCGCACGTGGCGACGCACGACCCCTGCTGCCCGCCAGGCAGCACTGTTGGCGATCGCGGACCTCGTGGAGGAGCATGCCCAGGAGATCGCAGAAATCCAGTGCCGGGAGACCGGCCAGCTGGTGGAGATGGTGAAGACGGAGGAGTGCCTCGTCGGTGCCGACCAGATCCGCTTCTTCGCCGGCGCGGCCCGCACGCTGCAGGGGCTGTCGCAGGGGGAGTACATGGAGGGCCACACCTCCTCCATCCGGCGGGAGCCCCTGGGTGTTATCGCCCAGGTGTCCCCGTGGAACTACCCCTTCATGATGGCAGTGTGGAAGCTCGCCCCGGCGCTCGCCGCGGGCAACACCGTCGTCATCAAGCCGTCGGATACGACGCCGTCGTCGACGCTGAAGTTCGTCGAACTCATGCAGCAGGTCCTGCCCGCAGGCGTCGTCAACGTGGTGCTCGGGGATGCCACGACGGGGGCAACGTTGGTGGCCCACCCGCAGGTGCGGATGGCAGCCATCACGGGTTCTGTGCCGGCGGGCCGCGCGGTGGGCCGCAGCGCCGGCGAGAACTTGAAGCGCTCCCACCTGGAGCTCGGCGGCAAAGCCCCGGTCATTGTCGCCGCCGACGCGGATCTTCCTGCCGCTGCCGAAGGCATTGCCGCCGCAGGATTCTTCAACGCCGGCCAGGACTGCACGGCCGCCACCCGCATCCTCGTTGACCGCGCCGTGGAGGAGGAGTTCACCTCGCTCCTCGTCGCTGAGGCCGCGAAGCTGCGGTGCGGGGCGCCGGATGATCCGGACGCGTTCTACGGGGCGCTGAACAATCGCCGCCACTTCGACAAGGTCATGGGCGTGCTGGCGGAGCTGCCGGCGCACGCCCGCATCCTCACCGGTGGGACCCGGGTCGGCGACACCGGCTTCTACCTGGCGCCGACCATCATCGCGGGACTCACGCAGCAGGACAAGGCCATCCAGGAAGAAACCTTCGGCCCGGTGCTCACGATCCAGAGCTTCGACACCCTCGATGAGGCCCTGGAGTTGGCCAACGACGTCTCGTATGGGCTGGCGTCCTCGGTGTGGACGACGAACGTGCACACCAGTGACCGGGCCGCCCGCGAGTTGGAGTTCGGCTGCGTGTGGATCAACTGCCACATCCCGCTCGTCGCGGAGATGCCGCACGGCGGGTTCAAGGATTCCGGCTACGGCAAGGACCTCTCCCTCTACGGGATGGAGGAGTACACCCGCATCAAGCACGTCATGAGCGCCCACTAACCCGACCCCCCGACGTGGCGTTGGGCCCACAGGCACAGGTGGGCCAGCACATAGTGCCCCTGCGCAGGGCGCATCCCCGCCGACTCGCGCGGCAGGTGCGTCCCCGCAGCCCGTGGCTTCGTTCCCTTTTCCCTTTTCTTCTTCGTGTGTTGTTCCAGCCAGTCCCCGCCGCGCGTGGCGGAACTGGCGCAGCTGACCCCATTTTTCAAGGAGTTTTCTCATGTTGACCAGCGATGTTGTCATTATCGGTGCCGGCCCGGCGGGGTTGAGCGCGCCTACCGCCTGCAGCAGGCCGGGCACACCGTCACCGTTGTCGAGGCCCGCGACCGCGTGGGCGGGCGCACCCGCTCCGACGTCATGAATGGTGCCTGGTACGAGATCGGCGGCCAGTGGGTGTCCCCCGACCAGACGGCTCTGATCGCCCTGCTCGAGGAGCTCGGCCTGGAGACCTACCAGCGCTACCGCGAGGGGGACTCCATCTACCTCGGCCCGGACGGCCAGGTGCGCCGCTACACCGGGGAGATTTTCCCCTGCGCCGAGGACACCCAGGAGGAGATCAAGCGACTCATCGCCCTCATGGATGAGCTCGTCGCCACCATCGATCCGGCCGCGCCGTGGGAGCACCCCCGCGCCGCCGAGTGGGACTCCATCTCCTTCGAAGCGTGGCTGGCAACCCAGTCCGAGGACGAGGAGGCCAGGAAGAACATTGGCCTGTTCATCGCGGGCGGCATGCTCACCAAGCCGGCGCACGCGTTCTCCGCGCTGCAGGCGATGCACATGGCCGCCTCTGCCGGGTCGTTCACGAACCTGGTGGACGAGGACTTCATCCTCGACGCCCGCGTCATCGGCGGCATGCAGAAGGTGTCGCTGACCCTGGCGGACAAGATCGGGGAGGACTCCATCATCCTCGGCACCCCGGTGCGTCAGATCGCCTGGGACGACGAGGGCGTGACCGTCTACGCCGGCGCCCGCGCCGGCGAGGTGGAGACCACCGTGCGGGCTCGCTACGCGATCCTGGCGATCCCGCCGAACCTGTACAACACGATCTCCTACGTGCCGGAGCTGCCGCGCACCCAGCAGATCATGCACCAGCACCAGTCGATGGGCCTGGTGATCAAGGTGCACGCCACCTACGAGACCCCCTTCTGGCGGGAGGAGGGGCTGAGCGGCACCTGTTTCAGCTCCTCGAACCTGGTGCAGGAAATCTACGACAACACCAACTACGGCGACACCCGCGGCACCCTCGTCGGTTTCGTCACCGACGTCGACGCGGAGGCCATGTTCGCCCTCCCGGAGGAGGAGCGCAAGCAGACGATCCTCGCGGCGATGGCCACCATGCTGGGGGAGAAGACCATGCACCCGGAGTCGTTCTACCTGTCCGACTGGGGTGCGGAGGAGTGGACCCGCGGCGCGTACGCCACCTCCTACGATCTCGGGGGCTTGAGCCGCTGGGGCAAGTACAACGAGCAGCCCGTCGGCCCCCTCCACTTCGCCTGCTCCGACATCGCCGGCGAGGGCTTCCAGCACGTCGACGGTGCGGTGCGGATGGGCCAGAAGGTCGCCGCCACCCTGACGCAGTTGCTGGCGGGGAAGTAGCGTCATGCGCTGCCTCATCGGATACGAGGCGACACCCCAAGGCCTCGATGCTCTCGGCGTCGGTATCGACCTGGCGCGCGCGACGGGCGCGGAACTCGACATCGTCGTGGTGCTGCGCCGCCACAACGCCTTCAGCCACGAATACCCGCCCAGTGGCCGCATCGACGACATCCTCGTCAGCCAGGCCTTCGGCTGGCTGCGGGAAGCGATGGCGATCGTGCCCGACGACGTCGACGCCCGTGGTGTCGTGCTCTCCGACACGAATACTGCCGAAGGGCTCATCCGCGCCGCCGACAGCCGGGGTGGGGACATCATCGTCGTCGGCGGGGCATCCGCCAGCCCCCTGAAACGCCACACCCTCGGCAGCGTGGCCACCGACCTGCTGCTGGCAGCCCCGGTGCCCGTCGCCCTGGCGCCCCGCGGCTACCGGCGGGGCCCGCTGCACCGCATCAATGCTGCCGTCGGTACCCGCCCCGGCACGGTACCCCTGGTGCGCGCCAGCCTCGCGGTCGCCGCCCAGGCCGGCCTGCCGCTGCGGCTGGTGGCCCTGCCGGGCCACGCCCACGGGCGCGCGACTGCGGCCGCAGCCCTCGAACACGCCGAGGGGGCGCTCGCAGAAGCCCAGTCGCAAGTGCCGGAGGCCAGCACCAATACCACGGTGGACGTCGCCCCCACCGACGACATCAACGCTGCCGTGGAGGCCATCACCGTCGCCGACGGCGACGTCTTCTTCGTCGGGTCCTCCCGCGTCGAACACTCCCGGCACCTGTTCTCCCGGGCCATCGCGATGCGGCTGCTGAAAAACCTCGACTGCCCCATCGTCGTCGTACCCACCGAGTACGCCGGCCTGCGGCACATCGACCCTGGAGGCTCCCCGGAGGTGACCCCATGAGCACACCCACCCTCATCCCGCAGCCCACCGCAGCGAAACCCAAAGGCCTGGCCGCCGGGAAAGTGGGCTTCCTCTCCGCCGCGATCATCGGCATGAGCTGCATCGCGCCGGCCTACACCCTGTCCGGGGCGCTTGGCCCCACCGCCAGTGAGGTCGGCAACCACCTGCCCGCCATCTTCCTCGTCGGCTTCATCCCCATGCTGCTCGTCGCGATCGGCTACCGGCAGCTCAACGAGGCGATGCCGGACTCCGGCACCACCTTCACCTGGGCAACCCGCGCCTTCGGGCCGGCGATTGGGTGGCTCGGTGGTTGGGGCTTGCTGGCCGCCACGATCCTCGTGCTGTCCAACCTGGCGGGCATCGCCGTGGACTTCTTCTACCTGCTGCTCAGCCAGATTTTCCGCGACCCATCACTCGCCTCCTGGAGCGCGAATATCCCCGTGAACATCGCCACCTGCTTCGTGTTCATGGTGATCGCCTGCGCGGTGAGCTACCGCGGCATGGACACCACGAAAACCGTCCAGTACATCCTCGTTGGACTGCAGCTGTGTGTGCTGCTGCTGTTCTCCGGGATGGCGCTGTGGAAAGCCCACCAGGGCACCGCCTTCGACACCACCCCTTTCTCCTGGGAATGGTTCAACCCCTTCGGCGTCGACAGCTTCTCCTCCTTCGCCGCCGGCATCGCCCTGTCGGTGTTCATCTACTGGGGTTGGGACGTGGTGCTCACCATGTCGGAGGAAACCGAAGGCTCCTCCACCACCCCCGGCAAAGCCGCCACCGCCACCATCCTCGTCATTGTGGTGCTGTACCAAATCATCGCCATCGCCCTGCTGCGCTATTCAGGCACCTCCGACGGCGAGTACGGGCTCGGCAACCCCGCCATCCAAGAAAACATCTTCGCCGAACTCGCCGGCCCCATCATGGGACCCGCAGCGATCCTTATGTCGATCGCAGTCCTCGGCTCCTCGGCAGCGTCCCTCCAATCCACCTTCATCGGGCCCGCCCGCACGATGCTCGCCATGGGCTTCTACGGGGCACTGCCGAAAAGGTTCGGCACCGTCAGCCCGAAATTCCAATCACCCGGCTTTGCCACCATCGTCGCCGGCATTGTCGCCTTCGGCTTCTACGCCATCATGCGCGTCATCAGCGAAGCCGTCCTCTGGGACACCATCACCGCCCTCGGGATGATGGTCTGCTTCTACTATGGCATGACCGCTTTTGCCTGCGTGTGGTACTTCCGGCACCACTGGTTCGACTCCTTCGGCAGCTTCCTCACGAAGCTCGCCTGCCCACTGGTCGGCGGCGGCCTGCTCATGGTGTTCTTCGTGCAGACTTCCATCGACGCCATGGACCCGGCCTACGGGTCCGGTTCGGAACTCTTCGGCCTCGGACTGGTCTTTGTCCTCGGAGTGGTCATCTTGTTGCTCGGGGTCATCACGATGGCGCTCACCTGGTGGCGCAGCCCCGCCTTCTTCCACGGCACGACGCTGAGCCGCGGGCTGCCCACCGACCAGGACTTCGTCACCATCGACGACGCATTCGGCCTCCCGCCCGCATAGCGCCGACGCGCACACCCGGCAGACGACACCCGCGCGCACCCGCCCTCCCAGGCACGCGTGCGCGCCGGGCAGACTGGGCCTGCACCCGCTGTACTTCAAGCGGTGCAGGCCCAGTGTCGTGTGCGGGGTCGGATCGGGTGGGTCGTCGAGGTACCCAGGAGTACGCAGAGAGAACGTACGCACTCGGTCAGCGCGCGTGCGCGTCGGCATTACAGGTCCCTGAACCGACCCCACCCGCACAATATCGGCGATACGCGGTGCCGCATCGGATGAGGCTCAAGGGGCCTGCGCCCCACGCCTCAGGGGACAGGCGCGCCAGGTGGCCTGTGTGCGTGCGCTCCCACGCCCCTGGAACCGGGCGCGACCACTGCTTGATCCGGAGGGGCCTGGTGCTGGGGCAGCTCCTCGATACCCCTACCAACTCCCCGGAATCAGCGCTACCAACTAGACGGAACACCCCTACCAACTACACGGAACACCCCTACCAACGACCCCGATTTCGCGCACCGCCATGGAGCTGCGCCGCACACGTCTGCGGGCAGGAGCCCAGACAGCCCCGTGCCCAATCCCGGGGGCGGACACCGCGGGTTGGCGTGAAAAATCCCCGGCCTGCGCGGGTGGCAGGGCCGGGGCTGACGAAGGTGCGCGAGGGCGCGGGAGTGGGAGTGGCGCGTGGATCCGACTCCACGCGGGGCGGGGGCGTGCCTACGCCCAGGCGGCGGGCACGAGCCCGAACAGCAGCGCCACGCTGAACAGGAACGCCGCCGTGTAGACCACGATGATCGTGGCCTGAATCAACGGGTGGGCAGGCCATGTGACCTGCCAGGCGGTGGGGCACTCGTCGGTGCGGCGCGCCGCGCGGAGCAACAGCACCGGAATGATCGACATGATCGCGCCCGCGAACCCGCCAGCGTAGCCGAGGGCATCAACGAAACCACCCCAGCCGGCCAAGGAAATAGCCAGCGGCGGGAGGACGGTGAGCAGCACCGCGAGGATGCGCTGGGTGCCGTATTCGGGCCAGTGCGCCATGTCGATGATGTTGCGCATCGTCGTGAACCCGATCGCGAGGAAGCTCGTCAGCATCGCCAACAGGGCGAAGATGTTCGCCAGATAGTAGGCGACGGTGCCGAGGTTCTCACCCCACGCGATGGTGACGACCTCCGTGACGTTGTCGCCCAGCAGCCCCAGGGCGGCGAAAGGTACGAGCGCGAGCGTGAAGCCGGTGATGCACATCCCGCCGATGATGACCTGGGGGATGGCCTTCGGGTTGTCGTCTTTGAGCCCGCGGGCGAGCTCCGGGACAACGTACTGCGCGAGGAACGTGAACACCGCCAGGTTCATGATCGGAACGATGAAGTAGGGACGCAGGATGAGCAGGTTGTCCATGTCGATGCCGGGGCCGACGAACGTCCACCCGCAGAGCACCACAATGATGAGCGCCATGCCGACAGTAATCGCGCCTTCCATGACGCCGGTGGCGTGCAGGCCCCGCCACATGACGAAGGCCCCGAGGGCGAAGAACACCAGGGAACCGGCGATGGGCGGCACCCCCAGCAGGTTGTGGGCCAGTCGGCCCGAGCCCGCGGCATAGGCGATGAGCGCGCCGACGCCGTTGATAATGACGGCGATGAACACCAGCCAGCGGCCCAGCTGGCCGAGGTATTTCTCCGCCAAGCCGGACAGCTGCAGCGGCTTCGACGTCCGCAGGGACACCTCCGCGACGTACAGCATGGAGATCGTCGTCAAGGTGCCCGCGATCACCAGGGCGATGAGCAGGGCGAGGAAGCCGCCATTCTTGCCGGCATAGGGCAGGGAGAGGATGCCGGCGCCGATATTCGTGCCGAAGATGAGGGCCACTCCCTGGATGGGGGTGATGCGGTGCTCGTGCGCCTCCTCAGGCGCGTGGGCCAGCGCTTGCGCGAGGGGGTTGTGGTGCGGGTGCTCGGTGCCGTGGGGGAGCGTGTGCTCCGAGTGACTCGTGGTCTGCATCAGGGGTAGACATCCTTTGGAGAAGAGGAATCCCGCAGAAACTGCGGGAACGACAAAAAGAAAAAGCTGCGGCCGTGAGGTGCCGGCGGGTTGCCGGGCGCGGCCGGGGTGAATGCAGGGTGAGTACGCGCGGGCCGGGGCGAACAAGGGCGAAAAAACACCGCGCCGGTGACTGTCACAGCATCGAAGAAACTCCACGATGCCGTGTCTTCACGTGCCACCGGGCGGTGGTGCCGGGCGACGGACCCTATCTCCCTGTAGGGCTGGGCGGGGTGGGCCGTCGACCGTGGTGAGAATGCTGGGGCGACGGTGCGCTTAGGGCAGCGCCACGTACTTGACGTCCAGGTATTCCTCGATGCCCTCGGTGCCGCCCTCCCGGCCGAAACCGGACTGCTTGATGCCGCCGAAGGGGGCCGCCGGATCGGAAATCACACCCCGGTTAATGCCCACCATGCCGGCCTGGAGTTCCCGGGCCAGTTTCTGTGCGGTGTGGGTGTTTTCGGTGAAGGCGTAGGCCGCGAGACCAAACTCGGTGTCGTTGGCCTTGGTAATGCCTTCCTCCAGGGTGCTGAAGGTGCTCACCGTGGCGACGGGTCCGAAGATTTCCTCCCGTAGGATGCGGGCATCCGCGGGGATGTCGACGAGGACGGTGGCGGGGTAGAAGTAGCCGGGCCCTGCGGGCAGGGTGCCGCCGGTGGTGGCGCGCGCCCCGCGGGACAGGGCGTCGTCGACGAGGTCGGCGATGCGGTCGCGCTGCGCGGCGGTGATGATGGGCCCCAGGGTGGTGCCCTTGTCGAGGCCGTTGCCCATGACCTGGGCGGCCATGGCCGCGGTGAGCCGTGAGGTGAATTCCTCGGCGAGGGAGTCGTGGACGAGGAAACGGTTGGCAGAAATGCAGGCCTCGCCGCCGTTGCGCATCTTGGCCTGCATGGCGCAGCCCAGCACCAGGTCAATGTCGGCGTCCTCGTGGACGAGGAAGGGCGCATTGCCGCCCAGCTCCATGGAGGTGCGCTGCAGGTGCTGGGCGGACTGGCCCACCAGCACCTTGCCCACCGCGGTGGAGCCGGTGAAGGTCACCTTCCGCAGGCGGGGGTCCGCCATGAGTTCGGCGGAGAGTTCCTTGGCGTGGGTGGTGGTGATGATCTGCACGAGGTGGGGGTTGATCTCGTGGCGGGCCAGCACCTCTGCGATCACCTCCCCGAGGAGCAGCATCGTCAGCGGGGTTTCCGCCGCCGGCTTGACGATGATGGGGCAGCCCGCGGCGAGCGCGGGGGCGATCTTGCGGGTCGCCATCGCCAGGGGGAAGTTCCACGGGGTAATCGCCAGCACGGGGCCAACGGGGGCGTGGGTGACGAGGATCGTGCCGTTGCCCGCAGGGGCGGCGGCCAGCCGCCCCTGGATACGGACGGCTTCTTCGGCGAACCAGCGGAAGTACTCGTTGCCGTAGGCGACTTCGCCGAGGGCTTCCGCGAGCGGCTTGCCCATTTCCTTGGTCATGAGTTCGGCGAACTCTTCGCGGCGGGCCGCGACGGCGTCGAAGATCTCGAGCAGCACAGTGCTGCGGAGGCGGGGTGCTGCGTCCTTCCATTCCTCGCCGGCGGTGACCGCCTGGTCGAGGGCCGCCATCCACTCGGCGCTGGTGGCGTCGTGGACTTCTGCGAGGGTTTCTTCCGTCGCCGGGTTGATCACGGTAAAAGTCTGCATGGGCGAAAACTCTTCTCGAAGTTGGGGAACCGAACAATAAGCCAGGGCACGTCACGCATCACCGCAGTCGGACAGGCCCTGCGCACAGAGGCTGCGAATCTCGTTGTGGGCCACGGGCGTGGTGTGTCACGTGAACGAAACAGTCATTCTACGTGTGCGCGGTCACTCATGTGGGCGTTTGGGCAGCAGTCTTGATCACTGTCTAGGTGTGGCCTGCTGCGGTGCACCTGGTGGGGTGGCCTGTGTAGGGTGGCCCTGGTGTGCCTGTTCGGGGTGCTAGGAGCGGGCGGCGATTTCCTCGGCGAGGATGCCGAGGCCTTCGCGCAGCAGCGCTTCGCTCATCACCAGCGAGGGCAGCAGGCGGATGACGTTGCCGTCCAGCCCGCAGGACAACAGCAGGATGCCCTGGGCCTTGCAGGCGGCGACGACGTCGGCGACGAGCTGGGTCCCGGGGGCACCGTCAGGGGTGGTGAACTCCACGGCGACCATCGCGCCCCGGCCGCGCACCTCGGCGACGGTGGGCAGTTCCAGCAGCGGCTCGAGGACCTCGCGGATGATGGCCTCCATCTCCCGGGCGCGGCCGGCCAGGTCGTGGGTTTCCATCTCGTCGATGGCTGCGAGCGCTGCCGCGCAGGCCACAGGGTTGCCGCCGTAGGTGCCGCCCAGGCCGCCGACCACGGGGGCGTCCATCATCTCCGCGCGGCCGGTCACGGCCGACAGGGGCATGCCGCCGGCGATGGCTTTCGCGGTGCACACCAGGTCCGGCACGACGTCTTCGTTAGTGCAGGCGAACCAGTCGCCGGTGCGGCAGAACCCGGCCTGGATTTCGTCGGCGACGAACACGACGTTGTTGTCCGTGCACCACTGCTGCAGGGCGGGCAGGAAGCCGGGGGCGGGCACGATGAAGCCGCCTTCGCCCTGGATGGGCTCGATGACGAGGCAGGCGAGGTTCTCCGCGCCGACTTCCTGCTCGATTTTTGTCAGCGCCCGGCGGGCGGCGGCGGCCCCGTCGAGGCCGTCGCGCAGCGGGTACGACATGGGCGCCCGGTACACGTCGGGGGCAAACGGCCCGAAGCCGGTCTTGTAGGGCTTGTTCTTCGCCGTCATGGCCATCGTCAGGTTGGTGCGCCCGTGGTAGCCGTAGTCGAAGACCACCACCGCATTCTTGCCGGTGTAGGCGCGGGCAATCTTCACGGCGTTTTCCACGGCCTCCGCGCCGGAGTTCAACAGCACCGACTTCTTGGCATGATCGCCGGGGGTGAGCTCGTTGAGCTTCTCGCACACCGCGACGTAGGACTCGTAGGGGGAGACCATGAAGCTGGTGTGGGTACAGCGCGCGGCAGCCTCGGCCACGGCAGCGGCGACCCGCGGGTTCGACCCGCCGACAGAGGTCACCGCGATGCCGGAGGCGAAGTCGATGAAGGAGTTGCCGTCGGCGTCGAGCAACACGCCACCGTCAGTGTCGACGACGAAGCCTGGCAGGCCCGGCTGCAGGGCGCGTGCCACAGCGTCCTCGCGGCGCTGCGACAGTGCGGAAGAGACAGGCCCCGGCAGGGCAGTAGTCAGGCGGCGTTCCTGGGGGATGCGGTAGTCGAAATCTTTCATGGCGGTTACAGCCTTTACGGTTGTCCTGGTGATGATTGGCGTGCGCGGCGAGGGTAAGAGCCTGCGGCTCCACGGGCGGGTGTGTGCTGTCCCTGCCGCGCAGTCACAGTGTGTTTCAGCGCACCACACCAGGCGAGTCCCCTCATGGGCGAATCGAGGGTGCTACTTTGTACGACATGGCGAACACACAGCGTGCGGGCACCACAGGGGCCACTCGGGAGAAAGCCGCGCGGGACTCCACGACAGCAACCCCGAAGGCGGCGTCGCAGGCAACGGCGCCTGCGCCAGCCACCACGCCACCGGCTGCTGCGCCGCCGGCTGCTGCGGCGGGGCAGGCGGTGACACTGCCGGTGGGGTGGCTGTACCGGGCAGGGCTCGGCATCCTCCCCGCCAACACCTGCGAGGCGGAGTTCAGCATTGTGCAAACCAGCGAACTCAAAGACCCCACCACGTTTATCCTCCCCGGGGCGATCGTGCTTACCCTGGGCCTGGCCTTCGCCGACCGGCCGGAGGATCTCGAAGGGCACGTCCACGCCCTCCACGAGGCGGGCGCGGTCGCCATCGGCTTCGGCACCGGCGTCGCCTTCGACACCATTCCCCCGGGTGTCCGCGCCGCGGCGGACGCCTGCGGCATGCCCCTGTTTGAGGTGCCCCGCGAGGTGGCGTTCATCAAGATCGCCCACGCCGCCCACACGGAACAAACCCGCCAGTCCCGCATCCACCAGCAGTGGGCGAGCGACACCCAAACCCGGCTGACACGGGCCGCCGTCACCGGCGACCTGGGCCAGGTGCTGCAGGACGCGGCCAGTAGCCTGCAGGCGGCAATCGTGATCGTGGACAACGATGGCCGCGTCCGCGGCCACGGCGGCACCGCCATCGCCCCGGAGGTACGGGAAGCCATCGTCGGCGACGCCGACACCCAGCGCAGCCGCGCCGGTTACCACGGCACGATGAGCTACCTGGTGCAGAAGATGACCCAGGAAGGCGACCGCTACCACCTGCTGCTGGCGCTGCGGGACCACGGCTTCGACACTTTTGAACGGGCCGTCATCACCCACTGCGTCGGCCTTGCAGACATTCTCCTCAAACGGCCCGCCTACCTGCGCAGCGCGCGCAATGAGCTGAACTCTTTGGCGGTGGCGCTGCTGCTGGGCATCACCACGGAAGGCGCCTCCATCGAGCACGCGATGCGCAACGTCGTCGACGCCCGGGGTCGGGTGCGGGCGGTCGTGGCGCGCGCCAACGAGGCCCGCTACCTGGAGACCGCCCACCGCGCGGTGGACCGCCGCCTGGCGCAAGCCACCCGCTCCCTGTTCTCTTTGCCACTGGCCGACGATTTGCGCCTCTACCTGTTCCGCGGCAACCGGCAGGTCGCCAGCATCGTGGACTTCTTCGGCCCGGAGGCGAAAAACATCGCCCTGGCAGTAGGCCCACCCACCGACTGGGACACCCTCACCGAGGATGACATCACGGCGCTGACGCGCCGCGCCCGCGCCACCGCGGTGGGTTCCTGCGCCAGCCCCTTCACCAGCGGCAACCACTGGCTGGCGGACCCGGCCGTGGTGACGGTGCTTGAGGGGCGCGCCGCCGAAACCTTCGGGGTCCTCGCCCGTGACGATGCCGCCTTCGGCACCGACTACACCCGCACCCTGGAAACCTACCTCCGGCTGGGCGGCCACCTGGGGCAGACGGCACAAGCCCTCGGCGCGCACCGCCACACCATCCGCACCCGCCTGCGCCGCATCGCGGAAGTCTGCGCCGTCGATCTCGACGACCCGGTCGTCCGCGCCGAGCTCCTCCTCGTCGCCGTGCACCGCACCACCGACACCGCATCCCACAGCGCCTAGGCTGTGCGCTCACGGCGACGCGGCACACGCACGCAGCACGCCCCAGCGGGGAGCAGCTGGGAAGCAGGCACCGGGGGTTGAAGTGTCACACGGTGTGTATGAAACCTGCGATTTACCCGCTCCGAGCAGCGGAAACGTGCGAAGTGTAATCTCCTTGCGCACGCCCATGTCCTGAGGCGCTGTGGGCTACGGCATGACCATGTTGATGGCCTCGAAGCGGGCCTCCATCTCGTAGCGGTAGTCCTCCGTCATCGGGCCGATGTGGTTCGCGATCACCTTCGACTGGGCATACTCCCAGCCGCTTCGGTCGGGTACTTCCGGCTCGCCGAAATAGTCGAAGGCGTATTCCATCAGATTCACGTAGGCGCGTCCCAGCGTCTCCAGCCAGATGTTGCCGTTGTAGAGCTTGACGTAGGCGCGCATCCAGTCGAAGTTGACCAGGCTGAACAGGTCGGTCTCGGGGGTACCGCCGGTGAGTTTGTAGCGTTCGGACTCGGCCAGTTCACGAGCCTCCCGCGCGTACTCGTGGAACCGGGCATTTGCGGGGTCTTTCTTGAACTTCTCATTCAGCGCATGGAGGCGGGCGCGTTCTTCGACGATGCCGAACGTCGACGCCGGCCGCTTCAGCCCTTCGTCCCACCAGCGCTGAGTTTCCTCGCCGCAGGGTTCGATGAGCACGCCCGTCAACTTGTGAAGGAAGTTCTGGACGTGGCCCAAGCCCTGGGGGTCAATGTTGGTGAACGCCGCCACGGACTCAACGAGGGTGGGGTGGGTGTCCTCCCCGACGTAGAGGCAGTCGAGCGCCTGCTTGAGCTCCCGGTGGTCGTAGAGGTAGTAGGTCACTCCGGTGTCCTGGTCGGAGATGTTGAAGTGATAGGTCGGCATGGTGGCCACTCCTTGCTTGTGATCGGTGACAGGGGACTGTCCGGCCCGTGCTGGGGTCGGTGGTTGTCACGCTAACGACGGGCGCCAGGAGCCATGCCGGCAATTCTTGAACATTTGTACGAATCCCCATGATAGTGGCGGTGTGTGGGGGTAAAGAGGTAATCCCCCCGATCGGTGCTGGTCTCACACGTGCAGCCCGCTGTGAGTAGATGGAGACCGCGCATGGCAAAGCACCCAGCTGTCCTCGCAACGGGAAGCGAATTCTCCTCGCGATGGCAGCTGGGTGCTTGGGGTGGCGCTGGCGCCAGAAAAAGGGTGACGCCTGAAAAAGAAGCGCCGTGGGGGACGGGCTGTGGAGGGCCTGCGGCTTAATCCTCGTCGGGCTCCAGCACCTGGTTGCCATCCACGGTGCGCACGCCCTTGACTTCCTTCATCCGCGGAGTCGGATCGAGCTTCTCAGCGATCGCCTTCCGCGTCATCGTCACCGCCTTCTGGGTGACGGGAGAGTTCACCGTCGCCTGGTAGCCCTTCTTGATCTGCTCATAGCGCTTCCGGCCAGCCTTCGTACCGAACACGTAGCCAGCGGCAGCGCCTACGACGAATTGGATCATGGTTCCTCCGACCGCGAAAAAATAAACAACAGGTCCCGCCCCGTGGCACGTGTTGGGGAGGACTCGTACGCAGACAACACCCGGCAACCCGCAGTGGAGAAGAAACCTGCGCCGACTGTGATGTGCCGGGGTGTGTCTTCAGCCTACTTAACTCCCCGCCACCCCAGCAGAGTTCCCCGGCAGTATGCGGCCGCGTGGCCTGGAGTGGTGGGGGAGAGCCACCCGCACAAAGTCCTTCGCTGGGCGCCTGTGCCGCACAGGCAAAACCCCTACCGGGCGCGCATAACGCCTGGTAGGGGCTGAAGGAAAAATGTGGGGCCAGCGGGGCTCGAACCCGCGACCAACGGATTATGAGTCCGCAGCTCTAACCGACTGAGCTATAGCCCCAACATGACCGCGAGTGCATCGCAGCATCCCTCCAGGAGGGGCTGCCTCACCCGTGGGCAACGGGTGAAAGTATAGACCACCCCAAAGGGGGTGCATTCTCGTGCCGGGCTCGCGCCAGTGCCACGTTCGCGGGGTGCGCCGACGTGGGCGGTGCTCGCGCGGCGGTCGTGGTGGTGGTTGGGGTGTGGTTCCTGCGTGTCGGAACCTGTGGCTGACGTGCGGATTTGCCAGAGCTTACGGCAGGTCATTATAGTTTCATCTCGTTGCACAGCGCACCGCCGAGTAACATATTCCCCCATAGCTCAATTGGCAGAGCATTCGACTGTTAATCGAAGGGTTACTGGTTCGAGTCCAGTTGGGGGAGCAAGACTTGAAGGAATCCTCACACCACGCCCGGTGTGAGGATTTTTTGCGTTCCGCCGAGCCGGTGAATCTGGGGGTTAAACGACAAAATGTGTGTCTGGGCGGCGGGTTCGTCCGCTGATCTGGGGCGGCATTGTGGGGGCCAATGTGTCCGGTTCGTGGTCAATGATCGAACTTAGGTAACCCAACCTAGCGGGGGGGGGATCTTCGATATGGTCCACATGTCCTGGTCTGTCTACCAGGGCAAACTCTGTGGCCGATGTCTGGAGTGACCAGCACACGTTCCCATGACCACTGTAGCGCCCTCGTCCCCGACGACTCTGATCGGTGGCGACGCTCAAGGGGCGCGTCGGTGGTGGGCTCAAGGGTGTGGTCCTCCGGCACCCTGCGCCCAGTCTGTCTTCCGGTGTGCCTTGGCACCAGCCGTTCCGCGCGACGCTTCGCGCGTGTGGGCTGTGTGGCGCGATGGGGACTGGCGGCGAAAGACGGTCACGCACAGTTTCACACTTTTCCCCAGTCTTTCCCCGAAAGGTTTCCCCATGGCCAACGATCAGATCCCGGGCCAGCCGGATCCGCAGCAGCCCCAGGTCGTCTACGTCCAGGCTCCGAAGAAGCCCTGGTACAAGAAGCTCGGCTGCATGATCCCGCTCGGCATCGTCGTGCTCATCATCATCGCCATGTCCATGAGCATGGGCGGCTCCAGCGACTCTTCCTCTGATTCCTCCTCCGGCTCCTCCTCGTCGGTTGATTCCGCACAGGCTGCGGATACCCCGGCGATTCCGGTGACCGCCGTCGACCTTGTTTCGGCTTACGAGGCGAACGAGATCGCCGCTGACAAGGAGTACAAGGGCAAGAAGCTTGAGCTCACCGGCACCCTGAAGTCCGTCACTGAGACCTTGGGTACCTACACCGTGACTCTGGAGGGGCCCGAGATGTCTATCGCCGATGTGTGGTGCAAGCTGCAGAAGTCCCAGGTGGACGCCGCGGCTGAGCTGGTCACGGGCAATGTCATCACTGTCCATGGTGTCGGCGATGGCTATGACAGCCTGAACGCCTACGCCAAGGATTGCACCCTGAACTAAGTAAGGCGGCTGTGGGCACGAGCCGCGCCCACACCCCACGCGCTCACGCGCGCCCCGCGTAGAGTCCTCGCGCAGGATGCTCTCACACCCCGCCACCGGCTTTGGTCGATGGCGGGGTGTGCTGCGTTGTGCGGGGTGCGGTTACTGGGGGCTGGGGCTCTGGCGCTGGTGCAGTACAGATACCTGGGTGTGCGGGTGCTGTGTGCGGCACTGTGTGCCTGCCGGGGTGGATGGCGGTGTCCCGCCTGCCGGTGGTGCGCGCCGCCGGGGTCCCGGTTCGGGCAGGGGGTAGTCGATGTGCTGCCGGGTGTGGGGGAGTGTGTGGGTGTGGCGGCTACCCCCACGGGGTTGTGGTGCAAGTCTCGTTACTTGTGTGCTGCCTGGCACAATGGTCCGCATGCCCACAGTTGACCCGACACTCCTGGCTATGTACTCCACGCTGGACCTCATCGGCGTGGTGCTCAACGGTGCTATCGGCGGCACGATTGCCCGGCAACGCAACTTCGACATCATTGGTTTCTCTTTCCTGGCGTTGTTCTCCGCGCTGGGTGGCGGCATGCTCCGCGACACGCTCATGCAGCGCGGCACCCCCGCCGCGATCGCGGAGCCCATGTACATGGGCTTTGCGGTGGCCGGTGGGTTGCTGGCGATGTTCGTGCATTTGCGGGGCCGCGCCTGGGAGCTGTTTGAGGCCCATGCCGATGCGGTCATTCTGGGTGTGTGGGCGGTCACGGGCTCGACGAAGGCGTTGAGCTACGGGATGCCGTGGGCCTCAGCGCTGTTCATGGGCATGCTCACCGCCGTCGGTGGTGGCATGATCCGTGATATTGCGACCGGGAATATCCCCTCGATTTTCGGCGGCAACAAGCTCTATGCGACGCCGGCGCTGGTGGGTTCGGCGACGATGGTGGCATTCCACTACTTGGGCCACGATGCGGTGGGCATGATCGTGGCGACGACGGTGGGCGCGGGGTTCGCGATTGTGGCGTATTGGCGGGGCTGGGTGCTGCCCGCGAATCAGGAGTGGGCGCCGATCAACATGACCGCAAAGCAGTTGGCCCGGGCGCTGCGGCGGGCGGAGGACTCCGGCCGTACCCGGGAGCGTCGCCGTTGGCGGACGGCGGTGGGGGAGGGGCACTTGCCCGCCGGGGAGAAAGGTGACCTGGAGGGCGAGCTCACCGCAGATCTGGAGGCCGACTGTGCGGCTGAGGCTGCCTGCGAAGCGGCGGCCACCCAGGATGCGGCAGCGGCGCACCACGCCCCCGAACGCCCCACCGCTGAGCACGCCCCGCACACGTGCCCCGCGGGGGACGCGGTGCCGGACGCCGATATGGTCGTCGCACTGGTGGAGCACGAAGCCGACGTGGCGGCCCGCGCGGCCCAGCGCGCCGAGGACATTGCCGCCCAGTTGAGTCGCCTCGCACACGACGTGCATGACGTGGAGGCGGCGCCACACGTGGAGGCAGCACCGAACCTGGAGACTCACTCCAGCGGCCAACGCGCCGGACACGCCACTGGCACCGACCACGGCACTGGCCACGGCCACGGCACCGGCCATCGAAGTGTGGGTGCGCCCGCCCCGGGCTCTCCCGATCCTGCGGGCAGCGATACGTCTGCCACCGACTCTGCGGGGCACACCCCGCCCGGGGGCGTTGAGCCCACGCCGTCGACATGACGTGCCCGCGGCACGCCACGATGCCCGGCTCTGCAGGCACCGCCGGGTGCCGGGCGGGGCACTGCGTGAGGTGAGGTTGTCGTCCCCGGTTGTCGTGCCTGTTCGGGCAGGCCGGGGCGATTCCGTGCGCGGGGGATGGCGGTCGCGGATCGCGGGCCGCGATGTGCGATGACTCGTGGTCTAAGGGGTTGTTTCCTCGAGGCACTGCCTTAGCAGTACGAACTCGTCTTCTGTGATGACGCGGTCGTCCCGTGGTGGGCCGTCCTGCGGGCTCAGCAGAGAAAACACCACCTCGCGAGGAACGTCCCGGCAGGAGTCTGTGATCGTGTGCGTGAGTTGGAAGGAGATCTCCGACGATGCGAAGTGCTCGGGGTCGGTGAGCGTGCGCTTCTTGTACAGCCCAATTCTCGCCATCGGCTCGTCCACGTGGGCAGTGACGTTATCCACCAGATAGATCCTCGCAGGCAGGTGCTCCTTGGCCGGCAAGTGCTCATAGAGCTGGCCCACAGTGGTCGCCGCCGCGGGGAGGAACGGCGCGTTCGCCGGCGTGGAACACAGCTGACTGTCGAGATGCTCGATCGGCACACATGTGGTCATCTGCGCGCGGTGGTCCATGAGCGGGGTGGCGAAGAATCTGAACACGCTGAGAATCACGGCGATGCCGACGATGAACACCAGCGGGGGAACCCACACACCCCGGCGCAGGACACCGATCGCCGCCCCCGCCGCGGCCAGCACCGCCACGGTGAGGGCCACCGCAGCCACCGAGCGTGCGCCGCTGAGCACCTCGTGGTGGATGACGGTGGTCGGCACACCATGGTGGTGAAGAAAAACGGTGTTGACGGCCAGCGCGACAGCTGCGATGACGAGGAGGGGAACTACGGTGGCTGACACTGCGCACAACACCGGGCGGGTAGCCAGTGCACGGTAGCTCAGCCCGCTGATGCGCTCCCAGACGGCCACCCCGGTGCGCCAGCGGGCCTGGCCCATGATCACGCCAAGTGTGAGGGCCAGGCCGCCGAAGAGGAACCATCCATCGCTAATCGCCTGCCCCACCAGCCGGGGGCTTCCCGCCCAACTGCCCCGATCGGTGAGCAGTGACACGGCCCACCCCAGCGCGGTGATGAGCACAGCGGGCCAGAAGAGTGTGGCGCGCCGCCAGCCCCGGGCGATGAGCCGGGGCCATGCCACACCCGCCCCCGTACGCCGTGCAGGGATACTGGTGCCGATGGCGCGGGCGCGACCCGTCGGCGCACCCAGGCCTGCGATGTAGCACCCACATGCCGGGAGAGCGAGTGCGAGCGCGAGAGGAATACTCGCGTCGATGGTGCCGTCCGGGTAGCTCAACACTCCGGGGCTGCGCAGCATGCCGTAGACGGTGTGCCACGTGGTCGGGTACTGGGGGAAAGCAAACACCATCGAGGCTGCTGCGGCGGCCAGCGGCAGCACCCACACCCACGACGAACCAAGCACGAACACCCCGAGCAGGCCCAGGCCGATGAAGGCGAGGATGTTGCGGAACACGGCGATCATGCCGAACTCGATGACGTTCGTCGGATACGTCAGCAGCGCAATGAGCAGGCCGGCCGTGACCGTGGTGGCGACGAGAACGGATCGCCGGGCTGCCAAGGACCGTGCCGCACACACCTCACTCGGGGTGTCGTGGCTGAAGACGAACACCAGTGGCAGTGCCCCGGCAATGCTCACCCACAGCGCGCCCACCTCGACGAGCTCGCCGTTGGACTCCAGCAGGAGGTGGACTGCGAGGCGCACGAGGACGGCCGCACAGATCCCAGCCAGTGTGTTCTGCGGGAGGCGATGGTGTCGCGCCCACAGCACCCAGCCCGGCTGCACAGGGGCATCGCCGCGGGCGCTCATGCCTGCTCCCCAACGAGGCGCAGATAATGCTCTTTGACCTCGTTGATCGTGCGCGTGCCGCAGAAGTCCTGCCAGGGGCCGGTGAATACGAACGATCCCGCGGACATCACGGTGATCGTGTCGGCAAGATCAACAATGTCTTCGACGATGTGCGTGGAGGACAGCACAATAGCCTCGTCGGACACCCGCGCGAGAATCCTTCGCAGGGAGTCCCTCTGCGCCATGTCCAGCCCGGCAGAGGCCTCATCCAGCAGGACCAACCTGGGGGAACCCACCAGCGCGGAGGCAATCCCGACGCGCCGCCGCATGCCGCCAGACAACGACGCAATCGTGGCATCGGACTTCCCGCCCAGATCGGCCAGGTCGATGAGCCGATCGACTTCGGCTGGCACTGCGTGGGGGTCAAGCATTTTCAGCCAGCACATGTAGGCCACGTGCTCCCGGACGGTGAATCGCGACTTCGGCAGATTGTCCTGGGGGAGATAGCCCACGACGCGGCGGACGGCGGTACCCGACAACCCGTCGACGGTGAAGTGGCCAGACGTGGGCTTCCTCAGTGTCGCCAGCACCTCAAGGAGGGAGGATTTGCCTGCCCCATTGGGCCCCAGCAAGGCGTGGATGCCGGAGGACAGCTCGAGGGACACCTCGCGCACGGCCACCGTGGACCTGTAGGACACCGTGATCTCGTCAAGAAGAAGTGACATGGGGTGGCGCGGCCTTTCGCAATCGTGCTTCTGTGGTCTCTTCATCAAGTGTGCACGCAAAAACCGCAACCAGTGGGCACTCACGTGTGTGAGGTGGAGCCAAGGTGGCGGCCTGTTGGTTGGCGCGGGCAGCTGAGCAGCGAAAACTCTGGGGCGCGTCCCATGACGGGGTGTGTCGGCCGTCGTTCTGCGCGCGCCTGCCGTGCCCTTCGCTCGCGGCGTCCTCCGTCACGGGGGTGGCGTTGTCAGCGTCAGCGCCCACGGGGGTGCTCCCGTGCGGGTGGGGTGCGGCCAGCTGGCGCAGGCCCGTGGAGTGTGGGCATGAGAACACCCGCCCCTGGGGTGGGGCGGGCTGTGAAGAGCGGGGGGTTAGAGGGAGAGCCAGGGCTGGTCGGGGTCCTCGGGTTCAACGAGGGCGCCGGTGTAGCCGTCGCGAAGAAGGCCCTTCTCGTTCATTCGCCGCCAGAGTTCCCTCGACACCCGGAACCAGTCCGGGTAGTGCTCGGGGATACCACCCCACGGTGGAATTAGTTTCACCGCTTCGCCGGTCAGGCAGTTGACCCGGGCACCCGTCCTGCCACCGCCGATTGACCTTGGCATGTTGGGGTCGATCTCCCACGCCTCCAGCTTGCGTGCATCGACGAAGTGGCCGAACGCCCGGGGCGGGGCGTCCATCGGAATGTACCCGCCATCAAGGCCGTCGTTGATGAACTTCTCGGCGACGACACGTGCCTCTTCGATGCTCAGCATGGTTGCCGCTCCTCCTCACTGTCGTGCGACGTCATCGCCCAAAATTTTTGCCTCGGGGGCATGCCTGTCTGTGCGCCCATGTGTGCGTGGTCGATGGTGTGGGGGATGTCAGCGCGGGGCGCCCGTGGCGGGGTGGGGGAGGCGCCCCTCCCCCTTCTAGACCGACTAGTCTGGAGTTGTTGAACTGGGTGGTGTGGGATAGGTTGGGTTGTCGGACCAACGCCATCCGTGATGACCTGCGCCGATTCGGCTGCGGGAATAGGGCGGGTTGTGGCGGTGGTTTGAACAAGTACTGCCGCCGAATGGGTGACCGTGCCGCCGCTGTGGCGCGCGGCACCAGCGCCCTCCGCGCGGCCTTGGATTTATTGACATCCCCCAGCTTTTCTTTGAGACGAAAAAGGTACACACCATGACCACGCCCCTCACCTCCGGCGACGCGCACGTCGCCGAGGAGCTTGAGGCCCCGGAGGCAACCTCCGGGGGCAAAGGCTCCATTTTTTCCAACTTCGGCTTCCAGGTCGTCCTCGGCCTGGTGGTCGGCCTCCTGCTCGGCGTCGTCGCCCGCGGCATGGGGGACGACAATTGGCTGACGGGTGCGCTCACCGGGGTGGGTAGTGCCTATGTGAGCCTGCTGAAGCTGCTCATCCCGCCGCTGGTGATCACGGCCGTGGTGACCTCGATTGCGAACCTGCGGCAGGTGACCAACGCGGCCCGCCTGGCGTGGAAGACCATCCTGTGGTTCGCGATCACCGCCTTTGCGTCCGTGATGGCCGGCCTCGGGGTCGGCTTGGTGATTAACCCCGGCCAGGGGGCGTCGGTGTCGGCGGATGCCGCCCAGGCGCCGTCGACCGTGGGCTCCTGGTGGGCGTTCATCCAGGGGCTGGTGCCCAGCAACATCATGGGCCTGTCCGTTGGCGTGAAGCAGTCCGCAGAGGGCGCGCTCAGCGCGAACCCCAGCTTTAACGTCCTCCAGCTGCTGCTGCTGTCCATCGCCTTCGGTATCGCCGCCGTCCAGGTCGGCAAGGCCGCGGAGCCGGCCATCGCCTTCGCGGAGTCGGTGCTGGCGATCGTGCAGAAGGTGCTGTGGTGGATCATCCGCCTGGCGCCCATCGGCACCGCCGCTCTTATCGGCAAGGCCGTGGCGGTCTACGGCTGGGACGCCATCGGCTCCCTGGGCAAGTTCGTGCTCGCGATCTATGTGGGCCTGGCGCTCGTCGTCGGTGTCATCTACCCGGTGGTGCTCAAATTCAACGGCCTGGGCGTGGCCCAGTTCTACCGCAAGGTGTGGCCGGTGACCTCCCTCGGGTTCGTCACCCGCTCTTCCATGGGTGTCATGCCCGTGACCCAGACCGTCACCGAGAAGGGCCTGGGCGTGCCGCAGGCCTACGCCTCCTTCGCCGTGCCTCTGGGGGCCACGACCAAGATGGACGGCTGCGCCGCCGTGTACCCGGCGATTGCTGCCATCTTCGTCGCCCAGTTCTACGGGGTGCCGCTGCACTTCACTGACTACCTGCTCATCATCTTCGTCTCCGTGATCGGCTCTGCCGCCACGGCCGGCACCACGGGTGCCACCGTCATGCTCACGCTGACGCTGTCGACCCTGGGCCTCCCCCTGGAGGGTGTGGGCCTGCTGCTCGCCGTCGAACCGATCGTGGACATGGGCCGCACCGCCGTCAACGTCACCGGCCAGGCGCTCGTCCCGGCGATCGTTGCCCGCCGGGAGAAGATCCTCGACGAGGATGTCTTCAACGAGCCGGCCCGCGCCTACGCCTAACTCGCCCCGCCTCTTCTCACCCAGCCCCCTGCTGGCAGCTGTTCCCGCCGCACGCATCTGCGTCGCGCGCGAGCTGCCCGCAGGGGGCTTCGTGCTGCACGGGGGTGCACAGCTCCTCGTGCGCGCCAGTGTTTGCTTCAATGGGGAACTATGAGCAGCGCATCGGATACCACCCCCTCCTTCAACGCCCACGCCCGCACCCGCACCCCTGCCGATGTGGCCGCGGCCGATGCGGCCGCCGAGGAGGCCCTTGTGCAGCGCCTTGAGGAGCTGCGCACGGCAGGTGCGGCAGGAGCTGGCGATGTGGTCCTCAAGGAGGTGCTGGCGACGAGTGCCCTGTGGCCGGTGGAGACGGTCGCCACGGGCGCGCTGCTGCTGGGGGAGGAGCCTCGCACCGTGACCACGGGGCCCGCGGATAAGGTGTTCGCCTTGGCGTCGGTGACGAAGCCGCTCGTGGCCTACGCCGTCATGGTGGCAGTCGAAGAGGGAGCTCTGGAGCTCGACGAGGAGCTGCCCCCGGGGGCGAGCGTGCGGCAACTCCTCAGCCACACAGGCGGGGTGGGGTTCGCCAGCCGTGCCCTGGAAAAGGCCCCCGGTCAGCGGCGCATCTACTCCTCCGCGGGCTATGAGATCCTCGCCGAGGCCGTCGCCCGCGCCACGGACATGCCCTTCGAGGAGTACTTCCATGAGGCGCTCTGCGTGCCGCTGGGGATGACCTCCACGACGCTGGCTGGCTCCGCGGGGCATGGGGCGCGCTCCACGGTGGGCGACCTTCTGCGCTTTGCCGCTGAGGTGCTCCACCCGCAGCTGCTGCACCCCAGCACCGTGGCGGAGATGCTCCACCCCCAGGGCGGGGATGTCGACGGCATCGTGCCGGGCTACGGGGCGTTCCGCCCCTGCCCCTGGGGGCTGGGCTTCGAACTCAAAGGCGTGAAGAACCCCCACTGGACCGGGGCTGCCCAGCCGCCCCACACCGCCGGCCACTTCGGGCAGGCCGGCACCTTCCTCTGGGTGGATGTGGAGGAGCGTGTGGCGGCGGTGGCGCTCACAGATCGCGACTTCGGTCCCTGGGCGAAACCTGTGTGGTCCCCGTGGAATGACGCAGTGTTTGCTGCGCTGCGCGCTGCCCAAAACTAGCCCTGAGCAGGCGGAAGTGGCCCGTGTGGCCCACGTTAAAGTAGTGGTTGAGAGTTGCCTGTGCTCACTTCCGTGACAAACAATGGTGGCGACACGCCGCACCCCATGCGCCCGTCACCGAACTCCACGCACCTGCCCGCGCAGGGCACCGCGCCGCACCCGCTGGCGCACCCGAGCCGTGGACAGCAGTGACGCGCCCGGGGTGCCGCACATCAGACGAGATCGTTGGGGAAGACGATTTGGTCACACCGTGCGCACCGGCCCCCCACCAGCACAGCCACCAGCAGCCTCTCCGCCGCGGCCCCGTCCGCAGCAGGAAAACCACGTGGCACTGCGCCCTGGGAGGGGCGATTGCGCGCGGCCGCAGGACACCCACCACCTTCTTGTCAGGTGCGTGCACGCCACCCTTGGAACACGTGGTTCTTCGAGGGATCGCGCCACCTGACGCCGGGGATGTACCCGGCCACTTGTCACCCTTGCGCCCGCACACGACGGAGAGCGCGCCGGGACTTCCTTGTCGGGGAGGACCCGTGGCGGAGTGGGGAGGCATGCACACCCGTGTACGGGTGGTACCTGCGGAATGGCCACATCTGTTCTTTTCCGCTTCCACCTCGACTGACTTTGCAAGGCTGTGCTTTCCCATGACCCCGCCCCACACTGCCCTTGACGGCACTCGTCCCTTACACTCCTCGCCCTCCGCGGCACCTGCCCCGACTGTGGCCCCCGATGCGCCTGCCCCACAGGCGGCGCAGCTGGCCGTGATCCACGCCCAGGACATTCCCGCCCGGCTGCGGCCGGTGGTGGAAAACCTGGTGGCGGACCTGCTGCCCACCCCGGCCTCCACCCCCGTGGGCGGCGGCGTCGACATCTTTGCCGCCAGCGGATGGTTCCTTGGATGGCGCAGTGGCCCCACCCCGGGGCACACCTCCTGCCAGCAACTCACCGACGCCCCCGCCGAGGAACTCGAAGCACTGTCCGCAGCATTTCGGGAACTGGGTACTGCCTATGGTGTGGATCTCGCGGTGCTGCCGGCACCCCGCTGGCGGGAAGCTGTCGATCTTGCCCCTGCACACTCGGCCGCCGAGCGCACCGGCGAGGAGCTGGCCCGCCGGGCCTTCGCGTCCTAACACCGGGTGGAAGCGGCAGCGCTCTGCTTCAGCGCATCCGTGGCGAGGACACTCGGCGGCAGTGGCTACCTGTGTGAAGGCCACCTGCTCAGCGGGCGTGGCCGTACACACGACAAGGGCACCGCATTACCCCAGGGTGGGGACGCGGTGCCTTCAAGGGACGTGCAGCCTGTGGATTAGGCCTCCGGCAGGCCCCGGGTGGCATGGGAGGCGATGAACTCTGCGACGTCCTCGGCGGTGGCCAGGTTCGCCATGACACCGTCGTCCATCCGCACCCCGAAGGCGTCCTCGCAGCGCACGGCAATATCGACCATCGACAGCGAGTCGATGCCCAGGTCCTTCGTCAGGGCCTTGGTGGGGTCCACCTCATCAACCGTGAGCCCCGTGGCGGAGGAGATGATCTCGCGGATGTTCAGCGTCAGCTGCGGGGAGACAACGGCCATGGGGTACACACTTCCTCAACAAGGCAAACCCGCCACACCACCCACACCGAGGATGACGACATCCTGCGGGCTGGGTTGGCCAGAGCGCACTCGCGCTCACAGCGTGATGTGGGGCTGCGGGGAATCGGGGACAAAAACTTACAATCACCTGCGTGGACACGAGTGTGCGCCGCAGGGGTCGTGCGGACAGGCGCTCTCGCGCGCGCCGCCTGCAAGATTCTAGCGCACCCGCGCCCTCCGCCCTGGATGCCTGCGCGCCCACGAGTGGTGGTGGGCAGGGCGGTGGTGGGGTGCGGTGGGATGCGAAGTTGTAGATTGTTACGCATGCCTGTCGACGTCGTGCACGCGGGAAAAATTGCCAGCCGCCTGGGCCGCAAAGCCGCCCAGCAACTCACCCCTGCGGGGCGCCGCCGGCGCGCCCTGGAACGTGCCGCCATCGACGCACCCACCTCGCGCCCCGGCCTGCACCACGTGGACGAACAGGGTGTGGTGGTGACCTGCGGGTGCCGCACCCACCAGCACCACTCGGACACCCTCGTCACCCCGCCGGTGCGGCAGCAAACCCGCCCGGCAGAAGAGCTCCTGCGCCCTGGTTGTGGGGACACGGAACGTCCGGCGTATACGCAGCCGGTGGGGGATGCGGCCGCCCGCCACGAGCACGACGACGAGGCGGCCCCGGTGTCCGCCGCCGCGGCGGCGTCGGAGTGCACCCCCGTCGAGGTCGCCTACTACCGGGTCGGTCCCCGGGTGACGGACGACAACCACACCACGGTGGTGTTCGTCCACGGATTTACCCTCGCCTCCGACTCCTTCTTCCTCCAGGTCGACTACCTGCAGACCGTCTTTCCCGAAGTCACCAGCCTGCTTGTCGACGTCCGCGGCCACGGGCGCACCGGGAAAGTCGCCCCCTCGCTGTGCACGGTGGAGGGCACCGCTGACGACGTGCTCGCCACCATCGCGATGCACGCGCCGCGAGGGCGCCTCATCCTCGTCGGGCATTCCCTCGGCGGGATGACGGTGCTCAACCTGCTGCGGCGGGCAGACAGCAGCGTGCAGGACCGCGTGGCGGGCGTACTGCTGCTGTCGACCGCGATCGAATCCTTGGCCTCCCAGGGGCTGCCGCAGGTGCTCGCCAGCCCCGTGGCGAACCTCGTCCACGACCAGATGGAGATCGCCCCGGAGCTCGCCCGCGAGTTCCGCACCCAGGTCGCCGAGCTCTTGGCACCCACCCTGGCGGCGACAGTGTTCTACCGGGACAGCACTCCCTACGACATCATCGAGTTCCACGCCTCCATGATCCACGACACCCCCTTGGAGACCATCGTCGGTTTCTTCGATGATCTGCAGGAACATGAGGAAACCGCCGCGGGCAAACTCCTGCGGCGGCTCGACGGCGCCTGCGTCGTGGGCGACAAAGACCACTTCACCCCACTGGGGCAGACGGACCTCATCTGCCGGACGTGGACGCGGGCCACCCGCCACGTGCTGCGCGGGGTGGGGCACATGGTGATCCTGGAGGCCCCGGAGCTCGTCAACAGGGAACTGGGTCGCCTCGTGGCCCGCACGCTTCCGGCGCTGACCAGCCAGTAGGAGCACGCGGGGGCCTCGGCGGGTCCGGGGCGTCGGAGGGGGCGCGCTGCCGGCGCGGCTGAATCCTCCCACCGACGCATGGGCGTCCAGTCGCCAGTGGTGCGCGGCCGCCATCCCACGCCGCACCATGTGACCGGCGTGCGGGGCGGGACGACGGGGCGGTTGCCTTTAGCGGCCGACTTGCGCGCTGCCCGCGGTGGCGGTGGCGGACTCAGAGGTGCCGTCGGTGGTGACGGTGACGGTGTACTCCTTATCCGCCGTCATGCCCGGGGCGCTGGCCTGCACGGCACCGAACTCCTTGGCCGCGGTGAGCTCCGCGAGGACCTCACCGTTGCTGTCGCGCACCTGCACCGTCGAGCCCTTCGCGCCGGCGAGCGGCACA
Organism: Corynebacterium sp. 13CS0277; assembly: GCF_002994655.1. Classification (GTDB taxonomy): domain Bacteria; phylum Actinomycetota; class Actinomycetes; order Mycobacteriales; family Mycobacteriaceae; genus Corynebacterium. The sequence continues at coordinate 29,443 of NZ_PPDL01000023.1, forward strand.
CTGATCCAGCTCTGGGAGCCGGCGTCGGGGTTTTGCACCATGCCCGTCGACCCGACCGCCACCAACGTGCCCCCGTCGAGGGTGAAGGTGTCGTCGAAGTCGAGGGCACCATCGCCGCCACCGGTCGGGCCCTGCACCAGCAGGGTGCCGCCCCGCATGACGATCGAGCCGTTGGCATCCACACCATCGCCCTGGGCGTTGACGGTGTGCGTACCGCCCGCGATGGTCATGGTGACCTCCAGGGGGTCGGTGTCGGCGGTCTGCGCGTTCCAGCCGTCGTCGCTCGCCGTCACCGACGACGTGCCGCCGGTGGCGATGATCTGGTTGGCCTCCAGGCCCTCGGTGGAATGCTCCACCGTCAGATCACCGCCGGTGAGCAGCAGGAAACGCTCGCCGTGCACACCATCGTCGCCCGCGGCCAGGCGCACCGCACCGGAATCCATGCGCACGCCGAACCCACCGTTGATGGCGTCGTCGGCGGCATCCACCGCCAGCGAAGCCGGCGTGTTCGCGGGCTGGCGGGTGGTGCTGGTCGTGACATCGATGTCGGCGTCGAGGTCGATGATGACGTAGCGGGAGGCATGAAGGCCCCGCGGCTTCGGGGAGCCGTCATCGCTTTCCTCAGAGGCCGTGGCACTCGTACCGGAGGATTCTCCACCGGGGCCACCGGCGGGCCCGCCGAGGCTGCCGAAGCCGCCGGGCGGCGGCACCGGCCGGGAGCCGTCCCCCGCACCCGGGCCACCAGCGCCATCGCCTGTGGGCGGTGCTGGCATGTCGGTGGGCGCGCCGGCGGGCGGCTCACCCATCCCCGGGCGGTCGGGCATGCCACCCCCGGGAGCACCTGCCACGTCGCCCGCCGCAGTGTCCTCAGTGTGTGCCGTGGTGGCGGCACCGCCGCCGGCCCGCAGGTCCGTGGTACCGCCGGCCACCACGATGTCGCGGGCGGAGATCGCATCCAGTTGCGCGTCGACGCTGAGCTTCCCACCGGTGATGCCCACGAGGCCAGCATCCTCTGCGGTGGCGGACACACCGGTGCCCTGGGCGGTCACGGTCTGCTCCCCGCCGGCCAGCAGCACGCTGTGGGCGCCCCGTAGGCCATCGCCGCCGGCAGTCACCGTGAGCACACCATCGGTGATGAAGAGCTGCCCGGCCGCCGCCACACCGTCGCCCGCCGACGTCACACTCAACGCGCCTGTGCCACTGATCGCCAGGTCGCCGGCCGCCTCGACGGCGGGTGCCGCCGGAGCGGTGCTGGTGGTGCCCGGGGTGCCGGCGGTGATGCTGCTGGTGCCCTCCAGCACGAGGCGCACCGTGGAGTCGACCCGCAGGGCTGCGGTCTCCGCGTCCGCGCTGCCCAGGTGGGCGTCCCGCAGCACCAGCACCACGGGCTCCGTGGTCGTGACCTGCACGCCCGCCGGGTAGTCGCCCTGCAGGGCGAACGAACCACCATGGTCGATGGTGACCGCGGTGGTGCTGGCGGGGATCTCCTCCGGGGTGCTGTCCGCCTGCGGGAAGGTGGCCGCCTCCAGGGGCATGGTGCCGGCGGTGGGGATGAGCTCCGCGTAGTCGCTGCTGCTGCCCGCCGGGGTGGCCGTGTAGCTCGACGCCGCGTCGCTGGATGCGACGGGCACCTCTGCGGCCTGGCAGCCGGCCAGCACACTACCCGCAGCGCCCAGTGCGGCGAGCGACAGCGCGGTCCGGCGGATGCGGGTCCGGGCGGCCCGTGCACGGCCGGCGGGGTGCGCGGCCCGGGCGGCAGCCCGGGTGGCACCTGCGGTGCCTGCGGGGGTGGCTGTGGTGTCGGTCGGGGTGGTCATGATGGCAACACGTCGCTTTCACTGGACAAGGGGGAAAGGGGAGTGGAAGAGAAACAGACACGAAGCATCGACTGTCGTCGACTCGGGCCCGACCACGCGGTGGGGACACAGAGCCTTTCATGGGTCGGGTGCGTGGTGTCTAGTGTGGCGTGCCTGGGTGAAAAATCACCCCGCAGTGACCTGGGGATCCCTGGGAGATGTTCTCCAGCTTCCTGGGAGCGTCGCAGTGCTCGTCCCATGAGCGTGAGGCATGTCGCCCCGGTTGGAGCGGCCTGTGCGGGCGGCTGGTGTGGGGCCGCGGGGCGTCACGCACGCGCCGACGTCCCCACCTGGTACCCGCCGGCGTGCGCCCGGGTGCCTTCCCCCTCCTGTGGCCTCCGGGCCCCACAACGCGCGGCAGCCCGCCGGCCCCGGACCACGCGGCGGCGTGGTGGGGCGGGCGGGCTGCGTGAGCCACTTCCCCCGGGGTGGTCCCGGGGTGGGCCTGGTGGCGTCTACGCCTGCGTCGGGTCGGAGAGGTTGAACTCTTCGGCGGCCTTCTGCACGGCCTCGATGCCGATCTTGCCTTCGCGGGCCAGGCCTGCGAGGGCGGCAACGGCGACGGATTCGGCGTCGTTGTTGAAGAAACGGCGGGCGGCGGGGCGGGTATCGGAGAACCCGAAGCCGTCGGCGCCGAGGGTGGTGTAGTCGCCCGGCACCCACTTGCGGATCATCTCCGGCAGGTCGGTGGCGAAGTCACTGACCGCAATGAAGGGGCCTTCCACGCCGGCGAGCTGGGTGGCGACGAACGGGGCGTCGATCGTCGCGGCCGGGTTGCGCAGCTGCTCCTTGTCCTTGGCGTGGCCGTCGCGGGCGAGCTCCGACCAGGAGGTGACGGAGAAAATATTGGACTGCACGCCGTACTGCTCCGCGAGCAGGTCTGCGGCGCCGAGGGCGGCCTGCATGCCAATGCCGCTGGCCAGCAGGTTGACGACCCGGTCGCCGGCCTCGGCCGGGCGGTACAGGTAGATGCCCTTGTGCAGGCCCTCGACGTCGAGGTTCTCCGGCTCCGCGGGCTGTGGGGTCGGCTCGTTGTAGATCGTCAGGTAGTAGATGACGTCCTCGCCGCGGCCCTCACCGTACATCCGGTCAATGCCCTCCCGCACCAGGTGGGCGACCTCGTAGGCGAACGCCGGATCGTAGGAAACAACACCCGGGTTGGTGGCGGCAATGATGGGGGAGTGGCCGTCCATGTGCTGCAGGCCCTCACCGGTCAGGGTGGTGCGGCCCGCAGTCGCGCCCAGCAGGAAGCCGCGCGCCATCTGGTCAGCGGCCGCCCAAATGGAGTCGGCGGTGCGCTGGAAACCGAACATCGAGTAGAAGATGTACAGCGGGACCATCGCCTCCCCGTGGGTGGCGTAGGAGGTGCCGGCGGCAATGAACTCCGCCATGGAGCCCGCCTCGTTGATGCCCTCGTGGAGGATCTGCCCGTCGGTGGCCTCCCGGTAGCTGAGCATGAGGTCGTGGTCGACCGGGATGTAGTTCTGGCCGTGCGGGTTGTAGATCTTCAGCGTCGGGAACCAGGAGTCCATGCCGAAGGTGCGCGCCTCATCGGGGATGATCGGCACGAAACGCTTACCCAGCTCCTTGTCGCGCATGAGCTCCTTGAAGGTACGCACCACCGCCATGGTGGTCGCCACCTCCTGCTTGCCGGAACCCTTCCGCAGGATCTTCAGATCATCCATGCTGGGCACCGCCAGCGGGGCGTAGGTGCTGCGGCGCTCCGGCAGGTAGCCGCCCAGCTCCTTCCGGCGGGCCAGCATGTACTGGATCTCCGGGGAATCCGGGCCCGGGTTGTAGTACGGCGGCAGGTAGGGATCCTTCTCCAGCACCTCGTCAGAGATCGGGATGTCCTGCTTGTCGCGGAACTGCTTCAGGTCCTCCAGGGTCAGCTTCTTCATCTGGTGGGTGGCGTTGCGACCCTCGAAGTTGTGGCCCAGGCCGTAGCCCTTAATGGTGTGCGCCAGGATGACCGTCGGGCGGTCCTTCGTCTCCAGGGCGCGCTTGAACGCGGCGTAGATCTTGCGGTAGTCGTGGCCGCCGCGCGGCAGACGCCAAATCTCCTCATCGGTCATGTCCTCCACCAGCTTCGCGGTGCGGGGATCCCGGTTGAAGAAGTGCTCGCGCACGTAGGCGCCGTCGTTGGCCTTGAAGGTCTGGAAGTCACCGTCGGAGGTCTTGTTCATCAGGTCGACGAGCGCGCCCTCCTTATCCTTCGCGAAGAGCTCATCCCACTCGCGGCCCCACACGACCTTGATGACGGACCAGCCGGCACCGCGGAAGAAGGACTCCAGCTCCTGGATGATCTTCGTGTTACCACGCACCGGGCCGTCGAGGCGCTGCAGGTTGCAGTTCACCACGAAGGTCAAGTTGTCGAGGTTGTTCACCGCCGCCTGCTGGATGAGGCCGCGGGACTCCGGCTCGTCCATCTCGCCGTCGCCGAGGAACGCCCACACGTGCTGATCGGAGGTGTCCTTAATGCCCCGGTTGTGCAGGTAGCGGTTGAACCGCGCCTGGTAGATCGCATCCATCGGGCCCAAGCCCATGGACACGGTGGGGAACTCCCAGAAATCGGGCATGCACTTCGGGTGCGGGTAGGACGGCATGCCGCCCTGCTCCCGGGACACTTCCTGGCGGAAACCGTCGAGGTCGTCCTCCGTCAGACGCCCCTCGAGGAAGGCGCGCGCGTACATGCCGGGGGAGGCGTGACCCTGGAAGAAGATCTGGTCGCCGCCGCCCGGGTGGTCCTTGCCGCGGAAGAAGTGGTTCATGCCCACCTCGTACAGCGGGGCCGAGGAGGCGTAGGTGGAAATGTGGCCGCCTACACCAATTCCGGGGCGCTGGGCGCGGTGCACCATGATGGCCGCGTTCCAGCGAATCCACTTCCGGTAGCGCTTCTCCATCTCCTCGTCGCCGGGGAACTCCGGCTCCATCGACGTCGGAATGGTGTTGACGTAGTCCGTCGACGTCAACGGCGGCAGCGGCACCCGCTTCGCGGTCGCGCGCTCCAGCAGCCGGAGCATCAGGAAGCGGGCACGATCCAAATCAGAACGATCCAGCAGGCCATCGAGAGACTCCAGCCACTCGCGGGTCTCTTCCGGATCGGAATCGTTCAGGTAGGACGCCACGCCATCGCGCATGAGCGCAAAGTTCGTGCCGTCCGTGTCGTACCGGGGCTGATTGTCAGCCATGGGGCAGATCCTCCTTACAAAGCCGGGGCGTGAACACCGCCGCCACACCCCAAGACTCCCACCCGCATGCATTGACGCTGTGCCGCGTGGCCCATCGTGTGGGTGGGGCGCACCGATACCGGCGCCGCCACGACACAGCGGACCACACAAGGACGCGTAAGAAAAGACACGCAGGAGGACACCCTGGGGCGGCGGGCGCGCTGCAGGCAGCGATCCACGACCGGGTGGGTTTTTCGTGTGTGGTTGTACAACTCCCAGGCGCCACCAGTCGCAGAAGACCCGCGCACGCTGCACAAGCACCTTCGGTGCCGCAGACGAGCGCCGTCACCTGCAACGATGAGGCCCGAACCCTCACAGCGCAACCACACCCAGCAGCATTATGCGCACCACAACAGTGGCCGCAGATGCCCGCCGGGTGCCATCACGCACGGGAAACCACTCAGCACGGCACGCAACAACACTGTGCGCGCCGAGGGCCGGGTGCGGTTTCCGCCCTGTGTGGACAAGGGGGTGAAAGGGGGACATACAGTACAAAACCCGCAAGCCTCACCCCGCAAGGAGACCCTGCGGGTGGCGATGGCTGCGGGAACACGACGGCGGGTGGGGGAGGAGAAGCGAAAAGCTTCCTTGAAAGAAGACCACTTCCGTCATGTGTCGTGCACTGCACGTGCCACGTCTCCTCCCACAATAATGGGGGTGAGGGGAAACCGTATAGCCGCCGGGCGATACCGCAGCGTACAGGCCTCACCGGCCGCCGCCCGCGGGGGTACCAGGCGCCCCGGGAAACGCTCACCCCGCAGTCTTCACAGCGCCCGCATCACCCACGCGCATGGCCGCCCGCCCGGCAGCGCGTGCCGGCGGCGGCAGGGCGCGTGCCGCAGGCCCGATGGGGTGAGTGCGTGGCGGGTTCGGTGGGGTGGCGCGCACTTTGCGCAGGTGGGTTCTTAGAGAAAGCAGGCGAAGAAAGGTAAGGTAAGAAACATTCGGTCTCGCTGCATGCGAGACAGCTGCGAAACAGCAAGAAACAAACAACCACTTCCGCCACGCCCAACCAGTGCCCCAGAAGAGAAAAATGGGGGCGCTGCTGCGCGGGGCGTTCATGAGGAGGAACAACCACTGTGGCTGACGCTTCGAGCGAAAGCATGACCGGAACCCACGACTACGTCCGACTGCTCGGCATCTCGTCCGACGACGTGGTCCAGGAAGTCGGCTGGGACGATGATTGCGACAGCGCCATCAGTGAAGCGATCGAAGACGCCATCGGCGAGGAACTCCTCGACGAAGACACCGACGAGATGGTTGACGTCGTGCTGCTGTGGTGGCGCAAGGACGACGGCGACCCCGTCGACGGCATGGTCGACTCCCTGCGTTCCCTGAGCGACGGCGGCCGCGTCTGGCTGCTCACCCCCGGTGCCGGGAAAGCCGGCGCGATCGACCCGGGCGTCATCCAGGAATCCGCCCAGACCGCCGGTATGGTGCAGACCTCCGCGGAGCGCCTCGGCGACTGGCAGGGCTCCTGCCTCGTCAAGGGCGGCGGGCGCTAAACACCCAGGCCACAGCCGGTAGTGCTGGCCCTCACCCGACCCCGGGGTCGGCGTGCTACAGTAATACCCCGTTGCCCGGCCGCGTGCCGCGGCCGCACAGCGCGCCTTTAGCTCAGCTGGAAGAGCAGCTGGTTTACACCCAGCAGGTCGGCGGTTCGAACCCGTCAGGGCGCACCACGTCGAAGCCACTTGCCCCACCCGGCGCAAGTGGCTTTTGCCATGCCCGCGAGAGTACTCGGCTTTTTACTGAGGGCTAGAGGTGGGGTAGCTGCAGCTTCATCAGTGCTTTGGCGTGGAGGATGATAGCGGGGTGGTTGCCGTGGACGGTTAGCGCGGTCGTCTGGGCAGTTGTGTGCTGCGATGGTGTGTGACTCGTGGGGTTGGAGCTCGCATTTTTGGTGGCGCTGATCATGAAGAATGACATGGTGCTTGACAGGGGTCAGCGCCACTTCAGCCATTCTTTGAAGATGCGTGCCGTGTCGATAGTCGATGCGATGGCGGATACGAGGATCAGGACGAGGCCGAGGGGCGGGTAGACGAGCAGGCTGATGAGGCCTGCGACGTACAGTGTCGTGAGAAGGTCCATGGTGAAGGCTTTCTTCGTTGGTGAGGAGGCACTCGGGGGAGTCCTCCTGGGTCATGGCGTATACAGGTGGTCTTTATATCCGATGCTGCCGGATCGTCAGGCTGCTTCCATCGAACAACTGACCGAGTTAAGTCCTGGTGGCCAGGGAAAAGTGGTGCGATTCTAGGTCGGGTCTGGAATTGGATGTGCCTCCACAGCGAAGGGGGCGCCATGGTCACTTTCATGCCCCGCCACCCGGCTGGTGGGTCGCGAGATGAGGCAACTGGCGAAGCGGTCGATTCCCACACTGTCGCTGCGGCCAGTAGCTCTACCTGCCGGAGTAGTTTCTCGCGCGGCGTCGATGTGGGTCGCTTGTGCATGCACCCCAGGGGCGCGGCGGGCGGCGCGACCGCCAAGACTTCCCTCGGGGTGGATCCACATCTGTGCAAGCTGCTGGGGCGCTCGTGCGCTCGATGTGGCGCAGATGTTGGTTGGCGCCGGCGATGAGGGGTGCGCGTGGACGGGAACGTCGTCGCCGGGAAGTGGGTGGGGTCAGCCGGAGCCTCTGTGACGTGAGCCTTTCGCTGTACACACTCAACGCGGCGGTCCCTGTCGAGGGGGCGGGAAGTGCCCAGGGGCGAATGGGCCCTCCCGTCTGTCGAACGAGTGCTGCGTAATCGTGCTTCGTATGCGCAGGGCTCAAAGGAGTAGATCGCGGCCCCTTGCAAGAGTTGCGGAGCCGGCCCCGATCGGTGGGTCTGTGCGGTCTTGGCTCTGGGGAAGGGGTTGGGCTGCTGGCGCCTCACAGGGCAGGTCGTTTCGTGGGGGAGGCCCATTTTTTTTCACGCGGGGGCGCGGACGCCGAAATGGGCGCTTAAGCCTAGGGCAATGATAATTATTCACCAAAATGTATGGCATTCACTGCGGGTTCTGCAGATTATGTCTTGTAGTGAATGACATGTCTACCGTTCTGGCGGCCTGTTCGGGTGGGTTCTTGTTGGCTGCGGGTCGGCGTTGACGTGACATCTACTGTGACTCCTGTGCCCAGTGGGACGTGGCCTATCGCTCGATAGGTGCAGGTTGTCGGACCTTTTTAGGGGTCCCCACATGCGTTTCTGATGGTTGAAAACTATGATGTTTACCACTATGGGGAGGTGTCCCTGGGGGTGGGTTTCGTGGTCAGGTGAGGCCGAAAAGGTGCAGCTCTGAGGCGATTTTTCCGCCCCTCGACGCGTGGTGTGCGCCATGCTTATGGTGTGACGTATTGCTGCCTAGCAGTGGATATAGGGGTTCAACATTGCTTACTCTGGGTCGAAAGGTAAACCCTCACCGTGGTGTCACGAAGCTCTGGGTTGACCGTCCGAGATTTTTCAGGATTCCTCCAGGGAGGCTAGTTATGTTCGAGACCATGAACGCCATCAATGCAATGAATACGAATACTCAGCGCACCGACAATGTCATCGAGATCGCTGAGGGCAACCGGCGCACCGCGCGCCGCAACACCGAGGACCTCTTCTACCGAGTCAACAGGTTCAACGACCCGTACTCGCAGCAGGAGACCTCGGGGCTCTACGACGACGAGAGGCTTGCGGGCTAGTCCCCAGCCCCCGGTGTCGCGCACGATGCGCGCACAGACGCCCGCCACGGATTCGGTCATCCGTGGCGGGCGTCGTCGTGTCTTTTGGGTGAGGTGCTGCGTGGCCGGTCGCGGAGCAGTTACTCCTCCGGCGCCGCTTCCTCGGCGGGTGGTTCGGGGGTTTCTGCCGGCGGCTCCACGTTCTCCGCGGCGTCCGCCGCTGGCGGCTCGTCCGCGGGCGGTTCCTCCGGGGTGGGCTCCTGCGGTGCCGGCTCGCCGGGGGTGGCGGGGAGGTGGCAGCGGCTGATGCGGTCCCCGGCGACCAGGCCCGCCACTGTCTGCTCGTCGAAACGGAACGTCGTCGCATCCTGCGCCGGGATCACCACCGTGGCCTGCCCTTCGTCGGGGGAGAGGGTGTAGAAATCGCCGATGAAGGTGCGGTCCTGCCCCTCAATTTTCAGGTAGTTCTCCTGCAGCTGCGCCTCCCGCACCACCAGTCGGCGCACTGCAGGTGCCGTGGCCTCGTCGAGGCTCTTCGTGCCATCCAGCTGGACGACGGTCGCCGTGAAATCTGCGGGCAGGAAATCGTTCAAGTAGAACGTCACCTGCGGGCCCTTGTGGGTGTCCTCCACGGCGGCGAGGTGCACCACCCCCTGGTCGACCTTCTTCTGCTGGCCCTGCTCGGTGAGCTCAAAATGCTGGCACTCCATCGCCCGCGCCCCGGGGTTGAGGGGGATGTCCTGGTTGGGGCCCACCACCTGCGGGGTGCCTGTGGCGTGCAGGTCTTCTGCGCTGATGCTCGTCATCGGCGCCAGCACCGTCGTCCGTGTGGAAGGGCCCGCGGCCGTATCCTCGCCCCCACACGCCGCCAGGGTGGGCGCGGGAAGCATGAGCGCCAGCAACACTCCACCCCGCCACAGGCCGGGGGTTGTCCGGCGGGTGGTCGAGGTGCGGGCGGGGGAGGAAAACAACACGTCAATCACGTCCAAGCCGCGAGAAAAACACAACAAACGAAGGTCGGGCAGCCCGGGTGTGTCCCGCGCGCGGGTGCGGCGTGAGTCGCGCGCGATCGGCGAGGGTGGCACAACCTGTGGGCGTCCCCTGGGTGCCCCGTGGGGTACCCGATGTAGATAGATTAACCAACACACGTCCACCGCCACACACCCCGGTAGCAGATGTGACGCACGCGCGGTGCGGCGCCGGCGGCCCAGCGGGTGCGTGTGTGGGGCGGATGTGGGCCTGTGGTGTGCCCGGTGGCCGGCGGCGCTGCGCGCGTGGGGGAGTGGACGGCTGTCCGCGGCCCAGCGGGGATGGTGCCGAGCGTGTCCGCTCCTGCCCGATTGGGTGGGATATGCCACCGTGGCGAACCTGTTGTGCCAGGTCGCGGTGTGGGGGTGTGTGGGTTTTCGGCGCGCACGTGCGGGGGTCCGGACTACAATCGGCGCACATGCACCTCGAGGTCCAGCCGATCACCGCCATCAACGCGCCGCTGCCCATCCAGGTCGGCGACGTCGACCCCGGCGCCATCGTGCACCTGGCCTACCAGGCCACCGATCACGCCGGCCACGTCTTCGAAACCACCCAGCGCTTCCAGGCCGACGCCACAGGCCACGTCGACACCGCCACCAGCCTGCCGCGCACCGCCGCCTGGCACCCGGCGCACAGCCTCGGGCCGGTGTGGGTCATGAGCGGCCCCGGGGTGGGGTTCTGCCTCCACGGGGCGAAAGGGATCACGCTCACGGTGACGGCCCGCACCAAGGGGCAGCCGGGGGCGATGACGACGGTGCAGCGGATCTTCTCCCGCACCATCGCACCTTTCGCGGTCGCGGGCTTCGGCGGCTACCAGCCCACCCGGGGTGCCGGGCACCCCGTGGTGCTGCTCCTCGGGGACGCGGTGGGCCAACCCCACCCCGAGGGCGCGGACCTCGACGCCGCCGCAGCGGAACTCGCAGGCGAAGGCTTCCGCGTGCTCACCGCCGGTTGGGCGCTCGGCGCGGGGGAGCAGATCGCCGTCGCCGACTGCCTGGCCCAGGTCCGCGACCTCATCGCCGCCTGCGGGCCCATCGCCCTCGTCGGCATGGGGCGCGGCGCGGAGCTCGCACTGCTGCTCGCCGGGGAGATCAGCCGCACCGCGCCGCAGGACCTCTACGCCGTCGTCGCGCATTCCCCCAGCGACATCGTCACCCTCACCCCGCACCCCCGCCGCCCGGAACCCACCTTCAGCGACCGGGAGGCGCTCGCCGCCGACAGTAGCTTCGGCGTGGGCTGGCAGGCGTTCCTCCAACCCACCCTCACCGGCAAACCCTGGGAGATCGGCAGCTTCTACAGCCGCGCCCGCGAGCACGCCACCGAGGACGCACTCGCCGCCGCCACCATCGACATCCACGCCCTCCAGGCGCCGCTGCTGCTCACCGCGGGGGAGGGGGATGCCGTGTGGGATGCGCCCCGCGCCTGCCGGCGCCTCGCGCACGCCGCCACCTGCGAGGTGTTCACCAAGCTCTACGAGCACGCCGGCTACGGCATCGGCTACCCCTTCAGCTTCGGCGGGCTCCCCCAACACGCCACCATCACCCTCTACGGCCACAAGGTCGCCACCGGCGGCACGCCCGCCGACCGGGGAGCTGCAGCCGGCGCTAGCAAGGAGCAGGTCACCAGCTTCCTGCGCAGCGCTGCCGACGCCGCCACCGAGGACACCCACAGCCCCACCCCGTAGGGGCCGCCGGGGCTCTTCCCGGCGCGGGGCGTGGGCGGAGACCGGGCGCGGGCAAGCGTTTAAGCTAAGCGGCATGACAACCTACCTTGGGCGGGCAGTGGGCATCGCGGTCGGGGTGGCCGCCGACCGGATCCTGCCGGACCCCACCCACCACCACCCCGTCGCCCTATTCGGCCGCTACGCCACCTGGGTGGAACGCCACACCTACCGGCCCACCACCACAGCCGGCGCCGTCTACGTCGCCGCCACCTGCATCCCGCCCGTTGTCGCCACAGCGTGGCTTGCCAAGGTGTTGCCGCGCCCCGTCGTCCTCGCAGCCAGCCTCTGGGCAGCCCTCGGGGCCGCCACCCTGGAGCGCACCGGCACCCACATGCACGCCGCCCTCGCCGCCGGCGACGAAGACGCCGCCCGCGGCTGGGTGCCGTGGCTGTGCTCCCGGGACCCTGAGCACCTCGACGCCGCCGGCATGGCCCGCGCCACCGTCGAATCACTCGCAGAAAACACCAGCGACGCCACCATCGCCCCCATCGTCTGGGCGGCACTCGCCGGCGCGCCGGGAGTCGTCCTCCACCGCTGTGTCAACACCCTCGATGCGATGGTCGGCTACCGCAACGAACGCTACAGCCGCTTTGGTACCGCCGCCGCCCGCCTCGACGACGTGCTGGCCTGGATCCCCGCCCGGCTGACGGCGATGTACCACGTCCTGCTCGCCGGGGAGAACCACGCGGTCGCCAGACAAGCCTGGCGGGAACAGGCCAGCGCCCACCCCTCTCCCAACGCAGGCCCCGTTGAAGCCACCGCCGCCGGCGCCCTCGGAGTCCGTCTCGGCGGCACCACCATCTACCCCCACGGGGTGGAGCACCGCCCCGAACTCGGCTACGGGCCCGCCCCCACCACCGACACCATCCCCCAGGCCGTGCGGCTTGCGCGCCGCACGGAGCTTCTTGCCGCCGCCGACGCCATCGGCGACCTCCTCGCCTGCCACCTGCTGCGCAGCCGCAGGAAGCGCCGCCACCGCTAGACCCCGCACGCACCTCCGCAGGACCCCATGACTACTCGTGAGACGCGGCGGCGCGTGTGGGCGTGGCACAAAGACACCCCAGCCACCAGGGGTGGCTGGGGCTGAGATGGGGTCCTTTAGGAGGACAGCGACGAGCCGCCGAAGCTTCCCGCCTGCCGCAGGCCCGCCGGCGGGGTCGTGCCGCCAGGCGTCAAGGAGTCCTTGAACCCCCGCACTCGGTGAGCTTGTTGTCCCAGAGCGCCATCGTCGCGTCGAAGATTCCCCGCGCCCGCTGTTTCTGCGCGGCAGTGAACTTCCTCGCCGCGGGAGTCGTCATCTGCGCGGCGAAGCCTGCGTTCCCCAACGCCCGGAATTCCTCGCGAGTGATCGAACCAGGCGCGTAGGGAGAACTATTGGGCTGCACCACGTCCGCGATGGAAGAACAGGGCCTCGTCGGCAGATCCCTCCGATAGAAGTCGAGGAGTGCCTGCTCTTGGGCAAGGGCCTCCTCGGGCGACATATCGGACCACGAGTCGGAAGGCGCTGCGGCGCTGACAGACGTGGGCAGAGCCATGGTGGCGGCGAGCAGCGCGGCAGCAGTACGGGTGAGAAACTTCATGAGGGTCCTTCCATCGTTCGGATATGGGGCAGGTGCCGACACATACGGCGGTACCTGCGAGCGGAGGAAACGCAGCACAGGCGAGAGGAGTCCGGGCGAGCAGACCACACCCCATGGCAACGCTCGGCCTCCATCGCTGCCAGCGTGTGGGGGAGGGCCTCGGGCTAGAAGCGTTCCTCCTCCGCCAGGCCCTTGTAGTGGTCCGGGCGGTTGCCGTAGCGGGCGCGCCGGGCACGGCGCTGTTGCGGCTGGGGTGCTGCGGCCGGGAGATCGTCCGCGCTGGGCGAGTGCGCAGGGGTGTCCTCGGGGGCGGCGGGGAGCTGCGCCTCCGGGGAGGAATCAGCAGCAGTGTCCGAGTCGGAGTCGGTGCCTGCGGCATCCTCCCGGCGTTCCTTGAGCTCCGCGCGCACGAAATACACCAGCGCCAGCGGGGCCATGATGCCGAACGCAATCCACTGAATGCCATAGGACAGGTAGGGGCCCGGCTCCAACTGGGGTAGGGGGATGGCGGTGAGCCCACCCGGCTGATCCGCCGCCAGCTGCACATAGTCCGTGCCCAGCGGCTGGTCGAGAAGCTCCGCCACCTCGTGCGTGGAAATCCCCGCCACCTGCTGGAAGCCATCGCGCTCCACCGCAGGGGTCGTGGGCCGGCCCTCCGTGTGGCGGGCAAAACCCGTCACCGTCACCTCCCCGGACGGCGGGGCAGGAAGCTGCGGGGCGACGTTCGGGGTGGCGGGCACAAACCCGCGGTTGAGCATGAGCACCAGCCCCCCATCGGTGACGAAAGGCACCAGCGATTGGTAGGCCTGCTGGCCGTCGAGGGGGCGCATGCGCACCAACACTTGCGCGTCGTCGACATAGTGGCCGTGGAGTGTCACCCGCGTCCACTCATCCACCCGCAGGCCCCCTGAGGGGCCGAACGCCTCGGCCGCGTCGATGGGGGCGCGCTCAAAGGCGGCCTCGATGTTGTGGTTGCGTTCCGCGGTGCGGGCATTCTTGCCGAGCTGCCAGGGGGCCAGCACCGTGAACGCGAGATACGCGAAGCCGATGACGGCGACGGCGGTGATCACCCAGCCGGGTTTGAGGAATGTTCTCCACGCTGCGCGCATGCTAAAAGTTCCTGACACGAGTCGCTCAACAAAGACAATCGGGGTTTAGCGGTCGGAAGAATCTTCCACTTCCGCCCGTGCCCACGCCACCAACCCCGGCAGGGCCGCGGCAATCTGCTCACCGACCTCCACGAAGCCCTCCTCGCCCCCGTAGTAGGGGTCGGCGACCTCAGCCTTCGGCGCGGCCGCCGGGTCGAAGCTCCGCAGCAGCCGGATACGTTCCTTGGTGATCCCGGCGGCCCGCAGCTCACGCACGTGCCCGGCATCCATCGCCACAAACAGGTTCGCGTCCTCGTGCTCCGGGCCGAGCTGGGCTGCCCGGTGGCGGGTGCCATCGTGGCCCAGGCGGGCCAGCTGCTCCACGGCGCGGCGATCCGCACCCTGGCCCACATGCCAGCCACCCATCCCGCAGGACGCCACCCGCACCTGGCTGGACAGCCCGGCGTCATCGATCGCGTCGGCGAACATCACGTCCGCCATGGGGGAGCGGCAAATATTGCCCGTGCACACGAACACCACATAGACGGACTCCGTGCGGGGATCCTGCGCGTGGCTGAGACTATCCGAAAAGCTCATCAATGATCCTTGCTGCGTGAGAAAAATCCTCGGCCCGGGCGTCTGCCCGCGACCACTCCTCGCTGTCACCATAACCCCAGGTGGCGGCGATGGTGGGAATGCCGTGGGCATGCGCCCCACTACTATCGTGCACCCGGTCGCCCAGCATGACGAACTCGCTGGCGCCCGCGGCGGACAGCTGGCGCAGCGCCTCGCCCACCACGTCCGCCTTGGTGGGGAACTGCTGCCCGCCGGGCGTGCCGGCGGTGGCCACCACATCGAAGAACTCCAACAGGCCCGCGTGGGCCAGTACTTTGCGCGCGAAGTGCGCGCCCTTGCTCGTCGCCGTCGCCAGCAGCCGGCCACGCGCCCGCTGGGCGGCGAGGAATTCCCGCGCCCCGGGGTAGACGGAGTAGTTCGACCAGCCGGATTCCCCATAGGCCTCCAGGTAGGCCCGCTGTGCGGCCGCCACATCGCTGGCCCCCGCCGCGGTGAGCGAGTCCACCATCGGCGGGCCCAGAATCCGCCGCAGCGGCACTCCCTCCGGGTGGGTGCCGCCCGTGGCTTTGAGGGCGTGAAGGTACGACTCGGTGACCCCGGGGAAGGAATCCACCAGGGTGCCATCCACATCAATGAGCACCGCCTGCATGCCCACCAGTATGTCACTGCCCTAGACTGCCACCTGTGAACCAGCCCCCACCCGCAGCAGACGGTGCCGCATCCTCCCAGCCCACAGCCCCCGCCGGCGCCGGGCGCGCACACCACGGCGACGATGATGCCCGTGGTGCGACCATCGACTTCGCCGTCAACGTGCGCAGCACACGGCCCCCCGCCGCCCTCGAGGAGGCGCTGGCCGCCGAACTGCCACGGCTGGGCGCCTATCCGGACCGGCACCGCCTGGCCGCCGCCACCGCCGCCATCGCGGCGCGCCTCGGGGTGCCCGCGGAGCGCACGCTGCTGCTGAGCGGGGCGAGTGAGGGCTTCGCCCTGCTGCCGGCGTTGCTCCGGCGCGGGCTGGTGGTGCACCCCGGGTTCAGCGAACCTGAGGACGCGCTGCGCGCGCAGGGGGTGCCCACGCGCCGCATTGTGCTGCCCGCCCCCTGGGATGGTGCCGCCCTGGAAGGGGCACTCGCGGCCGCGCCGCCGCGCGCCGGCGACGGGCTCATCATCGGTAACCCCACCAACCCCACCGGGCGTGCCTTCGACCCCGAACTCCTCGCCCGCCTGGCAGGCCCCGGCCTGCTCATCGTCGACGAGGCCTTCGCGGACGTCTCCCCGGGGGTGAGCAGCGCCCTGCCGCTCGCGGCCGCGCGCGAGCGCGTGCTGGTGCTGCGCAGCCTGACGAAAACCTTCGCGCTGGCGGGGCTGCGCTGCGGGGTCGCCGTCGGCCACCCGGACCTCTTGGCGGCACTCGCCGCCCGCCGCCCCCACTGGCCGCTGAGCAGTCTGCAGCTCGCCGCGGTCGAGTGGGCCGCGCAGGTCGCAGACGAGCACTACGCCACCATTGCGCAGCAGGCGGCGGAAGAAAAAGCTGCCCTCCTTGCCGCCCTCGCCCCCTTCGGCATCACAGCCGCCTGCCCCAGCGCCGCCCCCTATGTGCTCGTGCGGCTGCCCTGGCCGCCGGAGGTGTGCCGCGCCGTGCGGGAACGCCTGCGCGCCCGCGGGGTGGCGGTGCGGCGCTGCGACACCTTCCCCGGGCTGGGGGAGCAGTACTGGCGGCTCGCCGCCCGCGGTGCGGACGCCCGCGAGGGCCTCGTGGCGGCCCTGCGTCACATCGTCGACGCCCCGCCCCGCCCGGGGCAGTACGATTGAGGCTCTCCACTAGCAACGCCGCGCCGGTGCGCTTGTCGCCGCGCGGTGCTGGTGACGAGTGTTGACCAAGAATAGGGATGTAAAGGAACCCCCGTGAGCAGGATGACCGTCGGCGATGTGCGCGCCGTCTTCGACCAGGCCTACCCGCCGCACCTGGCAGAGAGCTGGGATGCCGTCGGGCTCGTGTGCGGCGACCCGAATGCTGAGGTCCGCCACGTGGCGTTCGCCCTCGACTGCACTGACGCCGTCGCCGCCGAAGCTGTTGCCCGCGGCGCCGACATGCTGGTCGTGCACCACCCGCTGCTGCTGCGGGGCGTGACCTCCATCGCGGCAGACACCCCGAAGGGGAAAGTCCTCCACCGGCTGCTCACCGGCGGGGTGGCACTGTTCGCCGCCCACACCAACGCCGACGCCGCCCGCCCTGGCGTCAACGACCAACTGGCCACCACCTTGGGCCTCATCCCCGGGGCCCCGCTGGCACCGAAACCCGCCGACGGGGTCGACCTGTGGGGCGTGCACGTCCCCGCGGGCGCCGTCGACGCCGTCCAGGAGGCGATCTTCGCCGCCGGGGGCGGCACCATCGGCGACTACAGCGAGTGCGCCTACCGGGTCGAGGGCACCGGCCAATTCACTCCCCAGCCGGGCGCCCACCCCACCGCCGGCACCATCGGCGAGCGCCACACCACCGACGAGACCCGCATCAGCTTCGTCGCGCCTGCCGCCCGCCGCGCCGCCATTCGGGCCGCGATCCTCGACTCGCACCCCTATGAGGAACCCGCCTACGATTGCGTGGCGCAGGTCGCCCACGCCCCCTCCGATGTGGGCATCGGGCGGGTGTGTACCCTCCCGGAGCCGATGACGCTCGCGGAGTTCACCCAGCAGGTCGCCGATCGGCTGCCCTCCACCGTGTGGGGGGTGCGCGCCGCCGGCGACCCGGAGGCCATCATCCGCACCGTGGCGGTCGCCAGCGGCTCCGGCGACAGCTTCCTCGACACCGTCCGCAGCCTCGGCGTTGACTGCTTCGTCAGCTCCGACCTGCGCCACCACCCCGTCGACGAATTCCTGCGCGCCGGCGGGCCCGCTGTCATCGACACCGCCCACTGGGCGAGCGAATTCCCCTGGGTGTACCAGGCGCAGCAGATCCTGCAGCAGCAGCTGCCCGGTGTGGAGACCAGCATCATTGAGCTGCGCACCGACCCCTGGGTGCTCTCCGCCCACTAGAGCCCACCCAGCCGTATGCCCGTATTTGTGTGAAGGAACCGACGTGAAGCTTTCCCCCGATGCGCAACGCATCTTGCTCCAACTGGCGGCTGCCGACCTCACCGTCGCCGCCGACAAGGACCTCCCCGAGGAGCAGCAGTACCAGGAACTGCTCCAGGAACGCGCCCGCCTGCGCGACAGCTCTGCCGCCAGCCACATGCGGGCCGCCGACGTGGAGCTGGAACTGCGCAAACTCGACGCCGACATCAACAAACTCCGCCGCCGCGAAAAAGCCAACGTCAAGGGCCTGTCCGCGGCGGTTGACCAGGACACCCGCCGCGACCTCGAACACGACCTCGTCTCCACGCGGCGCAGGCTCGCCACCCTGCTCGACTCCCGGGAGGCGCTCGTCGCCCGCATCGACGCCCACGCCCTCAACGAGGGCAGCGCCGGCGCCCACTCCGACGAACTCGATGAGAAAATTGCCGCCGCCCGCCGCGCCCTCGACGCCGCCCGCGCCGCCTACGACAGCGTCCGGGAGGAACGCGAACAGAAGATCCGCGCGCTGCGGGAGAAGATCCCCGCGGACGTCCTCGCCGAGTACGACACCCAGCGCGAGGACCAGGGCGTCGGCGCCGCCCTGTTCACCGGGCGGGTGTGCCGCGGCTGCCACGTGCACCTCGCCCCCACCGCCGTCCGCGAGATCCTCGCCACCCCCGCCGATGAGCTGCCGCACTGCCCCGAGTGCGGCACCCTCCTCGTGCGCTAAACCCCCACCTCACCCGAAAGGTCACGCTTATGCGGCTCGTCATTGAAGCGGACGGCGGTTCCCGCGGCAACCCCGGAACCGCCGGCTCCGGCACCGTCATCCTCAGCGAGGACGGAAAACGCGTCCTCGGCCGCATTGCGGAATTCATCGGCGAAGAAACCAACAACGTCGCCGAATACCGGGCGCTGCTCAACGGGCTGCGCGCAGCACAAGCCCTCGGTGCGCAGTCCGTGGCGGTCCACATGGACTCCAAACTCGTCGTCGAGCAAATGACCGGCCGGTGGAAAATCAAACACCCCGACATGCGGGCATTGGCCATCGAATGCCGGGATCTCGCCGCCCAGATCGGGCAGGTCAGCTACACGTGGGTGCCGCGGGCGAAAAACTCCCGCGCCGACGAGCTCGCCAACAAAGCCATGGACGCCGGCGCCGCCGGCCACGAGGCCGGCTACCTCGACGGCTACGGCATCGCCGACCTCAGTGCCCCTGAGAAGGAGACCACGGCCGCACCTGCGGGCGTGCCGTCGACCCCGCAGCTGGGGTGGGCCACCATGGCGCCGACCCGCCTGTACTTGGCCCGCCACGGGCAAACCGAACACTCCCAGCGCGGCGTCTACAGCGGTAATGGCTCCAACCCGCCGCTGACCGACCTCGGGCACACCCAAGCCGAACGGCTCGCCGCGATGCTTGCCGGCCGCGAGGACATCACCGCCATCGTCGCCAGCCCCCAGCTGCGCGCCCAACAAACCGCCCACCACATCGCCGACGCCCTCGGTCTCACAGTCGACACCCTCGAGCTCCTCCACGAACTCGACTTCGGCGCGTGGGAAGGCCTCGACTTCGCGGAAGCCCACGCCGCCGACGAAGAACTCCACAGCCGCTGGCTCAGCGACACCTCCGTCGCCCCGCCCGGCGGCGAATCCCTCCAATCCGCCTACCGCCGGGCGAAGAAAGCACTCGCCCACATCACCGACACCTACGGCGCCACCGGAGTCGTCGTCGTCAGCCACGTCACCCCCATCAAGAGCCTCCTGCGCATCGCGCTCGACGCCGGGCCCAGCTTCTACCACCGGCTCCACCTCGACCTCGCGAGCCTGTCCATCGCCGAGTTCTATGCTGACGGGCCAACCTCCGTCAAACTCATCGGCGCCGTGGGGTAACATTCCAGGGTGCGACTGCATGAACCCCGGGCGATTGCGGCCGCCGGAACACCCCACCCGTCGCGGTGGGGCCGCCGGCAGTCGAGGAAAGTCCGGACTCCACATGCGTGACGGTGGTTGCTAACGGCAACCCAGGGCAACCTGCGGGACAGTGCCACAGAAAACAGACCGCCTGCCACGGCAGGTCAGGGTGAAAAGGTGCGGTAAGAGCGCACCAGCGGCCCAGGTGACTGGGCCGGCTAGGTAAACCCCACCGGGAGCAATGCCAAGCCGCGACACCACCAGTGGTGTTTCGGGCACGTAGATCCCTCCACCCCTCGTAATGAGGGGCAGGGATGCTGGGCACGCGCCAGTGTCAACGTGCGGGTAGGCAGCTTGAGGGCACCAGCAATGGTGACCCCAGATGGATGATCGCCCCCGCAGTAGCGGGACAGAATCCGGCTTATAGGGGATCTGCAGTCGCCCCCAACGTCCAACGCCCCGGTGCAGCCACACGGGTTAAACGACAAAATGTGTGTCTGGGCGGCGTGTCGCGTTCGAATGACCCGAAGTGTTACCTACTTCATAGGGCCCTTGCGGATGCCCATAGAATGTGAGTAG
>NZ_PPDL01000024.1 GCF_002994655.1 Corynebacterium sp. 13CS0277
GGCCCTATGAAGTAGGTAACACTTCGGGTCATTCGAACGCGACACGCCGTCCAGACACACATTTTGTCGTTTAACCCCGAAACGCCACGCCCGCGACCCCAGACGAATTCGTTGAGGGTGCGGTGCGTGGCGGGAAGGCGTGCGGGGTTACGGTCTTAGATGACCTTTTCCACCTGGTCGAAGTCGACATCGACCGGGGTCTCACGACCGAAGATGGACACCAGGACGCGCAGCTTGGCGTTTTCGACATCGACCTCGGAGATCGTGGCCGCAACACCAGCAAACGCGCCGGTGAGGATGGTGACGGCTTCGCCGGCCTCGAAGTCGACCTCGGGGGTGGCCTTCTTCTCCGTGAGCGGGGCGGCAACCACCTGCTCGCCGGTGGTGTTCTCCGCGGCGGCGGGGGTCGGGTTCTCCGGGGGCAGCAGGAACTTCGCCACATCGCGGTGCTTCACCGGGGTGGGGTGGCCCTCGTTACCGACGAAGGAGGTGACACCCGGGGTGTCGCGCACGACGGACCAGGAGCGGTCGTCGACCTCCATGCGGACGAGCACGTAGCCCGGCAGCAGCTTGCGCTTGACCTGCTTGCGCTTGCCGTCGCGGATCTCGGTGACTTCCTCGATCGGCACGACCACGTCGAAAATGCGATCCTCGACCTCAAGGGTCTGGGCGCGCATGTCCAGGTTGGTCTTCACCTTGTTCTCGTAGCCGGAGTAGCACTGGATGATGTACCAGGAGCCCGGCAGCTTCTTCAGGTCGACGATGAAGCGGCGCAGACGAGCCTTGTACTCGCGCAGGGCCTGCTCTTCCTCGCTGGAGAGCTCCACCTCAGCCTCGGCCTCAGCGGCCTCGACTGCGGCGGCAGCGGAACCGGCCTCCACGATCTCCTCCGCCACCTCGGCGGCAGCCTCAGTCACGGCAGCAGTCGCCGCAGACTCAGCGATCGCGGCATCAGCCTCCTGCGCGGTCTGCTCCACAGCTTCGTAAGCCTCGACGTTGTCCTCGCTCATGCGACTTGCTCCTTCTAACACGCACTGCCCACCACAGGATGTGGCGGAGAAAAATATTGTTGCCATCCAGCGACAGCTAGCCCCACTGAGCCTACCGGCACACCGCGACCAACACCCACCACACCACGGCCAGACGAGAGAAATCAGACAGCACGCATCCGGGTGGGCACAAAGCTAATCCCGCCCAACCCCAGGCAATATGCCCTGGATTGAGCGGGAAAAGTGTGTATGATTTTTCACGCTAGTCGCGGATGAGAATTTTCTCAACTCCGAGACCGGCCAAGAAATCAACACCTGCGACAAGAGCCGTCACGGCAATCAAGAAAGCCAGCACGATCGTGGTGTACACGACCATCTGCTTCGGAGTCGGCCAGATGACTTTCTTCATCTCGGAGGCCACTTCCGGAAGGAACGTGGCAACGCTCCCACCCGGGGTGGAATCCTCAGCCGGCTTCGCGACCTTCTTCTTCGCCTCGTACGCCTCGGCAGTGGTGGCGACACCAGTCACCTGACGCTTACCGGCCGGGCGGGCGGCGCCCACCTTCTCCGGCTGCTTTTCGTCGGCCACGGCACTCCTTAGCGCTAAACCTTTGTCGAGGGATTTGCAGGGGCGACAGGACTTGAACCTGCAACCTGCGGTTTTGGAGACCGCTGCTCTGCCAATTGAGCTACGCCCCTAGAGGGATGCACCAACAAGGGATCCTTGCGGCACCCGACCCACTATAGCACCGTCGCATGCGAACGCATCCAACCGGACCCAACAGCGAGTCGAAAATTTTTCATGCTGAGACACGAACGCAGCCGCGCCAGAAACCTGGTGCGGCTGGTCTTGTCTCAGTGGCGATGGAGAGAATTGAACTCTCGACACAACGATTATGAGTCGTTTGCTCTACCACTGAGCTACACCGCCGGTGCGCCATGCGCAGGAATTCACCCATGCATGAAACAGAGCCCCCTGACAGAATCGAACTGTCGACCTTTTCCTTACCATGGAAACGCTCTGCCGACTGAGCTAAGGGGGCACAGCCTCTGTGGGGCTGGTCTTTTCTGACCCGCTCCGTTGAAGCCTGAACTAGATTAACCTGACTGTTCCGCAGTTCACAAATTGGCAGGTCACACATTATTTTCGCGCTATTTTTCACCCACTTGCGCACGCACTGCACGCATCACCCACGCACAGCCCCACACCCTCGGCTCCCCGGGCACGCTCCGACAGCGGGAACCCGACTCTCTCTCCCACCACGACGCGGCGCACCCGGCCGCGTCCGCAGCGATCCTGTCCCGCTGCCCCACAGCGCAAGCACGCTTCCTACACCCCGTCCGCACCACCGTTGCCGCGGCCCAGAGTGCCCCTCGCCGGGCGCGCGGCGCGGCGCGTGGCCACTCGCGCACGAGCACTCCCAAGACTCGCGGGAGACATTCCCCCGACGAGTCGACGTGCGCAGCACTTCCCCGCACCCGGCACAGTCCGCACTGTCGTGTCCCACCCTGATCGTCCTGCTGTGCTGCCCCTCAAGCTGTGCGAGAACGTGCCCCTCAGCAGGTTCCGACGACCCTGCGCAGGCTCGGTGCCGTCCGCACATGGTTGGCGCTTGCCCCTGACCCACCCTTGCGCGCCCTTGAACCCCACCCCACACCCGCCACGGGAGTGCGGTTTCCCCGGGCATGTGAAAACCCCGCTCGCATGTCTGCGGGCGGGGTTTATTTGTGGTGCCAGGTGATGGATTCGAACCAACGTAGGCAATGCCGGCGGATTTACAGTCCGCTCCCTTTGGCCACTCGGGCAACCTGGCGTGTACCGGGGTACGGCGATTGATACTACTACGACTGCCACAGCCAAGCGCAAACTCGCTGCTGGTGGCAGGTTTCGTCGTGGCGCTGAAGATTTAGCCGACGCGGGCGACGGTGAAGCGCGCGAGGTCCAACAGGGCAGTGGTGGCGGGCCCGTCGGGCAGTTGCGCGAGGTCGTGCTCGGCGGCGTCGAGGTAGTGGCGGACGTCGGCGAGTGCCTTCTCCCGGCCGGTGGAGCGCTCCAAGAGGTCGAGGGCGCGGGCAACATCGGCGTCGTTGTCGATGGGCCCGGTGAGCAGCCCCCGCAGTTGCTCACCGACGGGGGTGTCTTCCTGCAGGGCGTAGAGCACCGGCAGGGTGAACACGCCTTCGCGCAGGTCGGTGCCGGGGACTTTTCCGGATTCTTCCGGGGAGGAGAAGATGTCGATGATGTCGTCGACGATCTGGAACACCATGCCGATGTTGTTGCCGAAGCTCTGCAGTGCCCGGGTGTGTTCTTCGCTGGCGCCGGAGTGCAGGGCACCCAGGTATCCCGCGGAGGCGATGAGCACACCGGTCTTTTCTTTGATGACGGCGGTGTAGTGGGCGACCGGGTCGCCGTCCTGGGCGCCGATGGTTTCCCGCATCTGCCCGGTGACGAGTTCGCCGAAGGTGTCGGCGAAGTGGGCGACGGTGTCGACGCCGAGTTCTGCCATGAGCCCGGAGGCTTTCGCGAGGAGGAAGTCGCCGGCGAGGATCGCCACGGAGTTGTTCCAGCGGGCGTTGGCCGAGGGCACGCCGCGGCGGCGGTCGGCTTCGTCCATGACGTCGTCGTGGTACAGCGTCGCCAGGTGGGTGATTTCCACGACGACGGCCGCTTTGATGACGTCCTCACTGCAGGGCCGCTGCCCGTAGCAGCTGGCCAGGAGGGCAAACATGGGGCGGAAGCGCTTCCCCCCGGCGTCCAGCAGGTGCAACACCTTATCGGTGACGAAGTCGGCGCCCTCAGCCAGCACGCTGCGGAGTTTCGCCTCCACGGCATCCATTCCGGAAGCAATGGAGGCGTTCAGGTGCTCGTCACCCAGTTCAACCCGGGGGGTGTGGCTCATGTCCGTGGGAATCCTTATGTTGCGTGACATCGCGGTCGGGATAGTTGTGCCGTTAACGGTAGCCCACATCCGCCGCCCCCTGCACCCCGGGGCGCGCACACTTTAGGGAACAATGGTGCCTATGCCCATCCAACCCCCGGTCGACCCCGCCGCACACCCCACGCCCGACTCCCCGCAGTCTCCTGCCCACACCGCCACGGGCACGGAAGCCCGTACCAGCGCCGATGCCGCAGCCATCCCCACAGCCGCCGGCGCCGGCGGGCATGTCCTCGTCGTCGGTGCGGGCCCGGCGGGCAGTGCGGCAGCCCTGCGGGCGGCGCGCGCAGGCTTCACTGTCACCCTGGTGGACCAGGCGGAGTTTCCTCGCGATAAAACCTGCGGGGATGGACTCACCCCCCGGGCGATGCACGCCCTGGAGGAGTTGGGGTTCGGCGCGGAGATCGGCGACGGGTTCCGCACCCAGGGGTTGAAACTGTTCGGCTTCGGCGGGGAGGTCACCTGCCCCTGGGGGGACAGCGCCTTTGGGGCGTATGGTTCGGCGATGCGCCGCACCCGCTTCGATGCACTCCTGGTGGAGCGCGCCGCCGCCCACCCGGCGGTGACATTCCTGCCGGGGCGCAAGGTCCTGCGCCCCGAGTTCGCCGGCGCCCGCATCAGTGCTCTCGTACTCCAGGAGCAGGATGGTGCGGAGCGCCGCCTGCCGGTCACCCACGTGTTGGTCGCCGATGGGGTGCGCAGCACCCTCGGCAAACAGCTGGGCAGGGTGTGGCACAAGGAGCACGTCTACGGCATTGCCGCCCGCTCCTATTGCCGCACGCCGCGGTCCGGGGAGCCCTGGATCCACTCCCACTTGGAGCTCCGGGACGCCGCCGGAGATACCCACCCCGGCTACGGGTGGGTGTTCCCCCTGGGCCCGTCTGAGGGCTACGCCAACGTTGGCTGCGGGGCCCTGTCGACCCTGGCCCGCCCCAGCCACATCAACACCAAGAAGGTGCTGGCCCACTACGCCTCCTCCCTGGCCGCCGACTGGGGTTTCAGCTCCCCGGAGCACGTCGCCAGCGCCCTGCTGCCCATGGGTGGTGCGGTGAGCAACGTGGCAGGGCCGAACTGGATGCTGCTGGGGGATGCGGCGGCGTGTGTGAACCCCCTCAACGGCGAAGGCATCGACTACGCCCTGGAGACCGCCCGCCACGCCGTCGACATTCTCGCCCAGCAGCCCCGCGCCGACTACACCCTGCTGTGGCCGGACGTGCTGCGCGCCCACTACGGGGCGGCGTTCAGCCTGGCGCGCAGCCTCGCCCGGCTGCTCACCGTGGACAGCTTCCTGCCCCGCACCGGACCCCTGGCGCTGCGGGGCCCGCAGGCCTCGATCGTCATGCCGGCCGCCGCCCGCCTCATGGGCAACCTCGTCACCGAGGAGGATCGGGATCTCGTGGCCCGCGCCTGGCGGGCCGCCGGCCACCGCACCGCCCGCGGCCCGCAGCTGTGGGACAGCACCGGGGCATAAAAAATCCCGGCCCCCGGCGACATCGCACACCCCTCCCCCACGGACGCAGACCACCCACGCCCGGGGTCTGGGCGTGGGTGGTGTGCGTAGGGATGTGCGTGGGTGGTGTGCGTGGGGATATGCGTGGGTGTGTGCGCTGTGGCGGCCCGGGGGTCTTGGAAGACCTCTCGGAGTGTTACTCCGCCGGCTTGGTGCCGCTGTGCAGGGCGGTAATGCCGAAGGTCATGTTCTGCCAGCCGACATCCACCCAGCCGCACTCCCGGATCGCGCGCGCCAGGTCCTCCTGGTTCGGCCAGGCGCGGATCGACTCCGCCAAGTACTCATAGGCCTCCGGGTTGGAGGACACCACGCGCGCCACCATCGGCAGCGCCCGCATGAGGTATTCCTTGTACACCAGGGAGAACACCGGCACGACCGGGGTGGAGAACTCCGCGATGACGAGCCGGCCGCCCGGCTTCGTCACCCGCAGCAGTTCTTTGAGACCCGCGCGGAAATCGTGGATGTTGCGCAGCCCGTAGCTGATCGTCACCGCGTCGAAGGTGTTGTCGCCGAACGGCAGGTGCATGCCATCGCCGACGACTTTGGGCACGTCGCGGTGCGCGCCAGCGGCGAGCATCCCCTGGGAGAAATCGCAGGCCACCACCCACGCCCCGGAGGTCGCGAGTTCCTCGGTGGACACGGCGGTTCCCGCCGCGAGGTCCAGCACCCGCTCCCCGGGGCGCAGGTGGAGACGCTCACGGGTGCGGCGCCGCCACACGCGGTCCTGCCCGAAGGACAGCACCGTGTTGGTCAGGTCGTAGTTTTTGCCCACCCCGTCAAACATGCGGGCGACATCAACGGGCTTTTTCTCCAGGTTTGCCTTCGACACGCTCACCCACGTTACACGCGGGTGGCGATGGCGTCCGCGTAGTGGCCGAGCAGTTCCTCAGTGATGTGCGCCCAGGTGCGGCCGGCGACCGCCGCGCGGGATGCCCGGCGCGCCTGCGCGCCGCGCGCGAGGAGCATGTCGACGCTGCCGGGCAGGTCGCGGGTGAAGGTGTCGATGTCGAGGAGTGCGCCGTCGACGCCGTGGCGGACCAGGTCGATGGGGCCGCCGGCCCGGGGTGCGATGGTGGGGGTGCCGGAAGCGTGGGCTTCTTGGATGGTTTGGCAGAAGGTCTCGAATTCGCCGGGGTGGACGAAGACGTCCATGGCGGCGTATGCGCGGGCCAGCTCCTCCCCGTGGAGGGCGCCGGTGAACACCGCATCGGGCAGCAGCTGCTGCAGGCGGGCACGTTCGGGGCCATCGCCGACGATAACGAGGGCGAGGTCGCGCCTGTCGGCGAGTGCGGCCAGCCGGTGGACGCCTTTTTCTGCGGCGAGTCTGCCGACGTAGCCGACGATGGGGGTGCCGTGAGGGATGCCCCACCGGGCGCGGGTGGTGTCGCTGCGTGCGTCTGGGTGGTAGAGCTCGGTATCCACTCCCCTGCCCCACAGGTGGATGTTGCGGATGCCATGGCGGTGGAGGGCCGCCGCGGCGGCGGTGCTGGGCGCCAGGGTGCGGGTGGCCGCGTTGTGCATGGCCCGCGTCCACGCCCAGGAGGCGCGGGTGAGTGCCTGCAGCCGGTAGCGCTGCGCGAAGCCCGCCACGTCCGTCTGGTACACCGCCACCACGGGCAGGCCGAGTGCGCGGGCGCGGAAGATGGCGCGCCCCGCGAGCGCGAACGGGGAGGCGACGTGCACCACGTCCGGGGCGTAGTCACGCATGATGCGTCCTGCTTCCCGGGTGGGCACCCCAATGGGCAGGGAGTTGATCCGCGGCATCATCACCGTGGGCACGCGGTGGATGTCGAATCCGGCGTACTGGGGTATTTCTTCCTGGAAGGGCCGGGCGCCGGGGGCGATGACGCAGGCCTCGTGGCCGGTGGCCCGGAGGTGCTCGAGCACGCGGCAGACGCTGGTGGTGACCCCGTTGACGTTGGGCAGGAATGATTCCGCGACGATGAGCACACGCATGGCAGTCGGGGTACTCCTTCCACTGCGGGCGGGAACGGGGACGGGCGCGACGGGCGGGGTGGTCAGGTGGCGTGGGCGGCGTCGCGGCGGCGCAGCCGCCACAACAGCAGGCCGGCCAGCACACTGCTGGTGGCGGCGACGGAGCCTGCGGGCAGCAGCGCGAGCCGCCAGGTGCGGCCCTCCACCTTGACGAGGTCGGGGTTGGCGGTGGAGTAGTTCACCCACACCAGCTGCCCGGGGCCCAGGTTGCCGGGGTAGAGCACCCCGCCGGGCGGGTTGTGGAATTGGCCGGCGGCGTCTTGGTATTCGATGGTGGTGCGCAGCGGGGTGACCGCGAGGACGCGCGCCAGGGCCCGGCCGTGGTGGGTGGCGATCTGCCGGTCGTTGAGGACGGGGCCGGCGATGAGGCAGGCGGCCACGATGAGGCTGAGGGTGTAGGTGGCCCACACCAGCTGTCGGGCGCGCCTGCGCCTGCGTGCACCTGTCATTTACAGCAGTTTCTCCGCGAGTGCCTGGTGCATCGCCCGCCGGGAGGCGCGGGTGATGCGCGCTTCGATGATGGTGACCCCGTCGCCGGCGTCGATGGTGTCGATGAGGGCCTCGATGAGTTCCTGGAGACTCTCCGCGCGGGCGTACGTCACGCCGAAGCCTGCGCACAGCGACTCGATGTCGGCGGCGTGGGGGGTGGCGAAGCACTGCTCGAAGGCGTCGCGCAGCCCCTCGTGGCCGACCTCCAAGGTTTCGAAGATGCCGCCGCCATCATCGTTGGCGATGACGATGGTGAGGTTCTCCGGGCGGCGGTTGCCCTGCGGGACCAGCAGGCCACCAATGTCGTGCAGGAAGGTGACGTCGCCGACCAGGGCGACGGTGCGCGGCGGGCGCAGCAGTTCCGGGTAGAGGGCCTGGGTGGCCAGCGCCACGCCGAAGGTTTGGCTCACGGTGCCGTCAATGCCGGCCGCGCCGCGGGGCGTGAACGTGTCCACCCCGTCGAAGGGCACGCCCACGAAGCTCATGTCCCGCACCGGATTCGACGCACCGACGACGAGGGTATCGCCGACGGCGAGGGTGTCCGCCACGGCGGCCGCGGCGTGCAGCCCGCTGAATCCGAACTCTTTGCTGTCGAGGACCTCCCGCACGGCCTCGGCGGCGAGCTCGCTCGCAGCCTCGCAGATCTTCAGCCACTGGGAGGGGATGCTGCCGGTGGCCCGCACCCGGGTGGCCACGGCCACGTCCCGCCCGCCGGGGCGGGTGACTTCCTCGCTGCGGGACAGCACCGTGACCGCAATGTCCGGGTCGGCGAGCAGCCGCAGCACCGCCCGATGCAGCGTCGGGTGGCCGACGATGATGATGTGCTCCGGTTTCGTGTCGACGACGTACTCGGCCTGCCCGTCACCGGGGGTGCTGATCTGTTCCTTGGCGAAGATGCCGGCGGCCAGCGGGTGCACCGGGTGATAGGGGGCGGGGGCGGAGGGTTCGGCGATAGTGGGCACGTCCTCCAGGCCGTCGACGCGCCAGGCGTCATCGCCGGCCACCACGAGGGTCTTGCGGCCCAGGTCCACGTCGACGACACCGTAGTCCCGCCCCGTGGCGGGCCGCGGCCGCGCGAGCGCCGGGAATTCGTTCGCTGCGGGCAGCGTCGTGCCGACGAGCGGGTCGTCGAATTCGACGTTGAGGTGAACCCGTTGTGCGCCCAGCACCTCGGCGGCGATCGCGGCCGCGGCCTCCGGGTCGGTGTCGGCGCCGATGGTGGTTTCCACCGCGTAGCCGCGGAACAGCTCGGCCTGCTCAATCGTCTGGGAGGCGCCCGTGTGGTGCAGGCGGGCCGGGCGGTCCGCGGACAACACGACGAGCGGCACGTTCGCGTAGTACGCCTCAATCATCGCCGGCACACAGTTCGCGACCGCCGTGCCGGAGGTCATGATGACGGCGACGGGGCGGCGCTGCACCCGCGCCATGCCGAGGGCGAGGAAACTCGCGGCACGCTCATCGATGCGGGTGTGCACGGTGAGCCCCGGGGCGCTCACCGCCGCCAGCGCGAGGGGGGCGTTGCGGGACCCGGGGCACAGCACCACGTCGCTGATGCCGGCCCGCAGCAGCTCCCCCACGACGGCGGTGGCGCGGGCTTGGGACAGGGGCTGCTGCGGGGTAGAGGTCATGCCTGCAATCGTAGACGCAGAGCCTGATACGACTGCCTTAGGTGCTCCACCCACCAGTTCTGGCGGGCATAGGGGGCCGCCAGGCCCGCCACCCGGGCCGGATCCGGTGTCACCGGCGCCGTCGACAGGCGGCCGCCGACGAGCCGGCGGGGGCGGGCGACGTCCTCGACGAAGAGTCCGCCGGTGCCCAGCCCGCACGCGACGGGCGGCAGGTGGCTCGCCGCCACCAACCCCGCCGACATGCCGACCGCGGTATCCAGGGCGCTGGCGACGGTGATCTCGAAAGGCAGGCGCTCCGCGAGCGCCAGCAGGCGCCGCACCCCACCCAAGGGGGCCACCTTGAGAACCGCGGCATCCACCGCCCCCGTCGCCGCGATCGCCAGGGGGTCCTCGGCCCGCCGGATCGACTCGTCGGCCGCCACCCGGGCGGCAATACCCGTCGCCCCCAGCCAGGCGCGCACCTGGCCGAGCTCCTCCACGCCGGCGACGGGCTGCTCCGCGTAGTCCAGTGGCGCGACCGCCCGGATGAGTGCCTGGGCGGCCGCCACCGAGAGGTTCCGGTTGCCGTCGATCCGGATCTTGGCCTCCGGCAGGAGTGCGCGCACCGCCGCCACCCGGGCCACATCCTGGGCGAAGGTCTGGCCCGGCTCCGCAACCTTCACTTTGACCGTCCGGCAGCCCGGGAAGCGGGCCAGCACGCCCGCGACATCCTCGGCGGGCACGGCCGGGACGGTGGCGTTGATCTCCACGTAGTCGCGGGCGGGGGCCGGCAGGCCCACGTAGGCGGCCTCGAGGGCGCTGGCCAGCCACCACGCCGCCTCCTCGGGCGAGTACTCCACGAAGGGGGCGAACTCGCCCCAGCCGGCCGGGCCGTCAATGAGGACCGCCTCCCGGGTCTCAATGCCCCGGAAGCGCACCCGCATCGGCAACGCCACCACGTGCGCCCGGTCGAGCAGCTCATCGAAATCCAGCCGCGCGATCGTCTCCCGCAGCTCTGCGGCAAGCAACCCCACCACGTGGGCCACGCCCCTTTCCTTCACACACTTCATTCACGCGTGCACGCATGCACCCGACGCCCAGCCCTCAGCGACCCCTCCGGCGGAGATCGACGCAATCGGTGTCGCGCGCCTGCTCCTGCCACACGGGCCAGGACAGCGGGGAGGGCGGTGGGAGTCTGCGCTTATTCCTTAGTCTCCATCCAAACAGGCCCACGGGTGCGGCGGCTAATCCGGCTGCTCGCCTACGCTGGGAGACTATGAGCAATCCTTTCGACCCCACCCAGTGGGCCCCAGTGCCCGGCTTCGACGACCTCACCGACATCACCTACCACCGGCACACAGGTGAGGGCCGCGCCAACGGTATTGTGCGCATCGCGTTCGACCGCCCCGAGGTGCGCAACGCGTTCCGCCCCCACACCGTCGACGAGCTCTACCGGGCCCTCGACCACGCGCGCCGCACCCCGGACGTCGGCACGGTGCTGCTCACCGGCAACGGGCCGAGCCCGAAGGACGGCGGCTGGGCGTTTTGCTCCGGCGGCGACCAGCGCATCCGGGGGCGCTCCGGGTACCGCTACGCCTCCGGGGAGACTGCCGACACCGTCGATACCGCCCGGGAGAAGGTCGAAGGCGGCCGGCTGCACATCCTGGAGGTGCAGCGACTCATCCGCACCATGCCGAAGGTCGTCATCGCGGTCGTGGGCGGCTGGGCGGCGGGCGGCGGGCACTCCCTGCATGTCGTGTGCGACCTGACGATCGCCTCCCGGGAGCACGCCCGCTTCAAGCAGACGGACGCCGATGTGGGCAGCTTCGACGCCGGCTACGGTTCCGCCTACCTGGCGAAGATGGTGGGACAGAAGTTCGCCCGCGAGATTTTCTTCCTGGGCCGCACCTACAGCGCCGAGGAGATGCAGCGGATGGGGGCGGTCAACATCGTCGCCGACCACGCGCAGCTGGAGGAGGAGGCCATCCAGGCCGCCCGGGAGATCAACAGCAAATCGCCGACGGCGCAGCGGATGCTCAAGTTCGCGTTCAACCTCACCGACGATGGGCTCATGGGGCAGCAGGTCTTCGCCGGGGAGGCGACCCGCCTGGCGTACATGACGGACGAGGCCGTGGAGGGCCGGGACAGTTTCCTGGAGAAGCGCGACCCGGACTGGTCCGAGTTCCCCTACTACTACTAAGCGAAAAAATTCACCTGCCGTTCACCTTGCCCGGTTGGGTCGCGCCCCATCATTGCTGGCCCGATCCAACTCACAGGGTTCGCACAGGAAACGGCAGGTGGATTGTGGGCCACAGCCCACCATCGGACGCGACCCAGCACACCCCGCCACCCCCATCCGGGGGAAGGTGGGGTGTCCGAATGTGACCGATTGCAAGCTCTGTGGAGTTTTTTGCCCTCAGCACATCCGGCATACTCGACAGATGTGACCGAGCTGATCATCCTCTCTATTGTCGTGGCCACCGCCCTGGCCTTCGACTTCACCAACGGCTTCCACGACACGGGCAACGCCATGGCAACCTCCATTGCCACCGGCGCACTCAAGCCCAAGGTGGCCGTCGGCCTGTCGGCGACGCTGAACCTCATCGGCGCGTTCCTCTCCGTCGAGGTCGCCACCACCGTCGCCAAAGGCGTCGTGGATCTCAAACGCTTCGACCTCCACATTGAGGCCGACGCCCACAAACTCCTCCTCGTCGTCTTCGCCGGCCTGGTCGGCGGCATCCTGTGGAACCTGCTGACCTGGCTGCTGGGTATCCCCTCGAGTTCCTCCCACGCCCTGTTCGGCGGCCTCATCGGCGCCACCTTCGCCTCCCTGGGCGCCTCGGGCGTGATGTGGGATGGCGTGCTCGCCAAGGTCGTGTTCCCGGCGCTGGCCTCCCCGGTCATCGCGGGCATCGTCGCCGCCGTCGGCACCAAGCTCGTCTACAGCTTCACCACCCGCGTGCAGGAGCAGGAAAAGAACCGCTACTTCCGCTGGGGCCAGGTCGGCTCCGCCTCCCTGGTGTCGCTGGCTCACGGCACCAACGACGCGCAGAAAACGATGGGCGTCATCTTCCTCGCGCTGGTGGCCACCGGCTACCTCTCCGAGGACGCCACCATCCCCTTCTGGGTGAAGGCCACCTGTGCGCTCGCGATCGCGTTCGGCACCTACATGGGCGGCTGGCGCGTCATCCGCACCCTCGGCAAGGGCCTCGTGGAGATCGACTCCCCGCAGGGCATGGCCGCCGAAACCTCCTCGGCCGCCATCATCTTGACCTCCTCCCACTTCGGCATGGCCCTGTCGACCACCCACGTCGCCACCGGCTCCATCATGGGCACCGGGCTCGGCCGCAAGGGCGCTGAGGTGCGCTGGGGCGTTGCCGGCCGCATGGCCGCCGCCTGGGTCATCACCCTGCCCTGTGCCGCCCTCGTCGGCCTGGCCACCTGGTGGGTCGCCCACCTCGTGGGCCTGGCCACCGGTGAGCTCGGCGGCGTGCTCGTCGCCTTCATCATCCTGCTGGCCGCCTCCGGGTACATGTTCCTGCAGTCCCGCAAGGCCCCCATTCACGCCGACAACGTGAACAACGACTGGGACGACGCCTCCGCCGTCGCCGCCGGATAAGGACATCCCCCCATGAACATCCCCGACATGCTGCACAACCTCGGCGAGGTGCTCCTCGCGGGCCTCGTCCTCGGCGCGGGCCTGCCCGCCCTGTTCGCCCTCGGCATCCGCTTTGCCGCCCCCGTCGACGAACTCGACGCCCAGGGCAACGTCATCGGCCACCACCAGCCCAACCCCGTAAGCAGGGCGCTCGGCTACGTGTTCTTCGCGATCATCGCGGCCGCCATCCTCATCGGCATCCTGTGGATCACCAAGGCCGTCATCTACGATTCCTTCGGCCTCGACATCTTCGGCACTGAGGTAGGCGGCGGCAGCCCCGGCCACTAGACTGAAACGTCGAGTACCCACCGCCCACCCTGAGCAGCGAAGGCACCCCGACATGCACGACCATCCCCACGGCAAGAACTACGTCGCCCGCTTCCTGGACTGGTTGCGGGAAGGCTATCCCCATGGGGTGCCGGACGCGGATGCCGGTGCCATCACCTATGTGCTCAAGCGGAACCTCAACGATGCGGACCGCCGCGCCATCGCCAAAGCGCTTATTGAGCAGCGCGGGCTCGCAAAAGCCGCGGAGGCCAGCGACGAGGAAATCCGGGAGCTCATCGAGCGCCTGGAGATGCAGACCCCGGAGCAAAAAGACATCGACCGCATCCAGGACCTGCTGGCGCACCTCTGCGAGCAGGACTAGCAACGCCGCCGCAGGACCGGCCGCAGACTCCGCTTCTCCCCCGGGTGCAGCCTCAGCTGCACCCACGCCCCGACTCCGCGTCGGGGCTTTTTTCATGCTCCGGGGCACTCGCGGGCGGGGGCAGCGCCTCCGGCGCGGCCGTGTCGAGTTGCACTCTCGCGAGAGGTGTGTACAATGGGGCCAACCAAATACTTGAGAAAGACCAACTAAACCGGTTACCCACCATTGGCCGTAACCCTACAGCTGGTCGTTAGAGTCTGAAAGGAGGCCGTTTACGATGGCTTCTTACGTTTCGAAGTTTGTTGCATGGTTCGGTTTCGAGCCCTTCGCCGCCGCCACCCCGCTGGCCGTCCTTGGTGAAGCCAACTAATCCGACTCGAGACACGCCCGCCCCCTTGCTGGGGCGGGCGTTTGTCATTGCTTACAGTGAGTGATTATGTCGCCCCGCCTGCACGCCACCACCTTCCACCCCGCACGGACTGATGCCACACTCGAGGCGCTGCGGGGCGCGCTCAGCGGGGTGGACACCATCCTGCCGCTGCCACCGGGGGACCCCCAGGGGCTGGCGCGGCTGCTGCGGGCGGGCGAGGACATCGACCCGGAGATCGCCGTCGTAGTGCCGACCTCGGGGTCGACGGGCACGCCGAAGGGGGCGCTACTCACCCCGGAAAACCTCATCTCCAGCGCGGACGCCACCCACCAGCGGCTTGGCGGGGAGGGGCAGTGGCTGCTCGCGCTGCCACCCCACCACATTGCCGGCATCCAGGTCCTCACCCGCAGCCTCGTGGCGGGGACTGAGCCTGTCGTGCTCGACGTCTCGGGCGGGTTCTCGGTGCGAGCGTTCGCCACGGCCGCCACGGCCGCTGCCGAGGCAGCCACTGCCTCCGGCACTGCCCTATACACGGCGCTCGTGCCCATGCAGCTCGCCAAGGCGATGGACACCCTCGAAGGTATTCGTGCGTTACGGCTCTTTGAGGCGATCCTCATCGGCGGCGGGCCGCTCGATAAGGACGTGCGGGCCAGCGCCGAGAAACTCGGCATCCGGGTGGTCGCCACCTACGGCTCCTCGGAGACCTCCGGCGGCTGCGTCTACGACGGCCTGCCGCTGCCCGGCGCGCGGGTCCGCATCACCGGCGGCCGCGTCTACCTCGGCGGCCCGATGGTGGCCGCCGGCTACCGCAACCCCATCACGCCCAACCCCTTCGCCGAGGGCTGGTACGCCACCAGCGACGCCGGCCGCATCACGGACGGCCGCCTGGAGATCACCGGCCGCATCGACGCCATCATCAACTCCGGCGGCATGAAAATCCAGCCCGAGGTCGTCGAGGCCACGCTGCGCACCCTTCCCGGGGTGCGGGACGCCTGCGCGGTCGGCCTGCCGGATGCGCGCCTCGGGCAGATGCTCGCGGCGGCGTACACGGGACCTGCGCGCGCCGCGGAAGTGCTGGCCGCCCTCGACGAGCAGCCCGCCTACCTCATCCCCAAGCGACTCCTGCGGCTCGACGAGCTGCCCACCACGGGGCCGGGGAAGGTGGACCGCGCAGCCGTCGCCCGACTGTTCTAAACCGCGGCTGCTCTAAAATGGGGCGTTATGACTGACACACTCGCCGCCTGGTACCAGGGCGCCCGCCCCCACACCTGGGCCAACGCTTTCGCCCCCGTGATCGCCGGCTCCGGGGCCGCCGCTGCTGCGGGCGGCTTCGATCTCGGGCGGGCACTCCTCGCGGCGATTGTGTCCTGGGCGCTCATCGTCGGGGTGAACTACGCCAACGACTACTCGGATGGGATTCGCGGCACCGACGACGAGCGCTCCGGGCCGCTGCGGCTCGTGGGCTCCGGCACCGCCACCCCGAGTGCCGTGAAACTCGCGGCCTTCGCCGCCTTCGGCGTCGCCGGTGCTGCCGGCATTCTGCTCAGCCTCCTCGCGGGCGCGCCCTGGCTCATCGCCGTCGGCGTCGTCTGCGTGCTGGCCGCGTGGTTCTACACCGGCGGCGACAACCCCTACGGCTACCGGGGTTTCGGGGAGCTCGCCGTCTTCGTGTTCTTCGGACTCGTCGCGGTCCTCGGCACCCAATACACCCAAGCCCACACCATCACCGGGGCCGGGGTGCTCTGCGCGGTGGCGGTCGGCTGCTTTAGCTCCGGGGTGAACCTCGCGAACAACATTCGCGACATCCCCTCCGACCGTGAGGCCGGGAAAATCACCCTCGCCGTCACCCTCGGGGACGGGCGCGCACGCACACTGTGGATGCTGCTCGCCGCGCTGCCTTTTGTGCTCACCACCGCGTTCGGGCCCGCCCACCCCGCAGCGTTGCTCGCGGTGGCGGCGCTGCCGCTCGCGGCGGCCGCCGGGCTGCCCATCTACCGGGGGGCGCAGGGCCCGGCACTCATCCCCGTGCTGGGGTTGCTGGGGCGGGCGATGCTCGTCTGGACGATCCTCACCGCCGTCGGCCTGGCCCTCTAGCGGCCCTCTAGCAGCCCTCTAGCGGCCTTCCAGCTGCTCCTTCACCCACGTCTTGTGAGCCTTGCGCTGCGCGTCCCACTCGGCGACCTCCCGGGTCACCCGCAGCCGCAGGGATTTGAAGACAAACATCGACAGCGGGAACGCCACCAGCAGCGCGAGCAGCGCGCTCATCACCAGCGGCACCTGGGCGCCCACCGCCCACGCCACCGCCTGAATCACCACGGTCAACACCACGAACAACAGCAGGCGTGCCGCCCCGTAGAGGGCGATATCGGTGCGGGCTTGGCGCCGCAGGGCGGGGTCTACAATCGGTTCAGTCACCCCCACCACGTTAGTCTGTAAAGCTATGGGACGCCTGATTCTCCTCCTGCTCATCCTCGCCACCGCCTACGCCCTGTGGGTGGCGTTCCGCCCGCGCCCGGTGCCGCCGGCCATCAAGGGACCGGACGATGATGAGGAATTCCTGTGGAAGTTGGAACGCGACGCCCGAAAGAAACGCCAAGAAGACAATTAAGGCTATCCTGTATGTATGTCGAATCTCATGGCCGACGTGCAGACACTCCCCCAAGGGCTCACCCAGCAGGCAGCTGACCTGTTTCGGGCGATCTCCGACCCGACGCGCCTGAAGCTGCTGTACGTAGTGGCGGGCCGCGGGGAGGAACACATCTGCTCCCACGAGCTCGCCGAGGCCCTCCGGCTCGCGCCGCCGACGGTGACGCACCACATGAAACGACTCGTGGCCGTGGGCCTGGTGCACCGCCACCAGCACGGCAAGTGGGCCCACTACCACGTCGACCCGCGCCGCTTCGCGCAGCTCAACGCGCTCATCCGCTCCCTGGCGGTGCCGTGCCGCTTCCTAGAGGACGCTGGCCACCGTGTTGAGGAACTTGAGCACATCCAACCCTAGGGCCTGCTGCACGTCCGTCATGAGTGCGATGAGCGGCCGCAACCGGTCGCCGTCCTGGCTGTCCACGGGGTAGATTTCGCCGGAGCGGTTGAGCTCCGTGAGCTGCTCCGCGTGCTCCTCATCCCAGCCGTAGCGGTAGACGTAGCCGAACCACAGGCGCAGCACATCGACGGCCTCGTGGCCGAAGATGGAGCGCACGAGCTCCATCCTTTGCTCGAAGGGGGTATCCCAGCTCGTCAACTGCTCCCGGACGGGCGCCCCAATCGCCGCCACATCCTCCCCGTCGGGCTGCACATACACCGCGGTGTAATTCTCCCGGGAGAGGTACTCATACCGCGCCGGCAGCGACTCCACCGTCTTGCCGTCGACCACGATGTCGAGGATCACCGGCCCCGCCGGCAGCAGCGGCATGAGCGCGGAGACACTCCCCGAACCTGCCGCGCGGATCGTCGAATGGCCCTGGCCGATGGCGATGCCCAGCATGTTGCGCACCACCACGTCGACGTTCTGCCGCTGCAACTCATCGCGCAGGCCCCGGGACAGCGTCATGTTGAACCAGCCCGGCCCCACCGCCACCTGAGGATTATCCGTAATCGGGGTGATCTGGGATCCCGGGTGCAGCGCCTGGCGCACATCCACATACAAGCAATCGAGGAACTGGGTGTAGTGGCCGCCGGCGGCCGCGCAGCGGGCGGTGAAATTGTCGTACAACACGTGGAGGGTCACCCCGCGCCACGCCTCCACCGAGCGGGTATCGCACACCAAATCCCCGGGCACGCAATAGTTGGAGAACTTCTCCGCATGCCGGTCGCGGTACACATCCAAGCTTGGCAGCACCAGGTCGTACTGCACGCCGGTCGTCACCGCCCGGGACACGCCACCCACCGGGTTCGTCGGCGCCATGCTCACCAGGGCGGCGTCGTTTTCCGGCCCGTAGGCGCGGCGGGAGGGATCCGCCAGCTGCACGAACTTCGCCACCGTGTCCACCAGGTGCGTGTCGCCTGAATCCACCGACTTCGAGATCGCAATGTTGATGACGTCCGAACCCTGCGAATATCCGGTGACCACAATGTGCGGCGGGTTCGCCCCGCAGGGCTCAATGAGGGTCCGCAGCGCGGCGAGGAGATGCTCCGCGCCGAGGGCTGCGGAGGCGTGGAAGTTATCCAGGGTCGGCGTGACCCCACCCTTGTAGCGGATCGCGGTCGCCGGGTACACCAGGGCCGCGATCTTGGCATCCCCCTGCGGCATGTACGCCAGCGCTGCTTCGCCCAAACGCCCCGAGCCCGTGGGGTCCTCCGCCAGGGGGCGGGCGAACAAATCATCGCCCTCCTGCTGGTAGGTCAGGGTGGTGGGCTGCTCCCCCTGGGGTGCCTCCGAGGAACCCCGGACGATGAGCAAAAGGTCCTCCCCGCAGTGCAGCGTTGCGGCCCGCGCGGCGGGCGCGGGCACAACGAGAGCGACGAGGAGCAGGCTGAGCACAAAACGAAGAGCAGGGCGCACGCCCACTAACTTAGCGTCTCGGAGGCCTCCGCGTTGGCAAGCGCCCACATGTCGCGCCAGGAGGAGATCGCCGCATCGACCTCGTCCTCACTCGCAGGGTCCCCCGCACCCGGGTCCTCCTCGCTGGAGAGCACCACGACCCGCCCCGCACCGCGGCACGCAATCGCGTGCCCCGGGGGCACGCACACAGCGCCTACAAATTCTTCGCCCCCGGCCGCCACCACCGCGCCGTCCAGCGGCAGCAGGATCCGCACCACCGGCACCGGCGGCGCCGGGAACTCACACGGCGCATCGACGATGTCGATGGCGGCGACATCCATGGGGAACCCGGTGGTCTCCGCAAAGGAGGAAAAACGATAGATGTGGGGCCCCGGGCCCAAGGAGAACGGCGCCAGCATTAGTTCAACCCCGCATAGGAGTGGAGGGAGGAGACGAAGAGGTTGATCGGCAGCAGGTTAAACAGCATCGCCACGAAGGCGATGACGTTGATCCACGCCGACGTCGTCTTCTTCCACCCCGTCGTCGCCCGGGCGTGCAGGTACGCGGCATAGAGCAGCCAGGTCACCAGGGCCATGACCTCCTTGGGGTCCCAGCCCCAGAAGCGACCCCACGCGGCCTCCGCCCACACCGCACCGAGGATGATGCCCAAACCGAACACCGGCAGCGTCGCCACCGCCGTGCGGTAGGCAATCGCATCAAGCCGCTCTGCCGGCGGCAGCGGCGCGCACCAGCGCTGCAGGCGCTCATTGCTGCTCGAGCGCAGGATGAACAGGATGCTCGCCACGGAGCTCACCAAGCCGAGGCCGGTGCCGATGGACACCACGGAGACGTGCACCGGCAGCCAGAAGCTCCGCAGCGCGGGCACCACGGGCGCAGACTCGGCGTAGAGTTTCGTGCCCCCGTAGAACATCAACACAATGACCGGGGCCAGCACCCACGACCACAGGATGCGGTAATCCGAGCGGGCAAAGATGAGTGCTGCGACCGCCATCGACAGCAGCATCGTCAGCGAAATGTACTCGTACAGGTTGCCCCACGGGAACCGGGACACCGACAACCCGCGCAACACCACGGAAGCGGCGTGCACGATGATGCCCAGCCACACGAGCGACTGCGTCATGCCCGCGAATTTCTTCGCACTCGCGGCCTGCGCGCGGGCGCTGCGCACATAGCCCACCGCGCTGAGCACGAGTGCGAGGGCGTAGATGGCGATGGCGGTGCGGTACGCCAAGTCGGAAAAGTTCGCCAAATTAGTGTCGACGGGCACGGGCGCGTCCTTTCAAAACAACAGGGAGACGATTCGTGGGACTCTACAGCAGGGCGGCGGAGATGCGCTGGAATTCCTCACCCCAGCCGGCCGCATCGGTGCGCGACAGGCCACCGACCTCCATGCGGCCATCCTTGACGCGGACGAAGATACGGCGGCGTTTCACCAGCACGCTCGTGACCAGTCCGCCGACCATCGCCACCGCGCTGACCAGCACCCAGATCTGAGTGGGGTCGTGGCTGATCTGGAGGTTGACGAACTCCTTGGCGCCATCGAAGGTCACCGTCGTGCCGTCGTCGAGGGTGACCGTCTCGCCGGCGGTGAGGTTGACCCGGTCGATCTTCTGCAGGGCACCCGAGTGCAGCTGGGCGGAATCCAGGGAGAAAATGTTCTGCCCCTTGCCGGAATCCAAGCCCACATCACCGCGATAAATATCGACGGCGAGCGCCGGGTTCGTCAGCGCCGGGTAGGCGCTCGTGAGCAAGGTGCCCTCGAAGTGGGCGGTGGGCGCGAACAGCCCCTGGATCGCCAGCTGGTGCTGGCGGCGCTCATAGGGGTCCGGGTACATGCCCGCCGGCGGGTCGAAGCGGAGCACACCACTGGACAGGAAGGTGGTGGCATCATCAGGCCGGAACTGGATGGTTTGGGTGCGCTGCTCCCCGCCGGGCCAGGTCACCGTCACCGTCGGGGCGAAACCATGCCCCTGGAGGTAGATCCGGTCCCCGCCGAGCCGCAGCGGGTGGTTGACCCGCAGGGTATACGTCGACCAGTCCTCCACGGGGGCGAACACACCCTCGCCTTCGGCGTAGGCGATGTGGGAGGTGAACTGCTCCGCCTGCCCGTTGGGCAGGTAGTCGGCGGTAAAGTCCTCGACCTGCACGCAGAAGGGGTTGAGCGTCGTGCCGTCGAACAGTGCCCCGCCGCGCATGTCGTCGAAGTTCGCCACCGCCGTATTGCAGAACTGGCTGCCATCGGCAATGACGATGACCTGCCCTTCGTAGGCGATGAGTTTGCCGAACCCCATGGAGGCCAAAATGCCGACGATCCCGAGGTGGAACACCAGGTTGCCCAGCTCCCGGGTGTAGCCCTTCTCCGCGGACAGCGACCAGCCGCCGGCGCGGTCCTGCTCAGGCGCCACGATGGTGGTTTTCCAGCCGCGGAACTGTGTAGCCGCGTCCCGCACCAGGCTTTCCGCATCGCCGTCCACGTCACCTGCGGCGTGGTGCGGCAGGCGGGCCAAGTTCTTCGGGGCGGCGACCGCGGGGCGGCGGTAGGCACGGTAGTGCTCCACCGAGCGGGGAATGATGCAGCCAATCAAGGAGATGAACAGCAGCACGTAGATCGCGGTGAACCACTGCGAGGAAAACACGTCGAACAGCTGCAGGCGGTCGTAGATTTCTGCGACCCGGCCGCCGGTGTCGAGGAACTCCTGCACCTTCGTCTGGTTGAGGGAGCGCTGCGGCAGCAGCGCACCCGGGATCGCGCCGAGGGCGAGGAGGAACAGCAGTACCAGCGCCGTCCGCATCGACGTCAACCAGCGCCACGCGAGCTTTACCCAACGAACAACCACAACACGTTTTCCTTCACGCAGCCGAGAAAACCGGCCTTTAATTCTTTCGCTTGGTCGCTTGGTCCAAGCTTGGTTTGTCTTTTTGTTTTATAGGGCTGTGGTGCCCGTGTACGCGAACTGGCGGGCCACATCGACGACGTGGCCCCACAGGCCCGTCACCAACGCGAGACCGACACAGATGAGCAACACACCACCGATGGTTTGCAGGGTGCGAGAGTGCCGCCCCAGCCAGTCGATGCCTTTGAGCGCCCGCGCGGAACCGACGGCGGCGAGCAGGAAGGGCACCCCGAGGCCCGCGCAGTAGGCGACGATGAGGAGCACCCCGCGGGCGGCCGTCATGCCGGTCGTGCCGGCAGAGATCGAAATAATCGCCGCGAGCGTCGGCCCCAGACACGGCGTCCACCCGAGCGCGAACACCGCGCCCAGCAGGGGCGCGCCAAGCCACGTCGACCATGCCTTCGGATGGAAGCGGGCTTCCTTCTGCAGGGCGGGGATGAAGCCCAAAAACACGACCCCCATGAGGATCGTGACCACACCGCCCAGCCGCATAAGCCACTCCCCGTTGAGGGTGAGCGCGCTGATCGCCCCGAAGACGGTGGCGGTGCCGAGGACGAAGATGACGGTGAAGCCAGCCACGAACAACCCCGCGGCAGCAACCACCCGGTAGCGGTGCCGGGAGACCACCGGCTGGCCGTCGCGGAACTCCACGCTGCCGCCGACGATCGACGCCAGGTAGGACACGTACCCGGGCACCAGGGGGATGACGCAGGGGGAGGCGAAACTCACCAGCCCGGCGGCCGCGGCCGCCAGCAGCGCCAGCAGCAGCGGGCCGTGGGCCGCGGTCTCGGCGAAGGCGTGGGCGCTCATAGCAGCGGCTCCACCGCGTCCAGCAGCTGCTGGGCGGTGATCTCCTGCAGGAACACCACCGCCGGGCGGTGCTGCCGGTCCAGCACAATGGTCGTCGGCACCACCGACGCCGGCACCCCGCCCAGAGCGGCCGCAGTCTTAAACGGCGGGTCGTAGATGTTCGGGTAGCTCAGGCCATTGTCCCGCACCCAGTCCTGCGGCTGGGAGATGTTGTAGTCGCGGACATTGATGCCGAGGATCGTGCCGCCGCGCGGCGCGATCTTTTCTTGTACTTCTTGCAGGTCGTCGCTTTCGGTGCGGCAGGGCCCGCACCACTGCCCCCAGGCGTTGAGGACCACGACCTGGTCCTCAAAGTCGGCGAGGCTGATGGTGTGGGTGTCGTCCATGAGGTCCGGCCCCTCAAACGCGCCGATGGGAGTGCGCTCGTCCTCCGGGTAGGTGATGACGGTCTGCCCGCCGGGGGCGTAGAACTGGAAGGTTGTCGCCTGGTTCTCCGGTGCCTGGCACCCGGCGAGAAGCACGCCTGCGGCCACGATGGCCAAGATTCCGCTGTGGCGCATAACTCCCTCACTGTTGACGAACACAAAACACCCACACACTATAGGGCCAACCTGTGGCCCGCCTGTGAGGGGCACCCGCCGCGGCGACAACCCACCACCCGGGTCTGCCACCCGCGCCCCTTTTAGACGACGTGGGCGATGCGTTCCCCGTCGAAGACGATGCTCACCAGCGGGCCCCGCCCGCCGAGGTGACGGCGGGCAATCCCCAGCGCCTGCGGGTGGGTGATGAGGACCGCTTCGTGGCCGTCGGCTTCGAGGTGGGCGCGCTCCACGGCGTCCATGAGCCGGCTGTAAACATCGGCGGAGGGTTCCTTGCGAGCGATGCGGCGCTGCCGCTGGCCTTCGTCCATGTCGCCGACCTCCAGCAGCCCCTCATCGACACCGATGGGCAGCCCGAGGACCCGGGAGAAAATCTGCGCCGTGTCCCGGGCGTGGCTGAGCGGGGATGCGGAGAGGTACACCACATCATGGTCGCTGAGCAGCGCCGCGATGCGTTGGGCGTGGGCGACACCG
The DNA here is from genome assembly GCF_002994655.1 of Corynebacterium sp. 13CS0277. GTDB lineage: Bacteria > Actinomycetota > Actinomycetes > Mycobacteriales > Mycobacteriaceae > Corynebacterium. The sequence goes on from NZ_PPDL01000024.1 coordinate 23,482, forward strand.
GTCTCGGTGAGCGGGAAGCCCATGTGCCAGCCGGGGGCGAGGCGGTGGGGGTTATCGACCTCGCCGACGGCGACGAGGTGGACGACCGTCCACGTCATGCCGGCGTCGCGGCCGCCGCGGCCTTCGCCGCAGGCACAAGTGCCCGCTCAATCTGGGCGAAGTCCTCGTCCGTGAGCGCGCTGGAGACAAACCAGGTTTCGAACACCGACGGGGAGACGAACACCCCGTTGTCGAGCAGCGCGTGGAAGAACGGCGGGAAGCGCCACGTGTCGGCGGCCTGCATGTCGGCGAAGTTGTGGCCCTCGCCCTCGGCGAAGCGCACGGAAAGCATGTTGGAGGCCCGCTGAATGTGGTGGGCCACGCCCTCGCGGTCAAGCGCGGAGCTCACAAGCCGGTGCAACCGGTCGGCGTTGGTATTGACGGCCGTGTAGACCGCCTCGTCGGCGAGCCGCAGGCTGGTGAGCCCGGCCGCGACGGCGACGGGGTTTCCGGACAGGGTGCCCGCCTGGTAAACGGGGCCGGTGGGTGACAGCATGCTCATGATGTCGCGGCGGCCACCGAAGGCGGCGGCGGGAAGCCCACCGGAGACCACCTTGCCGAAGGTGGTGAGATCGCCCGCAACCCCATCGACGCCGTACCACCCGGAGTACGAGGTGCGGAAGCCGGTCATGACCTCGTCGATGATGAGCAGCGCGCCGTGGCGGTGGGCGATGTCCTTGAGCTTGGCGTTGAAGTTGTCCTGCGGGGCGACGGTGCCCATGTTGCCGGCGGCCGCCTCGGTGATGATGCAGGCAATCTTGTCGCCGTGGGCGGCGAAGGCTTCCTCCACGGCCGTGATGTCGTTGTAGGGCACGACGAGGGTGTCGGCGGCGACCGCGCCGGTCACGCCGGGGCTGTTCGGCAGCGAGTAGGACGCCACCCCGGAGCCGGCGTCGACGAGGAGGGAGTCGACGTGGCCGTGGTAGCAGCCGGCGAACTTGAGCACCAGGGGGCGGCCGGTGAAACCGCGCGCCAGGCGCACGGCACTCATGGTGGCCTCGGTGCCAGAGTTGACGAGGCGGACTTCCTCCACGCTGGTGCGACCCACGATTTCCTGGGCGAGTTCCACCTCCCCCGTGGTCGGCGCGCCGTAGGACAGGCCGCGGGCGGCGGCCTGCTGGACGGCGTCGACGATGGCGGGGTGGGCGTGCCCCATGAGCATCGGCCCCCAGGAGCAGAACAGGTCGATGTAGGTGTTGCCATCGACGTCCACGAGGTGGGAGCCCGCCGCCTCCGCGATGAAGCGGGCTTGGCCGCCGACGCTGCCGAAGGCGCGGACGGGGGAATTCACCCCGCCGGGGGTGACGGTGCGGGCGGTGGCGAGCCAGTGGGCACTATTGCTGGTGTTCATGGGTTCCTAAGCCTAGCGAATGCGGGCGGCGGCGGCACGGGCCCCCGCGATGACGTCGGGCACACCGACACCACCATTCCAGGCGCCAATGGCCGCGAGATGGGGGGTGGATTCGAGGTGGCCGCGGATGCGCTCCACGCGGGCCAGGTGCTCGTGGTCGTAGCGCGGCAGGCCGCCGAACCAGCGCTGCACGTAAATGTCGGTGATGGTGTCCCGGTCGGGGGCGAATCCGGTGATGGTCTCCAGGTCGGCCAGGGCGGTATCGATGAGCTCTTCCTCCTCGGCGCGAGTGATCGCGTCGTCGCCGAAGCGACCGAAGCTCGCCCGCACGAGCGCCCCACCGCCGGCCGCGAGGTGCGGCCACTTGCGGGAGGAGAAGGTGAACGCCTTCGCGCTCAAGCCCGCGTCGGTGGCGACGAGGATGCCGGAGTTGTTCGGCAGCCCCTCGTCGGAGGCGAAGCGGAAACCGACGACGGCGCTACTGGCCAGGCGGATCTGGGCGAGTTCCGCGGCGGCCTCGGGGTTGGCCTGCCGCAGCAGGGCCGCGGCCGTCGGCGCGGGCACCGCGAGGATGACGCGGTCGAATTCCCGGCCCGCGACCTCGTAGCGGCCGGATGCTGTGGGGGTAATCGCGGTGATGAACTCCCCGAGGTAGATCTCCGCCCCGGAACGCTCCGCGAGAGTCTCGTACAGGTCCTTGTAGCCGCCGGGGAAGGTGCCGAAGATGGGGTTATCGGGGTTGCGGGGCGGGCGGGCGTCGAGCACGGCGCGCACCGCAGCACCCAGCCGCACCGGCCCTTCCTGGGCGTCCAAGGCGCCGGCGAGCGCCGGCACGGTGGCCCGCACCCCCAGGTCGTCGGCGAGGCAGGAGTACACCCCGCCGAGCAGCGGATCCACCAGGCGGGTCACCAGGTCCCGGCCGTAGGCTTCGGCGACGAGCTCCCCGAGGCTGCGATCGCCGCCGGCCTCCCACTGGACCTCCCGGTCCTCGTCAATGCGGCGGGCCGTCTCCTCGCTGACGAGGTGGGCCACCGCCTCCGAGGACGCCGGGATACCCATGATGGTGTCCGCCATCGGCAGCGCCTGCAGGGCGCCGAGCGCGTAGACGGCGGGGGTGGCCTGCGAGGGGTAGACGCGCGGCAGGTCGAGGGAGTCGAAGAACTCGCGGGCATCCGCCCGGTAGTTGAGGAACGCCTCCGCGCCCATGTCGACCGGACCGGCACTGAACGGCACGGTGTGCAGCTTGCCGCCGATGCGCTCGTCCGCCTCAAACACGGTGACGGTGTGGTCGGCGAGCTCGTAGGCGGCGGTCAGCCCGGCGAGGCCGGCGCCAATGATGGCGATATCCATATGGGGAGTCCTTGGGCGAAGTGAGTCTGCGTTAGTCTGCGGCGTGGACGAGTTCCACGGCGCGGGTGATGGCATCGGGGTCGGTGGTGGGCAGCACCCCGTGCCCCAGGTTGAAGATATGGCCGCGGGCGGTACCCTCCGCCACGGCACGCCGGGCCTCCGCGCGAATGCGGCCAATCTCCCGGGCGAGGGTGTCCTCGTCGGCAAAAAGCAGCGCCGGGTCGAGGTTGCCCTGCAGCACCAAGGGACGGCCGGCGCGGCGGGCGGCGAGATCCAGCGGGGTGCGCCAATCGACGCCGAGGATGTCGGGGCCGGCGTCCGCCATGAGCCCCAGCAGCTCCCCGGTCTGCACGCCGAAGTGGCTGCGCGGCACCTCAGCAACCGCGGCGAGGATCTCCGTCGAGTAGGGCAACACGTGCTCCGCGTAGTCGTGGGGCGCGAGGTAGCCCGCCCAGGAATCAAAGAGCTGCAAGGCATCGATGCCGGCGTCGATCTGCTGCCGCAAAAAGGCGATGACCGTCGGCGTGAGGCGCTCCATGAGGGCGTGCCAGGTGGCGGGGTCGGTGTGCATGAGCGCCTTCGTGCGCTCGTGGTTGCGGCTGGGCCCACCCTCGACGAGGTAGCTCGCCAGGGTGAAGGGGGCGCCCGCGAAGCCGATGAGCGCGGTGCGGTCATCCAGCTCGTCGAGGATCAAGCCAATGCCCTCCCCGAGGGCCGCGATCGTGTCGTCCAGCTGCGGCAGGGAGTCCACGTCGGCGCGGGTGCGGACGGGGTGAGCGATGACGGGCCCGGTGCCGGGGACGATATCGACGTCGACGCCGGCTGCTTTCAGCGGCACCACAATGTCGGAGAACAAAATCGCGGCGTCGACGCCGTGGCGCCGCACCGGCTGCAGGGTGATCTCGGCGAGGAGGTCCGGCATGAAGCAGGAGTCGAGCATCGCGACCCCTTCGCGCACTGTGCGGTATTCGGGCAGGGAGCGCCCGGCCTGGCGCATGAACCACACCGGGGTGTGGGTGGGTGTTTCGCCGCGGGCGGCCTGCACGTATGGCGCGTCGGGAATGTGGCGTCTCATGGTGGCCAATTATGCCCGAGGCTCATTCCTTAGCGAAAGACAGGGCCACCTTATGGCTCAGGAGTCGGTTCCATCTTTCGATGGAGAACGCAGCGTGGCCACGAGCGCCACGATGGCGCCCACACCGACAAGGATGCTGAGCACCCCCTCCACGTACACCGCCCACGGCGGCACAATCGGGTCCGCGGGCAGAAACACCGCCACCATCCGCAGCACATAGTAGGTGTAGAAGCCGACGACGACGCCGAGCCGCAGCCGCTGGGTGCGCTGCACACCGGCCGCGAGGACACCGACGCCGACGGCGAGGGCGCAACCAAGCACACCCATGACGACGGCGGCAATGGTCACGGAGGCGCGCAGCATGGTCTCCGTGGCGCCGGGCACCTCCCCCACCGCGGCGAGTTGCGCCTCGGGGTACAGCAGCATCGCCGCCGTGTGGACGATGACGCGCACGACCTCCACGGCGGCAACCGCGCCGACGAGTCCCTTAGAGCTGACGGGCAACATCGACGGCCGCGTAGGTGAGAATCTGGTTGGCGCCGGCCCGCTTGATGCTGAGCAGCGCTTCTTTCATGACGGCGTCGCCGTCGATCCACCCGTTGGCGGCCGCGGCTTTCACCATCGCGTACTCGCCGGACACGTGGTACGCCGCCACCGGCACCGGGGAGAACTCGGCGACCGCGTGCACCACGTCGAGGTACGCGAGCGCCGGCTTCACCATGACGAAGTCCGCGCCTTCGGCGATGTCGAGTTCGACTTCGCGCAGCGATTCCCGGAAGTTCGCCGGGTCCTGCTGGTAGGTGCGGCGGTCGCCGTGCAGGGAACTGCCGACTGCGTCGCGGAAGGGCCCGAAGAACGCCGAGGCGTATTTCGCCGAGTACGCCATGATCGCCACGTCCTCGTGGCCAGCGGCGTCGAGGGCCGCGCGGATGGCGGCGACCTGGCCGTCCATCATGCCCGAGGGGCTGACGATGTGCGCCCCGGCCTCGGCCTGGGAGACCGCCATCTGGCAGTACAACGGCAGCGTGGCATCGTTATCCACCCGGCCCTCGTCGTCGAGCGCCCCGCAGTGCCCGTGGGTGGTGAACTCATCCAGGCAGGTATCCGCCATGACGATGACCTCATCGCCAAAGCGTTCCCGCACCGCCCGGATACCCCGGTTCAAAATGCCATCCGCCGCCCACGCGACGGAGCCGAGCTCGTCTTTGTCCTCGTCCCGCGGCACGCCGAACAGGTCGATGCAGCGCACGCCCACGGCGAGCGCCTCGCCGACGGCGTCGACAAGGGAGTCCAGGGTGTGGCGGTAGACCCCCGGCATGGAGGGGATTTCTTCCGGGGCGTCGATGCCGTCGGCGACGAACATCGGCAAAATGAGGTCTTCTGGCCGCAGCACGGTCTCCGCGACCATGGCCCGCATCGCGGGCGTGGTGCGCAGCCGGCGGGGCCGCAGGGTGGGATGGTTCACGTCGTTACTCCTTGATGTGCCCGATGATAAGCCCGGATAAGCCCGGATAAGCCCGGTGGCGTCCGACATGCGTGCGCCGCGTGCGGTTGATGCGTGTCTTACGTCGAGCGGGTGTCGCGGCGGCGTTTCTTCTTCGGCGGCGGCAGCTGGTCGGCGGCCCGCAGGGCGGCCACGTGCGCGGCGAGCGCGTCCACGAGCGCCGGCACGGTCGCTTCCTCGGGCTGCACGTCCACCCGCAGGCCCGCATCGCGGGCCGCGGCGGCGGTCATAGGGCCGATCGCGGCGATGATGGTGCGGGCGTGCGGCTTGCCAGCGATGCCTACCAAGTTTTTCACGGTGGAGGCACTGGTGAAGCACACGGCGTCGAAGCCGCCGGTTTTAATCATGTCGCGAATCTCCGGGGCGGGCGGGGCGGCCCGCACCGTGCGGTAGGCGACAATGTCGTCGACCTCCCAGCCGAGCCCCTGCAGCCCCTGCACGAGCACATCGGTGGCGATGTCCGCCCGGGGCAGCAGCACCCGGCCCACGGGGTCGAGGTCCTCATCGAAGTCGGGGAACACCTCCACCAGGCCGGCGGCGTTCTGCTGGGTGCGGGCGGGCAGCAGCTCCGGGGTGAGCCCCAGGCCACGGATCGCCTCGGCGGTCTTCGTGCCGACGGCGGCAATGTGCACGCCCGCGAAGGAGCGGGCGTCGAGCCCGAACTCGGTCATCTTCTGCCACAGCGCGTTGACCGCGTTGACGCTCGTCAGCGCAATCCACTGGTAGCGGCCCTCCACGATGCCTTTGACGGCGCGTTCCATGGGGGCCGGGTTGCGGGGCGGCTCCACGGAGATCGTCGGCACCTCCATGGGGATCGCCCCGTGGGTCGCCAGCCGGGTCGACATCGGCGCCGCCTGCTCTTTGGCCCGCGGCACGAGCACCCGCCACCCGTAGAGGGCGCGGTTTTCCCACCAGGAGTACTTGGTGCGCTCCCCGACCTCCCGGCCGACGGTGACGACGAGCTCGCCCGGCAGGTCCGCGTCCAGCTTCGCCAGGGTGCCGATCGTGAGATCGTGGGTGCGCTGCAGGCGGGTCGTGCCGTGCACGGTCACGCTCACCGGGGTGGCGGCGGCCAGGCCCGCGTCCGTCAGCCCAGTAGCAATCCCCGCCAGGTGTTCACTGTCGGCGAGCAGCACGAGCGGCTGCGGGGCGGCGGCCAGCGCCTCCCAATCAACATCGCCACGGACGTCAGTTTCGGTGTAGGTGGAGCCCAGCCCGATGCCCGCGAAGGCGGGCACCGTCGACGGCACGCTCATGCCCGGCACCACCTGGAAGTGGTGGCCGGCCTGGGTGAGCAGATCAATTTCCTTGAGCACCGCATCACTGGTCAGCGGGTTGCCCGGCACGAGGCGAATGACGTCATCCCCGCCGGCGGCGAGCTCCACCAGCCGGGCCACGACGTCCGCCGCGGGCGCGTCGGTGATTTCGATGAGGGCGGCACTGGGTGCCGGCGGTTTCGGGGGGCGGCGGCGGACACCCGCGGCCTTGTGCTCCTCGCACAGGGCGGCGTAGTCGGCCTCCCACTGGGCGAGCTGTTCGGCGGTGACGTGGACGTCGCCGGCAATTTTCTCGCGCACACCGGCGTGCACCCGTGGATCGACCAGCGCGCGGCGGGTCCGGGCCATGACGTCGCGGGCGCGGACGGTCAGCAGGTCCGGGTTTCCCGGGCCTGCGCCGACGAAAATGACGGTGCCGGGGGCGGGGTGGGTCATGGTGGGGTGCTTCTTCACGTCGGGTCGTCTGGCGTACCAACACCCCGCGACGCAGTGCGCGGGGTGTAACCGTCTCAGCGTACGGGTTTGTCGCAGTTTTCGCTACTACTCGCCGCGGAGTGCGCCGGCAACCTCTGCGGCGAGGGCCCGCGGGTCGGTGCCGGTGGCCTCGTGGCGGCGCACCGTCTCGCCGAAGATGCCGCCGACCAGCCGCATGACGTCACCGTCGACGGTGGCGTGGGCGGCGATGGGGGCGGTGCAGCCGGCCTCCAGGATGGCGAGCACCTCACGCTCCGCGAGCGCGCAGGCGGTGGCCTCCGGGCAGGCGATCGCGTCGAGGGCGGCGACCAGCTCGGCATCCTCCACCCGGCATTCCACCGCCAGTGCCCCTTGGGCGGGGGCGGGGAGGAACACCTCCGGGTCGAGCACGCACTCAGGCTCCAGGCCGATGCGGCGCAGCCCCGCCGCCGCCAGGATCACGGCATCGAGGTCGCCATCGCTCACCCGCCGCATGCGGGAATCAATGTTGCCGCGCAGGGGCCGGATGTCGAGGTCCGGGCGCAGCCGCCGCAGCTGCCCCACCCGCCGCGGGGCACTCGTGCCGACGGTTGCCCCCTGCGGCAGGGTGTCCAGGGTGAGCCCATCGCGCGCGACGAGCGCGTCGCGGGCGTCCTCGCGCGGCGGCACCACGAGGTGGAAGCGGGGGTCGCGGGCCGTCGGCAGGTCCTTGAAGGAGTGCACGGCGATATCGCAACGCCCCTCGGCCATCGCCTCCCGCAGCGCCTGGGTGAACACGCCCACCCCGATGCGTTCCACCGGCGCCTGGGACAGGTCGCCGGGGGTGGTGATGATCTCCAGCTGGGTGTCCAAACCGTGGGAGCGCAGCATGTCCGCCACGTGCCCGGTCTGGGTGGTGGCGAGTTGGGAGCCGCGGGTACCGATGCGGGGGGTGTGCACGAGGAGGGTCCTTGGGGGTTAGTCGAGTCCGAAGAGTTCTTGCAGCGCCTGATCGTAGGAGACGCTCGCGGAGCGGGCGGCGAGGTCTTTGACGGCCACCGTCGGCTGGTGGAGCAGCTTGTCGACGACGCGGTGCAACGCCCGGTGGGTTTCCTCCCGCTCCTTGTCCCCCATGCCGGGGGTGCGGGCGTCGAGGCGCTCGAGTTCGGCGGCGACGATGTCGGCGGCGTGGCGCCGCAGGGCCGCCACGGCGGGCACCACATCGAGAACGCGTTGGGCGCTGGAGTAGGCGGCGAGCTCCGCGGCGACGATATCCTCGGCGGCCTGCTTGCCAGTGGCGTCATCGGCGCGGGCCTGGGTGTGCAGGTGCTCAATGTTGACGAGGATGACGCCGCCGTGGTCCTGGACGTTGTCGTCAATGTCGCGCGGCATCGACAGGTCAATCAGCGTCAGTTCGTGGCCGTGCGGCAGGTCGGCCGCCGCCACCGTGTGCGTATCCGCGCCCGTGGCGGAGACGATGACGTCGACGTCGCCGTACACGGCGGCACGGGCCGCGTAGTCCACGGCAGACGCCTGCGTGCCCGCGGCGAGGGCGTGCTCCACGAGGGAATCAGCGCGGCTGCGGGTGCGGTTCGCGTAGATGATGTGCTCGATCCCGCCCTTCGCCAGGTGGCTGCCCGCCAGCGAGGCCATGACACCCGCGCCCAAGATCAGTGCCCGCTTCCCGGCGAAGCTCTCCCACCCGCGCAGCCGCAGCGCCTCCGCGAGGGCGAAGGTCACCATCGACGGCCCCGCCTCGTTGAGGTCGGTCTCCGAGTGGACGCGCTTGCCGGTGTGCAGCGCCGCCTGCGACAGGGCGTGCAGGGCGGGGCCCACGGTGCCGACCTCGTGGGCGGCGGTGTACGCGCCGCGCACCTGGCCGATGATCTGCTGCTCCCCCATGACCATGGAATCCAGGCCCGCGGCCACCCGCAGCACGTGCTCGGCGGCGGCATCCGCGTAGCGGACGTAGAGGTGCTGGCGCAGGGTATCGACATCGACGCCACTGACGTCGTGGAGGGCGGCCACCACATCGCCCACCCCGGTGTGGAAGCTGTTGGTCACGGCGTAGACCTCCACCCGGTTACAGGTGGAGACGATCATCGCCTCGCTGAGCGAGGGGGCGGCCACGAGCGCCGTGGTCGTCGCTTTCGTGGTGTCCTCGTCCATGCTGACCCGTTCGAGGACATCGACGGGAGCGGAGCGGTGGGACATGCCCACGACCAGCACGCTCACTCCACACACGCTCCTTTGCGACGATGTTTGGCTTCAACTTGGCGGCCGACTGGTGGTGTCGGGCCCACGGCACGGGTGCCGGCGGTTAGCTTCTGGCTAACCCTAGCAAAGACCGGGTCCATCTTTGGTTGGATACGCGCGGTCACTTTAGATTCGTGTGATTCACCGTAGACGGGCGCCTGCGGGGCCTACAACAAAGCAGACACTAACCGCTCCTCGTCGACTTCCCAGGCCGCGATCTCCTCCCCATCGACGAGCACCACCGGCACCCGGTCACCAAAGTCGAAGCGGTAGTCCTCATCGTCGGCGATGTCGACGACCACCAGCCGCGCCCCGTGGGCGGCCACAATCGGGGCGATCTGCTCGTGCACCCGCACGCAACTGCCGCAGCCCTCGCGAACAATAAGTTCCACCTCATGTGTGCTCATGGGTCAGCCACCTTCTCTCCACGGCGTGTTTCCACCGGGGAGCTTATAACATGGGTGCCAGCCCCGCTCCCCCTTTTTTGTGTAGAAGGTCCCCACCCCTGTGAACATCCCGCCCCGCACCCCCGAGGAGTTTCTCGCCCACTGGGCGGCGTCCCACGGCAACCTGCGCCGATTCTTGGAAGACGTCGTCCTGCCCCCGATTGATGCCTCCACGCAGCGCGCCGCCGGCGAGGCCGCGGCCGCCGCCGCCGTGGAGCAGGCGTTCGGTATCGGGCTGGAGGATTTCACCTCCGGCATCGAGTCGGTGGCGGGCGCCTACCAGGCGGCCGGCGGGCAGCAGCTCACCAAACCCGACCCGGCGATTCAGCAGGAGCCGGGGGCGGCTGCCTTCTTCGACGTCGACAACACCCTCGTGCAGGGCGCCTCGATCGTCACCTTCGCCGTGGGGCTGTGGCGGCGGAAATACTTCCGCCTGCGCGACCTCGCACCGATCGCGTGGAAGCAGCTGAAGTTCCGGATCACCGGCTCCGAGAACGCCGACGACGTGGCCTCCGGGCGGGAGCAGGCCCTGGAGTTCATCCGGGGGCGCCGCGTCGACGAAATGGTCGCCCTGTGCGAGGAGATCGTCGACTCCCAAATGGTGGAGCGCATCTGGCCCGGCACGGCGGAGCTCGCCAACCAGCACATCGCCGCCGGGCAGCAGGTATGGCTCGTCACCGCCACCCCGGTGGAGCTCGCGCAGATCCTCGCCCGCCGCCTCGGATTCACCGGCGCCCTGGGCACCGTCAACGAGGTCCGCGACGGGGTGTTCACCGGCCGCCTCATCGGCGACATCCTCCACGGCCCCGGCAAGCAGCACGCCGTCGCCGCCCTGGCCGCCATCGAAGGCCTCGACTTGGAGCGCTGCACCGCCTACTCCGACTCCATCAACGACATGCCGATGCTCACCATGGTCGGCACCGCGGTCGCCATCAACCCCGACCGCCCCCTGCGGAAGGAAGCGCTCGCCCGCGGCTGGGAGATCCGCGACTTCCGCAACGTCCGCAAAGCCGTGAGCAAGTTCGGCCTGCCCGCACTCATCGCCGCCGCGTTCTCCATGGGCGGCTGGCGCGTGCTGCGCCGCTAGCAGCGCGGCAGGGGCGCCTGCGCCGCGGTCCTAGCGGCGCACTCCACGGCAGGCACCCCGCACCGGAGAGAAAAAAGAAACAAGCCACCCGAGGGAGAAACCCTGCGGGTGGCTTGTGTCGTGATGAGGCTTACTTGCCAAGCTTCCGTCGCTGGACGCGGGTGCGGCGAAGCATCTTGCGGTGCTTCTTCTTGGACATGCGCTTGCGGCGCTTCTTAATCACGGAACCCATGAGAAAACCTCACTTGTCGACTGCAGTTACTTTAAGCGGGTGCGCCGGCGACACCACTGCGCACCCACCACCACGCGGGAGGCGGGTACGGCACGGCGTGCACATCTCGGCCCGGGGCAAGCCCGGCAGCAGTGCTGGCGCAAATGCTCACAAAAGCTTAGCCCCACTGGTGGGGCGTAAACAAAAAGTTGTGGCGCGCGCACCCGGAGACGTCTCCGGGTGCGCGCTGGTGGGGTGGCGTTTAACCGACCTGGTAGGACGAGGCCTGCAGGTAGTCGTTGACGGCCTTCTCGTGGACGCGGAAGGAGCGTCCGACGCGCACTGCCGGCAGGTCGCCACTGTGGACGAGCCGGTAGACGGTCATCTTGGAGACGCGCATCATTTCAGCGACCTCGGCGACTGTCAGGAAGGTGCCATTTTCTTCGTGTGCCATGTTATTTATCTAACCCTTCAGCATGATGCGCGCCGCAGGCTTCCCCTCCTGCGAAAACGTCACGCACGTGCTTGAAATAGCCTACCGTGAATCCTGGGACTCAAGCGACTCGGGGGGAAAGTTTTTCCTCACAGTGCTGGTGGTGCTGGCGTTTCCCCTGTTGCGGCGGGGGGATTAGTGGGGGGTCTGGCAGCTCAGTTCGTTGCACCGGTCCGCGCAGGCGTGGGTGGCGCGGAAGACGGTGCCGCGCAGCGCCTCCTCCTCGAAGACCTGGAGGGCGGCGATGGTGGTGCCGGCGGGCGAGGTGACGTTCGCCTTGAGGGTGGCGGGCTCCTGGCCGGTCTCCTTGAGCATGGCGATGGCACCGGCGAAGGATTCTTCGACGAGGGTGCGGGAGGTCGCCCGGTCGAGGCCGAGGGCCACACCGGAGTCGATCATGGCCTCCACGAAGAGGTACATGTACGCCGGGGAGCTGCCCGCCACGGCGGTGACGGCGTCGAGCTGCTTTTCCGGGACGGGCACCACGGTGCCAACCATGCCCAGCAGCTTCGTGAGCTTGGCCTGCTGCTCGGCGTTGAGGTGGCGGCCCGGCGCGAGCGCGCACACGCCCTTGCGGATGAGCATCGGCGTGTTCGGCATGACGCGCGCCAGCGGGGTGCCGGCACTCAAGGTCTCTTCCATGGCGCGCAGCGGGTAGCCGGCCGCGAGCGAGCACACAATGGTGTCGTTGTCGTTGGCGTCGACGGCATCCTGGATGCTCTCCAGCACCGTGGAGATGTCGTGGGGTTTGACGCAGAGGAACACGACGTCGACCTGCCAGACGGCTTCCGCGGCGTCGGTGAACGTCTTCACCCCGTAGCGGGAGGACAGCTCACGGCCGCGTTCGGGGCGGCGGTTGACGACTTTCAAGTCGTGGGGGTGAATGCCGCCCGCGATGAGGCCCGCGAGGAGCGCTTCGCCGATTTTTCCGCCGCCAATGATTGCGCATGTGGTCATTTTTCACACCCTGCCAGATGGCGGTGAGGCGGCGCAACAGCGTCTTTAGAACCCGGTGATGAGTGCCGGGCCGAAGGTCATCGCCAGGCCGGCAATGCCGGCGAGGAACATGCTCAGCCCGTCGCGCTCGGTGCGCAGGGCGTGCACCACGCCCACCACACCGCAGGTCACGGCCAGGGCGAGGACGGCGACGATGATGCTGTTGAGCTGCAGCCACAGGGCCTCAAAGCCCTTGAACAACCCGGCGCCGATGAGCAGGCCGACCACGACCATGCCCAGCACCGCCAGCACGCTGACCTTCGCGGGGGTCTCCTCCACCTCGTCGACGGTGATGGCCTCCACGACGGGGGACTTCACAGCGGCGAATTCGCCGGTCGGCGCGGGCTTCGGCGCAGGCGCGGCGGCCACCGGGGCTGCCGCCGCGGCGGGGGTGGCGGGCTTCGGCTTGGTGGGGCGCGGCGTGACTTTTTTCACCGGGGCCGCGGCCTGCGGGCCGGGCTTCGGGGTGTCGGTCGTGAGCACGGCGCGCTGCGCGTCCGCGTCGACGACGCTGATGACGACGGTCTCCTCCGCGCTCGGGGGCGGGGTGACGGGAGCCTTCTTCACCGGCTGCGCGGGGGCCGCCGGCTGCGCCGGGACCTGCTGCTGCGGGTGTGCTGCGGGCGGGGCCTGCCGGGGCGCGGGCGGCGGGGTGACGACCTCGTGCTTGGAGGGCTTCGGCGCGGACTTCACGGCCGGGATGGATCCGGTCAGCTCGGCGACGGAGACGCCGCCCTCGTCCAGGCTGCGGCGCCGCCGGGGCTTCGCCTCCTGCTGGCCTTCCCGCTCCGCGCGGGCGAGCAGTTCAGCGACGGTGAGTTTCTTCTCGCTCATCAGTGGTTGTCCAATCCCTTATCGATCCGTCGCAGAATAACACCTTCGCGCAACGCCCACGGGCAGATCTGCAGCTGCTCGATCTTCAGGCTGCGCATCGCCGCCTCCGCGACCAGCGCGCCGGCGACGATCTGGTGGGAGCGGTCGGCGCTCACACCTTCCAATTCGGCGCGGTCCGCGGCCGTCATGCGGGAAATAAACGCAATGAGTTGCCGCAAACCATGGTGCGTGAGGGTGCGGGTCACCATCGGGCCCGCGGAGCTGGGCGCGGCACCCGTGAGCCGGGCGAGCGTCCGAAACGTCTTCGACGTGCCGACGGCCAGGTTTTCTTTCCCGCAGTTGCGCATGAGGCGGGCGGGTTCGGCGAGTTCGGCGTCAATGTAGTCGCGGAGAATGTTGATCTTCTTCCGCTCCGGCGGGTCCGTGTCGAACCACTGGTGGGTGAGCCGGCCGGCCCCTAGGTCGAGGCTGAACGCGGCATCGGGTTCTTCGTCGGTGCCGGTGGACATCTCCAGGGAGCCGCCGCCGATATCGAGGTTGGTGATCCGGCCGGCGGACCAGCCGTACCAGCGCCGTACCGCGAGGAACGTCAGCCGTGCTTCGTCCTTGCCGGAGAGGATCTCCAGCCGCACGCCCGTCTCCGCTTCCACGGTGTCGAGCACCGCATCCCCGTTGGTGGCGCTGCGGATCGCGGAAGTGGCAAAGGGCAGCATTTCGCTCGCACCCAGCTGGTCGGCGAGCTGCTTGGCTTCGCCGACTGCCTTGACGAGTTTGCGTACTCCCTTGTCGTCGATGTTGCCGTCGGCGTCGAGGTACTCGACGAGACGCATCGTGGTTTTCCAGTCTGACATCGGGGTGGGGTGGCCACCGGTGCGGGCGTCGACCGCCACCAAATGCACCGTGTTGCTCCCTACGTCCAAAACACCTAATCGCACGCCCCTAGGTTAGACGGAATAAGGTGTGTGGGTGTGAATCGCCCTGCCCCCTCGGAAGTGTTTCTCGGTTTCCCTGCCTCCTCCCCCGCCGCGGCCTCCATCCGCGCAGGGGCAGAGTTGGCCCCGGATTTTCCCCGCGAATTCTTCGAGTTCACCGACCCGACAGACCCGTTGCACCTGCTGAGGGTGGATTTGACGTGGGTGGAGTCCACCTACCGCTGCCGCTTCGGCACACCCGCCTGCCGGGGCATTGAGGCCAGCACCCCGCAGGTGGGGTGCTGTGTCCATGGGGCGTATCTCACGGACGACGAGGACCGGGAGCAGCTGCGCGACGCGGTGCAACGCATGCCGGAGGACCTGTGGGAACTCGCCCCGCCCCGGCAGGAACTGGAGCACGCCTGGGCGGAGCCCGATGTGCTGGAGCCCTACCTGGTGTGGGACGAACTCGACGACGAGGACGGTAACCCGGAGCCCGCGCTGAAGACCGTCATCGTCGATGGGGCGTGCATCTTCGCCAACCGCCGCACCCCGGGCTGCGCGATCCACCAGTGGGCGCTGGCCGCGGGCGAGGATCTCACGGTCGTCAAGCCGGAGGTGTGCTGGCAGCTGCCGCTGCGCCGCCTGGAGGAGTGGACCGACCGCGCCGACGGCAAGGAAGTTCTCGTCACCACGATCACCGAGTACGAGCGCCGCGGCTGGGGCGAAGGCGGGGAAGACTTCGACTGGTATTGCACCACCTCCCCCGACTGCCATGCCGGCGAGGAGCCGTTGTATCGCACCTGCGCCGAGGAACTCACCGCGCTCATGGGCGCGGAGGCCTACGCGGTGCTGCGGGCGCACTGCGATGCCCGCCGGGCGGCGGCGGAGACACTCCGCGCCGCGGGTGGGGATCCGGCGGCGCTGCTCACCACCCACCCGGCCACCCTGGCCGCTCAGGCGTCGAAGCGGTAGCCCACGCCCCGGACGGTGAGCAGGTGCCGCGGGGAGGACGGGTCCGCCTCAATCTTCGCCCGCAGCCTTTTCACATGCACATCCAGGGTTTTGGTGTCGCCGACGTAGTCCGCGCCCCAAATATCGCGGATGAGATCCGCCCGGCTCACCACCACCCCAGTGTTGCGCAGCAGCAACTCGAGCAGCTCGTATTCTTTGCGCGGCAGCTGCAACGGCTCCCCGTCGACGGTGACGATGTGCGCCTGGGTATCCATCGCCACCCGCGGCCCACCGAGAATGTCCTGAGTTTTGTCGCTGCGCCGCAGCACCGCCCGGATGCGGGCGATGAGCTCCCCGGAGGAATACGGCTTCGTCACATAGTCGTCGGCCCCGATATCCAGGCCGTGGATCTTGTCCAGTTCCGTATCGCGGGCGGTGACCATGATGACGGGCACGTGGCTGGTGGCCCGGATGTGGGTGCACACATCAATGCCGCTCATGCCGGGCAGCATGAGGTCGAGCAGCACAATGTCGATGTCGTGGTTGGCGAATTCGACAAGGGCCTGCGGCCCATCGCTGGCAATGATCGTGTCGAAGCCTTCCCTCCCGAGCAGGAATGCGAGCGGCTCGGCGAGGGAGTCCTCGTCCTCAACGATGAGGATGCGGGTGGACTGGGCGGGCGTGGAAGAAGAGCTCATGGGTGCCTCACAGGGGAAGAGAAGAATCAGCAGAATCAGCAGTCACGCGGGAGAAAACGGGACACGAGGGACAACGGAAACGTGGCGGGATCACGCGGAGGAACAACGCGAACGAATACAGGGACAAGCAGGGACGAGCAGGGACGACCAGCGGCACGCCACGGGCACGCGCGCTGCAGCACAGACCAGCCACGCAATCTCCAACAGCCACAGCACCCCCTATTCGTTTTGTGGCTCCCGCGGCAGGATCAGGGTGAACGTGGACCCCTCCCCCACCGCAGAGCTCACCGCCACCCGGCCGGCATGGTTCGCGGCCACATGTTTGACGATCGCCAACCCCAGCCCCGTGCCCCCGGTGGAACGACTACGGGCCTTGTCGACGCGGAAGAAACGCTCAAACACGCGGGCGTGGTGCTTCGGGGCGATGCCGATGCCGTGGTCGACGACGTCGATGCGCACGCTCGGCACCCCTGCCAGGTCCGGGTCGGATGCGTGTTCCGTCGCCCGCACCGTCACGCTGCTGCCGCCCGGGGAGTAGTTCACCGCGTTGCTGATGAGGTTCGCGACAGCGGTGATAAGCAGCTGCCGGTCGCCCTGAAGCACCGGCCCCCCGGCGACGAGCCCCTGGCCCACGAGCCGAATGCCGGCAGTATCGGCGGCAATCTGGTTGCGGGCGATCGCCTCGGCGATGACGCCGGGCACGTGGACCTCCGCCAGCTGTGGGAGGGAGGCCGCACCCTGCAGCTTCGACAAGCTGATGAGCTCGGTGATCATGTTGCCCATGCGCAGGGCTTCGGTGTGGATTTTCTGCCCGAAGTAGGTCACCGAGTCGGTGTCCTCCGGGGCCTCCAGGAGCGCCTCGCTGAGCAGCGCCAGGGCCCCGACGGGGGTTTTGAGTTCGTGGGAGACGTTGGCGACGAAGTCGCGGCGGGCGGACTCCATCCGCTTCGCATCCGAGGCATCGGACAGGTACAGCACCACCTGCTCGTCGTCGGCCGCGAGCCGCTGGGCGCGGGCAGCAATGGCGAGTTTTTGGCCGCCGCGCCGCACCCGCACCGACCCGTGGGCGGGGTGGGTGTCCTCCAGGGCGCACTGGGCGAGCGCCTGCAGGTCGTCGGCGTAGCGGGGCACGAGCCCGCCGTCACGGACGAGGCCGAAGGCTTCGGCCTGCGGGTTGGCGAGCACCACGCCGCCCGCGGCGTCGAGGACGATGACGCCGAAGGGCGCGTGGTGGATGATGTCGGCGTTAATCACGGCTCACCTGCACAACCAAAACCACAACCAAAACACAGCACACAACACAACAAGCCAAGGGCAGCACGACGAAGAGGAAGGAAGAGGGCAACGACTGCAGTCTCGCATCGGATCTGCGTCGCGTCTGCCTCAGACCGGCGCCTTGCGGGACCACCCTGGTGGTCTTTCGTCCAGGGTATGCCAACACCCCGCCGCCCGCAGGAAAAATCCGTGCGCGCGGCGGGGTGGGGGCAATAACAGGGGGTGCGTCAGTCCCGCGACGGGCTTACTTGGCGCCCTGGGCGGCGACGGCGGCCGCACCGGCGGCTGCTGCCTCCGGGTCGAGGTAGGTGCCGCCCGGGTTGAGGACCTTGCCCTCGGCGTCGAGCTCGTAAACGAGCGGGATGCCGGTGGGGATGTTCAGCTCAGCGATGTCGGCGTCGGAGATGCCGTCGAGGTGCTTGACGAGGGCACGCAGGGAGTTGCCGTGGGCGGCCACGAGGACGGTCTCGCCACGCAGGACGCGCGGGAGGATCTCAGCCTCGTAGTAGGGCACGAAGCGCTCGACGACGTCCTTGAGGCACTCGGTGTCCGGCACGGTCTCCAGGTTGGCGTAGCGCACATCGTGGGCCTGGGAGTACTCGGCGTCGGCGGCGAGCGGCGGCGGCGGGGTGTCGTAGGAGCGGCGCCATGCCATGAACTGGTCGTCGCCGTACTTCTCCTTGGTTTCGGCCTTGTTCAGGCCCTGCAGGGCGCCGTAGTGGCGCTCGTTGAGACGCCAGTCGCGGACGACGGGGATCCACAGGCGGTCGGCGGCATCCAGTGCGAGGTGCGCGGTGTTGATCGCGCGACGCAGCAGGGAGGTGTAGACCACGTCGGGGAGGATGTTGTTTTCCTTGAGCAGCTCGCCACCGCGAGCAGCTTCCTTCTCACCCTTCTCGGTGAGGGCGACATCGACCCAGCCAGTGAACTGGTTGGACTCGTTCCAGCGGCTCTGGCCGTGGCGGAGGAGAATCAGTTTTCCGGTACTCATGCTTGCCATTGTGCCACCACCGGGCGGTAGACGTCACCCACCTGCGCCCGTTGAGAGCATCCACACAGCCCCCACCCGCACCCCGCGGCCACCACAGGTAGGGGTGTTTGCGCAGCCCACGCGCCCGCACACACCCCACCCCCAATCCCACACAACCGGGCATGATTTTTCCCACACAATCGGGCATGCCCGTGTGAGGGCGTTCGCGCACACCCCGCCAGCGACCCACCGGCGATCCGAGAGCGGCGTGAGCGACTGCGACTTTTAGCGGCGACGCGCCGCAGCCTGCAGCAGCACCCCCACCACGAGCGCCACCCCCAGCGCCACCGTGAGCACCCGGGCCGCCAGTGCGGAATCCCCCTGGGAGACCGCGCGTACCCACCACACCAACGCCACCCCGTGGGCGACGAGGCACACGACCGCCAGCCCCATGCCGCCCACCCGGTAGGCGGCGGGATAGATCCCCAGGCTGAGCAGCATGAGCAGCAGCAGAGCGAACACCATGCGCGTGTGAGCCCCCTTGTTCTTCCGTGTGCAGTGAGAGTGATCCGCGGGTCGGCGATGTGGCTGCGGCGTGCGCGGCACGCGCACGCTGTGTGCGGTAGGCGATGTGCGGTGTGTGCGCCGCGCGCCGTGCCTTAGGCGCCCTTCGCGTGCCGCGGCCGGCAGGGCTGCAGCGGGGTAGCGGCGGCCGCAGTAAACACGCGCTGCAGGCCCTCGGCGGTGGCCGCCCAGGAAAACTCCTGCGCGCGCACCGTCGCCTGCTCCCCCATGCGGATGCGGCGCGCATCATCGCTCAACAGCTCCCCCAGCGCCCGGGCCCACAGCTCCGGGTCGTGCCCGTCCACGAGCAGTCCTGTTTGCCCGTCCTCCACGGCGATCGGCAGACCGCCGACGCGGGCCGCCACAACCGGCGTGCCGGAGGCCTGCGCCTCCATCGCCACCAGGCCGAAAGACTCGTTGAAGCTCGGCACCGCCACAATGTCCGCCGCCCGGTACAGGGTGACCAGTTCGGCGGCGGGCCGCGGGGGCAGGAAGCGCACCGCACGCGCAATCCCCAGCTGCTCCGCGAGATCCTGGTACTGCTCCGGGGCGGTATGCGCCCCGGAGGCGCCGCCACAAATCAGCACCCGCAAGTCGTAGTCGAGGGGCTGCTGCAACAGCTCGTGCGCCGCCTGCAGCAGCACCTGCGGTCCCTTGAACGCCTGCAGGCGGCCAATGAACGCCACCACCTTCGCATGCATCGGCACCCCCAACTCGCGGCGGGCACGCTCCGTCGCCCGATCATTGCCCGGGGTAAACAGGCCCACATTGACCCCCGGCGCGACGATGCGGATTTTCTCCCGCGTCGCGTCGTAGTGGCGGACCAGGTTGTCCTCCTCCTCGGCGGTGTTCACCACGAGCACGTCCGCGTTGTCGACGATCTGCTGCTCACAAATACGGCGTGCCTCCGACTCGGCACCATCGTGCAGGTTCTTCACCACTGCCAGCGTGTGCGCCGTGTGCACGAGCGGCACCTCCCACAGGTCCCGCAGTAGCCAGCCGACCTGACCGGACAGCCAGTAGTGGGAGTGGATGACGTCGTAGGCGTAGCCCTCGCAGCGCTGCTGGTGGATGATGCCCCCGGCGAACGCCGCCAGTTGGGTGGGCAGTTCCTCCTTGCTCAAGCCCTCGTAGGGGCCGGCCACGATGTTGATGACCCGGTAGCCGGGGGCCACCTCAACGATGTCGCCCTGGGAGGGGCGGGTGGCGCGGGTGAACACGTCGACCGCGATACCTAAGGCCGCGAGTTCGCGGGCCACGGAGTCGATGTAGACGTTCATGCCGCCGGCGTCCCCGCTGCCGGGCTGCTGCAGGGGCGAGGTGTGCATGGAGATCATAGCGACGCGCACGGGAGGGGACATCTCCTTGGAAAAAGGGGCGGGGGCGGACAAAACGACAACAACAAAGAAGCACGAAGAGAGAAGAGAAACGAAAAAGGACGAAGCAGAACGAAGCAGAACACAGACACGCGGACGAGGCCCACCGCGTCTGGCAGGCCGACCGTGGGGGCCGCGAAACGCTGGCGGGCTTCCGCGCGACACAACCGTGTGAGCATGTGAGACCGCGTCCTCGTGCGGCTTCGCGCTGCGGCCACTGTAACAACAAACCACTACCCCCTTCTGCTCCGCCACCGCCGAGTGCGTCCCCGCGCTTGCTATGCTGGGGAGCTGACCTACGTCTGCGTAGCTTCCCCATCTGCGGGGTGGCGCGCTGTTGTTCCCCCACCCACCCAAGGACTTCCCGTGTCTGCATTTGAATCCCGCGCTTGGCTGAAGAAGTACGCCGAGTGGACGCCCCACTCGCTCACCTATGGTGACACCACCCTGCTGGACATCTACGACAACAACCTGGCGATCAATGCGGACAAGCCGGCCGTGACGTTCTTCGGCCGCACCATGAACTACGCGGAGCTCGACCGGCAGGTCCGCCGCGCGGCCGCCGGCCTGCGGGCCTTCGGCGTGCGCCCGGGCGACCGGGTGGCGATCCTGCTGCCGAACTGCCCCCAGCACCTGGTGGCGTTCTACGCGATCCTGAAACTCGGCGCGACCGTGGTGGAGCACAACCCCCTCTACACCGCCCACGAGCTCACCCCGCCGTTCAAGGACCACGGGGCGCGTGTCGCGATCGCCTGGGATAAGGCGGCGCCGACCCTGGAGAAGCTGCGCGGGGTGACCTCCCTGGAGACCATCGTCAGTGTCAACATGACGGAAGCGATGCCGACCTGGCAGCGCAGCCTGCTGAAGCTGCCGGTGCCGATGATCCGGAAGCAGCGCAGCAAGCTCACCGCGCCCGCCCCGAACACGGTGCCCTTCGAGGTGCTGTTGGGGCACGCCATTGGCGGCGACGGGCGGGACATCACCACCCCCGATCACGTCACCAAGGACACCATCGCGCTGATCCTGTATACCTCCGGCACGACGGGCACCCCGAAGGGGGCGCAGCTGTCCCACGGCAACCTGTTCGCCAACATTCACCAGGGCAAGGCGTGGGTGCCGGGCCTGGGCGACACGGATGAGAAGCTGCTGGCGGCGCTGCCGATGTTCCACGCCTACGGGTTGACGATGACCGCCACCCTGGGCGTGTACATCGGCGGGGAGATCATCATGCTGCCCGCCCCCGACTTGAAGCTCATCATGAAGGTGATGCAGAAGAACACCCCGACGTGGCTGCCGGGCGTGCCGACCTTGTACGAGAAGATCGTCGACGCCGCCGAACAGGCGGGCGTCGATATAGGGGGTGTGCGCAACAGCTTCTCTGGGGCGTCGTCCCTGCCGGTGTCGACGGTCCAGCGCTGGGAGAAGTACACCGGCGGCCGCCTCGTGGAGGGCTACGGCCTGACGGAAACCTCCCCGATCATCGTCGGCAACCCGATGAACGGCGACCGCCGCCCCGGCTATGTGGGCGTGCCCTTCCCCGATACTCTTGTGCGGATCGCGAACCCCGACAACCTGGACGAAACCCAGCCCGACGGCGTCGAAGGCGAGGTGCTCGTCAAGGGCCCGCAGGTGTTCCAGGGCTACCTCAACCAGCCGGAAGCGACCGCCGCCTCCTTCCACGATGGCTGGTACCGCACCGGCGACGTCGGCGTCATGGAGGCCGACGGGTTCATCCGCCTCGTGGCCCGCATTAAGGAAGTCATCATCACCGGCGGGTTCAACGTCTACCCCGCCGAGGTGGAGGAAGTCCTCAAGGCCCACCCGGACGTGGAAGACGCCACCGTGGTGGGCATGCCCCGACCCGACGGCAGTGAAAACGTCGTCGCGGCAATCTCCCTCGCGGAGGGCGCAGCCATGGACCCGGAGCGCCTGAAGGACTACTGCCGGGAGCAGCTGACCCGCTACAAGGTGCCGCGCACCTTCTACCACTTCGATGAGATGCCGCGCGACCAGCTGGGCAAGATCCGCCGCCGCGACGTCCAGGCCCAGTTGCTGGAGCGCTACGGCACGAAGAAGTAACCAACGGGCACCTCGCCCGAGGCCCACAACCCGAGGCCCACAGCCAAAGGTCCGGTTCCTGCAGCCACGAGCACCCACGGGCGTGGACACACGACGGCGCCGCCGGAGAATCATCTCCAGCGGCGCCGTCGTCGTTGTGTCAGGCGGGGTGCGGCTCGCGGGCGACCGCACTGCCGCGCCCCGCCTGGTGGCTTACATGTCGTTGAGTGCGTCCATCGACTCGGGCAGCAGCTGGCCGCCGTCGACGATGATCTCCTGGCCGGTGATGT
>NZ_PPDL01000025.1 GCF_002994655.1 Corynebacterium sp. 13CS0277
CCGGGTTCAAATCCCGGCAGCTCCACCACAACCCCCTACCTGTTTCCGCAGGTAGGGGACTTTTTCTTACCCCTCCACGACACGCAAACCCCGTTTTTGGCTCATTTTTGGCTCACCTTCAAAAAGTCCAACCAGCGACGCGGCGACGCCATCCAAATCCGTATCGAACAAATCCGCGTATGTGTCCAACGTCATAGAAGCAGTCGCATGCCCCAACTGCCTTTGCACAACTTTCACGTTCGCACCCGCCGACACCATCAACCCCGCAGCCACATGCCGCAACCCATGCGGGGTGACGCGCGGGAAATCCGGGTCTCTCATTTGCGCCCTGCGCACCGCGTGGGGGAGCCAACCCGTCGTGCCGTTCACCCGCTGCATGGGGGCACCATCCTGGCCGGGAAAAAGCCACGCCCTAGCCGGACGCCCCTCAACAAGGGGTGCAAGCATCCGCAGCACCGGCAGCATCACGGCGACTTCCCGTTCCTCATGAGTTTTCGGGGTGCCCACTTCCACGGTGCCGCCCAGCCACACAGCGTTGCGCCGCACGGCGATGCGCCCGCGCTCCAGGTCCACGTCCCCCACTTGCAGGCCTGCTAGTTCGCCCCATCGCAGGCCTACGGTGGCCAACAGCCACACAATCGGTGCGCGCTCACCCGCGCAGTCCGATAGCAGCTCCACTTGCGCGGGCGTCAAGTACACATGCCGGGGCTTTGCCTTACGCGGAAGATTCACACCCTTTGCGGGGTTAG
This sequence comes from Corynebacterium sp. 13CS0277, assembly GCF_002994655.1. GTDB lineage: Bacteria > Actinomycetota > Actinomycetes > Mycobacteriales > Mycobacteriaceae > Corynebacterium. The sequence continues at coordinate 750 of NZ_PPDL01000025.1, forward strand.
CCGGAATCAATCCGTCAGACACGGCCACCCCGAGGATCTGCGACAGGATGGAATGATAGTGCCGCACCGTGGCCGCGCTTTTATCCATGCCGCCCACCCACGCTTGTACTTCACTGGGTCGGATGCTGGCCACCTGGCGGTGCCCCCACATGGGCAGCACCCCCGCGTCTAGTCGCTCACGGTCGTGTTTCAGCGTGGACGGCTTGAGATGCTGGCGTCCCGCCCACCAGGTGGCGGCGACCTGCTCCACGGTTGTGCGCCCGGCCTGCGGGTCAATCCACGCCCCGGTGGTGATGCTGGTCGCGTTCGCGTCCGCCCAGGCTTGTGCTTCGATTTTGCGGATGAAGCCACGCTTTTGGCGGCGCTTGCCGTCCGGCCCGGTGTACTGGACGCGGTAGCGGGTGCCTTTTGCGCTCTCATATTTCGTCACTGTGGCCATTTGTGGTACTCTTCCTTTGCGACTGGGATGATGGGTGAGTCTCTCGGACGTATGGTGTACGAAACCCCCCGGGTTAGGGGATAGCCCGGGGGGTTTTGGCGTGCCTACTGGCTGGTGTCGGACGCCGCCGCGTCTTCCAGTACAGCGGCAATAATCTCTTCGTCGATCAGGGTGCGCACCGTGCCGGATTCCTTATCGTCCGGGGTGACAAAGCACCGCACTTCGTGCTTATCCTCCATGCCGAACGCGTTTTTTGCTTTCATGGTGAGGTCCACCTGCCATGCCTGGCCATCGTCCACGATGGTGAGGTCTTCGTTCTTGTTGTACCGTTCCCACTTCACGCTATCGGGGTAGTTCGCGCGGAGTGCGGCCTGCTGCTTGCAGAGGGCTGCGGCGGCAAACCGATCCATGTCGTTCACGTGGTCTTTGTCGTTCTTCCGCTTATCTTCCTTGCCCTTTTCCTTAGCCTTTTCTTTGGGCTTACTTTCGTCCATGGCGGGCGGGGCGTCTTCCACGGGCGGCGTTGCCACCGGCGACGGCGACGGCGACGGTTCAGCCGGGGGCGCGTCAGGCGCGGCAGTCACGGTCACGGTGGTGGTGGCCGTCGTGGTCTTAGTCACGGCAGCGGGGGTGCCGTCGCTGCTCTTCCCGCACTGGGTCAACAGCAGCAGGAAGATGACGCCCAGGCCAATGAGGATTTTCTGGGTGCGACTGCGCGCCTGCCACCAGGCTTTCACGCGGGCCACACGCCCCGGCTTAGCATCCTGCGGGGTAGGGGGAATCGGATTGGTCATGGGTGATCCTTTCGGTTCAGAGTGCGCCACACCTCCACTAGGTGAGTGGTGACGCCCAATTCTTTGGCGATGCCCCCGGGGTGGGGGCCGTGGTCGAATTCCGCCGCCGCGTACGCATCCGGGGGGATAAGCAGCCGCGCGGCGTACTGGTCTGCTTCACGCTCTTGCCGCGCGTGCAGCCATGCGGGCGGGGTTGACACGTGCCCGCAGGCCGCGTGCCCAAGTTCGTGCGCTAAGGTGCAGCGCTCCACCACGGGGTGCAGGTGCGGGCGCAGAACAATCATGCTGCGCTCTGCCACCCACAATCCCTTGTAGGGAAGCTGCGGGTTGTAGGCCACCCGCACACCCATGTGCGCGGCTATCGCGTGGAGCTGGTCGAGATTAGGGGCCGTCGTGGTAGTCGTCTTCACCCTCCTGCGGTTCATCTGGGCTGGTGTCCGCAGCATAAGACTCACCCCGGGAACCGATATCCGTAAATATCGAATCCGTGGGCGAAAAATCCGCATCCACCTGCGGATTCAGGCGAACAACATTGTCCACGCCTACCGCGTCCGTCAACTCCAGACTTCCCTCATCCGTCCGCGTCCACAACTCATCCATAAGCGCGCGGGTGGAGATCTTCCGCAGCTCTACGGATGCGCGGGCGCTGGCTGCTTCGTCTGCTTCCAGGTGTCCGGTGTTGACCAGCTGGTCGACGGGGTTGAGTCCAGCGCCGCGCGAAATGTCGCGCACGACTTTCATGTCCAGCCCCGCGTCCGTGCGCAGCTGGCGGGAGACCGTGGAGGGGGCAACACCTCCCTGCTGTGCGGCTTGTGCGCGGGTGTGGACACCTGGCAGGCCGTCTATCCATGCTTCGTGATTGTGCGTCATGCCCCCAATTATTCCATTTTGGAACGTGCAGGTCAAGCCGCAAAAACCGGCCCGTATGGGGGTGGCTAAAACTACCCCCGCGACATGCCGATTTGCAGAATGGAACGAGCCGTGCCAAAATGGAATCAGCGCCGCAGGGAACAGGCCTCAACCGGAACTAGGAACTGCGACCGCAAGATGTTTGAGAACTGAATAGTGGAGCCAATAACAGTTTAGAAACTGGCCGCTCCAGATACCGGCCCGCACCACTCCCCAGGACGTGCATCAGGCCAACCCACCCCAGCCACATGGGGCACGGAGGAACACAGAGCGGCCCACAGCCCCTATAGCTCAACTGGCAGAGCAACCGGCTTTTAACCGGTGGGTTCCAGGTTCAAACCCTGGTAGGGGCACAAGCCCGGGGTTTTCGCCTTGCCCCGGGCCTCATACCACACGACCGAATGGCAACCGGCTGAGAATCGATGGGCCGCGATGTATCGCGATGAAACCCCACCCCACCAGCAGAAAAGGGAAACACCATGAAACTTGATCACAGTCTCCAGATCACCTCCACGACCACGGAGCTGCACCGCATCGCCCACGAAATCGGCACCCAGCTCTGGTGCGACGTCAAGCGCCTCCAGCACGGGCGGCTTCCCGAAGACGGCGACACCCTCAACGAGTTGCACGCGAAGTGGCAGGAAGCCAACGCGATGCTGCGCGACCTGGGTCGCGAAGCCCGCGCAGACGGCGCGTCTGTGGAAGACATTTCCGACACCATCGCCAACGCACCCATCAGCTAACCCCACCGAAAGGAAACACCATGCGTGAAGAAGTGGCCGCCCTTGTGGGCACCATCACCGAAATCCGCGAACTGTGCGACGAACTAGACAACGAACTCACCACGGGCTTCATTCCGGATAACAAGTACTTCTGCGACCTCATTTACCTGGCCGAAATGCTAAGCCAGCAGTGTGAGGACGGCGAAGTTCTCTACCGGGTGCTGGCCAACGACCACGGTGTTGACGCCGCCGCCAGCGCCATCATTGACGCCGCCCGGAAAGCCGGGGTGCAGCGATGAACGACCGTGAAACCCCCACCATGAATTCCCCCCTGTGGGCGCATATGGACCACATCCGGCACCGCATGGACTGCTGTGCGGACAACATCACCACAGTCCTGGATGAAGTCCACGAGCGGGCAAAGAACGTGGGGGAGCTGTACAACATCCGTATGCCTGCATGCGAAGACCTGCACAGCAATGTGGAGTACTACACCACGCTCATGGACTGGCTGATCATGATGGGCGAATACGCCCACAACGAGTTGGAGGATTTCGACAAGATGGGGCGCCACGGATGACCACGGACACCCTACCACCTAGCGCTAATCACCCCACCTACCGGGCTGCGTATCTCCAGCACCAGCAGGCGTTAGAGACCCTGTGGCGGTACACCGCCGAACTGTGGGAAGCGCGCCGGGCTATCGCAGCGCCGGAAAACCTGGGCGTGCCGATCACCCCGGCACAGGTGGCAGAAATCAACGAACTTGTGAACTACCAGGGGTGGGCCTATCAGGCCGCGCTCACCACCGCACCCCGCTGGGCGGTGGACCACACCATCTATCTCGCAACCGGGAGGAACCATCATGCATGAACTTGACACTATCGCCCGCCACCTGGGGTTGGTGGATGACACCCCACCCCACCCCAACATGACGTTTTGGGATTGGTGCGACCGGTGGGCGTACGCGCTCATTGCCACCGCAGGCCTGTGCGCCTATGTAGGTGGGGTGCTGGCCGTGGGCGGCGTGGCTGCAAAGGTGTTCGGCGTATGACCGGACACCCTGCGGCAACGCTCACGCTGGCCGCTGAAATCCTGGGCGTCACCCGGGATGAATTCATTACTGAGTATGTCACCCCCGGCAAGGTGCTGGTTCGTGAAATCGGCGGGGCGCGCCTGGTGCGCCTGGCAGATTTGGCGGAAGTCAACCCGGGGGCCTACAAGAAATGGGCAAAAGAATGAAAGCGATTGCTGTTTGGCAGGATGGGAACGTCACCTATCGGAGATTGGAAGACCATGAGGATATCGTGGTCACCCCCGCAGCGTCACCGGAACCCCCGCCGCAGGTCTTCACCTTTGACGGGCATCCCGTCCGCACCTTTGTCGATGAAACCGGCGAATGGTTTTGCGCAAAGGACGTAGCTGAAGCACTGGGCTACAAGCGCGCCCGCGATGCAGTGCAGCGCCACTGCAAAGGCATGGCAAAGGGGGCCGTGAAACACGGCCCCCTTGAAACCCCTGGCGGCACCCAAAACATGGCGTTCATCGCAGAACCGGATGTGATGCGCCTAATCGTCGCGTCCAAACTCCCCAGCGCCCAGCGGTTTGAACGCTGGGTGTTTGAAGAGGTCCTGCCCGCCATCCGCAAGCACGGTGCCTACGCTACCCCGGCGACGGTGGAAGCCATGCTGGCCGACCCGGCGACCATGATCCGCACTTTGCAGGCTTTGCAGGAAGAGCAGCGGGCGCGCCGGGAGGTGGAGCAGCAGAACGCGGAGATGCTTCCCAAAGCTGAGTACTTTGATACTGCCGTGGCGGATGAGGATTTGATTCAGTTCCGCACCGTCGCCAACCACCTGGGGATTCGTGAAAAGGTGCTGCGGGAGACTCTGGAAGCTAAGAGGTGGATCTACAACCGGCCTACGACGCGCTGGTCTAACACGAAGCGTCAGGTAGTGAACGTCAACCGCTGGCGCGCCTATGCGGATAAGCGGGAGTACTTCCGGCTTGTGGCGCGTCATGATGCCCCGCGTATCGCGGGGGAGGTTCAGCAGACGCTCAAGTTCACGCCGCGTGGCGAAGCAGCCGTGGCCCGCATGATGCGCCAGTGGGGCGTGGTGGGGGATGAACCACTGTGGACGTAGGCGTTTTCATCATTATCAGTGCCCTGATCCTCGTTGGTGTTGCGTCGTGGGAGTTGCGGCAGGCCACGCGTGCCCGCGCGGAGGTGGAGACCTGGCGGGGCGTGCAGGGGTGGCTTTGTATGCATCTTGCAGCAGTCTATGACGTGGAGGAAGTCGCGCCCGGCAGCGGTGTGACCATTGATGCTATCCGGGCGGAGCTGGACCGATTCTGTGACTGTGAGTTCTGTAGGCAGCGCCGGGGGTGGCGCGTGTGACTCACTACCTATTGAAGCCCCGGCCCGGCACTCTTGACGCTATCGCCCGGGCGATTGGGGCGGAAGACACAGAGCAGTTGGCCCAAAAACTGGGCGTCACAGTGACGGATGTGGACGCCCTGCGATATGGGCGCGCAGCACTCTCATACCGGGCCGCATATGCCGCCTGGCAGCTGATGGGCGCGCCCGCGTCACTGTGGACCTGGTTCGATAAGGAAACACCATGAGCAGACGAAGAGAAGCATTATTGCGGGAGATTGGCATCATCCTCGGACAACCGAAACTCATGCTCACCCTGCAAGAGTTCGCAACCGTCACAGGCCTGCCCTACAGCCGTGTGTGGGAGGAAGCCGCCACCGGCAGGCTCCCCACGGAGCAGCGCGAACGCGGAGGAAAGTACCGGGTTCACTACACGCAGGTAGCGAAGTTCCTGGGGCCGGAAGCATGAGCGACGAAATCGCCGAAACCCTCACATTCGACGGGGTGCGGATCCGCATCCTCCGCGACGAAGACGGTTCCCGCTGGTTCAGCGCCCGCGACGTGGCCCGCTCACTCAAGTACAAAAGGGGTTCCGCATCCATTCGGCATCTCTGCCCGGACCACCAGCGGGGCGAATACCGCCGAATCCGAAAGGCAACCCGGGGGTATGCCCGGGAGCCTTTCATCTCCGAGGATGACGTCATGGCCGTCGCAGCCAACAGCGGGATGCCCGCAGCCTACCTGCTGGGGCAAGCGGTGCGGCCCGAACCAGAGCCGAAACACGCGGCGGGCTACCTGCCGAACACGGTGGAAGCCCTGGAAGCCCTGGGCTTCACCCCAGATGACAACGCCTACTGGTGGGTGGGCGACTACCTCGACGCCACCGCCCAGCAGCGTTTTCAGGGCATCATCCGCGCAGGCATCTACGCGTGGGCTAGCCGCATCGCACTGCACATCACCCCGACCAGCATCAACTTTCAAGGCCTGCGGCGGCTGGCAAACCTCACAGCCGACGAAGCCGGTCAGGTGATCCGCTACGCGGAACTCACCCCCACTGGCGGCTGGTTCCCCCTGGAAGACACCATGCGGGCGCTCATGCCCCGGGGCCGGTGCAGCTACCAGGGCTGCACCCACCCCATCGCCATCTGGTCCGAACTGGGGCTATGTGACAATCATGAGCGTAACGCGCAACAAATCCTGAAAGAGACTCAATACTATGACGAAGCGAGAGCCGTACAGGCTAGAAGATCCTCCCGCACCTGGTACTGATGAATGGCGGAAGCTGATGACGGCTTCCAAGCTGCCGACCATCCTGCATGATGCGGACACCTACCTGGGGTTGGGGTACAAAACAGCGTTTGACACCTGGCTGGAAATGCGCGGACACGTCGAAGAACACCACAGTGACGCCACCCTGGCGATGTTCGCAGACGCCCACGACGCGGAGGATTACGCGGTGAACGTGTGGAAGCGCAAAAACCCCGGGTGGACCACCTCTAAGGGCGAAGTAGCCTACCGGAACCCGGCCCTGGATTTCCCTCACCTGGTGAGCCTGGACCGGGTAGCTAGGCGCGGGCGTGCCCGCCACATCATTGAAGTCAAGCGCCCCCAACGGCAGTTGGCCGCACCCCGTGAAGCCTGGATTATGCAGGTGATTTTCCAGATGGGGGTAAGCGGTATCCATGACGCGTCCATCGTTATGGTGCCCCGCTACGGTGAAAACAGTATTACCCCTGTGCCGTGGGACCCGGAACTGTTTGACGTGATGGTCGAACAGGCCCGTGAATTCATGGCCCTGGTTGAATCCGGCGACCCGCCTGAAATGGACACCAGTACCTACGCGAAGACGTGGCTGGCCGAAAGCAATCCGGTCAACGAGAGTGAACCCCCGGTGGAGCTGGACGGAGACCTGGCGGGGGAGTTGATCGCCGCGTGGGATGTTCTGCGGGATGCGGAAGCCCGCGTGACGGCCCTGGAGAATCAAGTGGCCGCGCAGCTGGGGGATGCTCCCGCAGGCCGATTCCAGGGCAGCACCCTGGTGTCACGCCGCGCGGGCACGTTCAGCGCTAGGCGATTGTCGGATGAGCAGAAAGCCCCCTACATGACGAAGTTGGCGCTGGATACGAAAGCGCTGCGAGCTGCGGAGCCAGACCTGTATGAGCAGGCCCGGGGCGCGGCCACTTACACGTTTAATCGAAAGGAATTCTTGCGATGAATGAAATTGCTACCACCAACGACGGCATGATGTTGCCGTCCGCCGCCGCGCATCAGAACCTGGCGGCGCAGGTGCAGAACATGGATTTGGCCTACCGGCTGGCAGAGCAGTTGACCAGCACCCAGCTGGTGCCCACCGCCTACCGGGGGAAGCCTGCGGACGCCGCAGCCGCCATCCTCTACGGTGCAGAGCTGGGACTGAATGCGCTCCAGTCGCTCCAGCAGGTGATGGTGATTAACGGGAAGCCCGGGGTGGAAGCCCGCACAATGGTCGCGCAGCTCAAAGCACGCGGCTACAAGTTCACCACCGTTGAGTCCACCCCGGAGTCCGTGACCGTGCGCGCCGAAAGTCCCCAGGGGGAAGTAGAAGAATCCACCTGGACCATGCAGCGGGCGACCACCGCAGGGTTCACGAAGAACAAGCTGTACCAGGCGCAGCCGGAAGCCATGCTGTACGCCAAAGCCGCCACGGAGGTGTGCCGCCGCCTGGCCCCCCACGTGCTGGGCGGTATGCCCTACAGTGCGGAAGAGCTGCGGATGGAATTCGCGCCGGAGCCGGTGCAGGCCACCGCCACGCGTACGGATAAGCCCGCTGCTGCGGATCGGCTCAAAGCCCTCAAAGCAGCCCCCGCGCCTGAAGACGCACCTGAGCCGGAGCCGGAACCCGCCGCTGAAACCCTGGATGCAGACACCCCGATTAAGGATGAGCGGGTGGAACAGTTCCACGAGAGCATCCGCGCCGCAGCCGACAGGCCCACCCTGAAAACGCTCATGACGCAGGCCGATGACTTGGGCCTGGGGGATGCAATCCGTGACGTGGCCCGCACCCGCTGGGCAGAGTTGGAGCCGAAGTGATCCAGTACCAAACCTTTATCGGCAGGCTGGTTGCGGACCCGGATTTGCGGTTTACGCCGAACGGGAAAGCCGTGGCAGAGTTCCGCATAGCGGAGTCTGATTCTCACAAGGATGAGCGTGGGAACTGGCAAACAACCAAACGCTTGTTCATCCCGTGTGCTGCGTGGGGGGAGCTGGCGGAGAGCGTCAACGCGCACTTGCGTAAGGGCGACCGTGTGGCAGTCACGGGGAAGCTGGAAACCCAGGAATGGGAAGCAAAAGACGGCACCAGTAGGTCCCGCATCATGCTGAACAGCGTGGTGGGGGTGTATCGCCACGTGGACCGGGTGCAGGGGCCAAACAACAACACAGGCGGCGGTGGCGGTGGTGGGTGGGGCAGCGCTACCCGCGATGAAGCGCCCCCGTTCTGATGGGGCGACCGTGGTGGCCACTGGCAAGCCCGGAGGGGATCGCCCTCTACGCCGCAGAGTACGGGCTAACCCTCACAGCAGCGCAGGCCGTCGCCATCTCCGACTTCCTGAAGTCGATGCGTGACGGCCCGCAACCACAAAGGAATGGAGGTGAACACGATGGTGTGGTTCCGGATTGACGATAATTTTCACTCTCATCCCAAGATTGAGCAGTTGCCGAACGGGGCCATAGGGCTGTGGGTGAAAGCGGGTAGCTGGTCGACGAAGTACCTCACGGATGGGGTGATTCCAGCCAGTGTTGTGCGCGGACTCAAGGGCACCCGCCCGCAGATTGATGCGCTAGTGCGTAGCGGCATGTGGGTGGAGATTGTGGGCGATTCCGGGCGCAAATCGTACGCGTTTCGCGACTGGGAGGATTACCAAACTCCACGTTCTGAGGTGATGGAAACACGTGCGAAACAGGCGCGAATCAAACGCGAATCGCGCGCGAATCAAACACGAATCAAACACGAATCGCACACCCAAAAATCCGATGACCAGCAGGGACGCGAAAATGTCCATGGTGGACTCCTGGACCCACAACCACATCCACTACCTAAAAGTGAAAAAGGGGAAGAGGGAAGTAAGACCTTTCCGCGTGACGCTCCCCCCTCCACGACTGGTGCGGGCGGTGGGGCCACGGCTGCGCCGGTGGCCTACGGCACCCCGGACGATCCCCGGTGTGCGACTCATGCAGGGTGGCCCCGGGAGCAGGTGCCCGCCTGTGGCGCGTGCGGCGACGCCCGCAGGGTCTGGCGGGAGCGGGAGCAGGCCACCAGGGACGCGGCCCGCGCAGCCGTTGACGCGTGCCCGTGGTGCAACGCGCTGGGCCTGGTGGAGGTCACAGCCGCCACCCCTGGCGGTAGCCCCACTCTGGCGAAGTGTGACCACACTGGTCCGCCCCGGCAGGCGGGCGGCGGCGGGGGGTTCACCCCCGTGAGCAGTCCGCAGGGGCGGCGTGAATTGATTGAAAAAGCTCTTGGAAAGGGGCAGTGACCATGCAAAACGATGAAACCCCCGCCTACTACCGGCTGGGCGATGTGGACGCGGGCGACGTGTGTGAACGGCTCACGTTTTGGGCTGGGAACGCGGTGAAGTACCTGGTCCGCAGCTCCCGCCTTGACGGCCACGTCAAGGGCGACCCACTGACTGGCCCGGTGGAGGATCTGCGCAAAGCCCGCGCCTGCATCAATCGGGAGTTGGCCCGCCTGGGGGGCAAAAGATGACTGACCAGCAGGTTTACCGCCTTCCACTGCCGTGGATGCGGCCACCGTTGACGCTGAACCAGCGGCTGCACTGGGCGAAAAAAGCCCAGCTCACAAAAGGGGTTCGGGGTAACGCCTACTGGCGCGCCGCACACCACCAGCTGCCCAAAGGGGTGGGCTACGCCCGGGTTCAGCTCCACTACCGGCCACGGGACCGGCGGCGGCGGGACACGGACAACCTGGTGCCCACGCTGAAAGCCCTGGCAGACGGGCTAGTGGACTACGGGCTGGTGGCGGATGACACGCCCGAGTTCATGGACAAACCCCAGCCGATTATTGAACCCCCGGCCCCGAAACAGCCGGGTTGCATGTGGCTGGTTGTCACCACGTGGCCCGAAAAACCCGCCTAGCTTCCCGCCTGAGCGCCTAACGCCCCGCGTCTGCTACCCGTGTGTGGGTGCGGGGTGTTTGGGGGCTTAAAACCCCCACTTTCACACCAATCGAAAGGATGACATGATGCTGCGAACCCTCACACTCGCCGCCACCCAAATCGCCCTAGCCGTCCTGTGTCTGAACTTTGACGGGTGGATTTCCGCCACCCTCGCAATCCTCTGGGCACTCCATGCAGGGGCCACCCTCCAACGAGGGCGAACAAACAATCTAGACCACGCAGTCTAGACCCAAACCCCAACCCCACCAACTGAAAGACATGCCACCATGGACAAAACATTCATCACCACCCACGCGCGGGAAACCCTCAACGACGCCATCGCAAACATCGAAAGCTGCAACCCCTACCAACTCGACTACTGCGCCCGACTCTGGTCCGCGGTACTCGAAACCGAAATCAGCCCCGATTTGGTCGCCCACCTCATCACCCTCTGGCACCTCGCAGACGTACGCGACGGCGCAACCCCCGCAGCCACCGCCCTCGCAATCTGCGACGCCATCCGACAGCGCAACTAACCCCAAGGAACCCCCATGGCATTTGAGATCCACGAATCGCCCCCACCAAACAAAAACCTCGACATCCCACCCACCAGCGACCCCGTGGACAGCTACGAACTGTACAGGGCACGCGCCGCCTACATGCAGGCCGTCCACGACCATCCCGGCATGTGGGTGAGCGCCACCCTGGAAGACGTACGCCCCGGCACCACAGACAAAAGCCCCACAGCCACCCGCCGCCACCTGAAAGGCCTCGCACGGGCCATCAACAGGGGCCACTACCCCTTTAGCGGCCAGCACGCCTACAGGTGCGTAGTACGCGACAACATCATCTACACCCGCCTAATCCCGGGGGAAGAGATGTACAACAACGGCCCCACCAACCCATAGGAGACACCCCATGCCTTTCACCACCCACGAAACACTCCCACCCCAGAAAATGCCCAGGCGAACCAAAGGCCTGCGCGAACTCACGGCCTACCGGGACGCCATGCACAAAAACCCCGGCCTGTGGATCGGAGCAGACTTCCACGACTTGCGCCCCGGGCAGCGCATCGCTTCCCACCGCTCCAACCCTATGAGCAGCATCGCCGTGCTCATCCGCAAACACAAGCACCCGTTTGATGACGGGCACACCTATGAAGCCTACTGCCGTGGCGTTCGGCTCTACGCCCGCCTGGTACCAGACGAAGAAAAGGAACAACAGTGAACCCCGCCATCGTCGCAAGCCGCCTGAAAGCCATCGCCGAAATCGCCGGCCCGCCCGGCACCCACGACTGGGAAACGTTCGACCCGCCCACCGTCATGGCCATCCGCCCCACCACCCCCGGCCACGCCAACCTCTGGGTGGAGACCACCCGCAACACCCTGGGCCACGAATGCGCAACCGTCCCTATCGGCAGGGAAACCGCGCTGCAACTTATCGCCGCCCTAGCCCACCACACCATCAAGTAAGGAGAAAGTAATGAGCGAAGTGCGAACAATGATCAGCGGCTTGCAGCTGAAACTCAACAGCACAACCTCGAGTCACATCTACACCGTGTTGATTGAATTTGGTCCCTTTGATGGATTCTACGTCAGCGTGATCACGGAATATGAAGAAGCCCTGGCCCTGGACCTGGAGAGCATGAAGATGCTGCGCGACGCATTGACCAAGATGATCGATATTAAAGAGAAAGAGCAGCGGTGAACACCCCGAAGATCCAGCAGCGGACCAACAGCCTGGCCACCCAGTTCAGCGCCTGGTCAAGTAAGCCCGTGGCAGTGGACGTCATGGGCGGGTACGGGCCGGGCCATGAACCGCAGGTGTCGATGGAACTCTCCGGCCCGAAGTATTTCGAAGTCACCATGAGCGCCGAAGAAGTCGCCACCCTGCACTACATGCTGGGTGAAACCATGCGCGCCTACAAAATCGAAGAACGAACGGAGATGTGATGATCGTCCCCACCAAAGAACTCGCCTACTACATCCACAAGACCATCTTCCGCGACGACGCCACCTGCGAAGCCGTCGCCGAAGCAACCGGGTGCACGGAGGAGGAGGCTTCCGAAGCGCTATCCAGGTACCTCGCTGCTGCCGAGAAGTTCGTCCCCTGTTCCTGTGAAAACTGCACCGGCATTCCTGAGCGCACCGCCGCAGACGTACAGGCCGCAGCCAACGAGGAAGAGGAAGACTAATGGACCTAGAGATCTTCAACTACACGGGCCTTGATGACTGGTGCCATGAATACGAAGAGTTTGCAGAAGAATTCATTATCGACGGTACCGACCCGAATAAAATCTACATCGCCATTAATGCACACGGTTACCTGAGTGTCACCCTGGAAGAACTGCGGGACGTGTACATGGAACTGGGCAGCATCCTCGACCACCACGACCCACTACTAAAGGGAACCCAAATGAGCCGCACCCCATACGTCCCCACCACAGAGGGGCGCATCTGGGCGGAAGCCCACACCAACGATGAAGCGCAGATCTACTTTGACGATGGCGTACTACTCCACTCTGTGACCATGGGGCAGTCGGACGCCGCGAAGTTTTTCGCAGCAGGGCACGACATGTTCCGCAGACTCCAGTTCAAAAAGGAACTGGGGAAATGACCACCCTCACCATCACGGAAGCCCGCGATCTAGCCCGCTATCTCAACAAGGTGGCCGAAAAAGCAGAACACCACGGGCAGTGAGCGAAAGACTATCCTGACAATCGGAACCAGCAGAAAGGTGAACCCACGTGGAACTGCCCGCAGCGTGCCGAACGCTCCACGCAAACATCCGCGCACTGCGGGACGCGCTCCACAGCACCGGCAGCTGTGGAGACACCACGCGCCCGCCCGGCAGGGGAGGAACCGCAGGCCCAAAACCACCCCTTAGTATCCACCAGCTGGACACGCTCATGAGGGTGGAAGACGAAGCCGCAGATCTAGTACGACTCGTAGCCACCGCCTGCGGTGAACCACACCCCACCGGGGTGCGCGGCCTACTCTGGCTGGCCGACCACCCCAGCCTGGTGTACGCCTATGATGAACCCGAAGCAGTCGCCTGCGGCATCGTAGAGCTGGCGAACTACACCACCCGGATGCTGGACCCAGGCGGGGCGGCGCGCCTACCCCACACCCTTACCGTGGAAGGCGCGCACCGCATGGCCCACGCCCTGGGCTACCCCCTACCGCTCGACACGGTAGAAGCCTGGTGCAGTGACGGGGTAATCAGTGTGGAGCGACTACAACAGAAACTGCTTCACCTGCCGATTTGACACGCCAACAACCCCCCGTGGTACGCTTCACTCATCAAACCCCCGCGCCCAAAAGGGCCGGGGGCTTTCGCGTACCCCGCTGGTGTTGGTGGTGCGTGCAGCGTCAAATGGCCCAACATGAAGACGAACAATGCAGCCGACACCCACAAGGTGACGCGGCCCACCGTGGGGGTTCTTACTCGCTTCTTGCCCCACGGTGCGGCTCAAGCATGGACGGGGACAAAGGGGAACAGGGAACCGCAGACTGGATCACTGCGGGTTAGCCGTCCACTGTGTCAACCACGGCCCGCTAGGACCGAACTCGCCTAGCGGCCCACCCCTGCGCCGCACGCATCACCCAACACCAACGAGGAAACCGCATGACCATCAACATCATCACCGGCCCACCAGCCGCAGGCAAAAGCACATACCTGCGGCAGCATGCCCAGCCGGGTGACATTCGTATCGACTTTGACGAACTGGCAAACCTGCTAGTCGGAGCCGAACCCGCAAACCATGAGCACGAACGCGATATCCGCGACTATGTGCGCGCGGTGCGGAAAACGGCCATAGACCGGGCGTTGAAACAAACCAAACGCGACGTGTGGATTATTCACAGCATGCCCGGGGCAAGCACCATGCAGCGGTACAAAAACGCGGGTGCGAAAATCCACACCGTAGACCCAGGGCGTGATGTAGTGATGAAGCGCATCAAAGCTGAGCGTCCCCCACTCATGTTCAAAGTAGCCGCCCAGTGGTACGAACAACAGGCCACAGGCGGACCCAAACCCCCACGCGAAAACACCACCCAAAAAGGACTGGGCTACCGGCACCAGCAGCAGCGCCGCTACCTGCTGGCCAAACACCAGGATGGTGCAGCCTGCTGGTGGTGCGGAAAACCCATGTACCGCGACAAAAACCGCAACTGGGATCGGCGGGCACTTGCAGCCGACCACAGTCAAGCCCGCGCACTGCACGGCACGGCGAACAACCTCGCAGACAGGTTGCTTCACGGCACGTGCAACGCGCAGCGTGGTGACGGAACCCGCGACGATACGCGGCCCGCCATTGCCCCCCGGCCTGCGGCTGAACCCGCGCCCCCCGCAGGGGGTGGGGGTGGTGCCCCAACCAAGGTGTTTGCCTGGCCGAAATAGGTCCCCCCCTAAAAATGTTAGATGGGGGGTATCGCCCTGACCCCCCACGGTCGCGCGGCACTCAGCGCTTTCTCCCTCCCCTGATTTTTGGGGCGTTTTTAGCGCCTGGAGGCGCGTCTGGCGGGCGAACTGAGTCGCCTTAGGGGTTTGGGATGGTTGGCGTTTTGTACTGTTACGTTAAGGGGTTGTTGTGGACGCGCAGACACTATCCGGTTTGGTTCGCGATTTCGTTGGTGAGCGTGAGCTGAACCCTCAGGACCTGGCCGCAGTGCAGACGTTTGTTTCGCTGCGGGAGCGGCTGGCGGATTTTCGGCATGCGATTGACCAGCAGGGTGTTGTGGTGGCGTCCGAGGATGGTGCGGTGAAGCCCCACCCGTTGTTGGATGCTGAGCGGCGCACCAGTGCGGAGTTGCGCGGATGGGTTCAGGAACGCCCCGATTTATTTGGTGAGGAAAAGGGGCGGGGTATGTCTACCCGGGAGCGGCGCGCGGCCACGCAGGGGTTTAACCTGCACGCCATCTAGGAGGTGCGACCATGATTCAACTTGACAAACTTATCGGCTCGCAGCAGCCGCGCCTTTCGCACATCCCGGATGGGGACACCACGTGGGGCGATAAAGCCGTCAAGTTTTGTCGCGACGTGGTGGGCATGACGTTGCTGCCGTGGCAGGAAAACCTACTGCGCGACATGTGCCGGATGGGGCCTGATGAAAAGTGGGCCGCGCGTGAAAGCGTCGTGGTCGTGCCCCGTCAGAATGGTAAGGGTGAGGTTATCCTGGCCCGCACTCTCGCAGGCGTGTACCTGTTTGGCGAAAAGACCATCTTTCATACCGCCCACCTGATGGACACCGCTATCGACGCATGTCACCGCACGTGGGAGTTCATCGAAGCATCTGATGATCTGCTGTGGGCGTTCACTGATGGTGACGCGTCTTTGCAGCCCCGCCTACGGCAGGGTAACGGGAAAGAGTGCATTGAGTTTCCTGCACTGGGTGCAAAAATTTGGTACCGCACCCGCACCCCAAAAACTGCGCGTGGCCTATCTGTTGACCTGCTCATTTATGATGAGTGTTTCAACTTGCCCCGTGAGACGTTCGCGGCGATGGACAAAACCACGCGTGCCAAACAGCGCGCGCAAAAGATGTTCATCTCTTCCCCCGTCAACCGTTTTGAGCACGCCCATGGCGCTGTGTTCAGCGCGAAACGCTGGGCCGCGATGGATGGCGCGCCGGGCACCTTGTTTGCTGAGTGGTCTGCCGCACCGGATGCCGATCCTCTGGACCCGGCCACGTGGGCGCAGGCCAACCCGAGCCTGGGGCCGGTCGCTCAGCTGGAGGATATTCGGGGTGACGCGCATTCTGCGAGCACGTCCGCCGACCTGATGGGCACCTTTATGGTCGAAACACTGGGCGTGGGTGACTGGTACCCGCGTGATGGTGAAGCCCAGGAAGATTTCACGCCGATTCTTCCCTATAAGGCGTGGGAGGATGCCCACGACCCGCAGCCCCGCTGGCAGGGCACGGATATCGTGGCCGCTTTCGACACGGACCCGGACGGTAAGGATGCCGCCGTGGTGGTGGCCTACCCCACTGCTAAGGGCGTGCATCTGGCGTTGCAGCCGGGTACGGAGTTCGACCGTGAAAGCATCGTGGCCGGGGTGGTCAAACTCGTTGATGAGTACGATCCGCTGGCGGTGGTGGTGGAGTCTAGGGGGCCTGCGGCCACGACCATTCAGATGATGCAGCGTGAGGGGCTGGAGCCTGCGCAGGTGAGCGCCCGTGATGTGACGCGGGCGTGCGAGCTGTTCCTATCTCTGTTCCATGAGGGGCGTATCACTCATGATGGGAACCCCCGGTGGGCGGACGCCCTGGCGCGTGCCCGGTTCCGCTCCATGTCTTCCGGTAGGGCGATTGAGCGCTACACAAAGGATGCGTGTGTGTTTGTGGCTGCGACGTTTGCGGCGTGGGGGTTGGAGCAGTTCCGCATCCCGGACCATGTTGATGTGCGGCGGCTGGCTGCGCCGGTGGAGTCTACGCCCATGATGGTGACCAGCGGAGCATCTTACGATTTTGATTTTTGATTAGCTATCTAGGAGGTGGGCGTGAGCGAACTGGGATACATTGCGGACCCGGGGGGTTTTGGCCCCCTACAGGATGACAACTGGGAACTGCGGTGGCCGCGAAGCGCGTGGGTGTACGCGAAGATGGGGCGCGAAGACGCCCAGGTGCAGTCCATTTTGTCCGCGTTGTCGCTGCCGATTAGGCGGGCTACGTGGCGTGTTGACCCGAATGGTGCGCCCCCGGAGGTTGTGGCCCGTGTGGCGGAAGACCTGCGGTTGCCCGTGCTGGGTGAGGAAGCATCGCGCCCGCTGGCACCCCGGCAGGGGCGGATTAGCTGGGCGAATCACCTCCAGCAGGCGTTGCTTTCCTTGCAGTTCGGCTGCATGTTTTTTGAACAGGTCTACGCCACGGATGCGGACGGGAACGAGCACCTTGTGAAGCTGGCCCCGCGCATGCCGGGCACGATTCAGGAAGTCCGCACCGCACCGGACGGGGGCCTGCTGTCCATCGTGCAGCGGCCTGCGCCGAACAGTAAGAGCGCGAAGCCGATTGAAATCCCTGTGTCCCGCCTGGTGGCCTACGTGTACAACCCGGTGGGTGGCAGCTGGACAGGTACTAGCGTGCTGCGGCCCGCGTACAAGCACTGGAAGTTGCGTGACCAGCTCCTACGGCTGGAAGTCAACGCGCTAGACCGTAACGGCATGGGCGTACCCGTCTACCAGGGCACGGAGCATGCTGCGGATCGGGACGCGGATTTGGCGACTGGTCGTGAACTCGCATCCCAGCTGCGTGCGGGTGCGGCGACGGGTGCGGCTATCCCGGCTGGTGCGAAGTTGGAAATCAAAGCCCCGTCCGGCACGATTCTGTCCCCCCGTGCGGCGATTGAATACCATGACGCGCAGATGGCGCGGGCGGTGCTTGCGCACTTCCTGAACCTGTCGGACGGTGGGGGTTCCTACGCTCTCGCAGAGACCCAGGCGGACCTCTTCATCCAGGCGCTCCAGACCATCGCGGAGTGGGTGGCCGACACTGCGACGCAGCACATTGTTGAAGACCTTGTGCAGGTGGCGTTTCCGGAGCACACGGGCACGTGCCCGCAAATCATGTGTGACCCGATTGCGTCCAAGAAAGAGCTAACGGCTAGTGACCTATCGCTACTGGTGAATGCGGGTGCGATTTGGTGTGAACCGGCACTGGAAGACGATTTGCGCAGGCGTTACAACCTCCCGCCTAAGTCGCCTGACTTCCAGCCAAAGATTCATCAGAGTGACGAAAGGAGCGAGTAGTGAAGTTCTGGGCCTTACAGGCACATGACGATAAAAATCCGGGTGTCGTTGACCTGCGGGTTTTCGGAGAAATCGGCGGCTACGACTGTGACGCCGACGAAATTTACTACGACTTAGAAGAGCTGGGGGATATCGAGCGGATCAACCTCCACCTGAACAGCCCTGGCGGCGACGTGTACGCGGGTCTGACATTCATGTCATGGCTGCAAAAGCACCCTGCCCGCGTGGTGGGCTATGTGGAGGGCATGGCCGCGTCTGCTGCAAGTGTGATCGCGGTGGGTGCGTGCGATGAATTGGTCATGCGCCCGCACGCAGACCTGATGATTCACGATGCTTGGACGTGGGTGGACGGTAACGCGGAGCAGTTGGGGCGTGCGGTGGAGCGGCTGGAAAAGATTTCCGGCACGCTGGCTGAAATCTACGCGGCGAAAGCCGGGGGCACCCCCGAGTTCTGGCGTGAGCGCATGCGGGAAGAAACCTGGTACAGCGCGGATGAAGCCGTGGCGGCAGGCCTAGCAGATCGTGTTGAGGATGCGCGCGCTGGTGCGCCTGCTGTCGTGGAGCGTGTCGCAGCTGATGCGCGGCGCGTGGTCCGGGACAGGTACAAGTACAGCGGGCGGGCTGCTGCTCCCGCCCCGAAACTGTTGGAGACGGATATGACTTTTATTTCGGATGTTGCGGAGCGCCTGGGTGTGGCCGCGACGGACGCAAAGGTGGTGCTGGCCGCGCTGGATGAAGCGCTGGCAGAGCAGGCCACCACGGTTGTCGAGGATGAGCCGGACACCCCCGAGGATGCGGACACCCCCGAGGATGACACGGACGCCGCAAAGGCGGACGCCCTGGCCGACATGGCGGAAGAGGAAGCCGCCGACGATGCGGACACCCCCGAGGATGACGCGGAGCCGTTGACCGTCACGGTCGATGCTGCTGCTTTGGCTCAGCTCCAGGCGGATGCCGCCTACGGTGCAAAGGCCCGCGCTGCTGCGGAAGCTGCCGCACGTGCGGCCATCGTTGACGCGGCCATCGCGGAGAATCGGATTTCTCCCACCAGCCGTGAACGCTGGCTGAAAGCTATCGCGGCGGATGAGCAGGGCACGCGGGAGCGGCTGGCTGCTATCCCGGTGAATCTGATCCCCCGCGCGGAGCTGGGTACTTCCCGCGATGCGGTGGAGGATGAGGGCGACGCGCTGGCCGACTTGGATGCGCGGGCGAAGAAGATGGGGCTTTTTGCCCCCCGGAAGTACTAGGAGACTTGAATGTCTGAAACGTTTACCAGTGGCCCGGAGACTTACCCGGCCGCTAAGCCGGTTGTCAAGAATCGGCTGGTCACGCTCACGGATAAGGGTGTGGAGCATGCCACCGCTGACGGCGACGTGTATGGCGCGGTGCTCACGGATGCCGCGCCTAAGCCGGAGGATAAGGCGGTGAACACTCTGGTTCATACCCCCTGGGTTGCGGCTGTGTACAGCGCACCCCAGACTGTTCGGCTGGCTTGTGATGCGGCTGATGGTGTGAAGCGTGGCGCGAAGATCTACGCCGCAGCTGACGGCAAGGTCGCCACCACCGGCACCGTTGTTGTGGGTGTGGCCGCGATGAATGGCGCGGACGGACTTGTGCCGGTGAAGCTTACGACCCCCGCGCACGCGGGCTAAGGGAGGAAAAATATGGATACCATCGTGGCGTCCGCCTATGACGGTCAGAACCTGACTGTGGCGGAGATGCTCAAAGACCCCACCTACATCCCGACCCGCGTGGTTGAGGGTATGCAGGGGCAGTTCCTCGCAGAACTGCTGTTTCGCAATGGCGGTACGAATGACGGTGTGGTCGCGTTCCGCGAAGCAGCCAGCCCGTACCTGAACCTGGATGCTCAGGAAGTCGCAGAGTTCGCGGAAATTCCGGTCGCTAACCTCGCATACGGTGCCCTGCACTCTGTGGTGGGTGTGAAGACGGCGCTGGCCATCCGCATCTCCAGGGAGATGATTCGTGAGAATCGTGTGGATCAGGTGGCTGCGCACCTGGAAGCACTGAACAAGACCATGGTCAAGACGGACGTTAAGGCCGCTGTGGATGCGTTTGTCAACAACGATGCGGTGGCTAAGGTGGGCGCTGGCGCTAAGTGGGCTGCTGGCGCGGACCCCATCAAGGACGTTCTGGACGCGGTGGAGAAGATTCAGGGTGCGGAAGCCCCTGGCGGCGCGTATTTCGACTACGTGCCTGACACCATGGTTCTTCACCCCATGGCCTTGACTGCGCTGCTGCGAAACGAGCAGGTTCAGCGTTTCTATGTGGGCGATAACGCTTCCGAGAATCCTGTGTACACGGGCCTGGAGTCGAAGACCCTGTTTGGCCTGAACGTGGCCACGTCCCGGTTCATGGACCCCGCGCAGGTGATTGTCATGGAAGCTGGCGCGGTGGGCTTTTACTCCGATACGGACCCGCTTCAGGCCACGCCCATGTACGAAGAGGGTGGTGCGTCTGGTGCTGGTGGCCCCCGCCAGACGTGGCGCGCGGACATGTGGCGGAAGCGGATTCTGGGTGTTGACAACCCTAAGGCTGCTGTGGTCATCACGGGTGTGAAGTAATGGCGTCCTACGTTCTGACTGTGGATTCGTGGGAGCCGTGGCCGCCCGCCGATCCTCTGCACCCTGTGGTGTACAGGCGTGGGGATGCGGTTGACGTGGATGGGGTGGATGTGGATTGGGCTGTGCGTGTGGGCATCATTGCTGACGCGGACGCGCTGCCCGCCCCGGCACCCGCCCCTGCTGTGGTGGTCGAGGAACCCGCAGAGGAACCCGCCCCGGCACCCGCCGTGGAAGCCCCGGTGAAGCCTAAGAAAACCGCGCCCGTTGACGCGTGGCGCGACTACGCAACCCACCTGGGCATTGACGTCAAGGGGCTGACCCGGGCGGAGATTATTTCCGCTGTTGGCTAAACCCCCTGCTGAAAGGCGGTGAACCATGTTCGTGGAGCTGGCAGATGTGGAAGAGCGCCTACCCCGCCCACTGTTTGATGAGGAACGCCCCCGGGTGGAAACCCTCATTAAGGACGCGGAAGCCCGGGTGCGGGTGGCTTTTTCCCGCAGGGGCCGGGACCTTGACCGAGAGCTGGAAACCCGGGCTGGTGACTGGCTCAAACCCACCGTGGAGTGGGTGCTGATCGACATGGTTGCCGCTGCCGTGTTGGTGGGGATGAATGCTGGTGTGCGGGCGGTGTCTTCTACGACTGGGCCGCAGTCGGATTCTCTCACCTATGCGGATGTGGGGGCCGTGTCTTTTGGTGGCGTGCGGTTGACGAATGAGCATTTGCGGGAGCTGGGTCTGGTGGCCGGTTTGCCGGTTTTCTGTGCCCCGCCGCCTATGCGGTGGCCGGAGGTGTACTGATGGAGACGGTTGTTTTTCGCCCCCCGGATGTGTGGGATGAGGATGGGAACATCACCCCTGTGGTGGGGGAAGAGGTGGCTGCGACGGCCACGGTTTCCCCTTACTCGTTGGGGGATGTGAAAGCCGCCGATTATGACGCGACCACTAGCCTGTTGCAGGTGTTGGTGGAGCCAGCCCCCCGGGTGGTACCGCAGGCCGGTTGGGTGTGCGTGGTGCGTGGGGTTGAGTACACCGTGGTGCGCGCCCCGTGGCAGTGGTCTGTGGGGCGCGCTGCGTGGAATCCTCGCCACCGTCCGCGCCTGGCTGTGATTGTGAGTAGGGGTGAATCCTTTGAGTGAGAAACCCACGATTCATTTCTATGACCAGGCGTTCATGGAGCTACTTCAAGAGAACGCGCATCTGGTCTACCAGGCTGGGGAAGAGGTGGCGCAGAAAGCCCGCGCCTTAACTTCCCTGCCGGTGGAAGTGGAAAACGGCACCAACACATCCGGCAGGCCGGTGTCCGTCGTGCGTATCCCCCACCCTGGTGGGCTGGCGTCGCAGGCGAAACACGGCACGCTCACCCGCGCGGCTGCGCAGTGCGGCCTAGACGTGAAGAGGTACTAGTGACGCACCCCTTAACCCTGTGGGCGCAGCAGGATGCGGCGCAGCGCGTGCGCAATCTGCTGCGCAAAGCGTTCAAAGAGAAAGAGCGTGTGCGTGCCGATCTGCCCCCCGGGTGGACCCCGGCAAAAGGCCCTTATATGACGGTGGTGTCTGACGGCACCCCTCACACTGAGCCTGGATACACGCGCGAAGTCGTGCGCGTAACGGTACATGCGCATGACGCGCCGACTGCGCGGAAATTGCTGGTTGCGGCAGACGCCGCGCTGCTTTCACCGCTGCAAGTTCGGTTGTACAGAATCAAAGCCGGTGCTGGCCTAATCGTGATTAAAGACTCCCGCGTGGGCGGGTGGGTGGCGTCCGCCACGTACACGGTTACGCTGGGCCGCAAACCTATGGAGGTAACCTAATGGCTCGCAATTTGCGAAACCCCGAAAACATCGCCCCTCTGGCCGACCTGCTCACCTATGTGAGCTTTGCTGATGACCCGAAAATTGGCAAGGACGGTTCTTTCGGTAATGACTGGTATGCCCTGGGCATCATGCCCGAGGATTCCAAGATTGGGCTGACTCGTTCCGTCGAGAAGAACCAGATCAAGGGGCAGGGATTCGGTGTGGTCGCTGTGACCACGAAGCCGGGCGAACTTACCGGCTCTGTGGAAATCCTGGAGCACAACAAGGCCGTCGACATGATCGCCTGGCCGGACACCTATGAGGATGACGGGGTTAAAATCCGCGTCCACTCCGGCAAGGTGGCCCGCGTCCACGTCGCGCACGTTTTTGAGGATGAAAACGGCGCTTTCCGCATCTACGCGACCCGCGAAAAGGCCTACGCGAAGATGGAGAATCTGGAGCAGGGCGCGGACCCGGCAGGCCGAACCATTGATTTCGACTACATGCCTGACGCTAACCGGGCTGTGTTCGACGAGTACGTCATCAAGCCGAACGGGGAGGAAACCACTGTGGACTTTGCTCAGATTCGCTTTGTTGACGCTGGTGAAATCGTCATGAACGACGCGGGTACCTACAAGGCATCCGTGGCCGGGGCGACCGGCGGCACCTGGACGCTCACTGTTGGCGGCGTGTCCGCAAAGGGCCTGAAGCACGACGCAAAGGCCACCGATATCCAGGCCGCGCTCCGTAAGGCCGGGGATAAGGACGTGGAGGTGACCGGCGACCAGGCCACCGGCTTCACCGTCGCTAAGGCGAATGGTGATGTGGCCGTGGACGCGTCCAAGCTGACCGGCGGCGGCTTCCCCAAGGACGTGGCCGTCGAGCACGCAGACGCCTAACCCCCGTGTGGGGCTGCGCAGGGACTTTCTGCCTTTCCTCCCTGCCAGCCCCACCTTTGCGTGCAAGTCAGTCAAGTGAAACGGCAGAACCCCCGTAGCCCCCACACACATTGCCTGTGGGGGCTACACCTATTCTTCAACAGAAAGGCAGGCCCACAGTGGCAAAAGACAAAGCTAAGAGCACCGAAATCGAAGAGGTCGACGCGGAGGTTATCAACCTCCAGGACCCGGATTATGAGGTGACCACGTTCACGGTCACCATCCGTGGCCGGAAGTTCACGCTGGAAGCTCCCAACAACCCGCTTGACGCCAGCTTTGACGTGATGGATGACTTTGAGAACGAACGGATGGTGTCCGGCTTCCTGAAGCTGATCGGCCCCGCCCAGGCGGCACGGCTGCGCGCCTACAACGTGACCACCCGTGAAATGTCTGAAATCGTCATGCCCGCCTGGACTAAGGCCGGTGCCATGGGGGAAACGGACTAGCCTTTTGGCCCCTGATCCGTAAGCACTGGGATGCTGCGGAAGCTGACATGCAGCGCTTCTACGGGTTGGATTTGAGGGACTGCTACAAGCCGGGGGGTGGGCCTGGGCGGCTCACCCTGCGGCGAATCATTGTCCTGCTGAAAGGCTTACGTCACGAAGAATCCTTGTTCTGGTGCGCGGTGGCAGACATGGATGTAATCACCCCGCTGGAGCGTCTTGTGGCGGACGTGTACGGGGTTGTTTCCGGTAACCGTCATCCTGTCTATACGCGTAGGGAAGACCTGGCGAAACGGCAGGAACGGGAGCGGAAAAAGCAAAAGGCGTTGCGCGCTATCCGTGCCCGGAAGAGGGCGCAGCGCAAACAATAATCCCTGGGAGGTTAAGACATGGCTGCTGTGGGCTACGCGTCACTGCCGATTGCTCCGAGTATGCGGGGTATTCAGGCGAAGATTCGCAAAGAGCTGCAAAAGCCCCTGGAGGATGCTTCTAAGCAGGTTGGCGCGGCCATGTCGAAGAACCTTACGGATGCGGCGGAGAAAGCCGCCCGTGGGGTGGAGAATGCCCGTCGCAGGGAGATTCAGGCCGCTGCACGGGTGGAAGCGGCTGAGAAGAAAGTGCAGGCCGCGAAGAGTGCCACGGAGAAGTCTGTGCGTGACGTGGCGACGGCTGAAAAAGCACTGGAAGCGGTGCGCGCTAAAGGTGACGCTGCTGTCGCGAAAGCGGAAGCAAACGTGGCTAAGGTGCGCAATGACGCTAAGGCCACCACGGAGCAGGTGGAAGCCGCTGAAAAGGCTTTGCAGGCCGCGCGCGCGAAAGCAGACGCGGACGTGGAAGCCGCAGAGGGCCGCGTGGCAGACGCCCGTGAGAAAAGCCGTCAGGCGACTAACAAGCTCAAAGATGCTGAAGACGCGGTGGTGTCTGCGCAGAAAAAGGCCAGTGACTCCACCAAAGAGGTGAAGAGCGCTCTCCAGGAATATGAGCGCGCAGCCGATCAGGGTGGGAAGACCACGAAGACGCTGGGTGAGCACTTCCGCGAACTGGGTGACAACGCCATGGGCGGTTTGGGCGGCAAGATTAAGGGCATGGTCCCCATGATTGCCGGTGGGCTGGGGCTGGCTGGGCTTACCGGCTTCCTCAAGGACACGGTGGGTGCGGGCATGGAGTTCGACACCACGCTAGCGTCCATTCAGTCCGTGTCCGGTGCGACTGCGGAAGAGATGGCTAAGGTTTCCGCGCGTGCGAAAGAGCTGGGTAACGATAGTGAGCTAGCGGGCACGTCTGCGCAGTCTGCTGCTGCGGCGATGGAAAACCTTATCAAGGGTGGTATGAGCACCAGCGAAGCGATGGAAGCCGCTAAGGGTTCCATTCAGCTGGCGGGTGCGGCCATGATTGATACTGGTCAGGCTGCTGAAATTCAGGTCGCAGCGCTGAACGTGTTCGGGCTTGAAGCCCGCGAAGCGGGTCGTGTGGCGGACGTGTTGACGAACGCGGCGAACAATTCCGCGACTGGTCTGGTGGACCTGGGTGAAGCGTTCAAGCAGGGTGCCCCGTCTGCTGCGCTGCTGGGCGTGTCCCTGGAGGATACGGCCACCGCGATGGGCCTCATGGCGAATATCGGCTACAAGGGTTCTATTGCTGGTACCCAGTTGAAGAACGCGCTGGATAACATGCTGGGTCCGACCACGAAACAGCAGAACGCGTTTGATGATCTGGGCCTGACTATCCAGGACGCGTCCGGCAAGTTCGTTGGCCTGAAATCCATCGCCGAACAGCTCCACGAAGCGCAAGAGCGCATGAGTAAGGAAGACTTTGGCCGTCTGCTAGCTGAGGGTTTCGGCGACCAGGGTAAGAGCATGGCGGCTGCGCTGGCTGCTGGCGGCGACGCGTGGGATGACCTGCGTGAAAAAATGGACCGTGCGGGCAGTGCGGGCGACAAAGCTAGGGCCATGCTGGCCGGTTTGAAAGGCCCGCTTGAGCAGTTCGCGAACGCCCTGGCGGATATCAGTTTGAGCATCTATGAGGTGCTCAAGCCGATCATGACGGGTGCGGTGGGTGCTGCGACTAAGGCCCTGGAGTTCCTGGGTCGTGCGGTGCAGGGTGTGATTCAGTTCTTCAAGGAACACCCCGGCATCCTCGCAGCGGTAGAAGCCGCGCTGGTTGGTGTGACTGCTGCTGTGGTGGCTTACAACGTGAGCCTGGCTATCGGGAACGCTGGTGGGTTCATCGCGTTCTTGACGCAGGCGACGGGGGCTACGAAACTCGCAGAGCTGGCACAGATGGCCCTCAATAGTGTCATGGCCCTGAACCCGTGGGTGATTGCGGCTGCTGGTATCGCGTTCTTCATGACGCAGACGGAAGCAGGCCAGCGTGTGCTTGCAGCGTTCAAGGATGCTGTGGTGCTGGTCAAGGACGCCTTTGGTGAACTCTGGGGCGTGCTGGTCGACAACAACCCGGTTGACCTGGAGAATGGGCCGCTGGCGAAACTGTTCGGCGCGGAGACTGCGCAGCAGGCCGCAGAGACCATGCAGACCGTGCGTGGCGCGTGGGATGAACTCTACGGTGCCCTGTTCCAGGGGGATGATGTGGATGGTGAGCACTCCCGGCTGGCGAAACTCGTTGGCGCGGATCGTGCTGAGACCATCACGCAGACCTTTGAGAATGTGCATCGCGCGTGGGATGAACTCAAGGGCGCTTTCATGGGGAACTATGAGGGTAGTTCTGCTCTTTCTTCCCTTATTGGGGAGGAAAACGCACAGCGTGTGCTTGAGATTGTGGGTCAGGTGCAGTCCGCCTGGACTGACTTGAAGAACATTGTCACTGGCAATACTGATGGTGCCGGTGGTGGCGCGCTGGCTAGCCTGATTGGTCAGGATACGGTTGACATGATTACCGGGGCGCTGGACACGGTTCGTGAAGCGTTCCATGGTGCGATGGAAATCGGGCAGGGTTTCTTGGAGACTATCGGCGGGCTGCTTGGGCCTGCGTTCTCCATGATTAAAGATGCTGTGGTGCAGCTGGCCCCGGCTCTGCTGGAGCTGGGTAAATCCATGGGTGGCGCGGTGGTGAGCGCGTTCAAGGCCGCGTGGGAAGTTGTCAAGTCCCTGTTTAAGGTCTTCAAGGCTTTGTGGGACCTGCTTTCGCCCGTGCTGCTCCCGATCCTTAAGGTGATTGCCGTCGTGGTGGGCGCGACTCTGGTGGCCGCGTTCACGCTGCTTGTGGGCGGGCTGCGGGTGTTCGCGGCGATTCTGACGAAGGTCGCGCAGTTCCTTTCTAAGGTGGCGGACGCGTTCGGCACGCTCATTGAGTGGGTTGGCAAAGCCGTGTCTGCGGTGGCTGACTTCATCGCAGGTGGTATTAACCTGCTGCTTGACGGCTTTGAGAGCGTCAAGAATGGGCTGAACTTCCTCAAGGAACACTGGTCTGGCATCTGGACTGCGCTGAAGACGATTGTGACGAATAAAGTCATAGAAATCGTCGCCAGTGCCATGAGTATCAAAGACAAGATTGTTGACGGCTTCAAGTCTGCGGGCACCTGGCTCATGGACGCGGGCAAAAACATCGTGAATGGTCTGCTCAACGGCATTAAGTCCATGGCTGGGTCTGTGGGTGGTGCGGTGAAGTCCATCATGCCGGGGCCGATTCAGCGGTTCCTACCTTTCGCGAATGGCGGCATTCTGGCGTTTGCGAACGGCTCCGAGGACCACCGGGCGGAGATCGCCCCGGCTGGGGCGTGGCGTTTGTGGGCGGAGCCGGAAACCGGCGGCGAAGCATACATCCCGCTGGCGGAAAGTAAGCGCACCCGCTCCACGCAGATTCTTGCCCAGGTGGCCGATAAGTTCGGCTACAAGCTGGAGCAGTACGAAGATGGCGGGTTCATTACTCGCACGTCTCAGGAGATTAAGGAAGCCCTTTCTAAGGTTGCTAGCCCGTATGTGTTCGGTGGCTGGACGATGAATGGTGTGGACTGCTCTGGTGCTGTGTCCATGGCCGTGAATGTGTTCCGTGGCCTGGATATCCTGGATTCCCGGACGGCGACGGGCACGGAAGCAGAGTGGCTGCGCAATAAGGGGTTTGCTGAGGGTAAGGGCAATGATGGTGATTTCCGTGTTGCTTTCCTCAACGGTGGACCCGGTGGCGGGCATACTGCTGCGCAGCTGCCGGACGGCACGTTTATTGAGTCTGGCGGCAACACTGGTCAGGGTTTGACTATCGGTGGTAAGGCTGGCCCCCTGGAGGGCCGGGGCTTCACCGATTGGTTCTACGCGTCCGGTGGTGACAAGCTGGCCGCTGGCATGGCGGACGGTGTGGCTAGTGCTCTTTCGGCTCAGGGGATTTCCCCCGGCTCTACGACGGGCACTAGCGTGCAGATTAACTGGGGTAGTGCCCAGGAACTGCATTCCAAGATTGCCGACTGGATCGGGCTGGAGCTGAAGAGCAACGCCAGCAGCGCGTCTATCGGTACTAGCCCCAGCGGTACGGGTGACCCCATGTTGACGGACGCTAACCGTAAGGATGCTTTGGCGTCGTGGGACGGCCCCGACTGGGGACCGGAGTACTTTGTTCACGAAGTGGCCCGATCCGCTAAGGCTGCTGGTTTGAACGCAGCTGCGGCGATTATTGGCGTGGCCACCACCCTTGTGGAGTCCGGCAACCCGCTGAAAATGTGGGCTAATAATGCTGTGCCTGAATCGCTGTCGTTCCGCCATGATGCGGTGGGTAGCGATTACGACAGTATTGGCTTGTTCCAGCAGCGGCAGGCCGGTTGGGGCACGGTTAAGGAACGGATGACCCCGTTCGATTCCGCCACCATGTTCTTTGACCGGTTGAAGAAATTCGACTGGGAGAGCATGGACCCGGGCGCGGCTGCTCAAAAGGTGCAGGTGTCTGCGTTCCCTGGCCGGTACGCGCAGCAGATGGATGCGGCGAAAGAGCTGGTAGCAAAGGCCGGTGTCTACGACACTGGTGGTGTGCTCCCGCACGGTGTGGCAGCTCTGAACCTGTCTCACACGCCGGAAATCATCATCAACGGCCCGCAGCTGGGCGCGCTGAACAACCTCGCCAACAACGTGGGCGCACAGGCGCAGGCACTCAACCATGTGGTGCCCGCACTGGAGCGCGTCGCATGGGCGGGCAACTTCCGCGACGGTGGCGGCTACATCCACGAGGATGACCCCATGGTCGATCAGGCCATGCGCATGCATGAGTTCCTGAGAGAAATTGGCGGCGACTGGGTGAGCCAGACCAAGTTGGTCCGCGACGCGGAGCGCGGCCTGGCAGAAACCAGGGCGTCCATCGCGGCAGACCTGGAAGCCATTGATAAGCAGGAAGCAGAACTAGCGGACCTGCGGAAGCAGTACGCTGAAGCAACCGCTAACGGTGGTGAAGCAACCACCGCTGCTCTGCGTAAGGTGGCAGACGCTGAAAAGCGCCTGGCCCGTGCGCGTGAGGATGCGGCCACGTCCAAGAATCCGGCTAAGG
This sequence comes from Corynebacterium sp. 13CS0277, assembly GCF_002994655.1. Taxonomy (GTDB): domain Bacteria; phylum Actinomycetota; class Actinomycetes; order Mycobacteriales; family Mycobacteriaceae; genus Corynebacterium. The sequence continues at coordinate 30,127 of NZ_PPDL01000025.1, forward strand.
CTGCGCGGAAGATTGCTGACGCGGAGGAAAAGCTGGCCCGTGCCCGTGAGGATGCGGCGAAGAGCGCGGAGAAATCTGGCGATAAGAACGCCAAGGACGCGACGAAGATTGCCGAGAAAATCACTAAGGCTGAAAAGGCTTTGAGCCAGACGCGTGCGCGTAGTGAGCAGGCCACGCTTCAGCTGGAAGCAGCTGAGCGTACTGTGATTGCGGCGCGGGTGCAGGTGATCGGCGACCTCGTTGGGAAAGTCGTTGGGGCGTTCCAAAAGGTCGCTGACGGCATGCGTGAGTTCTGGGAGAGCGCGGCTAAGGTGGCGCAGGCCGTGGAAGCCACCATGGGTGAAATCAACAAGCTGCGTTTGCAGCAGGTGAATGACTATGCGGCGATGCTGCGCGCCCAGCGAGAGTTGCGGCGCGCGGAATTCGACGCGTTGAAAACCCGTTTGCAGGGGCCTGTTGATGTTGCCCGCGCTGAATCCGCTTTGGCTAAGGCGAAGAAAGCCCAGCATGATGCTGAAATGAAGTCAATCGAGCTGGTCACCCGTAAGGGTGGAACAAGTTTGATTGACCTAGGCGCGGCTGTGGACCGCTTTACTGAAACCGGCATTTTTGGTTTGCAGGATCTCGTTGAGACCACGGACGGTGCAACCGTCGCGATGGGTGAATCTGTCACCCAGGTGGTTCAGCAGTCCGTGGAAGAGGTGCAGCGCGCTGCGGAAGAGCGGATGCGGGCGGAAGATGAGGTGAAAGCAGCCGAATGGGCCGTTCACACGGCACGATTGGCTAACCTCGTTGCCCAGAAACAGCAGGCTGCTGCTGCTGAGGAAGCCCAGATCAAGGCAGAGCTGGCGACCCTGAAGCATGGCCAGACTGTGGAACTCTTGCAGTTGGCCACGTGGAAGCTGGGAGAGCAGGCGAAATCCTTTTACGGTATGACCAGTCAGGGGATGAGCCGCGCGTCTACCGGCTGGGGCGGTTTCGGCAAGGTGCTGGGCGGCCTGGGCAAAGTCATTGCTGGCGGTGCCCTGGCCCTGGGTACTGGTGGTGTTGGCGCGATTCCTGGCCTGCTCATGGCCGCAAAGGGCGTGGGCGACATTTTCAAGGGCGGTTCGGACGTTTACCACAACTGGGGTGACGTTAAGCAGTCCTGGAACAAGGCCAGTGGCTGGGAAAGGGCCGGGCTTATTTTCGGTGTGGGCGGCAACGCCCTCGCCAGTGCTGGCGGCGCATATCTCACGATGAACGGGCAGGAAGAACTAGGGGCGTCCGCCTTTGAATTGGGCGGCACACTCCAGGACACTTTCACCGGCAGCGTGTGGTACAACGCCGAAGCACAGAATAAGGCCGCGCAGTCCAGGTATGAGGAACAGCTGGCTGCTCTCCAGTACCGGCAGCAGCAGAACACGGCTGTGCTTGACCAGCGCCTGGCAGAGGCGCAAGAGCGGAACGCCACCGCCCTTGAGGGCTTGCAGAACATGCAGGCCTACACCGAATTGCAGCAGGAAATTGCTAAGGCGTCTTCCAAAGAGGAAGCCCTGGCCCTGCATGAAATCGGCAAGGTGTACCTGGATAACGCGAAAAAGCAAATTGGCCTGTACGACCAGGTTGCGACCGATATGCGGAAGTCGCGTGAGACGCTGGAGCAGATGGAGCGGGAAGCTAACGAGCGCGCTAGCGCGGTTGGAGTCAAGCAGATCACCGTGAACGTTCCTAAGGGGAGCGCGTATAGTGCGGATGATTTGCAGCGCACGCTTGAGTCTGTTCTAGACCAGGTGGGCAACCTGGATTACAAGATTAACCAGCTGGAAGAGAGTGACGCTGGTGTGACGGCTAGTGAGTTCCGCGCAGCCCGCGCGTATTCCTAGTGGTCATGTGCCCCCGCTGTGATTCCTGGGCGGGGGCATACTCTCCCCTTTTTTTGAATTGTCGAATAGGCGGTGTGCTGTGTTTGAGTTGAACTACCAGGGCATTGACGGCAGTGTCTGGAAGCTGTTCGACCGGGATAGCCCCGCGATTGTCCCAGAGGGCACGATGGAGGGGCTTGTGGGACAGATCCAGGAACGGGCGATAGTCCCGGTGGGTGCCCCGGGGCAGCTGCTCCAGGGAGTGACGATTGAAGCCATGCGGGGCGGCTTTGACGTGCTGCTGCGGGTGGATTCCTGGGAGCCGGGAGTGTTGGGCACCCTGGTGTCCCGGTTCCGGCGCGCCTGGTCCACGACCCAGTACGGGGTATTGCAGATTGTGGGCGGCAGGTTGGGTTCTGTGCAGGCCCGGGTGCGGTTGGAAACCCCCATCGCCGCCTATGTGACGGATCCGGATAACGTCGCAGATACCACCGTGCATGTGGGCCTGGTGGCTGATGGTGGTGTGTGGTGGTCGGATACGTTGCGGGCGGGTGGTACTGCCCGGGTGAGTAATCCGGGGGATACGGCTGTGTGGCCGCGCGTCCGGTGGGAGGGTAGTGGCCAGTCTGTGATTCTGCCGTCCGGCGCGGTGGTGCGCTTGCCGTCTACGTCTACCCCGGCCACTTTGGTGTTGGACAATGCGCAGAGCTGCGTGGTGGTGGATGATGCGGGCCGGGTGCTCACCTCGTTGTGGCGGGAGCTGGGGGGCCGGGTGTTGCCTGAGGGTGTTCCCCCGGGGCAGATGCGTGAGTACCGGCTCAGTAAAGGCGCTGAACTTCAGTGGCAGTTGGGTGTGTTGGACCCGTGGGCGTAGGAGGTTGATGTGTCATTCGATTGGAAAGCGCACGCGAAGCATCGCGCCCAGGTAATCCGGGATGAGGGGCAGTGGGTGGGCCTGGCCGACAACGAGGGCGTTCCCATCATGGACATGGCCCCGATTATTAGCCTTGATGCCCCACGTGCCCGGATGCAGGTCACAGACCTGGAGCTGACGATTTCGGTGCGCTCCCAAGACGGGGTGGTCCACCCCATCGTGGATGAGTTGGTGGGTGACGGCATGGCCCACGTGCTGGACACGGATGGGGACGGGCGCATGTCTTTTGCAATGGACGAAACCCGGTTTGTGGTGGTCGAGCGCGACGGCCTGCGCGAAGCCTACTACGTGGTGCTGTGTGTCGCTAAGGGTGACGCGGAAAGCCCGCAGCAGATCACCATCAAGGGTGTGAGCGTGCTTGACGTGCTGGGCAGGTTCCCGTGCCCGTCGTATCGGGGGAGTTGGAAGAATCGCAGTGAGCTGTACCAGTGGAGACGGTTTGAATACGACTGGTCTGCGGATGAGCACGCCACACAGCGGTTCAAAACACCCCGGCTCATGCGCCCCCTGGAGCTGGCGACCCGGACGGATGGGTTCGCGCACCAGGGGCGGGCGTTAACCACGCTGCATAAGATTCTGCGGGATTCTGTCGCCGCCGCCTATGTGGCCGTGGATATCGCCCCGGATCGGCGTCCCCTGCTTGTTGAGGATTTGGACCCAGCTGTGGCGGATGACACGCCGAACATTATCGTTGCCCCTAGGGATAAATCCCTGTGGGATGACTTAGGTGATGTGGCCCGGGCGGCGGGTGTGGAGTTCCTCGTTCGGCTGTGGTGGCCGGGGGATTCTAATCCGCGTGGTCTGCGGTTGGCCGCACCGCAGCTTATCGTAACCGTGACGAAAACGGGGGAGGTGTCTACCTAGTGAATTTTGTGCAGCTTACGGCTGATGGTGGCGATATCACTATTGCTCGCAGGACGGCGACTATCGTCTACGGCTCTATGAGCATCACTCTGGGTGAAAAGGAAGTTCAGTCTGCGAGCGCCCAGAAAGAGGGCACTGTGGACGGGTTTATCTACAGGCCGGATGATATGCCCCAGGGTAAGTTTGACCTTAGTTTCATCCGGGCTGATATCAAGATGGACCGGAAGTCTCACCAGTCCAACACGGAGCAGGTGTTTGATGCCGCCCAGAAACGCGCAGCGGGCGATGTGTTCTTTGAGCGGGAAATCACGCAGGCCGGGCTAGGCCGCTTCACCCCCGGCAGGGACTTCACCGTGGGCGACCTCGTTGGCGTCCGACTGTGGGGCAAAGTGATTGAAGACCAGCCAGTCACGGAAATCCGCACCGTCACCAGCCGTGATGAGTGGGGATACCGCGTCAAAGTCGGGGGTGAGCCGATCCGCGACGCCCTGGCCCTCAAGTCCGCGAACGATGCGGTAGAAGCCACCATCGCGGATGAGCGGGCGCGGGCGGAAGCGGAGCGGGAGAAAATGCGGGGCGAGACCCGCAAGGTCGCCAACCGGGTTGAAGCTACTGAGCGCAAAGTCACAGCGATTGAAAAGCGCCTACCCGATTGGGAAGAGCGCGTGACCAGCGCGCTGAACCGTGCGGAGCAGTCCAACCAGGTCGCTGAAAATGCGGTGGCCAGTGCCATGGCCAGTGCAGCGGCGGCAGAAAGCTCGCAGGCGTCCGCAGCCGCAGCCCTAGCCCAGGTCAACCGCTCTTTGCAGGACTCCAAGGATGCTGTAGCGAACTCTGAGAAATCCCTGAAGCTGGCGGAGGATTATAGGAAGCAGTCCGCGCAGGCGGTGGCGGACGCCCGCACCGCACAGCAGCAGGCACGCGAAGCCCTCCAGGCCGTTGATGCCGCCCAGCAGGATGCCCACGCGGCGCGCGTGGCCGCAGACGGCTACCGCAAAGCAGCTGAAGCAGCCGCGAAGCAGGCCACCGCAGCACAGCAGCAGGCAAAAACAGCCACCGATCAGGCGCGCGCGTCCGCAACGGCTGCGGCCACCTCTGCGGCAGCTGCGCGCACTGCGCAGGATACTGCGGCGACGGCGACGCGGGCCGCGCAGGCATCTGCGACGGAAGCCCGGAACGCGATCGCAAAGTCTGAAGCGCTGGGTAAGAAAATTCAGCCGGGTTTGGATGCGGCGGCGCAGGCTTTGCAGCGTGCGGACGCGTTGACCAGTGAAGTGAAGAAACTGGAGCTGGCGACGCCTGCGCAGCGGGCTGCGGCTATTCAGGCGAACCGTGACGCCGCGCGGGCGTTGACGGATGCGTCGCGGAAGCATCAGGAAACGATTACTGCGTTGAACGCGAAGACTGATGAGTTGACGCGCGCGACGAAGTTGAACAACGACAGTATTAAGAAACTGGGTGACGCCCAGAAAGCCGCCACGGCTGCGAGCAAAGCCAACACGGACGCGATTGGGAAGCTGGGGACGGCTACGTCTCAGCTGGCGGACGCGGCGGAAAAACTGCGAGTGAGCGGCGAAAAGAATACTGCGGCTATCGGCAAGCTGAACGACGCCCAGGGCAAACTCAACGCAGCCAACCGTGCCAACTCGGACAGCATTAAGAAACTGGGTGAAGCACAGAAAGCGGCAATTGCTGCCAGTAAGGCGAATAGCGCGGCCATTGACCGGCTGGGTGAAGCACAGAGTGCGCAGGCGGAAGCCTTGAAGCAGACCAACACTGCCGTGGGGAAACTCAACGAGGCGACCGGACGGCTGAAAGCCGCGCAGGACGCCTACCTGGCTGGCCAGTCCGCAAATACTGAAGCTATTAAGCAGCTGGGTTTGGCGCAGACTGCTGCGACAAACGCCCGCAGGGACCTGGGCACCGCTGTGACCAATCTCAAGAAAGAGGTGTCCGACCAAAAACGCACGTTTGACAACAAGGTCCGCGACGTGACCAACAAGGCGAACGCGGCACAGACCACGGCGAACGCGGCGAACACCAAAGCCAGTGCTGCGCAAAAGGTAGCAGAGGCCACCCGGAAAGAGATGGAAGCGTCCCGTGTGCGCTTGATCGGCGGACTGAATAGTTCTGACCCGTACGTTCGCGTCTACAAGGCGGGCGTGCTCTCCCACAAGGTCTATGTTCGCAGCGGCTGGCGCGGGCACATTATTGCTACGTACACGTACAGCGGCCACAGCGACAGCAACAACATTTTTCAGTACTCGTTTGGGTGGAACCACCCCGGGAAGAGAGTGGAGTGGCTATACGTGCCAGAGCTTTCGACGGATGCGCACAGCGGCGACTACTCAAACGGCGTGAGTGTTCAGTACCAGGTCACTGCTGATTTCCAGCAGTAGTTAGGAGATGTACATGGCCGTAATTACCGGCTTTATTCGGGACGCGGCAGGCCAGCCCGTGAAACTTACCCGCGCCTACCTCGTTGGGCAGGCCGGGGACACCCAGGGGGATGACATTGTGGTCCCCACCCCCGTGGAAATCGAAGTGGGAGATGACGGCCTGCTGGCGTTTGACGCGGCCACGGGCCGGGCGCAGCTCCACCTAGAGGTGGGTGAGACCCGCCTGGATCTGCCACTGGTGGTGCGCGACGGATACACCCTGGGCGATGCGCTGCGGGAGGGCAGGGAGCTGAACGCAATTGATGGGCACACCCTGATGGGTGCGGCGCAGGAAATCCGGGACCGACTGAACCGGCTGGAATCCTGGGTGGGTGAGCGCACCCAGGCCGTGGAGACAGCCGCGGAGCAGCTGGCGGCGGACACCCGCACCCAGGTGGAAGACGCAGCCCGGCGCGCATCCAAGGAACTTGACGCTGCAGCTTCCGGCCACATGGACGCTCTCGCAGTGCTGTCGGAGCAGGTCGCGCAGCTGCGCGACGATGCTCAGCAGGCCGCGATGCAGGTGGATGCCGGGGTGGCCGAAACCACTAGGGCGGCGAACACTTTGACTGCGCAGCTGGAGAGCGCCCAGGGCCTGGTGGACACGATGGAAGCCTACGTAGAAGTGGTGAACACCACTGCTGACGGGGCGTTGCACAAGCTGACGGCAGCGCAGGATTCTGCGGCGGAAATCGGTGGGCGCGTGGATGCGCTGGCCGGTCGCGTGGAAGTCTTGGAGACTGCCGTTTTCGACATTAAGGATGATGAATGACACGAATTCAGGGAACCCTCACGGACGTAACCGGCCAGCCGTCCACCGTCAATGATGTAGTGGTGCGCAGTACTCACCCGCGTAGTGTGGGTGATCGGTTGGTCACGACGGAGCCGGTTAAGGTGGATGTGACTGCTGGCCGGGTGGCGTTTGATGTGGTTGATGGCCCCGCCACGATGCTGTTGACGCATCAGACGAATGACCCGGCCCATGCGTTTGTGGAGACTGTTCACATGGTGGTGGCCCCGGGGTTCAGTCTGGCGGATGCGGTGGCCGCAGGCGGTGCAAGTGACGCGCAGCTGGTGGACATTGCGCGCCGCGCTATGGATGCGATTGGCCAGGCGCGCGCAGCCCGTGGCCCTAAGGGTGATGTGGGTCCGCGTGGTGAGCGTGGCCCTGCTGGTCCGCAGGGTGTGGCCGGTGCTGTTGGTCCTGTGGGGCCGAAAGGCCCGCAGGGTGAGCGCGGGCCGGTTGGGCCTAAGGGTGACCCGGGCACCCCGGGCGCGACTGGCCCTAAGGGTGACACTGGTCCTGCTGGTCCGCAGGGTAACCCTGGCCCCCGGGGTGTGCAGGGTGTGCCGGGGCAGACTGGCGTGCAGGGGCCTGCTGGCCCTCAGGGTGAACGTGGTCCCCAGGGTGAGCGCGGCCCTAAGGGCGATAAGGGTGAGCCGGGTGCGCGTGGCCCGCGTGGTGAGCGTGGTCTGACTGGCCCTAAGGGTGAGCGTGGTGAACGCGGCCCGGCAGCGCTCGCCCCGGAACTGCCCAAGATGGACTATGCGGACAACCTACAGGCACTGGTGAACCAGCTGGTGTTCAAGGGCTACATGAACCCGCCCACAGAGTCGAAAATCACCCCCACCCCGGCACCTGAACCCGAGGATGTTGCGCTGGAGGAACCCCTGGACTACCAGCCCATCCTTGAAACCATGGTCCCAGGTGACCAGACGGGTGCCATCGCCGTCATCACCAACCGGCCCGAACTGTTCACCCGCCTGGAAGACGGATTCTTCGACGGCGAACCCCGCGAAACCTGGGCGGGTTTTTGGCACGGCAAAGACATGGGTGAGCCAGCCGCAGATTTCGGCATCCGCGTCACGGACGAACTGGGTGCCGAACAGGAGGCCTACCTGTTTAAGCGACGGTTTGACAACAACCCCGTGGTGTGGGTTGAAACGTTCGCCACCACGCAGCGCATGTACATCTACCACGACGCTTCCCACACGCGTGCTGAGTTCCTGCACACGGGGCCGGATTTGGAGCCGTATATGGATGTGGACTGGCACTTCAACGGCGCATCATTGGTCTAAAAGAAATCCGGCCCGTCACCCCCCTTTTCCACAGGGGTGCGGGCCGAACTATTGCCCACAAGTATACCCCAGACTGCTGGGGTAGGAAAGAGGGGACTATGACGATTCTGGGCGTGGACGTTTCCGAGCACCAGCCAAACTTTGATTTTCAAGCCGCACGCACGGCAGGCATCGAGTTCGCGATTATTCGCACCACGGACGGCACCCACCAGGATTTGACCTACCCGCGCCATGTGGTCAACGCCCGGCGCGCAGGGCTGGCCCTGTCCGCGTATCACTACCTGCGGAACCCTAGTGAGGGCACTAGCGTGGCGCAGCAGGTGGACGCGGCAGTAGGGGTGATGGGTACGGATCGGCTCCCGGTGTGGCTGGACGCTGAAACCCCTGCGGGCTTGACTGGTGAACTGGTGTGGGAGTTCAAACGAGCCTTTGAAGCACGCGGCGTCCGGGTGCTGGGCATCTACTCCTACGTGCCCTACTGGGAGGGTTTGCTGGGTGGCGAACCGCGCACGGCAGATCTGGGCCGGGTGTGGGTCGCGGCCTACGGGAAAAACCGGCAGGGTGCCCCGGGGGACTTGTACCCCGGCGATGGGCACCGGCAGTGGGACTACCCGCTGGGCGGACAGAAACCTGCCCTGTGGCAGTTCGGGAGTAACGCGCTGGTGTCCGGCTATTACGTGGACGTGAACGCATACCGGGGCAGCGTAGAGGAACTACGAAACTGGTGGCAGCAGCCAGTGAGGGAGGTGAACGCGGTGGAAAAGGTTCTGGACTACCCCCGCGACCAGGTGAAACAGGACACCTACTACAACTGTGGGCCTGCTACCGTGCAGACCATCGTGCGGGCTGCGACTGGTTCCCTGGTGTCTGAGCGTGTGCTGGCGGGGGAGCTTGGCACGACCGTCAACGGCACGGACTATATCGGCCTGCTCACGCGCGTGTTGAACAAGCATCTGCCCGGCGCGCAGTACACGACCGTAACGATGCCGCACGACCCGCCCACGGGTGAAGAGCGGGAAGCCTTGTGGAAGCACATCCGGGCATCCATTGATGCGGGCTACGGGGTGGGCGTCAACATTGTTGCGCCGCCGCGCAACTACCCCCGGGGTGTTTACGGTTCCACCAGCCCCCGGTATGCGGGCGGAACCGTCTACCACTACGTGGCAGCCATGGGGTACAGAGATGGCAACGAGGGTCGGGCGGTGTGGATCGCCGATAGTGGGTTCACCCCGTACGGGTACTGGGTGAGCCTTGACCAGCTGTCTACTCTTATCCCGCCTAAGGGGTACACGTATGCGGCCACGCAGGCCGCTGGAAAGAAAGGGGCAACCGTGCCCATTGATAAGACTCAGCTGGTTCTTGACCAGCTGGCAGGTCCCGCCCACACGGACGGGGTGCCCGCGTTCACCGGCTGGCCGCAGCTGGGCGGGCGTACCGTGGTGGACGCTCTCGCAGCTATCGGCGCGGCGCTGGACGTGCCCGGATTTTTCGACCCGAAAGCAGGGAAGTAATGAACAACCGTATCCAACTGCTGACCAGCACCCCCGTGTTGCGGGCGGTGCTTTACGGAATCATGGGCCTGACTGGCGCGGGTGCCGTTGTGGCCGGTGTCATTGACCCCACCACGCTGAACAGCTGGGTGGACCGTGCGCCGGCCATCGCGGCGACGCTGGGCAGCATCCTCGCCCTGGCGAACATTCATCCGCAGCCCACCCCGGCGGGCACCATGCCCCCGCAGGCCACGCCCACGCCTGCGCCTGCGCAGCAGGACCCCACGGCAGAATACGCCGCCCGCCTGCTGGCCGACCACAGAGAGTAGGTGAGCATCATGCCACATCGCTGGATGCCCAGAACCCCCCGTGGCGCTCTGAACGTGGGCCTGGTGATCGGGGCGGTGGATATGGGGCAGCGCGGCCTTGACTACTCCACGGGGGATGACCCCAAGACGGGCGCGTTTCTCACCCGGATTGAGTTGGGGCTAACCCTGGAGTGGTGGGGTGTTCTGTTCATCCTCGCAGCCGGGGCAGTGCTCGCAGGCGTGGTGTGGCACCACACTGCTGCGGTGGCGTCCGGTGCTGCTGCGGCGGCCATCCTGTACGGGGCGCTGGCTGTGGGCAGGTTTGATGAGATTTGGGAATCGGGCTGGCCCCCGGACGGCTGGCGCAGTGCTCTGCATTTCACGTGTATCGCGCTCATTTGGGCCTACCTCTCATATCAAATGTTCCTTAGGGACGCGGTTGAAAAGGATCGGGAGGTACGACGGGATGGAGTTAGCCGCGCTGCTGAAATCGCTTCCTGAGGGGCCGGGCTGGGCCATCGCTGGCATCGTCGTGGCCGTCATCTTTTCCCCCACCGGCCTGCTGTCCAAAAAGATGGCGGAAGAGAATCTGGGTGGGCTTTCGGCTGCTGCGCGGTGGTGGCAGAACCGAAAGGCGCGCGCTATCGAGCGTGACCGTCAGGTAGAGTCTGCTGAACTCCAGGCCGTGAATGACCGTCTGGACCGGCTATCGGCCATGTACGACGACGACCGGGCACGGTGGGAGAAAACTGAACGCACCCTGCGGGAGACGAATCACCAGCTGAGTGACTACCTGGTGTTTGTCACCCGGTGGGCGCAGCAGCTGACGATTCAGGCCGCGCATGAGGGGTGGGAGATCCCCACCCTGGTTCCCTATGATGAGTGGCTCCAGCTACGGGGTGCGCAGTGAGGGCAGTTTTCGCGGTGGACAACAACGCGGTAATGGGCGTGGCCGGTGGGCTGCCGTGGAATTGCCCCGCAGAACTTCAGCATTTCGCGGCGACCACACGCCACTGCACTGTGGTGATGGGTCGGAAGACGTGGGAATCGTTGCCCCCGGCTGCGCGGCCACTACGTGACCGGCAGAACGTTGTGCTCACCCACGCTGTGGGGTACCCCGCCCACGGGGCACTAGTCATCCATCGCCCGCCCGCTCTTGAGTGGGGGAGTAATACGTGTGTGATTGGTGGGCCTGCCACGCTGGTGGCGTGCGCTCCTACGGTGGTGGAGTGTGTCATCACGCAGGTGGATGCTTGTACCCCGGTTGAGGGTGCGGACGTGCTCCCGGCACTATACAGGCGTGGTGTGCGCGTCCACGACGTGGGGGAGTGGCGGCAGGGTGCGGGCGACTCCCATCGCTGGCGCGTGCTGCGCGGTGTCCTGGACACCACTGGTGCGTGGCCGGATGACGCGGTGCCGTTGTCCCGCATCCTCGCAGAATCCCGGGTCTCCAGCTAGCTACCCTTGCCCCTGCCCCTTGTGGGTGGGGGCTTTTTTCATGTCTGCACCCGCTTTCAACGCGTGAAAACGTTCGACTTCCTGCGGCGATGTGGGTGGCAGGATCGAAAATTTTTGGCTCATTTTTGGCTCACGCTCACGCAGAAAGAACCCGAAAGAACCCGAAAGAATCGGAACCGGAAACCTGGGGTGACCTGCAAAAACCGCCCCTGACCAGCAGTGCGAAAACCCGCCTAACCGGGTTCAAATCCCGGCAGCTCCACCACA
>NZ_PPDL01000026.1 GCF_002994655.1 Corynebacterium sp. 13CS0277
CGCCGAGGGCCTTGGCGGCGGCTCGGACGCTGACTCCGTGAGCGATTGCGCGCCGCAGGGTACGGATCGTGCTCTGCGCGACTCCGGGGATTGTAGGTGGTTGCACGGATTGACCTTTCGGTTAACCGTGTTGCAACGACCACTTGAATCTAAGCTGCCCAGCGCAGCAAAAACACCGCCGCCCCGCGAGGGGACGACGGTGTCGGAATGCTCGACGCGCATCAACTGCGCGTCATGCACGAAGTGGTCTTACTTGACCAGGCCGAGCAGCTTGGAGATCGCGGTAGCGACCTTGCCGAAGGGCTCGAGGAAAGCAGCAATGGTGCTGAAGTCGAACTCGGTCTTGCCTTCGCCGGAGAAGGACTTGCCGCCAGCCTCAGAGAAGGTGGCCATGTTCTGCAGGAACTCCATCATGGAATTAATCCTTTCAGTATGTGGGGTGGTGGTGTTGCGGCACGAGCCGCTGCCCTGGCCCGACAGAATGCGTCAGGCCAGGAGAAAGGGCTTCGCCTTAGGAGGAGAAGCGCTCCAGGCCAGCCAGCTGACCGATAGCGGCCGGAACGTTCTTGACCAGAGCGACGAAGTTAGCAACGAAGGTGCCGAAGTCGCCGAGAACGGTCTTAACGACGGAAAGATCCATGGTGGGTCTCCTCGAATAGATTGATGCGGGGCGACGGTTTCGACCCCACGGGAAAGGAAAGCAGCCGCCCTGTGTCCAGGACAGTCGCTTCTGTGGAATTATAGCCCCCTTGGTGGGAGCATGCGCCAGAATCACACATCACCTGATGCGCATCCTGGCAAGTTCATTGGGACTGTCGCACGAGGCGCGCAATCCGTTACAAGCTCTTACTTGGCCAGGTCAGCCATGTCGCCGGCAGCGCCGAAGAACTCGCCGAAGGGCTCGAAGAAGTCAGCCAGGTTCTTCAGGAAGGAGCCCTCGCCGGAGAAACCAGCGAGCTCGTTCAGGAAGTTGACGACCATGTCGAAGAATGCGTCCATGAGGAATCCTTAAAGACTCAGATAGCGGTGGGGGTGGGATCCCAGCCCTGTAGCCGGGATGGCTCCTCGATTAGGAGGAGAACTTGCCGCTCACCTTGGCGAGCTGCTCCACCATCTTGGGGAACTTCTCAACCATGGTCACGAGCGCGTCAACGAAAGAGCCGAAGTCGCCGAGGACGGTCTTCACGACGGAGATGTCCATATTGTCTCCTAGGGTCGGAGCCAGCCTCAGGATTGGCCGGCTTACAAGAGGTTTTTCACGGACTTGCGCACGAGGCACACGTCACGTTGTTAACGCTATGCGGCAACCGCGCTGCCCGTCAACCGATTTCACACACAGACCGCGAATCCATGCAGTTTCCCCGCCGAGACCTGTAACACAGGCAGCATCACCCGATTACTACGGTTGACCTGCATGTTTCACAGGTGTCACACATGTGCAGCCCCGCCACAGAGGGCCACTGCCATGTCGAGGCAACGCGATATTTCCCACACTCGCCACGCGCCCGCACCCCCTGAGCTGGGAGAAAAGGAAAGTCAAAAATTTTCCCTCTTCACCCCCACATAGGGGTAGTTTTCCTGTGTCTTTGCTGTGTCTTCACCGCCACCACTCCCCCGCGGGCACGCCCCGCACCTCACTGATTCACCCAAATCAACCAGACCAAATGCCTGCGTTCACATTCCTGTGAGCCCACTTCACGGCAAAGGCCACCAGTTGACACGACCTGCTGGGGGCGTCTACACGCGCGGTGGGGAACTCCTCGCACACAACGGGCACCGAATCCCGCAGAGAGGGGCTCACAGCGCTGCACGCTCGCAGAGAGACACCTCCACCACCTCCTGGACACTTCGTCCGCACCGCGCCGCCACTGACGCGCCCCAGTCCGGTCGACACACGATCCGGCAGCACCGCCTGTGCCCACTACAGCACGAAGCCCGCCCCCACCGGGTGTGGTGGGGGCGGGCTGGGGTTCCGTGCGGCGTCAGGCCGCGCGGTGTGAGCGTGTGGCTGGGGGCTTAGAAGCCGCCCATGCCGCCCATCTCGTCAGCGCCCGGCATGGCCGGGGCGGCCGGCTGCGGCTTGTCGGCGACGACAGCCTCGGTGGTGAGGAACAGAGCCGCGATGGAGGCAGCGTTCTGCAGGGCAGAGCGGGTGACCTTCACCGGGTCGTTGATGCCAGCGGCCATGAGGTCGACGTACTCGCCGGTGGCGGCGTTGAGGCCCTCGCCGGCGGGCAGGGAAGCAACCTTGTCTGCGACGACGCCCGGCTCGAAGCCGGCGTTGAAGGCGATCTGCTTGAGCGGTGCGGACAGGGACTCGCGGACGATCTTCACGCCGGTGGCCTCGTCACCGGTGAGGTCGAGGTCGTGGTCAAGCACGTGGGCGGCCTGCAGGAGGGCGACGCCACCGCCGGCGACGATGCCTTCTTCGACGGCAGCCTTGGCGTTGCGGACGGCGTCCTCAATGCGGTGCTTGCGCTCCTTGAGCTCCACCTCGGTGGCGGCACCGACCTTGATGACGGCGACGCCGCCGGCGAGCTTCGCGAGGCGCTCCTGGAGCTTCTCGCGGTCGTACTCGGAGTCGGAGTTGTCGATCTCGGCGCGGATCTGGTTGACGCGGCCTTCGATCTGCTCGGAGGAGCCAGCGCCCTCCACGATGGTGGTGTCGTCCTTGGTGACAACGACCTTGCGGGCGCGGCCCAGCAGCGGCAGGTCAGCGGTCTCCAGGGAGAGGCCCACCTCCTCGGAGATGACCTGGCCGCCGGTGAGGATAGCCATGTCCTGCAGCTGTGCCTTGCGGCGGTCGCCGAAGCCCGGGGCCTTGACAGCGACGGACTTGAAGGTGCCGCGGATCTTGTTGACCACGAGGGTGGACAGGGCCTCGCCCTCGACGTCCTCAGCGATGATCAGCAGCGGCTTGCCGGTCTGCATGACCTTCTCCAGGATCGGCAGGAGGTCCTTGATGTTGGAGATCTTGGAGGAGACGAGCAGGATGTACGGGTCCTCGAGGACGGCCTCCTGGCGCTCCATGTCGGTGGCGAAGTAGCCGCTAATGTAGCCCTTGTCGAAGCGCATGCCCTCCGTGACGTCGAGCTCCACACCGAAGGTGTTGGACTCTTCGACGGTGATGACGGACTCCTTGTTGAGCTTGCCACCACCCACGGCGTACATGGCCTGGGCGATCTTCTTACCGATGGCCGGGTCCGCGGCGGAGATGCCGGCGGTGGCGGCGATCTCTTCCTCGGTCTCGATCTCCTTCGCGGAGCTCAGCAGCTGCTCGGTCACCTTGGTGACGGCCTGCTCGATGCCGCGCTTGATGCCCATCGGGTTGGAGCCAGCGGCCACGTTGCGCAGGCCCTCGCGGACCAGCGCCTGCGCGAGCACAGTCGCGGTGGTGGTGCCGTCGCCGGCGACGTCGTCAGTCTTCTTGGCGACTTCCTTGACCAGCTCGGCGCCGATCTTCTCGTAGGGGTCCTCGAGCTCGATCTCGCGGGCGATGGACACACCGTCGTTGGTAATGGTGGGGGCGCCCCAGGACTTCTCCAGGACGACGTTGCGGCCCTTCGGGCCGAGGGTGACCTTGACGGCGTCGGCGAGGGTGTTCAGACCCTTCTCCAGGCCGCGGCGTGCTTCTTCATCAAAGGCAATAATCTTTGCCATGAGCGTGCATTCTCCTTGACTTCAACTGTCTGGTTGTTTTTTGTTCGTGTCGATGCGTGCGCATCGTGCAAGTCACGGTGGCGCATCCGCCACAGTTTCTAGCACTCGAGGGTGTCAAGTGCTAACCACCGTTGTAGCAGCCCCGCCCGAGCGAGTGCAACAAAGTTGAGCCCTGTTCGCTCATAGCGCACAACCACCAGCACCCCACCCCCGACAGCACGCTGCCCGGGATCTTCCCCGGGGCACGTCCCCCAATCCCTTCCCGGGTGCCGACCCGCACCGGCCGGGGGCGGGTTTAGGAGAAGAAGTGCTCGAGGGCGTGCGTCGACCAGCCCAGCACCATCAATGCCACCACCACACCGGTGGCCACAATGCCCGCCCCGATCGCGAACCACGCCGCCCCCGTCGACACCGCAGTGGCCTCCGCCGCTTTCGCGCGCGCCTCGTCGAGGGCGTCCGCCTGCTCTGCGCGCAAGGGTTCCGCGGGTTCCGCGCGGGTGGTCTCCGGCTCGCGGGGCACCTGGTAGGGGCTCGTGGTGAACCCGCCGAAGGGGTCGGCGAGCTCGTCGAAGGAGAAATTGTTACTCATGGGCAGTCACACCAAAGACGACAAGAAACGACAAGGGAAGAACAGGGACAAACATCACGCGCAGGCTTTTCGTACCAGCTGCGCGCGGCTATTTGCCGCGGAACCAGCGGCCCCGGGGTTTCTTCTCCCGGGTGGGGCCGATGACTTGCGGCTGCCGGGCCTGCACCTGCGCGCGGGCCGCCAAATGATCCGCGGCCTCAGGCGTCTGCCCGGCGCGCCCGCCCCAGTCGGGGGTCGCGGTGCGGCTCGGCGACGCCGTGGCCGTGATGGCGGGGAAGCTGTCGCTGGGGGCCTCGGGCGCGGGTTCGGGTAGCTGCCACGCGTCGACGGCGGCCACGGGGATGTCGGCGGCGTACATGGCTGCCGCCCGGTCAAACCATCCGGCCATGGCGGCCCTCCTTCCTTGCAGTGTGGGGTTGTGTGGGTGTGCGGGGTGTGTGAGCGTGCAGGCTCGTCCTAGGTGTCCTCGGCGGTGAACAGGCCGACGGTGGCGAACATGGCGCGCAGCGGGTCCAAGCACCTAAAAGGCGCGATCCCGGAGCGGCTCACCCGGTCTCCTTCCGGCGGGGCGCCCAGCGCGGACACGGCGAAGCACTGGTAGGGGTAGGGGTGCTCCCCCAGCATGGGCTGCGCCAGCTGGGACAGCATCATCGTCGCGCCCAGGCACTGCAGGAGGGATTGCACCTCCCAGTGGAGCAGCTCTTGGTCTTTCATCCGGAAGGGGGCATCCAGGTCGCTGGATTCCCGCCGGAAACCGGCCCCGCAGTTACTCATGACGCGCTGCCAGTTCACATGGGTGTTGCCGTCGTAGTACTGGTCGACCTGGTTGACGTTGGCGAGGTACTGCATGGTGTCGAACTTGCTCAGCGTGAGCGCCATGTAGGGCCGGGCTTCCGCCCCCAGCACCCGCAGCACGTTCTGCAGCACGACCGCCGGATCATCGTCGCCGACTTCGTGGCGGGGCACCGCCCCTTGGAGCAGTTCGCGGATTTGGCTCACCCGCATCGGGTCGAAGAGGAAGATGATGCGGTCCGCGTAGCGGAAGAACGTGAGATCGTCTTTGCGGGCCTCGAAGTTTTCTTCCTTCAGGTCCTCGCCGGCGACGTCGCGGAACACCACGAAAATCTTCTGCGGGCTCCGATTGCCATTCTCATCCTTCCGGTCGAACATCCCCAGGTCGAAGATGAGCGGCTTGCGCTGGTACGCGTCCGCGGACGCCGAGGACGGCGTCGACGGCAGCAACCCCATGTGGGTAAACAGGGGCTTTTCGTACTTCTCCCGGTAGGTGCGCCGCGTGTATTCGTCGGCGGGGCGGAAGATCGCCCCGTTGGCGACGGCCAGCTGCTCCAGGAGCTTGACGACCACCGCAATGTAGAGCGACTTGCCGCTCGCGCGGGCACCCGCCATCGCGAACGTGATGACCCCACTGCCCTGCCAGCCTTCGGGCAGGGGGCAGTCCTCGGCGTCGACGAAGGGGGATGCGGTGGCATCCGGCGGCATCTGTTTAAAGGTGTACGGGCAGCGCGTCAGCAGTCGCCCTTCGAAGTGTGTGCTCACAACCTAGTCCTTCCCTGCCAACGCGGACAGTGTGTGCTGCGCCGCGGGCGCCATCGCCACAATGTCGCCGGCTAAGACGTGCTCAGCCAACTCCGGCGTGAACAGAGTGTACGTCGTCCCCGGGGACCCCGGGGCCGGCGGCACCGGGGTGAGCACGTGCACCGTGCCCGGGTACTGCCGCAGCGCGGCCGGCACATCGTCGCTGAGCACCAGCACCGCATCACCCGGGTGAATATCAGTCGCATCGATCCCCCACCCCGCGGAGGCGTAGTCAGGCGCCTGGGCGGCGAAACTCGTCACCGCATCCGGCCCCGCATCGACCGCCACCGCCGGCGACTGGGAGGTTGCCACCGTCATCCGCCGCCCCTGCGCGGCCACGCTGACGATGCCGGCCGCGAACGCCGCCATCGCCTCACACAGGCGGTCATCCACCACCCACCGCATCGACGCACTCACATCAAAAATGACGGTGATATCGCGGCGCCGCCCCGGCGGGAGGGAATCCACCCCAATACTGCTGCGCAGGGCGCTGCGCACCCCCGCCGCCACGGGCGACAAGGGCTCATCCACCGACTGATCTGCCACCTGGATACGCATCGTGCCCTCGTGCTCCACGAGGGTTGCCAGGGGGAACGTCGACAGGTTGGACACGTCAAACGCCGGCAGCTGCATGACAATGTCGTCGGCGCGGGTCCGGCCAATGATCGTAAAACTCACATACGCGGTCGTGTGGGCCGGAAAATTCCGCACCCCCGCCGGGCTCAAGTGCACCACGGCAGGACCAGTGAAGTCCCGCACCATGAGCTTCTGCCCACTGCGCTTCGAGGTGCACTCAGCAACCTGCGCATGAAACGCATGATTGCCTGTCAGGCTGATGGTGAAAAAGCCCCGCAGGTCCCGCGGCAGGCGGGTATCGAAACTCACCCCGGGGGCGAGTGTTACTTGCTGCACGAGGCACCTCCACTAGGACTAGGACTCAGGCTCAGGCTCAGGCTCACAAGGATCACGACACGGGTCGATCCAGGCATACTCATCCGGCACCCACCTCACCACGGTAGGCCTCCGGCAGCACCTGATCGGCGGCGATCAACTGGATGAGGGTGGCGACCACCGACCCCAACTCAGGATCGGCCACACCCGCCGCCTGATAGCGCAACCACTGGCCGGCGGCGGCGAGCACCTCCTCATCAGCGGTCGCATCCGCCAAATCCGCCCGCAGGTACCGCTCATACACCTCGTGAATGTGGGCACTACTCGTCCCCGCATCCCAACGGATCGCCTCCGCCAAGGCGGCCACCTCATCCGGGCCCACCGCCCGGCCCAGCAGCGGGTAGGCGCGCGCAAACGGCACCAACACCACCCACAGCCGCAGACACGCGGCCTCAAAGGTACTGGTGCGCGCCACCTCCGGGTGCACCGTGCGCACCACATCCGCCACCTCCCGGCCCTGCGGGCCCCGCAACACACCAATGATGTCGACGAGATCCGCATCCGGGTGAATCGCGGCCACAATCCGCCGCTGGTGCCGAATGTCCTCGATGCGGCTGGCCGCCACATCCGCCCCATGGCCGCGGCTCTTCAACAGCGCCACAATGTCGCTCACCGAATCATTACTGTGCGCGCCGGGCGGGCGGGAGCCCGCATCAATGGCGGCGATGTCCGCCTCCGCGAGCAGCTGCAGCAGCTCCTGCAGCTGCGGGCGGGGCACCGCCCGACCGGACAGCACCTGGCCGGCGGTGTCCTCGGCGCGGGTGAGCCACTCGGCGGGGAAGTCGTAGGCGGCCCGCGCCGTCGGCGTCGTCGTCGTGCCCGCACGGCTCGCCCAGTCGGGGTGCGGCAGGCTCGTGCCGACGAGGGTGTGGCGGCGAATGAACCCAGCGCGCACCACCCGCGCCAGCGCCGCCGGCGCGGCAGAAGCGTCGTGGGACCCCAGGTGGGCGGCGAACGCCGCCGAGGTCGCCAACGCCTCCACGAGGGGAGCAGTCAGCCCCACATCGACAGCCTCGTCGTCGATGAGCCCACTGCTGCCCGCCAGCGCCAGCAGCCGGTGCACGAGTTCCGCGCGGGCATGCCCGCGGGTATCACTGCGGGTATCGGCGGCGTCGATGACGCGCGCCAGCCGCGCCAGGATCTCGGTGCGCTGGGCGCGCTCCAGGCCGCGGGCATCCAGGCTCGCCTCCAGCAGGCCCGAGGCGGCGCCCTCGCGACCATCCCGCGCCAGCAGTACCGGCACCGGATCGTCCAACAACTCCTCCCAGGCGCGCGCCGCGCCCCCGGTGTGGCGGCGCACCTGCGCCGCCAGCGCCGCCGTCGGCGAATGCGGCGGCCCGTCCAGCATGCGGCGCGCAAGAAGCACCGCCTCCGGGGAGAAATCCGCCTCAAAAGCGACGACCGCCAGTGCGAGCGCCTGCCCGTAGGCGGCAATGGTGCCCGCATCGGCCGGCACCGGCAACGGCACGCCGTCGACGAGCGGCCACGCCGCATCACTGACCGCCACCAGGTGGTTGACGAGGGTGCCGACCATCTGCTCGTCTGTCAGCGCCGCCTGTGTCAGCTGCGACCAGTCACCCACCGGATGCCGGTAGGTGGCGGGATCCGCCGGGTCAATAATCGTCAGCAGCTCCGCGTGGGGCACCTCCGCCAACGCCTGCCGGTCGGCCTCCGGCACGCACACAATCCGGTACCCGGCCTGCAGCAGCCGGGCCGCGTGCATCGTCCGCGCCCGCTCAAAGGTCGACAGCCGCCACGTGGCGTACGCCATCGACGGCGTCGTCGTCGCCGACAACGCCCGCAACCAATACCCCGCATCGAGGTTGTTGCGCACCACCAGCACCGCCAAGGTGGCGGGGTTCTCCACCGCCGCCTGCAGCGCCCACAGCGCGCCCGAACGATCGCCCAGCAGCTGCCGGACCACCAGCCACGCCACCGCGTAGCCGTCCTCGGAATCCTCCACGGGTGTCGCCGGCTGCGCCGGCTGCAAGCGCACCTGATTGACCGCCGTCTTCCGAAACGGGGTCGCGAAACTCGCGCCCCGGTACGCGTCCGTCGGGTACGGCACCGGTGCCGGCAGGTGCGGCAACTGGTCAATGAACGCGTGGCTGAACACGTTCCCCGGCCGGCCGGTGGCATCACTGCCTGCCGGCACCGACTGCAGGTACGCCGCAGCCCCCTGGGGCCCCAACGCCGGCGGCACGTACTCGAAACGCCGGGGCAGGGAATCAATATCCTCCTGGGAGAGGAAATCATCCACCGGCTGCACCGGGTGCAGCTGCGTCGGCGCATTCGCCGCCACCCACTGGGTGTGCGCGGCCTGCGCGTCCACCGTGGGTCCCACTCGCCAGCC
Source organism: Corynebacterium sp. 13CS0277 (assembly GCF_002994655.1). GTDB lineage: Bacteria > Actinomycetota > Actinomycetes > Mycobacteriales > Mycobacteriaceae > Corynebacterium. The sequence goes on from NZ_PPDL01000026.1 coordinate 9,150, forward strand.
GCCGGAGGACCCGGCCGCCTCACCGTGGGCGCCCGCCGCAAAGGACGCGAACGTCACCTGCGCGAAGCGGCCCGCATCCACCGCGGCGTGCCGGGCCACACCCCGCACCGGCGAGGAGGACACTTCATTCCGACTCAACTGTCCTCACCTGCCTGGGCGTGCGCACTCGCAGCAATAATGTCCCGCAGCCGCCGCAGGTGCAGGTACGCCACCGGCGGATCCTCCAAGGCAATCGCCCGCCCGGAGGCGTCCTCCAAATCCAGGGGGAACAGGCGCAGAAACGCGTTCGGCCCCGCCTTCGTCAGCATCCGCGGATCAATCTCCCAATAGGTGGTCGGCTGATCCGGCCCCAACTGGTCCACAATGAGACCCGGCAGGAACTCCGAATGGGGCGCCCCGTGGGTAATCTGCCGCACGTTGACCTCCAGCCCGTCGCCCGCCTCCAAGGGCAGGCGGCCGCGCTGGATGCGCAGCGTGAAGCGCCGCTCCGTGTGCTCCGGGCGCAGCGCAGCAATCGCCACACACACCGCCCCACCGCGGCCAAAGATCGAATACTTCATCCGCGTCACACCGTGGTAGTCGAGCAACGCCGGCTCGCCCAAGATCTTTTCGTTGTTGTAGTACTTCGAGGGCAACAGCTTGATCTTGCCGCGGTCGTTGAGCTTCAGCCGCATCCCACCGCGCGCATCGTAGGTTTCCCGATCGATCGTCGTCAGGTGCTCCTCCGAGGTGCTGCCCGTGTACGGGTCCTGGGAGACGAAATACGCCGCCACCTCCAGCGCATTGCGCGGCCACCCGAAGGTCGCCACCTGGTGGGTGACGCGCTCAAACAGGGCGGCATTGGTCACCTCGCCGACACGCACCGAGGAGTAACTCCGACCCACCTGGCACTTCTCGCCCACCACCGTCACAGGGGTGAGGAAGATAGAGTACCAGTCCTCCGGCCAGCTCACCCGGCAGGAGTTCTCACCCCGGGTGAGGTCGTTGACCCAGTTTTCCTGCGGCAGCCCAAAGTCCTCCAGGAAACGCACATCGACCGTGCGTCCCGTGACCCCATCGTCGGGGGCGACGTTCGTGCGGTAGATCCGCACCTCCCCGGAGGAAGGATTGTCCCAGCTCACGTCGAAGAGTGTCTCGTCGCCCAGGGCGGTGGTGTCGACCGCAATGTCGACGGCGTGCACCTCGGCGGGCACGGCAATCATGTCGACGTCACTCATGAGCGAGTAGCGGTCGAAGCCCCGCAGGTTGACGATGCGGCGGGCAACGAACTTCCAGTTCACGCCCCGCTGCGGCGGGGAGAAAATGAAGCCCTGCTGGTTGGCCTCGTTGAGGCTGATCTCGTTGCGGGGGCTGTGCACCCGCCGGTCGCGTTCCTTCGCGGCGAACACCGCCACCCGGGTGGTGCCCTCCAGGGGCGACCACTGGCCCTTAATTTCGCGGCCCGCGACGGTGAGCGTCATGTCCTCCACGGGGCGGATGATCCACGCCTCCCCGACAAAGCGGGGCGGGGTGGTGCGCGCCTGCGCCTCCGTCGCGCCCTCATGGGCCCACACCTGGTAGAACCGCAGCGCGGTGGTGAACTCGTCCTCGTCCACCCAGTGGGTGCCCACCGTGGTGGCGCGGTGCTCCCCGGAGTCGGGGTCCCGGTCGAATTCCTCTTCCTCGCTGACCACCCGGTACAGGCGTACCACGCCGGCGGCCGGCTCAGGTGCTTCCCACCGCACCAGCACGCTGCCATCCGACTGGACGACAGCCTCCACCACGGCGTCCGCCAGCGGCTTCGGCGCGGAATCCCCAAACATCACCAGGCGGGCAAAATCGGTCTCCACATAGTCGCGCAGGTCGGCGGCGACGGTGCGCACCACATCGGTGTCTTCCTCCGCCGGCGCCGCGGAGGCCACCAGGTCGTGGTCGACGATGACGTCGTCCATGGGCCGCGCCAGCCCCGCCACGGCCGGGTCTTCCGCCGCCGGCAGCACCACAGCACCAGCGCCCTCAGCGCTGGGCGTGGGCAGCGCCTCCGGGGGCGCGACCGGCATCGCCGGTGCCGCCGGTGCCGCGGGCTGAGTGGGCTGCGCCGGCATCGCCGGGGCCGCCGGTTGCGCGGGCTGCGGCGCGGCCACCTGGGCCGCCTCCGGCAGGGGGTGGGTGGCCGGATCGGCGGGCAGCACCGGCTGCGGGGCCGGGGTGGCCCGCAGCGTGGCGCGCGGAATCGGGCCCGCGGTACCCACCTGGGGGTTGCCCGCCGGCCACATGCTGCCGTCATCCAACCCCTGGGTCAGCGGGGTGGGCTCCACGGCACGGCGCTTGTCCGACAGGCCCAGAATGTCGTCCACCATGGTGTCCGCGCCCCGGCGGGGCGGCTGCGGCTGCGGCTGTGCCGGGGGCTGCGGCGCGGCGGGCTGGTGGTTGGGTGCTTGGGGGTGCGGTATCTGCTGGGCAGGGGGCTGCTGCCCCTGCGGGGTGGGCCACACCCCGCCCGGCAGGTTCGGGGTGAACATCGCCGGCTCCAGCGGCTGGCGGGTCGCCTCCTCAAAACCCGTGGCCACCATGAGGCGAATGCGCTGCAGGGGGCCGCCCCACACCTTGAGTGCCTGCGGGGCCGCCGGATTGTTCAACGCCTGGGCGTCCTGGGCGGCGAGCTTCAACGCATCGTCGCCGGGCAGCTGGGCGGGGGTGAAGCCGTGGGCTTCGGCCTGCGCACGCCACCGGTGGTAGGCCTCCAGGACGCGCTCCGGGAAGGTGGGCATTTCTAGAGGTCTCCTTGGGTGAAGAAGTCAGGGCTGGCAAAAGGATTATCCGCCGCGTCCACCGTCGGCGCATCCGGGGTGGCACGGTAGTCGAGCTGCACGTCGGCGGCGACCGCCGGGCGGGACAGCTGCACCAGCACCTCCCCGCCACCAATGGCGTCCTGGGTGGAGGAGCCCTTGGCGTAGTAGGCCTGGTCGATGGTGCCGATGCGGCTCATCGTCTGCCCGTGCTCGGTGAGGAACTGGCCGTTGAAGGTGCCGGCGAATTCGAGGTCTTTCAGCGGCCGCAGCGGTGCGGTGTGCGCCCCGGCCGCCCGGGAGGCGACCCGCGCGATCGAGATGTCCGCAATGTCGGAGGCGCTGGCGGCGTGCGCCAGCTGGGAGACAATGCCCAGCCAGTGGCCGCCGGTGCGGTCCGCGTGGTTGAAGTCGGGGCTGGCGGCAATGTCGGCGATGCGGTCCAGGGCGCTGCCGGTGTGGTCGCCGGGCTGGCCGAGCACGTGCGCCACGTCGACGGTGATGTTCTGCTCCTGCCGCAGCGTCGCCGCCGCCCGCGCCAGCGCCTCCCCGGCGAGCGGACCCATCCAGCCTTCCTCGTACACGCCCATGCGGTGGCGTTCCACGGTGGTGCGGATGGTGTCTTCCTCCGGGGTTGCTTCCGCGAGCACCACGTGCCGCGGCATCGCGTTCGTCGGGGTGACGGCCCGCTGCTCGTTCTTCGTGACCTGCCCGAAGGGGTACTCCAGGATCGCGCCCAACATGTGGCTGACGGACACGAACTGCCCGTAGGCGACCTCAATGCGGTCGAGGGCGACCGTGCAGGCGGCGGCGTTTTCCCGCGCGGTGTTCATATCGCTGCGCACGGTGCGCCGCCGGTTGGCGTCCTTGATGTCGTCGCGGGTTTCCAACGCCACCTGCGTCATCCACACGAGAAGCCAGAAGGCGAACCAGCTGCCGAAGTAGCTGGCTTTCCCACTCGCCGGCAGGTCGTTGAGGGTGCGCACCCACACCCATTCCGGCAGCCCGGACGCCGCCGAGGTGTGGATGTTGCCCACACCCCACAACAGCAGGAACAGCAGCAGGGAGCTCACCGCCACCCAGCCGAAGAAACGCAGCCACTTCGTGGGCGAGTCGTCCGGGGTGCTGGCGGGCTGCTCCTCCCGGCTGAGGCGGTCAATGTCCGCCTCGTAGCGGGCGCGCTCCGCGGTGATGTCGCGGCGCATCTGCTCCAATCCGAGACCAATGCGGGCGGCGAAGCTGTGGGAGTGCTTTTCCCGCCACTGGCGAAAATCGCCAATGGTGCGGCCAATGGCCCGGTGCTGGGAGCCGGTGAGCTGCGCGAGCTGCCGCTCGTAGGCGGCCGCACCCACCACGTCGTAGCCGGCAATCGGCTCCCCCATGAGGTTTTTCAGCTGGGGTGGCAGCAGGCGGCCGAACCGGGTCGACGGCCCCGGGATGACGTACTCGGCGGCGGGGGCGACGTGAATGTTGCTCGTCCCCGGCTCCTGGCAGGCCTCCGGGTAGCGGGGGCCCGCCACCTGCCCGAAGGCGCGGGGGCTGGCGTCCATCATCGTCAACGCCATGTTCGAGTACGAGCGCCAGAGCGGCTCCAGTTCGGCGGCAATCTCCTCCCGGGTCGGGGCCTGGGTGGCGGCCGTCGCCACCGCATCCGCCTCATCGACCTGGGCGCCGACGAGGCTCACACGGCCGACCTGCACCCGGGATCCCGTGACCCCGTACAGGTGCTTCTGCACCGCATAGTCCCGGGCGGTGGCCACGTCGTAGCGCAGCCGCCGCAGGAAACGGGCGGGCGCGGTGACGAGGTTGCGGCCGTAGGCGCGGCCGAAATCCGCCAACGCGTGCCCCGCCGTGGTGTGCACCAGCGACTGGGTGATCGCCTGGTAGCGGGCGCCGGTGAGGACCTCCCGGTACTCCCCCACCAGCTGCTGCGCGCAGGCATCCGCGAACGCGTACGCGTCGACCGGGTAGTGGGCGTACACCGCCTGCCCCGGCCGGCTCAGCTTCGCCTGCGGGTTCACCGTCGTGTCGAACACGCCCAATTTGATCAGTGTTTGCACCCGCTGGCCGTCGATCCGGCGGTAGTAGGTGCGCACCAGGCGAAACGTGTCGCCCTGGCCGGTGTCCATGTGGTGGGCGGGCACATCCCCGGAGCCGGTCCACGCCCCACAGATCGAGGCAATACTCGCCGCGTAGTGCAGCGCCAGCTGCTGCGGGGGGCACGCCCCATCCAGGGTGGCGGCCGGCTGGTCAGGGCCGGCGGAATCCTCCGGCGCAAGCAGGAGATTGACGTACCCCCGCAGCGTCGGCAGCGGGTGCGTGACCTGCGCGTGCGCGGGCGCCAGCATGAGGTTCGTGCGGTGCAGGCGGCTGCTGTAGCCCACCGAGTCCAACGCTAAGGTGACCGGCGCGATATTGTCCGGCCCGAGCCGGCCCGCCTCCTCGGCAATGTTGTTGACGAGGATGAAGCTGGCGGTGCCGCGGCCGGGGTTGGTGGCCTCAATATCGACGAGTGCCTTCGTCAGGGACACGGATTCGATGATGGTGCGGGTGCCGAAGCCGGGGCGGGCGACCCGGACGAGGCTGTCGGCGTGGTGGAAGGAATCGGCGTCGATCCAGATGAGGTTGCGCACGATTCCGAGCGCGGCGAAGTCCTCCAGGACCTGCCGCACGCCGGCCGCGGTGTGACCACGGCCGACGACAATCGTCACCGGTGACGCCTGGGGTTCCATTTAGAGGTCTCCGAAGTCTTCCATGAGGTCGGCTTCGAAATCATCGTCGCCGAAGGGGTCGCGGGCGGGCACGTCCGGGCTGCTGCCGGGAGGGCCCGCAATGTAGGCGGCCTTGACCAGGGCGGCGAGCTTCTCCGTCACGTCGACAATGTCGGCCGCCAGGTCGTGAATGACCGGGGTCTTCGCCGCAATCCGGCGGTCGGTGATGTCGCCGTAGGCGCGCGCCGAAGGGGTGGCCACCTGGCCGGCCGTCGCAATGCCCGTCGGCAGGAAGGACTGCGCCATCTGGTAGTGGCGGCCCAGCCACGCCAGCGCCGCATCGCGTCGCTGCTCCGGGGTGGCGTCCATGCCGGTGCCCGGCACCTGGCCGGTCTCCCCGGCCTCCCGGACGCCGGTGTGGATCCAGGCGCGCAGCAGCGCCTGCCCGTTCAAGGTGCGCCCATCCCGGGAGGGGCTGGCGGCCGTGTCGTAGAGGTGCCGCATGAGCACGTAGGGCTTCACGCTGTGCATGACAGGGTGCTGGCCGGCACGCGCCCACCCCATGGAGGCCGACTCCAGCAGGCTCGGCAGCCAGTCCAGCTGGTGCCGCAGGTGGCTGACGGGGGTGAGCATCGGCGCATCGAAGTTCACCCACTGGTTATCCAGCGGATCCCACACCTGCACCGCCGCATCATCCGCCACATCGAGGGTGTCGGGGTAGACGATCTGGCCAATCATGCGGCCGATGTACCAGCCGGCGATGAGCGCGAAACGCTCATCGTTGCTCATCGGCAGCGCCGCCGGCAGCGGCCGGGTGCGCCGCAGCGCCCAGAAGGAGCCGCGCTGCATCGTCATCTTCTGCCACTGCTCCGCAATGGGCGGCAGCAGGGACTCGAAGACGATGGGCGCGTAGTTCGGGTAGGAGCCGAAGATGTCGATGGCGCGCTCTTCGCCCTGGTTCGTCATCGCCGTGCCCAGGGGGCGGGTGCGGTCGGCAGGGGTGTGGTTGGGGAAGTCCAGCACGGTCTTCTCCAGGGCCTGCGCCAACTCATCGCCGCCGAAGGGGATCGAGGAGAACGTGAACCGGTACTCCACCTCACGCCCGTAGAGGGCACGCACCAGGTCGGCGTTGACCTGCGCCAGCGGCAGCGCGTAGCTCATCGCCTCCCGGAACTTCGTCAGCACCTGGGTGCGGCGGCCGTTGCGCTCCGACTCGGTGAGCCCCGGGGTGAGGATGTACTCCCGCAGGGAGGTGGAGATGAACGTGTTGAAGCTGTAGCCGGGCCGGCGGATGTACTGCCGCGCCCGGTCGAGCACCTTGCCGGCCTGAATGTTGAACTCGAAGCGGGCCGCCACCGGGGTACGCGGCGCGGCCGCGGCGGCGCTGCCCCTCTCGGGGCGGAGCACCAGGTCCTTCGGAATCCACTCGCCCTTGAGCACCAGCAGGTCCTCGGGGGCCTGCTCCGCGCCGGACAGGGCCTGCCACGTGCCAGAGATAACGGAGCTCGCCGCCACCCCCAGGGAGGACACGTAGTCAGGCACCCGGGCCTGCTCGTCGAAGCTGCGGGAGGATTCGATGATGTCGTGGGAGAACTGCGCGGGGAAGGAATCGACCTCGGTGAGGAAGACTTCGTTGGCGGCGTGGCGGAAACGATCCGGCACGGTCGTCTGCGTCTCGTCCGGCCACAGGTTCGGCACGTTCGTCTTCAGCTGCGACACACCCAAGTTCGGGTCGATGCGCACCTGCATGGAGGCCTCCAGGTCGCGGTGCCCGGTGAGCATCGTCTCCTGCAGCGGGTTGAGGAAGTCCTGCACGAACCCCTTGAGAACCGGCGCCAGGGTCGTGGCGATGACCTTCGCGGCGGCGAAACGCAGTTCCTTCGTCACGCCCTGCACGATGCGCTCGACGTAGTCGTTCGGGTTCGCGATCGACTGCTTGCGGCTCGTCAGGGCCTCCCGCACTTCGCTCGGCAGGGTGAGCGTCGGCTGGTACGCCGCCACCTGCTCCGTGCGGGTGATGATGCCGGATTCGAGCTGTTCCCGAATGGCGCGCACCACCCGGTAACCGTAGGGCACACCGAACTTCGCGACTTCGGCCCGGATGATGTCGAGCAGGCCTTCCTGCACGCCCTCTGCCTCGGCCCACTCGTACACGCCGTTGTACAGCAGGGAATCCTCATCCATGTCGAGCTCCGCGAGGACGCTCGCCAGGGCGGCGTCGACGGCCGGCACCCAGTCGGTGGATTTCGCGCCCGGGTCCTTCGGGATGCGGGTGCGCACCTTGTCGGCCATGACGTTGACCCACGCCTGGATGGGGCCGCTGAAGCGCTCCATGATCCAGTTACCGGGGTGCTGTTCCACGGGCAGCAGGGCGTTGAGCGCGCCCGCGTAGCCGCGGTAGTTGTTCGTCAGCTTCTCCGTGAGCTGCGCGTCCGCACTCGCCGGGTTAGACACGTCCACGTGCCCCTTGAGCAGCCGGCCCACCGCGCTGTGCGCGAGCCGCTGCGCGGCGTACTCGGCGTAGCGGTCGCGGCCCATCCCCAACTGGGCGTAGCCGTAGGAGCCCCACGGGATGGCCTTCTCCTCCCCGATGCCCCAGCCGTACACGCTGGTGTCCATGGGGTAGCCGCCCCGGTTCGTCAGGGTGTAGGCCTTAAAGTCCTGCATCGCATGCCGGTCCGCCATGAGCGCCGCGAGACCGCGGCCCAGCGCCCGGTACACGGTAGTGGGGTGCCCGTCGCCCAGCAGAGCGCCGTCGGTGCCGCTGCGGACACCGACGGGGAAAATCCGGCCAATCGGCGGCTGCGCCGTGTTCCCCGTGAGCCGAATCCCCAGGTCCTCGAAGAGGCGCACGTCGGCCTCGGCGGCGGCACCCGATTGGGCGGCCACCAGTTCGGCGAACATGGCCAACGCGTTCGGGTTCGTCCCCATGACACTGTCGGCGTCAAGCTTGTGGAAAATATCCGGGGTCACCATGAACAGCGACGTCAGCGCCGGCGACATCCCGTCGAGGGAGGTGAGCAGGCGGCAAATATCGATCGCCATCGACGCGCCCGCGCCACCCGCCATGGAGCTCACCACGAACACCAGGGGCTGCTCCTGGGCCACATCGTTATCCACATGCCCGTAGAGGGCGTGGCGCAGCTCCGTGAGCTCCGCGATGGTCTCCGCCTTCCGCAGCACCTCCCACGCCTTCCGCAGCTCCGTCTGCATGTCAGCCAACTTCGACAGGGCCAGCATGCGGCCGATGGCGCGGAACTGGCCCGCCCCATCACTGACCGGCGTGGTTTCGCTCTTCGGGTCGGTGTGCGCCCAGGACGCAATCGTGCCGAGTTCTTTCTTCGCGGCCAGTTTCTGGCTCACCGCGTAATCCACCCGCTCGTACGACGCCGTCGACCCGCAGGACACGTAGTGCCCGCCCGCCTCGGACACGTTCGGCAGGTTCGGGCCCGCCTTCTCCGCGGCGGTCGGCACGTCGACCGTGACGAATTGCCACGCGCGCGGCAGCTTCACGTCCTTCGGGCTGGGGTACCGGTCCGGCAGACGCTCCGCGAGCGTCGTCTTCAGCTGGTCCATCATGTAGGCCAGGGTTTTCGCTCCGGAACCGCCGCAGCCGACGACGAGAACTTTATGCATGGTGGCTTCCTCCTGGGACAATCACACGGGGAGATGTGGGAGTGGAATAAATGTGCAAAGTGGGTGTGGCCGCTTCCCGACCGCCACGCACACCCACCGGCCAGCCGCGCGAGGCGCGGCGGTGGGGTCGTGGTGGTGGGGAACCCAGCCACGGGGGACAAGGGAAAAGAACCTAAGACACACAGGCCACTCACGGCGACGGCGCTGCTTGAAAAGGGGCAGCAGCCGCACCGTGTGCGTGGCCTGCGGCGGGTTTACTTCTTCGTATCCGCGGTGGGATCCCAGGGCAGTTCATCGCCCCAGGTGTCATCCCCCCGGCCGGGGTCGAAGTTCAGCCCGCCGGAGCCGAAGGGGTTCTGCTCGGTGGCGTACGGGTTCCACGCATCGTCCTCGTCCGCGCCCTCGGCGAAGGGGTTGGGGATCGGTGCCTCGTCCGCCTTAGGTGTAGCAGGTGTGGCATCAGATGCGCTACCGCCGGTGCCCGCGGCACCGGGTGCCGGGGTCGCGGACGCCGGTGCCGCAGTACTCCCCGCAGCGCCCGTATCACGGGCGGTCTGCCGGGCCGCATCGCGGGCGGCGTCGCGGGTGGGCTTCGGCGCCGGGGTGGCGGCCTGGCCGGGGCTGGCGGCCGGGGCCACCGGCTGCTGCGCCGCCGGGGTGGCGGGGGTGTCGGTGGCGGTCTTGCCGCCCAGTTTGCCCACCAGGCCGGAAGCCGCCGCACCGAGTACCCGGTCGTCGGACTTCATGCCGGTGCCGACACCGTCGCCCGGGGTGGCCGGGGCGTCGTCGGCGGGGGCGAAGGGGTTCGGCACCTCCGGGGCAGCGCCCGCATCGGCCGCGTCGGTACTGCTGGTGGCAGCCACGCGGGCCTGCTCCTCGAGGGCGGCGGCCTGCTTGCGCAGGGTCTCCACGAGGCCGGGGGCATTCGCAGAGATGTCCTCGACGAGCGCGTCGCGGGTCGTCGCGTCGAGCGGCAGGCGCGGGATGACCACGAGGTCGAGGTGGTTGCTGTTGGAGGGGTCCGTGGCAATGAACCAGGTGTTGTGGATGGCCAGCGGCAGCTTCGCCGCCCCACCGACCTGGGCACCATCGCCCGCGATGGAGGGCACCGCGTCGACCTCCACGTAGGGGCTCTGCAGGGGGTTGCGGCCGAAGGCCTTGACCTGCAGGGGGTAGCCGCGCACCACGGCGGAACGCTGGTCGCCGGTGGGCAGCTGGTTGCGGGCCGCCTCATCGATGCTGATGTGCGGGTCGGTTTTGCCGTTGTAGAGCACCCGGTCGCCGGACACCTTGAGCGGGATCCGCAGGCCGCCGTAGTACTGGGCGGGGATCTTCGCCGTGAGGTAGCGCACCAGGTAGGTGAGCGCCAGCGGGATGAGCAGCGCCAGCAGCAGGGAGGTGACGAGCGCGACGGCGAAAATACCCTTGTTCAGCGGCACGCTCATCTGCCCGTCGGCGGGCAGTGCGGCGGTGGTGTCGCCGGTGCCATCCAGCTTCGCCATGTGGATCGGCAGGGTGCCCTGCACGAGGCCGTCCTTCAAATCCGGCACGGAGACCGTCACGGGCAGAATCTTGGTCTCCCCCTGGGGGATTTCCAGGGCGGTCTCCTTGGAGCCGTATTCGGAGGACACAGTGACCGCGTCGATGCCTTCGGGCAGGAGGGCGGCGTCCATGACGGAGCCCTCCTCCACCCACACGCGGCCAGGGCCCTGCACGGGCACCTCAATGGTGGTCACCGGCTCCTTCATCTGGAAGTCGACGGCGGCGGGCGCCTGCGGCATTTCCGCGTCGGCGACCGCGAAGTCGGTGCGCCCGATGACGGGCTCCAGTTCGGTGCCCGGCGCGTCATCGACGCCCTTGGTGGTGACCTGGACGGAGGCGTCCAGGTGGCCGTTGGCGGGCAGCTGCCCCAACCCATCCAGCGGGATGGCGACGGCGTCGCCGGCACCAATGGGGGTGTCCTTGACGAGGTCAACGGCCTCACCACCGGTCGAGGGGGTGAACTGCACGGTGACGTTGGCGTCCCCGTCGAGGGTGCGGGGCTGCCCGTCACGGCCCACGAGGGACACGGTGACCTCGTCGTCGGAGCGCACCGCCAGCCCGTGGGCGGTGGCGGTGGCGTCGTCCCCGGAGGCCGCGATCTGCACCTGCAGGTCGGGCTGGATGCGCACCGAGTTAAACACCCGGCCGTCGCGGGAGGCGGTATCGAAGCCGGTGAACTCCATCGTCCACTTGCCTTCCCAGTCCTCCTCGTTGGTCAGGCGCATCTCACCATCGACCTTGTGCACGGGCGCGGCAGCCGCCTGCCAGGTCACGTCCGCGGAGCCCACCTGGCCGGTGCCCTGGCCCTTGAGTTCGAGGGTCTTGCCCGACGGGGAGGTCAGCACCAGGTAGGCGCCCTCCCCCAGGTCGTCCTGGGCGACGGCGGTGAACCGCACGGAGTCCACCGAGCGGTCCAGCACGAACGTGAAGCCTTCGTCGGCGCGGGTCTCCTTGGAGAAATCACCACCCGTCGACAGCACCCGGTGGAAGGACCCAAACAGGCTTCCCACCGAGTCCGCCGGGAAGAACGCGCCGTTGGCGGGCTGGGTGCCACACTGCACCCCACCGTCGCCCTGAGTAATCGACTTGTAGAGGGAGAAATCGCTCGGGTTCTTCGGGTCCGACAGGCCGATACCAATGTTGGTGATCCCGCCCGCACGGTACTGGTCGGCAATGCCGCCCGGCCGGCAGATGTCCTGCTGGGCGGCGGGTGCCGCGTTGTAGCCACCGGCGGCCGTCAACGCACCATCGGTGAAGGTCACGAGCAGTTTGCAGGCGTCCGGGGAGGAGCTGCGCGCAAAGTCCTGGTAGGCGCCCGTCAGGGCGTTCGCGTAGTTGGTGTATAGCTCGCTCGTGCGATCGCGTTCCCCATCGATGAGCTTCTTCATCGTCTCCGCGCCGCTGGAGTCCAGGTCCACCCAGTCGCCGTAGGCCTCCGGGTCCTGCAGGGTGCTGTGGTACTCCTGCCCGAAACCGGCGAGCTTGATGCGGGCGGTGAAGTCCTCATCGTCGGCCTTCTTCAGCAGGTCGTCGACGAAGGACTGGGCGGCGGGCACACGGTTGTGCTCCGCGTCGGAGCCCGGCACCGTCGGCTGAATGATGCCGTCCTTGACGTTGTGGATGAGCGACTCCGTCTCATCCATCAGCAGGATCACATCCAGCTTGCCCTTGTCGGCCACACAGGCACCCAGGCCCGCGAGGGTGCCCGGGTTGTTACCGTCCGCCTGCGCGGGGAACGCGCCTGCGGCGGACCCGACGCCCAGCACGCCGAGGGCGGCCAGGCCGGCCAGCGCCCGGCGTGCGGGGGAGGCGGCGGGCCTGCGGTGGGGGTGTGCAGTGTTTCTGGAAGTCATGTGTGTGCCTGTCTCACGCGTCGGTGGGATGTTCAGCGGGTTCAACGAGTAGGTGGGGGACAACGAGGAACGAAGGAGGAGCGAATGAAGAAAAAGAAGCAGTGAAGACGAGAGAAAAGAGCAAGGAGGAATGACTCCTGGCGGAGGAGGACCACCACGAGGGCGAAGGTGCACGCGCCCGCACCCCTGGGACACGGGCCTGGCCGCGGCGCGCGGCCCCGTGCCGCCGGAGTGCGGCGGGAGTGGTGGCTAGAGTTTGCCGACCCAGTGGGCGATATCAATCGCCGACCAGATGACGCCGCCCGTGATCACCGCGCACGTCACCCAGTACAGGGCCGTTTTCCACCCAATGAAGGAGTAGAAGGATTCCGCGCGGCGGCGGGTGTCGGCGATGAAGTAGACGCCCACGAGGCCGACGCCGAGGATGCCGGCCATGAACCAGGCGATGACGCTGAACGTCTTGTACGCCTGGTCGGTGGCCGTGTGGGAGCCGAAGTCGAGGTAGGCGCACACCGCCATCGCCGCCACGCCCAGCACGAGGCTGGGCAGCAGCAGGTGGGCGGGCGCGGAGTGAATCACCGGCGTCGCCGCCGGTGCGGCCGGTGAGGTGTCCCCGGGGAAGCCCTGCGTCGCGGCGGCAGGGGTGGTGTCGCCGCCGGGGAATGCCTGATCGGCGGGAGAGTTCTCCCCCGCCGGAGTCGGAGTCGTCGCGGTGCCGGGCCAGCTGCCGCTGCCCCCGCGCGTCGTATCCGCCATCGTGTACCTTCTTTCTTCCCGCGCGCCGCGCGGGATGAGTTCCTCGTCCGCAGGCACCGCCGGTGGGCGTGCCGCAAACAATAGGAATCATGATAGCGGCCCACTTCGAGCAGAGATAGGCCTTGGGGGTAGTTGTGAACAATTACCCGTGGCTTATGCGATTGCTGCACTCCTGCGACCCGCAGGCACCCCACGAGTGTGCTGCGCGCCGGCCCGTATTACTCGCCCACGCCCGCGGGGAGACGCGCGCCGCGCGGCACACGTCCACTCCCCACCGTCCTGCCAGGCCACGCACCGTTTTGAGCGCGGCACCGTGGGCCGTCGGGAGTCTGCGCCGCCCTGGGCGCGCCCGCGCCCGCGCCACCGGGTGCGCTCACGTCGCCCGGCGCGCCAGCGGTGGTGTGTCACGGCAGATGCTTCCGGGGTTGGGCTTCGCCACAGTGGCCGGCGGCTGTGGAAAAGTCAGCAGGGCCCGACGCAGCGCGCTCGGTGGCGGGTTTACAGTGGGTTGCATGCAGAATTCTTCCCCTTCCCTGGAATTGACCCCCGATCTTGTGGAGCGTGTGCGCGGCGCGGTGAACGCACTGCGGCCGCAGCTGCGGCAGGACTTGGCGGAGCTGGTGGCGTTCAACTCGGTGGCCCTGGATCCGGCAACCCGCGAGGAGTGCGTGGCCGCCGCCGAGTGGGTGGCGCAGGCGCTGAGTAACCGCGGGCTAGAGGTGCAGGCCTTCGATACGGCGGATGGGTCGCGGGCGCTGGTGGGACGCAAGGAGGCGGCCCCGGGGCAGCCGACGGTGCTGCTGTACTCCCACTACGATGTGGTCTCCGCGGGCGATCCTGCGGCATGGACCTCGGATCCGTTCACCCTCACGGAGCGCGACGGCCGCTGGTATGGCCGCGGCACGGCGGACTGCAAGGGCAACCTCGTGATGCACCTGGCGGCGCTGCGGGTCCTGGAGGAACTGCACCCCGCGTCGGGGCTGGGCATCACGGTCCTCATCGAGGGCTCGGAGGAGCAGGGCGGGGAGGGTTTGGATTCCCTCCTCGCCGCCCACCCGGAGCTGTTCACCGCGGATGCGATCATGATTGCGGACACGGGCAATATCAGCCTCGGCGAGCCGACGCTGACGACGACGCTGCGGGGTGGCGCGCAGGTGACGGTGACGGTGTCGACGCTGCGCAGCAAGGTGCACTCCGGCAGCTTCGGTGGCGCGGCCCCGGATGCGGCGTTCGCGCTGGTGCGGCTGCTCGATAGCCTGCGGAACGACTCCGGTGCGGTCGTCATCGATGGGGTGGACTGCACCGGCACCTGGGAGGGCGTGCAGTACGACGCGGAGACGTTCCGTGGTGACGCCACCGTACTTGAGGGCGTGTCGCTCATGGGTGAGGGTGAGGCGACGGTCGCGGACCAGGTGTGGGCCCGCCCCGCCGTCACCATCACGGGGTTGACGTCGACGCCCGTCGCGGAGGCCGTCAACGCAGTGCCGAATACTGCGAGCGCGCAGCTCAATCTGCGCGTCCCGCCGGGGATGCGCGCCCAGGACGTCGTCGACGGGCTCGTGGCGCACCTGCGGGCGCACGTGCCGTGGGGCGCGCACCTCGACATCGTGGTGGACTCCGTCAACGACCCCTTCCAGGCGGACACCTCCGGGCCCGGTTTGGCGCACCTGGCAGCGTGCCTGTCGGCCGGGTTCGACGGCAAGCCCACCCTGTCGGCGGGCACGGGCGGGTCGATTCCGCTGTGCACGACGCTGCAGCAGATGCAGCCGGAGGCGGAGATCGCGCTCTACGGGGTGGAGGAGCCGCTGTGCACCATCCACGCCGTCGACGAATCAGTGTCTCCTGATGAAATTGCGGGTATCACCGTCGCCGAGGCGTTGTTCCTGCTCACCTACACAAAGTAGAACACCGGGGGGTCACCCGTTTTACCCCCGTTTCTCACGATTTTGGCCGTCATAGTTGCGCGAGCGCTGTGATGGCCATTACTGTTCCTTGGCATGACAGTTTTTCTCCGTGCACTCGGTACCGCCGGTGCTCTGGCCCGCGGGGCGCGAGTACTCAAGGCTACGTACCTGAGCGAGGCTTAACCCAGGACTGACCCCTCGCTCAGGGAGTAGTCGTTAGCCACCACGCCACGGAGTCGGTCCTCACCCACAGTCACCGATGTGGGCAGCACCAACAACCTCATCACTTCTTTCGGCATCATCCGCCGCGGGGGGAGTCCACCACCCTCGGACGCAGTGTGTCCCCCGCCCTGGAGCAGCACCCGGAGAATCAGCTTTTCGCGGCCCCACCCGGCCCAGGCCTCCGGCACTCGAAGTCCCGCCCCTTCCCCCTCCGCCACACCCGGCGGGCGCGCGTGGAAGACACCCCGCGGGACCTGCCCCAGGGATTACGGATGTCACCCCAGTGCCTGCACAGATGAGCGTCGCTGCCTTTGTCACCCCCCTTTATTTCCCGCTGCACGTTTTCATACTTTTTTCCAAGGACCACTTGTCATGTCGACCACTCTGCGCACCACCACCTTCGGCACCCGCACCTTCCAGCCGACCACCAGCTTCGTCGAGTACCACCGGGATGCGCACCGCCCGGCGATCACCACCCCGCACCGCGAAGAGCCCCGCCTGTTTGCGGACGATCCTTTCCGCGCCCGCTTCGGCCTGCAGTTGCCGCCGGGCCTGCGGGAGGAAGCCCGCGGCATGGATTGGCGCACCTTTACCGCCACCTACTCCCCCACCGCGACCGTCGGAATCCGCCACCTGGAGTCCACCCGCCTGAAGATGGGCAAGTTCCGCTTCGAGGCGGACATCAACGGCTCCCACGAGCAGATCGTCGCCACCGGCCCCGTCAGCGCTTGCACCCACCTGCTGGCGAACGCTGGCCGCCGCGTCGAGATCCTCTCCTTCCACCAGTTCGACCTGTTCCAGGCGACCGTCACCTTCATCTTCACGGAGCACAACGGCACCACCGCCTGGGCGATGGGCTTCGGCCCGACCCGCGACCTGTCGGCCGCTGCCGCCCTGTCGAGCGCCGGGCAGCGCCTGCACGGCTAAGCCAGACGCGCGGCCACACAGAACACCCCGCGCCCCATCCGAGCACAGACTGTGCCGGGTGGGGCGCGGGGTGTTTCGCGTCTGTGACGGGGGTTTAGCGCTCGGTGCCGTCGATCTCGGCGCGCAGCTGAGCGACCGTGGCGTGGACGACGGCCGCCCAGTCGCCGGTGGCGGCGTGCAGGTCCCGCTGGCGGGCGAACCCGGGGCGGGTCTCGCGCAGGCGCCGCATGAGGTTCAGTTCCTCCACGCAGCCCAGATCCTGGGCCACAGGCTCCAGGCGCCCCACCCACTCCTCGAGGACGTCACCCACGAGGGCTTCGTTCGTGTCGGCGTCGGTGATGATGAGCGCCTCGTCGCCGTAGCGGGCTGCCCGCCACTTGTTCTCCACGTGATGCCAGTACGGCAGCTGCGGGGGGCGCCGCCCCGCGTCGAGCAGGCGGTCGAAGTAGACGACGGCGCAGTGCATGAACGCCACGAGGGCTGAGAGCTCCCACAGGGTGGTGGGCGCGTCACAGACCCGCACCTCGATGGTGCCGTGCTCGCAGGCGGGGCGAATATCGAAGTGCATGCTGCCGGTGTGGGACACCACCCCGGAGGCCTCCTGGTCGCGCATGAAGGACTCGTAGTCCGCCCAGGAGTCGAAGGCATAGGGAATGCCGGCGGTGGGGAGCTGCTGGTACAGCATCGAACGATTCGAGGCGTAGCCCGTGTCGTCGCCCATCCAGGCGGGGCTGGACGCCGAGTACGCCAGCATCACCGGCATGAGCGTCATCAGCCCATCAATGATCGGCCACACGCGCTCCTTGTCCCGCACCCCGACGTGGACGTGCAGGCCCCAGATGAGCATCTGCTTGCCCCAGTACTGGGTGCGCTCCAGGATCTCTGCGTAGTGCGGCTTCGTGGATAAAGGCTGGGTGCGGAAGTCGGTCGTGGGGTGCGACCCGGAGGTCCACAGCGCGACCCCCATGCGGGCCGCCTCCTCCTCGAGCGCCCGGTGGGCGGTGCGGATATCGCGCACCGCGTCGCCGGCAGTGTCGCAGACGCCGGTGACGATCTCGATGGTGTTGGCGAGGAACTCTTTTTCCAGCCGCACCGGCAGCCCCTGGGCGGCAACGGTGTCGATGAGTTCCTCGGCGCGGGGCACAAGGTCGCCTGTGGCAGGGTCGACAAGGGCGAGTTCCCACTCCACGCCGAGGGTGGGGCGGGGCGAACCAGTGAACATCTGCGGCACGGGATTGACCTTTTCTCTCCGACACAAATGATGTCAGGCTGAACTTTAAAACACCCCAGTGGTGTGGCCCAAGTATCACTCACCCCCGCACGCCGGCGGGCCGCCACCTGTACGGCCACGCCCCGCGCGGTTCCCCCTGCGCAGTTAGGGGATCAGCAGCTGTGCAGCCCACGCGCATGACACACGTCTGCCCCACGACCCTGATGGGCGGTGGGGCAGCGAGGCGCGAAGGAGGCGGCGGCTTAGCGGGCCATGTCCTGGGTGAGGATGAGCAGCACGCCGGCGGGCACCTCGCCGAGATCGGCGGGGCGGGGCTCGGCGGTGATGTTGAGGCTGCGGGCCAGGGTCTTGGCGGTCGCTTCCTCCACCGCGTTGCCCGGGGTGTAGAGCACCACACTGTGCGGGAAGGTGCCGTCGGCGTAGTTGCCGACCTCGGCGACGGCGAAGGTGCCGCGGATACGGTCAGCGACGTCCGCCGCCAGACCCTGGTAAGTGGAGTTGTTGAGCACAACGACGGGCGCGTTGGTGGGCACGCCGGCGGCGGGGGCCTGGTTGTCCTGCGCCGGGGCGGCTGCGCCGCGCGCGGGCGCGGGCGCCGGTGCCGCGGCGTCCTGGGGCGCGTCCGCGTCGCCCGCGGCCGGAGCCGCGGGGGCGGGCTGCTGCTGGCCGGCGGCGGGCTGCGCGGCGGGCTGTGCCTGGCTGGTCGCCGCGGCTTGGGGGGTGTCGTCACTGCGGGTGAGCGACCACACGCCCCAGGCGATGAGGAGGACGGCGACGGCAAGGAGGATCATGGCGAGCCCGCGCAGGGGGACGGCCGGCGGGGCGGCGTCGGCTGCGGGCGTCGTGGTGCGGGCGTCGTTGGGTTCAGTCACGCGTCAGAGCATACCGCCCCACACGACACACGCGCCACTCTAGTCACAGCCGAGCTGGGCTTTTCTCATTCTGTCGAGTCGCGCCACCAGCTGCGGGCTGTGCTCCCACGCCGCCGGAGTATCCAGCAGGGCGTTGAGCTTCTGGTAATACCGCGTCGGCTTCATCCCCAACTCCCGCACAATCGCCTCATCCCGGGCACCCACATGGCGGGGCGCGCGGGCCGCGAACTCGAGGATCGCGATCTCCGCCGGCGATAAGGGGGTGGTGCTCATGGCCTAAGATTAGCGTCCATGACCATCCGCCCCGTTGTAGTCCACGGCGACCCGGTATTGCACCAGCCCACCGCCCCCGTCACCAGCTTCGACGACGACCTCCGCCAGCTCGTCACCGACATGTACGACACCATGGACGCCGCCCACGGCGTCGGCCTCGCCGCCAACCAGATCGGGGCGGGCTTGCGCGTCTTCGTCTACGACTGCCCCGACGTCGAAGGCCCGGACGGGCAGATCAAGAGCGAGGCCGAGATCGCCGCCCAGGGCGGGCCGAACCGCCGCGGCGTTGTCATCAACCCCGTGCTGGAGACCTCCACCATCCCGGAAACGATGCCCGCCGACGACGGCTCCGAGGACGAAGGCTGCCTGTCGGTCCCCGGCTACTCCTTCCCCACCGGCCGCGCCGACTGGGCCAAAGTCACCGGCGTCGACGTCGACGGCAACCCCATCGAGGTCGAAGGCTACGGCTTCTTCGCCCGCTGCCTCCAGCACGAAACTGGGCACCTCGACGGGTTCGTCTATACCGACACCCTCCTCGGGCGGTGGAAGCGCATGGCGAAGAAAGAAATCAAACGCAACGGCTGGGTGGAGGCCGGCCACACCTGGATGCCCGGCGTCGACCCCGATCCTTTCGCCGACTAATGCCCCGCCCCACCACCCCTGCGATCGGCGACCGGGTCATCGTCCGCCGCCGGCTCCCCGACACGCCCGGGCACCTCACCGACGTCATCGGCCACGTCGTCGCCCTTGCCCCACTGACCGTGCGGCCGCAGTCGGTGGGCGGCATGGTGTCCACCGCCGACCCCATCGTCATCCCGGACAACCTCATCGTCGTCTGCCGGGTCCTGCCGCCCCGCACCGTCCGCAATAGCGACATCCGCGCCATCGAATGCGCCACCGCCGCCTCCTTCCCCGGCATCGAGCACACCTGGGTGGGGTCCTGGCTGCTCCGGGCCGGCGACGGGGTGACGGAACGCTCCAACTCGGCCGCGCCCCTCGGCCCCAGCGCCCTGTTCGACCCCGTCCCCATCGCCGAGATCGAGGAGTTCTACGCCGCCCACCAACTGCCCACCCGGCTGCTGCTGCCCGACCGCATCGGGCGCGCCGCGGAACGCATCGTCGCCCAACCCGGCTGGCGCACAGGGCCCGACATCCTCGTCCTCACCGCCGACCTCGACGGGCACGCCACGGACAGCACCCCACCCCTGCCGGAGGGATTCGCGTTCACCGTCGACGACCAGCCGGACGAGGACTGGCTGGCGATGTACCACTTCCGCGGCACCACCCTGCCCCGCCAGGCACTGAACTTGCTGCGGGACCAGATCGACGGCCGCATGGGCTTCGCCCGCCTCACCCACCACGGCGACACCGTCGCCATCACCCGCGCCACCCTCACCGAATCCCCCGACGGGCGCCAGTGGCTCGGCTACTCCGCCGTCGAAGTCGCGCCCGAATGGCGGCGCCGCGGCCTCGGCACCCAGGTCGGCGCCCTCGTCCAAGACTGGGGTGCCGCCCACGGGGCGGGGCAGGCCTACCTCCAGGTCGTGGAATCCAACACCGCCGGCCGGGCCCTCTACAACCGGCTCGGATTCGTCGAACACCACAGGCACCGCTACGCGTTTAAGGTGTAAGGCATGAAAATTGCCACCTTCAACGTGAACTCGGTCCGCGCCCGCGTGGACCGAGTCGTGGGCCTGCTGGAACGCCACGACCTCGACGTGCTCGCCCTGCAGGAAACGAAAGCCTCGGATGCGACGTTCCCCGCCGAGCAGTTCCAGGCCCTCGGCTACGAGGTGGCACACGTCGGCACCGGCCAATGGAACGGGGTGGCACTGCTGTCCCGGGTGGGGTTGGCTGATGTTGCCGACCACTTCCCCGGGCAGCCCGGCTTCCACAAAGACCCCACAGCACCCCAGGACATCGAACCCCGCTGCGTGGCCGCCACCTGCAACGGGGTGCGCATCATGAGCCTGTACGTGCCCAACGGGCGGGAGATCACCGACCGGCACTACGACTACAAACTCCGCTGGTTGGACGTGCTCGCCCACGCCGTCGCCGACCACCACCGCACCACCCCAGAGGTGCCGCTGCTGCTCGTCGGCGACTTCAACATCGCCCCCCGCGACGAGGACGTGTGGTCCATGGCATTCTTCCGCGGCAAAACCCAC
This sequence comes from Corynebacterium sp. 13CS0277, assembly GCF_002994655.1. GTDB lineage: Bacteria > Actinomycetota > Actinomycetes > Mycobacteriales > Mycobacteriaceae > Corynebacterium. The sequence continues at coordinate 30,013 of NZ_PPDL01000026.1, forward strand.
GTCACCTTCCCCGAACGCGCCGCCTTCGACGCGCTCCTCGATGCCGGCCTCATAGAGGTCACCCGCCCCCACACCCCCGGCGAGTTCACCTACTTCGACTACACCGCCGGCCGCTTCCCCAAGAGGGAAGGGATGCGCATCGACTTCCAGCTCGCCAGCCCCCGGCTCGCATCCACCGTCCAGTCCGTCACCATCGACATCGGCGAACGCGCCGGCAAGGGCGCCTCCGACCACCTGCCCGTCATCGTCTCCTACGGCTACCCCACCACCAGCGACGAGGACCTGCGATGATCGACGCACTGGTGGCGCTGCTGCACAACACGGACCTGAAAATCATCGGCCTCACCGTCGACTACACCATCAAAGCGCTGGCCATCGGCTTCGTGCCCGAAGGCCGCCGCCCCTCCTCCTCCATGGCGTGGCTGCTGGCGATTTTGCTGATCCCCGTCATCGGGTTCCCCCTCTACCTGCTCATGGGGTCGACGTACATCAACCGCCGACGCCACCGCATCCAGAAGGAAGCCTACGACCTCATCTCCGGCGCGCAGGCCAACCAGCCCGACTGCCCCCACGGCGCCACCCTGTCCCCCGAGCTGCTGTCCATTGCGCGGATGAACCGCAAACTCACCGGCTTCCCCGCCTTCACCGGCACCCTCGTGGGCTTCTACCCCCACTACGAGGACTCCTTCCGGCAGCTCGCCCGCGCCATCGACTCCGCCCGCGACTTCGTCCACGTGGAGATCTACATCGTCGCCTGGGACGACACCACCGACATCGTCTTCGAGGCCCTCGCCCGCGCCCGCCAGCGGGGCGTGACCGTCCGGCTCCTCGTCGACCAGGTCGGCTCCTGGAAGTACCCCGGCTACATTCACCTCGGCAAAAAACTCAACGCCATCGGCGTCGACTGGCGGCTCATGCTCCCCCTGGCGCCGTGGCGCTGGCGTTTCCGCCGCCCCGACCTGCGCAACCACCGCAAAATGGTCATCATCGACGGCGAAGTCGGCTTCATCGGATCCCAGAACCTCATCGACTCCTCCTACCTGTCGAAGAAGAACCTCGCCTGTGGCCGCCACTGGGTGGACGTCATGGTGGAAATCACCGGCCCCGTCGTCACCTCCATGAACACCGTCTTCGCGATCGACTGGTACCAGGAATCCGACGAAATCATCACCGAATTCCGCGACCTGGAAAACCCGCAGCTGCCCGAACGGGGCGAAGACAACCCCCAAAAAGTCAACGTGTTCCAACTGGTGCCCTCCGGGCCCGGCTTCAAAGCCGAACCCAACCTGCGGATGTTCAACGCCGCCGTGCACCACGCCAAGAAGCACCTCATCATCTGCTCCCCCTACTTCATCCCCGACGAATCCCTCCTCGAAGCCGTCACCTCCGCCTGCTACCGGGACGTCCGCGTCGACCTCCTCGTCAACGAGAAAGCCGACCAGTTCATGGTCGGCCACGCCCAATCCTCCTACTACACCGCGCTGCTGGAAGCCGGGGTGCACATCCACCTCTACCCCGCCCCCGACATCCTCCACACCAAGTTCCTCGTCGCCGACCCCGACGGCGACGACCCCATCGCCATCGTCGGCTCCAGCAACCTCGACATGCGCTCCTTCGGCCTCAACTACGAGTCCAGCCTCTTCACCGCCCGCGGCGTCCTCACCGACCAGCTGGGCGCCCTGGGGCGCGAATACATGGCCGCCTCCCGGGAACTCACCCTGGAGGAGTGGAACACCCGCCCCCTCCGGCGCCGCTACATCGACAACGTCATGCGGCTGACCTCCGCGCTGCAGTAGGCGCACACAAACACACAAAAAAGGAAGAAGAGCCGGGTGCCCAGCTCTTCTTCCTCTTCTTTATCCCCACACCCACTGTGGCGGGGTGCGGGGCGGGTGACGTGTTAGACGTCGCGGGTGCGGACCACCACGCAGCCCAGCACGAACAGGGCCGCCGACCACACCACAAAAATCCACAGGCCGGCGGTCGCCGACTCGAAGTGCGTGTTATACGGGCGGCCATTCATGAACGCGGTGAAGTTCATAAACGGCAGCCACTGCGCCACCTTCACCCCAATCTTCGGGATGAACATCACCAGGTTCTCCATGACGGCGAACCACAGGATCATCAGGCTCGACGCGCCCGCGGTCTGCCGGATGAGGGCGCCCACACCCACACAGAACGGTGCGAGCAGAGCCGCCAGCAGCGGCAGCACCCACAGGATGCGCTGCACAGCATCATCACCCGCAATGGTGACGGAGTCGGCGTAGTCGCCGGCGCACAGCTTCATCGTCACGATCGACACAAACAGGGTGATCTCCGTGAGGATCGCACCAATGATGGCGTAGTTGACGGCCTTCGCGACGAGCACCCACACGCGGCGGGGCGTGGCGAGGAACGTCGACAGGGCCAGGTCGTGCCGGTACTCGGACGTCACCGACATGAGCATGCCGATGATGAGCACGATGAACCCGACGGAGCTCACCGCGTTGACCGCATCCAAGGCACTGAGTTTGAAGTTCCCCGTGTCGCCGGCGAGCTGCACGGTGCCGATGACGGTGAGGGCGTTGATGAGGGCGCACAGGCCCACCATGATGGCGGAAATCCACCAGAAGGACTTCGTGGAGCGCAGCTTCGTCCACTCGGACAGCATGAGTCGGAAGAACATTTATGCCTCTCCTTCGGGGGCGCGGTACTGGACCGCATCGCTGGTGAGCGCCATGAAGGCGTCCTCCAGGGAGGTTTCGTGGGCGGACAGTTCGGTGACCAGCACCCCATAGGAGTAGGCCAGCTTGCCAACGAAGTCCGTATCAACGTCCGCGACATCGATCGCGTCGCGGCCCCGCTCATCCTGGATGCGCGTGAAGGACAACTCCTCGCTCGCCAGGGCGGACTCAAGCTCCTCCAGGTTTTCGGTCCGGACACGGGTGACGGTGCCCGCCGCCTGGTGGGTGAACTCGTCCACGCTGGTGGCGGCGATGAGCTTGCCGCGGCCAATGACCACCAGGTCGTCGGCCATGAGCGCCATCTCGCTCAGCAGGTGGGAGGACACCAGCACGGTGCGGCCCTCCCGGGCGAGCGCCTGCAGGAAGGTGCGCACCCAGCGGATACCCTCCGGGTCGAGGCCGTTGACCGGCTCGTCGAGGAGGAGCACCTCCGGGTCGCCGAGCATCGCGGCCGCCAAGCCGAGGCGCTGCCCCATGCCGAGGGAAAAGCCGCCCACCTTCTTCCGGGCCACATCGTTCAAGCCCACCATGGTGAGCACCTCACTGACCCGCGACTTCGGGATGCCGTGCGTCTGCGCCATCCACAGCAGGTGGTTGTAGGCGCTGCGGTTGGGGTGCACCGCCTTCGCATCCAGCAGGGCACCGACGTGCCGCAGCGGATCCTTCAACGCCGCATAGGGGGTGCCGTTGATGAGGGCTTCGCCGCTGGTGGGCTTATCCAGGCCCACAATCATTCGCATCGTCGTCGACTTGCCGGCACCGTTGGGGCCGAGGAACCCGGTGACGACGCCGGGTTTGACCTCAAAGGTGAGGTCGTCGACGGCGGTGACCGGGCCGTACTTCTTCGTCAGTCCGTGGACTTCAATCATGACAATAGTGTTGCATACCTTTCCTGCCTGCACCACCGCGTTATTCTTGGGGGATGGACGACCACGCACCTGCCGACCAGTGGGTCGACACCGTCTCCCAGGGCACGAGGCGGCGGAAACACTCCGCGTTCGCCTCCTTTGCGCGCGCCCGGCGCGCCGCCAGTTTCTTCTCCACCTCGCCTGGGGTGATGACCCTGGTGACGGTGGTGATCACGGTCGGCATTCTTGCCGCCGGGCTGTCGATGGGACAGTCGTCGGTGTCGAGGCAGAATCAGCTCGACGTGCTCATCACGAACGCGGAGCCGATGAGTTATTCGGCGCACAACGTGTACACGTCGCTGAGTATCGCGAACACGGCGGCGGCGACGGGGTTCGTGCAGGCCGGGGTGGAGGATGCGGCGACCCGGGCCCGCTACACGGAGGCGATCGCGCGGGCGGGGGAATCCCTCGTGGAGACGGCGGCGCAGATGTCGACGGCCCCGCAGGCGCGGTCGGATACCCGCACCGTGGAACTGGTGACCCGCGTGGAGCAGCAGCTCAGCGTGTACGTGGGTCTCGTGGAGACCGCCCGGGCGAATAATCGGGCGGGCAACCCGGTGGGTGCTGCCTACCTGTCGGAGGCCTCCGCCCTCATGCGGGAGGAGATCCTGCCGGCCGCCTCGGAGCTGTTTGTGCTCACCACGGGGGAGGTCATGTCGCAGCAGGCGCGCCTGTCGACGCCGCAGTGGTTCCCCATCTCCGGGCTGGTGGCCGCACTATTGATGTTGGGTTTGGCGCAGTGGTGGCTGGCGCGGAAAACGCGCCGCCGCTTCAACAAGGGTTTCGTCGTCGCCACCGCCTGCATGGTGGTCGCCTTGGTGTGGGTGGCGTCGGCGAACTTCGTCACGTGGCGCTCCGGCACGGAGGGTTTTGAGGAGGCGGCCGCGCCGCTGAATTCGTTGACGAATGCCCGCATTCGGGCGGAGCAGACCCACACCAATGAGACCTTGGCGTTGGTGTCCCGGCAGGATGTGCAGGACTCGGAGGCCAGCTTCACGGAGACGATGGCTGCCCTCGAGCGGGCGTTGGAGGATGTGGAGAACTCCTCCCTGGGGGCCACCAGCCAGGCCGCCACCCATGTGGCCGGCGCCCGGGAGGCCATGGAGTCGTGGGCGACGGCCCACGACACGCTCACCACGCTGCTGGCGGTGGGCCGCTACCAGGAGGCCGTGCAGACCGCTACCGGTGCCGGGGATACGGGCACCTCGGCGGCCGCGTTTAATGAACTGGACGACAATATTGCCGCCCTCATCAGCGATGCCCGCGCCTCCCTGCGGGCCTACCTGCGGGATGGGGTGGTGGCGGCCCGCACCGTGCCGATGGTGGTGGTGTTGCTGTCGATCATGGCGGTGCTGGCCCTGTGGCTGGGCATCCGCCCCCGCCTGCAGGAGTACCTCTGATGCGCACCACACCCCACGGATTCCACCTCGCCTGCCTCCTGGCCGCGGGCCTCCTCGTCGGCTGCAGCACCCCGGAGCCCGCGCCCGGCCCGCCGAGCGCACAAGCACCCTGGTGGCCGCTGCCGCCCGGCGCCGTCCTCGAGCAGGCGGGCACCGTCTGGCCCGGCACCGGCACCCCCACGCCCCCGCACGGCACGCTGCCGCCCGATGGGCGCACCCCGAAGGAGCGGGTGCCGCGCATCGTGCAGCGCGGCTTCGTCCTCGTCGGCGTCAACCAGTCCCAAAACCTGCTGTCGTTCCGCGACCCCGTCACTGGCGAACTCCAGGGCTTCGAAGTGGATATCGCCCGCGAAATCGCCCGCGATATTTTCGGCGACCCCACCAAGGTGGAGTTCCGCTTCGTCGACGCCGGCGACTACCAGCAGGCCCTCGACCAGGGGCGCGTCGACATGGTGCTGCGTAGCATGTCGATCACCGCCGAACGGCAGGAACGGATGGCGTTCTCCGCGCCCTACCTGTCGAGTGCGAAGCAGCTCATGGTGCTCAGCCAGTCGGGGATCACCACCGCCGAGCACATGCGGGATAAAACGGTGTGCGTGGCGCACCAGTCCACCGCCCTCAACAATGCCCGCGAAGTGCTCCCCGCCAGCAGCATCCTCAAAGTGAGTAACTGGGCGGACTGCCTCGTCGCCCTGCAGCAGCACCAGGTTGATGGGATCCTCGCCGACGATGCCATCCTCGCCGGCATTGCCGCCCAGGACCCCTACGCCACCACCGTCGGTGAGAAACTCACCGCGGAGAACTACGGTGTCATTGTGCCGCTCCACGACTCCGATGGGGTGATCCGGCAGATTAATTCCACGCTGGCGCGCATCACCCGCGACGGCACCTGGTGGCGCCTGTACAACGCCTGGCTGGGCCCCTTCCTGCCCACCCAGGGCCCGCCCGCACCCGTCTACGAGGAGAAGCAGTGAACGACCACACCGCACCCGAGCCGTATCTGCCGACATCCGCGGTGGAGGTGCCGTTCGACCCCTTCGCCGATGATGACGAGCCGGAGATGGACCTCGCGGAACTCGACGCCCTCCTCGGCAATCTCTCCGACCCGGGCGCGAAGTCCCGGCAGGAGGCCCTGGAGAAGTTCCGGCAGCGCCGCGGCACGCAGCGGGAAGATCGCCTCGTCGCCGACGGCATGGTGGAGCTGCCGTTCGTGCCCCTCGACGACCCGACGGCGTCGCTCATCGACCCCGCCGAGGAGGTCGCCCGCGGGGTGGCGGCCCCACAGCTCGCGCCGGGGGATGTCGTCGCCGGCCAGTACGAGGTCCAGGGCGTGCTCGCCCACGGCGGCATGGGCTGGGTGTACCTCGCCACCGACCGGCACGTGTCCGGCCGGTGGGTCGTCCTCAAAGGCATGATGGGCGACGCCCAATCCCACGACCGGGCCGGCGCGGAGGCGGAGCGGGAATTCCTCGCCGATATCACCCACCCCGGCATCGTGAAAATCTTCAACTTCATCGACGACCCCCGCGTCGACGGCGGGTTCATCGTCATGGAGTACGTCGGCGGCCCCAGCCTCCTGGCCCGCCAACGGCACCTCGACACCGGGGTCTTCGACATCGATATCGCCATCGGCTACATGCTGGAAATCCTGCCGGCACTGGAGTACCTGCACTCCCGCGGGGTGGTGTACAACGACTTCAAACCCGACAACATCATCATCACCGAAGACCAGGTGAAACTCATCGACCTGGGGGCCGTCAGTGGTGTCGGGGCCTTCGGCTACATCTACGGCACGAAAGGCTTCCAAGCCCCGGAGGTCGCCACCGAAGGCCCCTCGGTGGCCTCCGATATTTTCACCATCGGCCGCACCCTCGCCGCCCTCACCCTCGACCTGGAGGTCATCGACGGGGAATTCGCCCCCGGCATCCCCTCCCCCGCGGAACGCCCCCTGCTGCGCCGCAACCTCGCGTTCTACCGGCTCCTGCTGCGCGCCACCGACCCGGACCCGCGGAAGCGCTTCGCCAGCGTCAAAGAAATGCAAACCCAGCTGTACGGGGTGCTGCGGGAATTCCTCGCCATCCGCGACGGGAAACAATTCCCCGCCCAGCACTCCCTGTTCTCCCCGCAGCGAACCACCTTCGGCACCAAGCACGTCGTGTTCCGCACCGACCAACTCATCGACGGCATCGAACGCCACGTCGCCATCACCGCCAACGAGGTGTTCTCCGCCCTGCCCGTGCCGCTCATCGACCAGGATGACGTCGGCGCCCCGCTGCTGTCCGGCTCCTCCTACGCCGAACCTCAAGAAGCGCTCGAAAGCCTCCGCGCCGCCATGGCGAACGAGGAATACCAAGAATCCGCAGAAATCCCCCTCGCCGTCGTCCGCGCACTCCTCGACCTCGGCTACGTCGACGAAGCCCGCACCTGGCTCGCCGGCCTCAGCGCACGCCTCGGCGACGACTGGCGCCACCAGTGGTACTCCGGCGTCACCGCCCTCCTCCTCGACGACTACACCGACGCCCAACAGCACTTCTCCCAAGTCCTCGCGATCCTCCCCGGCGAATCCGCCCCGAAACTCGCGCTGGCCGCCACCGATGAGCTTCTCCTTCAGCAAGCCGGCATGGACACCACCAGCCTCCTCGCACCCGAAGTGCCCGCCGCACTCGGCGGCATCGGCAAAACCCTCCAAGAAGTCCCCGAGGAACTCCTCGACGAACTCGACGCCACCTGGTCCCACATCACCACCAAACCCTCCTCCCTCCGCTTCCACAGCATGCGGCTCTACGCCCTGGTGTGGGCCACCAACCCCACCACCGTGTCCAGTGCCTTCGGCCTGGCCCGCCAACTTCTCGCCGAAGAACACGTCGAGCTCGCCATCGACGCCCTCGACCGAGTACCGCAGGCCTCCCGCCACCACCGCATGGCGAAACTCACCACCATCCTCCACCTCGTCAGCGGCGACCCGAAGGAACTGTCCGAATCCCGCATCCGGCGGGCAGCCCGCCGCCTCGAAGAAATCCCCACCAACGAGCCGCGGCTCATGCAGATCAAAATCGCGGTCCTAGCCGCCGGAGTCAACTGGCTGCGCGCCAACAACCTCACGTCCGCGGCCAGCCGCGCCGAACTCTTCGACGCCCCCTTCACCCAGCGGGGACTGCGCCGGGCACTCGCAGGTGCACTGCGCACCCTTGCCCGCAGCGCCCCCTTCGCCCGCCACCGCTACTCCCTGGTGGACATGGCGAACTCGGTGCGCCCCACGACCTGGTTCTAGAAACCACCCCGCCGGCCCCGGGCGGCAGGTACAGTGGGCACCACATTCGTTGTTGGTTTCGAAGGCGGAGTGACTATGCGTTCCCACCTCTTCCTCAGCGCGATCACCGCGCTCATGTTCCCCCCGACCGGGCTACTGGCCGTGTACTTTGCGTCGCGCGCCATCCAGGCCCACACGATCGGCGACACCCGCGGTGTTGCCCAATACAACCGCACCACCATGATCTTCATGATCCTCAGCGTGGTGTTGGCCGTCGTGTTCGCGGTCGGCTTCTACATGCTGGGGGCGTCCGTGCCCGAAGGCTACGACTACTAACCCACTGCGGCGGCACCTGCCACAGGTGGGGTGGGGGTGGCAGGTGCCGTCGGGGGCTTGAAGTCCGTCCGCCGGAACACCGGAGATTCACGTGGTCGTTCCACCACGGTGAACCGAAAGGCCACTCCGTGTAACCACCGACAATCCCCGGGGTCGGCGCGTGGGCTTCACGGTAACGGGCCTTAAGTCACCGCATCACACAGCATCCATCGGTGACTTTTAGCTCTCTGCGTGGCGCATCAGCCGCGCCCCACCCAGCTTCGCCCAGACCGCGAACCCAACGAAGAAGATCACGAGCGATGCGATGAGGCTCCCGGGCTGCCACCACACGCCCTGATAAGGCTGACTCGGAAGAGGGAGGGGAAAATCTTCCGGGACCACCAGGTGCGCCACAGCCAGTGCCGCGAGAGCCAGCACGCTCAGCACACTGCCCAGGCCCGCACCCCACATGCTCACCAGAAGAAAAGCGAGTCCCGCTGCCGTGAGCGTGCCGACAATGATGTATTCGCTGCCCGGCGGGATCACGCTGTCGATATAGCTGGCAGCGCGTGCCGCACGGCGAGCATTGATCACCAGCGCACCCACGGTCGCGCACCCCAGGGCAAGCACAGCAGTCACAAGGCCCTGCATGGTGGTCGCTAACCGGGCCCTCCGGCACCCCAGATCCACGCTGCGCACGCGCGGCACACAGGCTCCGACTGCGGCGATGGTGGCGGCATACATCCACCACTCAGCGAAGCTGAAGTACACCTCGCCCTGCCTGCCGGGAAGCCCGAAAGAGAAACCACCAACGACTGCCACGATAAGGGCGCCGCTGACAAGCAGCGGCACAATGGTGCGCCACGGGGCAGGAATGAACGCGCGCATCATTGCGGCGTCACCCCAAACCACTCCCACTGGCCAGTGCACTCAGCGATCTCGACCCTGTGGGCGGCAATCGCTGCAGTGATGACGTCGATTGGGGTGTCGGCGAAGGGATCCCCGCTGTGCCCATAGAGGGAACCGCCCTCGGCGTCGCCACCGCTGAGACTGCGCCCCGACGCATCACGAGCCGTACCTACACGTTGATTCAGTCCTGCGGCAGCAAGAAGATGCGCATTGAGGCTGGCATTCAGGTATGCAGCGTCCGGACGCTCATCACCGTTGCAGGCGGCCGTGCTGACGACCGATTCGATGAGGTTGTTGCCCAGAGCAGTGTTGTGCTGCCAGGGCTGGAAATTGATCTCTCGCTGAGACTCCCCGAACTGGCCGAAGATGGGTGTGTAGACCACCTTCTCTTCGGGGATCAGACTGCCCACCACCGCCAGCGCCTGATTCGCGCTGTCGATGCTGTGCTGCAGCGCCGGTTGCTGCGCGCTGTTCACACACACGCTGATGTTGGGATCATTCGTGGTGTTACACAGAAGCTGCGGCTCCTCCACGGGCAAGGATGAGGTTGCGAGACCAATCGCCACACCACACACAGCGGCACCGACAGGCAGTGCGCTCAACGCTGCGACTGACGAAAAGGGGTCTGCGCTGCGGCTGAGGAGCGCCACAGCACCAAGCACAGCGATAACTCCCAGCAGCAATGACAGACCGGCCGCCCACAGCTTTTGCGGGGACTCGACGGAGTCTGAATAGCGCCACACCCCCAGCGGCCATAAGAAACCAAAGGTTCCGCTATACACACCACACAGCACACTGATGCCGCCGGAAATGACGATGCGCGCAATGAGCGGGACGCTCCGAGCGACGACCGAGACAACGAGCCCCACAGCTGTGGAACCGCACACAAAGCCCGCGACCGCGATGAGCGGCGGGACAATGAACTGCCACTGCAGGGAGTTCTGCCCCAGAAGCGGCAGCAGGAGCACGACCGCGCCGACAACGAACGGGACGAATGCACTGGCGACGGTCGCCATCGCGATGTAGCCGTATCGGGTAGCGATGCCCTGTTTGCCCGCCGGCGTCATGAGCATGCTGCGCGGATCGAGGCGGCTTCCACGCCACGCCGCCGCCACCGCCGCGAGCACTCCAGCCAGCACGCCCGGGCGGCACCGGCCACAGGTGGGGTGGGTGTGGCAGGCGCCGTCGCGGGGCATGCCCCCGGGTGGGGTTAGTCCTTCGGTGGCAGCACCGAGTCATCGAAGCTGATGTCCCACCAGTCGTCATCGTCGTCGTCATCGTTG
>NZ_PPDL01000027.1 GCF_002994655.1 Corynebacterium sp. 13CS0277
TGGAGTGGTGGAGGTTAGGTGTTTTGGGTGGTGTTCGAATGTTGGGTGGGCATGTCAGGGTTGTTCGTGCTGGTCATGCTGTGAAAATCGGGGGTTCCAGACACACTTTCTGTCGTTTAACCCGCAATCCCTCATTCGCGCGCTCTGCCCGGATGCGTGCCGGGGCATGGGTAGGGTGGGGGCTATGAGTCTTGCTGCCACCACCCGCGCGGATCTTGCCCGCCTCCTGCTGAACCTTGGGCCCGACGCCCCCACCCTGTGCGAGGGCTGGACGACGAGGGATCTGGCCGTGCACCTCCTCGTGCGGGAAACCCGCCCGGATGCGGCGGCAGGCATGTTTCTCCCACCCCTGGGCCGTCACTTGGCTCAGGTGACCGCCGCGACTCGTGCGGGCGACTTTTCTGATGTGGCCCGGCGCTGGGCGGCCGGCCCCCACGGCCTCGCCAGGGTGGCTGATCGTCGTATGAATACCGTGGAGCACTTCGTCCACCTCGAGGACGTTCGACGGGCACAGCAGGGCGCGGAGCCCCTGGCGTTGTCGAGTGATGAAGCGCGTGAGCTCCACCGGGCGGCGGTGCCGTTCGTGCGGATGCTGCTGCGGACCAGCACCGCGCCGGTGGTGCTGGTGCCGCGTGGCCTGCCGCGGATTGTGTGCGCGGATCGCACCGGGGTCGTGACACGTGGCAGCGCGCCCGCTCGTGTTGTGGGCACGATCGGTGAGATCGTGCTGTGGGCGTTCGGGCGCGACGTCGCCGCCGTAGAGGTCGACGATCCTGCAGGCGTGGTGCGCCGCGCCAGCGCCTAACCCCGCCAGCCGCCCCCGGGGAGGCGGCCGGTTTGGTTCAAGTCTGCGGGCTTGAATCGTGGAAAAGTTGGGCGTGCCCCGTGTGTCTGCTGTGACTGGTGTGGTTCGCCGGTTAGGATGGTCCCCATGCCAAGTACCAGCACAAAGCCGCAGGCTTCCACCGCACCCGGGAGAAGAAAATCCGGTCCCGCCCGCTCGAAGGGGCGCGGCCCCGCACCAGTGACCGTGACGACCGCTTCCTCCCGCCGCGCTGCCGAAACCTCCCACGAGAGGACCGGCAGCGCGTTTCGCGCGGTGGGCAGTGGCGTGCGCGGCGGACTGGGCGCACTGGCCCACGCCGTGGGCGGTGCGACGCGCGGCGTGGCGGGCATGCTGCGCCGCGACCGTGGTGCGGTGCTGGACGACGACCATGTGGAGTCGGACGTTCTCGACGAGCAGCCCCCGCGCGCCTCGCGCAGGCAGCGGCAGGATGACGATGCTCCCGCCCGGGAGCCCTTCGACGCTCACGAGTTCGTCGAGGGGCATTCCGACGGGCTGGGGCTCAGCCTGCTCGGCATTGCTGTGGTGCTCATCGGCTCCATCTGGATCGATGTGGGCGGCCCCGTGGGGCACGCCCTCGCCGACGGGGTGCGCCGCGCCATCGGTGCGGGCGCGTATGTGCTGCCGGTGTTGCTCATCGGCATTGCCCTGTCGCTCATGCTCGGTGTCGCCCCGCGTGTGGAAGAGCGCAGCCGTATCGGCCTCGGGCTGGGGCTCATCGCGGTCCCGATGCTGGGGCTGGTGCACATCTTCGCTGGACTGCCGTCGACGTGGCCGGCGCGCATGGATGCCGGCGGCGCGGTCGGCATGGTAGCCGGCGGGCCCCTGTCGGCCGGCTTTACCCCGTACCTGGCGACCCCGATCCTCATCCTGGTTATCGTTTACGGTGCTCTCAAGGTCACTGATGTGACGGTCCGCGACTTCGTTGACTACTTCCGCGACATTCTCACGCAGCCCCGTGAGGAGGACTTCGACGAGTTCGACGAGTTCGATGATATGGACGACGGCGACGGCTACGCAGCAGACGAGTTCGACGCTGAGCACGCGGACCCTGTGGACGCCGCGCCGCGGACGTTGCGCCGCGCAGCCGCAGGCTTTGCGGACGCCGAGGAGTTCCCCTCCCGCACGCGCGCGGGCCGCACGACTCGGGAGCCCTACCCCGTCACCGATGGGGGACAGGGTGAATCCTTGTCCTTCGCCAGCGGCGGCCGTGACGCCGAGCCCGCCCCCGCGCGCCCGGCCCGGGCCCGCACCCCGATGGAGGCGTACCCGCTCGACGAAGCTGACGCGAACGAAACCGTGCGCCTGCCGCGGGCGACCCAGGCCAACGCCCGCACGGGGTGGGAGGACACCGCCGTGCTGGACGCGGTGGATGACGCGCCGCAGACACCGCAGCGTCCGGCCCCCAGCCGCGCTGCACAGACGACCGCGCGCGTTGCCGATGTTGCCGCCCGGACCGCCGGCGCAGTCGCAGGCGCCGCGGCGGCTGGTGCTGGCGCGGCAGCAGCCGCGCAGACCGCAGCAACCGCCCAGACCGCCATGACGGCCGCGCAGGCCGTGGCTGCCGCCCGCGCGGCAGCCCAAGACGCCACCCCGGCGAACCCGCCGCAGTCCTCCATTCAGGACGCGCTGGCGCAGCGCCAGGCTCCCGCAGCCCCGGCACGGCCCGCCCAGCCGGTGCAGGCCCCGCCGGCGCAGCCTGCAGCACCCGCGCGGGCGGCCGCACAGCAGCCTGCCCCGGCACCCGCCCCGGTGCCGGCGGTGGAGGAACCCGTCTACGAGGCGGAGCTCGTCGCCCCGGGCTCACACTACGAGCTGCCGTCCACGGATCTGCTCACCCCGGGCCTGCCGGCGAAAACCCACTCGGAGACCAACGATCGCATGATCGAGGCGATCATGGACGTCTTCCACGAGTTCAAGGTTGACGCCACCGTCACCGGCTACATGCGTGGCCCGACGGTCACCCGCTACGAGGTGGAGCTCGGCCCCGGTGTGAAGGTGTCGAAGATTACGGGCCTGCAGTCGAACCTCGCGTACGCCGTGGCAACCGCGAACGTGCGTATTCTCGCCCCGATTCCTGGCAAATCGGCCGTCGGCATCGAGGTGCCGAACACCGACCGTGAGATGGTGCACCTGGCGGACGTGCTCAACGCCCCGGCCGTTGCCGGTGATGACGATCCGATGCTCATCGGCCTCGGCAAGGACATTGAGGGCAACTTCGTGGCCCACTCGGTGCAGAAGATGCCGCACCTGTTGGTGGCGGGCGCGACCGGCTCCGGTAAGTCGGCGTTCGTCAACTCGCTGCTGGTGTCGCTTCTCACACGCGCCACCCCGGAGGAGGTGCGCCTGATTCTCGTGGACCCGAAGATGGTGGAGCTCACCCCCTACGACGGGATTCCGCACCTGATTACTCCGATCATCACCCAGCCGAAGAAGGCCGTCGCGGCCTTGGCGTGGCTGGTGGAGGAGATGGAGCAGCGCTACCTGGACATGTCCCGCAGCCGTGTGCGCCACATCAAGGACTTCAATGCCAAGGTGCGCTCCGGGGAAATCACCGCCCCGCCCGGCTCGCAGCGCGTCTACGAGCCGTACCCCTTCATCGTCTGTATCGTCGACGAGCTCGCCGACCTCATGATGACGGCATCGAAGGAAATCGAGGACTCCATCGTCCGCATCACCCAGAAGGCCCGCGCGGCGGGTATTCACCTGGTGCTGGCGACGCAGCGCCCCTCCGTCGACGTCGTCACCGGCCTGATCAAGACGAACGTGCCCTCCCGCCTGGCGTTCGCTACCTCCTCTGCGACGGACTCTCGCGTCATTTTGGACGCCGTCGGCGCGGAGAAGCTCATCGGTATGGGCGACGGCCTGTTCATCCCGCAGGGCATGGAGGCCCGCCGCATCCAGGGTGCCTACGTGTCCGATGAGGAAGTTCAGGCCGTCGTCGACGCCGCCAAGGCCCAGGGCGAGGTGTCCTACATTGAGGGAGTGACCGAGGACCAGTCGGAGAACCTCAAGAAGGACATCGACGACGACATCGGCGACGACATGGACGACCTGCTGCTCGCGGTCGAAAACGTCGTCGTCGGCCAGCTGGGTTCGGTGTCGATGCTGCAGCGCAAGCTGCGCGTCGGCTTCGCGAAGGCCGGCCGCCTGATGGACCTCATGGAAACCCGTGGCGTGGTCGGCCCCTCGGAGGGCACGAAAGCCCGCCAGGTGCTCGTCAAGCCCGAAGACTTAGACAGCGTGCTGTGGCTGATCAAGCAGGGCAAGCACGTCGACGATCTCGACCAGATGGGCGGCGCCGGTGAGGACGTCACCGTCGTCGACGCCGACCCGACGTCCGGGGTGTTCTAGCCACCCCACAACCCGGCGCGGCACGTGCGCCGCGCCCCGGGACGTGACAAGGCCCGCGACGCCTGGGAAGCGCCAGCACAGCACTGGTGGCGACCGGGTGCGTCGCGGGCCTTGCGTGGTGTCGGGGTCGGGGGTGGCTGTATGGTGGGTAAGCAACCAAGGAGGGGAGTACCCCACCCCGAGCGCGGCGCGGTCACCGCCCGCCGCCGACGGCTAATCGTCAACACGGCAGCGCAGCCACCACACCCCCACACACGGGGTGTGTGCGGGGCGCCCCGGTTAGTCGGCCGCACACACTGTGCGGTTGGGGGAGACCTCCGGCAGGTAGCCACTGTTGTCCCTACCACCGGAAGGTTTGTTCACACCGTCATGGAAGTCAATGCTGTGACGTGGATCATCACTGCTGTGGTGCTCCTCGGTTTTATCGTCTTCGATTTCGTCTCCCACGTCCGAAGCCCCCACGAGCCCACCATGAAGGAAGCCGCGGGGTGGATGATCTTCTACGTCGTCCTCGCCTGCCTCTTCGGCGGCTTCCTCTGGTACGCCTGGGGTGGCCCCGACGGCAACCACGACCACGCGATCGAATTCTTCGCCGGCTACATCACCGAGCTGTCGCTGTCGGTCGATAACCTCTTCATCTTCGCCCTCATCATCGGCGCGTTTAAGGTGCCCCGCGCCTACCAGCAGAAGGTGCTGCTCATTGGCATCGCCCTGGCGTTGGTGTTCCGCGGCATCTTCATCGGCATCGGTGCGGCCGCCATCAGTGCGGCGGCATGGGTGTTCTACCTCTTTGG
Source organism: Corynebacterium sp. 13CS0277 (assembly GCF_002994655.1). Taxonomy (GTDB): domain Bacteria; phylum Actinomycetota; class Actinomycetes; order Mycobacteriales; family Mycobacteriaceae; genus Corynebacterium. The sequence continues at coordinate 4,993 of NZ_PPDL01000027.1, forward strand.
CATTTTCCTGCTGTACACCGCCATCAAGCTCGTCGTCGACGAGATCCGCGACGCGGAGGAAAAGCCCGTCACCGACATGTTCGTCGTGAAGATGGTGCGCCGCGTCATCCCGGTCTCCGAGGGCTTCGATGGGGATAAGCTGCTCACCCGCGCCGGCGGTCGCACTCTGGTCACGCCGTTGATGATCGTGCTGGTGTCCATCGGGTTCATTGACCTGATGTTCGCCTTCGACTCGATCCCCGCGATCTTCGGCCTGACGAAGGAGCCGTACATCGTCTTCACCGCGAATGCTTTCGCCCTCATGGGCCTGCGGCAGATGTACTTCCTCCTCGACGGGTTGCTCGACCGCCTGGTGTTCCTGTCCTACGGTCTGGGCGTCATCCTCGCCTTCATTGGCGTGAAGCTGCTGCTGCACGCCCTGCACGAAAACTCCCTGCCGTTCATCAACGGCGGCGAGCCCGTCCACGTGCCGGAAGTCTCCACCGTCACCAGCCTGTTGGTCATCGTGGTGGTGCTGGCGCTGACGACCGTCGCCTCCCTTCTCAAGACGAAGCGTGACGAAAACATGGGCGCCATCCGGCCCCGCGAATACTCCTCCGAGAGCTAACCGCTCGCCTTTTGGCGCGGCAGCGGGCGTGAAGAGAAACACCGAGGCCCGGCCGGTGCCCCACGACACACGACGTGTGACAGGGGTACCGGCCGGGCCTGTGTGCTGCCGTAAGCGGTGGCGGCAGCCGGGCAGTTAGTTCGCCGGCGGCACGTAGCCGAAGGAGTTGATCACCGGGTTCCAGGCGTGGAACTCGCGGGAGTCCAGTGCGCCTGAGGTGTAGAAAGGATCGTCGTTCATCAGACTGGTGGCCTCGTCGATGCCCTGGCCCTCAGGGAGGCTGAGCACGATGAGCGCATCACCATTGCCCTCGGTGAAGGGGCCGGAGCCCAACACCAGGCCCTTGTCGTGCAACTGGCCAATGAATGCACGGTGGTCGGGGCGGGCGGCGAGGATGGTCTCGCTGGCGGGGTCGTAACGGTAGAGCACTGCAATATAAACCATGGGTTTAGTCTAAACCCCGCGCGGTGGCGCGGGTACGATTTGAATCTATGAGCGCCCAGACATCAAACCTCAATCTGCCCAACGTGCTGACCTCCCTGCGGATCGTGGTGATTCCGCTGTTCGCCTGGTGCGTGCTCGCGGCCGATGGTGGTGGGGGCGCGTGGCGCTGGGCCGCGTTCGTGGTGTTCGTGGCGCTGATGATCACCGACAAACTGGACGGCGATATTGCTCGCGCCCGCGGGATCGTCACCACCTTCGGCAAGATTGCCGACCCCATTGCGGACAAGGCGCTGATGATCACCGCGCTGGTCACGCTCAACCTCACGGGGTTGCTGGCGTGGTGGGTGACTGTGGTCATCGTCATTCGGGAGTTGGGGATCACGCTGTGGCGCATGGTGCTGCTGCGGCGCGGTGTCGTGGTGCCGGCGAGTAAGGGCGGCAAAGTGAAGACCACCCTGCAGGCCCTGGCGGTGGCGCTGTTGCTGCTGCCGCACTCGGACAGCCTGCATGGCCCCTTCCTGTGGGTGATGTACGCGGCGGTGCTCGTCACTGTGGTCACGGGTCTGCAGTACCTGTGGGATTCTTTCCGCGGCACCGGCGCTCACGACACCACGGACCCGGCTGGCGTGGAGACGACCACCCGATGAGTGCCGACCGGGCGGTGCATGGCGGGGGAGTCGAGGCGCTGCGCGAGCGGGCGGAGCAGTTGGCTACCCAGGTCGTTCACGCGGCGACCGCCCAGGGGCGCACGCTGGCGACCTGTGAGTCGCTCACCGCTGGGCTGGTGTCCGCCACCCTGGCGTCGGTGTCGGGTGCCAGTGAGGTCCTGCGCGGCGGATTGGTGACCTATGCGACGCAGACGAAGGCGACTCTCGCTGGCGTGGCCCCGGAGGCGCTGGCCGCCACCGGCCCCGTCGACCCGGAGGTCGCCCGGCAGATGGCCGCGGGCGCAGCCCGGCGGCTGAGGGCGGACATCGGGGTGGCACTCACCGGGGTCGCCGGGCCGACGACCCAAGACGGGCACCCGGTGGGGGAAGTGTGGCTCGGTATTGCCACCGCCGATGCGGTCCGCGCCGTCCAGGTCACCCCGCAGCTGTGCACTGGCGGTCAGCCCGCGTGGGAGCGCGGCGCCGTCGATGCCACGCAGCTGCTGCAGGGCGGGCGCGACTACATCCGCCTGCAGGCGGTGATCGGCGCGCTCGTGGTGCTGCTGCACACCCTGGGGCAGACTCCTGTCGCCGAGTTAGCACTCGAGCATCGCGAGTGATAACGGGCGGCCCGGACTGTGTGCCTGTTTGTGCAGCGTGTGGCCGAAAAAGTGGGGTGGGAACAAAAACCCCGCCACGGGCGTTAAGCTCAGTGATGGTTAAATACTCTGCTCTTCTAGATACGCCGGTCGAACCCCGACCGGCCGCCGAGCCGCTCCTGCGCGAAGCGCTCGGTGGTGCATTGCGCGCTTTCCGTTCCGAGCGGAACATCACCCTGCGTGAACTGGCAGAGAAGTCCCGGGTGTCCCCCGGTTACCTTTCTGAGTTGGAACGCGGTCGGAAGGAAGTCTCCTCCGAGCTTCTCGCCTCCGTCTGTCACGCCCTCGGCGTGCGGGTGTCGGATGTGGTGATTGAAGCGGCCGGAACGATGGCGGTGGCCCACACGGAGCCCTCGCTGGCAGCGGTGTAGCCCGCACACACCCCTTGCGCCTGACACAGGCACCTCAAGGGCATGACGACTCATTTCTTTTTCTCACCGACGCCCACACCGGCAAGTAGAGACAGCACACGTGATGTGTGTGCCTCACGCCCGGTGTGGGCGCTGGTCGTTTCCCCCTCGTGTTGCCGCAGGCGTGCTGTGAGATGCCTGTGACCCTGCCCGCGCGCGTCGACAGAGCAGGGGCGGCATCGCTAAACTGGGGAGAACGCATGCCAGCCGCGCAGGCGCAGCTGGCGAGGCACGACTGCCGTGCCGCACGACATCTATCCCTTACCGAAAAGGCGTAAAGCACCACATCATGGCGAATCCGTTTAGCAAGGCTTGGAAGTACCTCATGGCCCTGTTCGATTCCAAGATCGAAGAGAACGCTGATCCGAAGATTCAGATTCAGCAGGCGATCGACGAAGCGCAGCGCCAGCACCAGGAACTGTCCCAGCAGGCCGCCGCGGTCATCGGCAACCAGCGTCAGCTGGAGATGCAGCTCAACCGCCGCCTGGCGGACATTGAAAAGCTGCAGGGTAACACCCGCCAGGCACTGCAGTTGGCCGACAAGGCGCGTGCCGCCGGCGATCTGACGAAGGCGACGGAGTACGAGAACGCTGCAGAGGCGTTCGCCGCCCAGCTGGTGACCGCCGAGCAGTCCGTGGAGGACACCAAGCACCTCCATGACCAGGCTCTCAAGCAGGCCGCCCAGGCCAAGCAGGCCGTGGAGCGCAACAGCATGGCCCTGCAGCAGAAGGTCGCTGAGCGCACCAAGCTGCTGTCCCAGCTGGAGCAGGCCAAGATGCAGGAGAAGGTCTCCGAGTCCATCCAGTCGATGAACTCCCTGACCGCCAACTCCTCCTCCCCGAACCTCGACCAGGTGCGCGAGAAGATCGAACGCCGCTACGCCAACGCACTCGGCCAGGCTGAGCTCGCGGAAAACACCGTCCAGGGCCGCATGAACGAGGTCGAGCAGGCCGGTATCCAGATGGCGGGCCACTCCCGCCTGGAGCAGATCCGCGCCGAGATGAGCGGCGAGCTCACCTCCGCCCCGCAGCAGAGTTCCCTGCCCGCTGGCGAGTCGGCCACCCCGACTGTCAACCAGGACGCCGTCGCGCAGCGCATGCGTGAACTCCGCGGCGAGTCTTAAAAGACCACTGTGCCCCGCCGGTTGGATCCCGGCGCATGCACCAAGCCCCCTGATGCTTCAGCGTCAGGGGGCTTTCTTCCTGGGTGCACCCGGGGGCGCTGGCCGTGGGCGGGCTCTGCCGCCGGCACCCCAGGGGCGTGAGGACGTGCTGACTAGTCGTCGCCGACGCCGCGGGCGACGAGTGCGTCGCCCAGCTGCTGGGAACGACGAATACTGCGCACCAGCACGGGCACGAGCACCGCCGTCGTGGAGAACCCGGCACCGCGGGCGCGGGCGGCGTCCACAGCATCGGCGAAGGCCTGCAACTGCACGGGGATCAGCCGAATCGTCAGCACGAGCACCAAAGTGATGGACTCCGTCGGCACGTGGAAGCGTCGCAGCGGCGCCAAGGCATGGTCGAGGGAGTCGAGCATGCGGGCCACAGGCGTCGTCAAGGTGACGATCGTGGCGAAGGCGATGCAGGCATACAGGACGAACAACAGGGTGAAGGCCGCATACCAGCCCTCGAAGATCCCGGTGAACACCGTGAAGAACACCAACACCGGCAGCGGCGGCAGCAGCTGGGACAGGGCGGTCCGCCACGGCACCCGAATGATCACGTAGCACACAGCCGCCGCAGCACAGGCCCCGATGGCGACCGGCAGGGAGCGGAAGATGAAGGAAATGCTGATGATGATCGCGATGAGGGCGAGCATCTTCCAGCCCGGGCCTAGTCGGTGGATCCACGTGCGCCCGGGCACGTAGGTGCCCAGCATCGCCTGGTCGACCAAGGCACGATGAATCTGGGTGGTGCGCCGCCGACTCATGCGGTACCGCCCATGCGGCGCGTGTAGAAGCGCAGGACTTCGTCGACCTCCCCGTCGGCGACAATGGCGCCCTCGTCGATGCACAAGGCCCGATCAAACCCGGAGACGAAATCCAGGTCGTGGGTGACGACGTAGAGGGTTTGCTCCAACTCGTCGAAGACGTCCCGCAGGTGCAGCCGGTTGCGCAAGTCCAACAGGGTGGTGGGCTCGTCGGCGATGATCAGGCTCGGCTCCATGACGCACACGCTCGCGAGCGCCAGCATCTGCTTCTGCCCGCCGGAGAGCGTGTGCGGGGACTGGGTGGCCCGCGCGGCGAGGTGGAAACGCTCCAGCGCGGCGTGCGCCCGGGCGGCCCGTTCCTTCTTGTCCTTCACCGTGCGCCGCAGGGAGAACTCCACGTCCTCCTCGACGGTGGGCATGATGATCTGATTGTCGGCGTCGGCGAAGACGAAACCGACGCTGCGGCGCACCTGCTTGCCGTCGACCTGCGGGTCAACCCCGTCGACGGTGACGCGGCCCGCGCTCGGCGCGTAGAGGCCGTTGATCATGCGGACGAACGTGGACTTGCCGCCGCCATTCGCACCGACGATGGCGACGCGGCGCTCAGCCAACTCAATGGCGACATCCTTGAGGATGGGGCGCTCCGCCTGCGGCGGGGTGTAGGAGACGGAGTCGAAGACGACCTTAGACATGGGCGGCAGCGGTGGGGGTGCGCTGGAGGTCCTCACGGATGCCCGGCAGTGCCCGGAGCACGGCCACCGTCGCGATCGTCATGACGATCGTCTTGATGATGGCGCCCGGGATGTAGGTCAGCTGCGCGACAACCGCATCGCCGAAGGACATGCCGCTGACCACCATGAGGCCAGCAACGCCGCAGATGTACTGGACGACGATCGTCAGCAGGCACGCGAGTGCCACGCCAAACGTCATGACCGCCTTGTTGGGCTTCCGCAGGAACGGGGCAGACAGCAGGCCCGCCACCATGGGGGAGAACAGGTAGCCGATGAGGTAGCCGGCCGTCGGGCCCGCGATCGCCGACAGCACAGTGCGGCTGCCCGGAAGCACCGGCAGGCCCACGAGGCCGAGGACGAGGAACACCACGACAGGCAGGGTGCCGCGCTTCGGGCCAAGCACCAGGCCGGCCAGGACGCAGAACGCGTTTTGCAGCACGATCGGCACGCCGCCCGGGGCCGGGATGGACACGAGACTGGAGGCGATGATCAGTGCAGCGAACACCGCTGTCGTCGCGATGGTGCGTTGAGGTGTAGAAGTCATGCGGCTATTTTTGCATGATGGATATCGGAATCCTAAAACGTTTTGCCCCCGATCCTGCGGGAGTTGAACAGTGTTAGAACATTGCCCTGCTCAGGGGAGATGTTTGCGCGCGGGGCGTGCCGCTCCGCGGGTGGGGAAGCAGGGGGAGAGCTAGGCGGCGGGCGCATATAATCCCCAGCATGCGTTTGCAAGAATTTCATGACTGTGTGGCCCACGAGTTCGGTGCGGCCCACGGTGCATTCATCGTCTCCAGCCATGTGCTGTCCACGCTGGGCGGCACCCCGGCGGAGCTCCTCGATCGCGGGGTCACGCCCCGCGAGGTGTGGTGGGCGCTGTGCGAGGACTTCCAGGTGCCGGAAGATCGTCGCCTCGGGCCCGATCGGGGAAACGACGCGCACTAATCCTGCGGGTGGGCTGCGGCCGCGTCGGTGGTTATCCACAGCTCACGCGCCGGCGTGCGGGTTATCCACAGCGGGCATGGGGATTCTGCGCGGTGTGGGCGCACCCCGCCGTAGGGTGAGGGCATGTCGTCGCGCCGTGGGCGAGCGCGCCCGGGGTGTGGCGGCGAGAAGAATCCCTCTGTGATGACTGCGAGGCGTTCGAACATTTCCAGCGTTCCAGGCCGTGTGGAAGCTGCCAGGTGGTGGGAAACCCCGCCCACGTGCAGTGAAGTGGCCTGACGGTAACATGATTGGACTCGAACATCTGAGCGTGTATAGTTGCCTGCAGTTCCCGCCGCGCCGCCTAGGCTTACTCGACGAATCCTCGCGGTACGCCTCACCCGGCCCGCGCGCATCACAGAAAACACGACACTGACGACCATCGTTCGTAAAGGAACCACCCATGGCTGCAAAGAAGACCACGAAGACTGCTGCGGCGGGCGACGACCGCCAGAAGGCGCTTGCCACCGCCCTGGAGAAGATTGAGAAGGACTACGGCAAGGGCGCCGTCATGCGCCTGGGCGACGAGTCTCGCCCGCCGATCAAGGCCATCTCCTCCGGCAACACCGCCATCGACATCGCCCTCGGCATCGGTGGCTTCCCCCGTGGCCGCGTCATCGAGATCTACGGCCCCGAGTCTTCCGGTAAGACCACTGTGGCTCTCCACGCCGTCGCACAGGCCCAGAAGGCCGGCGGTATCGCCGCCTTCATCGATGCCGAGCACGCGCTCGACCCCGATTACGCCCGCAAGCTTGGCGTTAACACCGACGACCTGCTGGTCTCCCAGCCGGATACCGGTGAGCAGGCCCTCGAGATTGCCGACATGCTGGTCCGTTCCGGCGCGATCGACATCATCGTCATCGACTCCGTGGCGGCGTTGACCCCGAAGGCCGAAATTGAGGGTGAAATGGGCGACAGCCACGTCGGTCTCCAGGCCCGACTCATGAGCCAGGCGCTGCGCAAGATGACCGGTGCGCTGTCTAACTCCGGCACCACCGCCATCTTCATTAACCAGCTGCGCGAGAAGATCGGTGTGATGTTCGGCTCCCCGGAGACCACCACCGGTGGTAAGGCGCTGAAGTTCTACGCCTCCGTGCGCTGCGACGTGCGCCGCATCCAGACCCTGAAGGACGGTGCCGATGCCATCGGTAACCGCACCAAGCTGAAGGTCGTGAAGAACAAGGTCTCCCCGCCCTTCAAGGTCGCCGAGTTCGACATCATCTACGGCGAGGGCATTTCCCGTGAGTCCTCGATCATCGACCTCGGTGTGGAGAATGGCTTCGTGAAGAAGTCCGGCTCCTGGTTCACCTACGAAGGCGACCAACTCGGCCAGGGTAAGGAAAAGGCCCGCCTCCACCTCAAGGAGAATCCGGAGATCGCCGACGAGATCGAGCGCAAGATCTTCGAAAAGCTCGGCGTCGGCGAGTATGCCAAGAACGACGAGTTGAGCGACGAGCCCATCGACGTCGTCCCCAACGTCGACTTCGACGATGAGGATGGTGCCGAGGAGTAATCGGCCCCTCGCCTCTTCGGTGGCATCGCCCCACACGGGCATCACGCCCCCTGTGCTCTCTTTCGTCCCCGAGTCGCAGAGCAGCACAGGGGGCTTCCCCCTGACGTCTCCCGCCTCGTTTCCCAGGAGTGTGCTGATGAGCTCCGATCGCCCCGCCGACCCGCAGAAAGACACGATTGCCGCGCTTGCCGCCGCACTGGAGGAGATCTCCCAGTCCGACGGCTCGACCTTCTTTGATGCTGAGTGGGAGGACCAGAAAGCAGCCGTGTGGTCACGGGCGCTGAAACTGCTCGACCACCGGGCACGGTCGGTGGGAGAGCTGCGGCAGCGGCTGAAAGACCTCGACCTGCCGACGGCTGTGGTCAACGAGGTGGTGGAGGATCTTCAGCGCGCAGGCCTGCTCGATGACGCCCACTTTGCGCGCGAGTGGGTGCGCCAACGCCACCACCACAAGGGCAAGTCGCGGGCGGTTCTTCGGCGTGAGCTCGCGGAGAAACTGATCTCAGCCGAGCTGCAGGAGGAGGCGTTGGCGATGATCGATGATGCGGACGAACGCGCCGTCGCGACCACGCTCGCGGCGAAGAAAGCCCGCAGCGTCACGGTCGCACCCGCCAGCTACGAGGAGTACCAGAAGGTACTGCGGCGCATCGTGGGTGTCCTTGCCCGCCGTGGCTACCCGCAAGGCATGAGCCTGAGCGTGGCGCGGGAGCAACTCGACCAGCGGATCGACGACCTCGGCGGCGCCCCCGGATACGACGACGACTAAGCACGTGTCACCCGCGCGTTGCGGCCACCTCCGTGCGGCGAACTCCGCTCGCGGATGCTCAAGCGCCCCCTGCACATGGACTGTGCAGGGGGCACTGTCGTCGGGGAGGAGCACACGACTGCTCGCCGCTATTCGGCGGTGCTGCGCAGGTCCCTGTGGGCGGGGTCGTGCCAGTCCACGGTGGCACGGTCCTTGGTCTCCACGCCCTGGTCCTTGTGCTCCGGCACGGCGGCCACAATGTTTTTCCGGGCGCGGCCGGCACGCAGCTGGCGTTCGATGCGCTCCGCGAGCGTCGTCAAGGTGTAGTTGAGCGCGATCATGATGATCGCGACCACGACGAGCGCAGGGAGGTAGTTCCGGTAGTAGGACGCCGACTGGATACCGGAGCGCACCAGCTCCACGTAGCCGATCTGGTAGCCCAGGGCCGCGTCTTTCAGCGCGATGACCATTTGGGCGATGAGCGCCGGCAACATCGCGGCCACCGCCTGCGGCAGCAGGATCGACCACGTCGTCTGCCGATGGCTCAATCCCAGCGCCTGGGCGGCTTCCACCTGGCCGCGCGGCAGGCTACGGATGCCGGAGCGCAGAATCTCGGCGATGACGGAACCGTTGTACATCGTCAGGCCGAACACCACCGCGGCGAAACCCAGCTGGGAGGAGGGCACCAGGGCGTACTTGGTGAACGCCTGGTACGCGAAGATCATGAGGATGAGCACCGGGATGGCGCGGAAAAACTCCACGATGATGCCGCACAGGGCGCGCAGGCTCCGGCGGGGGCTCAGCCGTCCCAAGCCCAACACGGTACCCATCGCGAGGGACAGGACGATCGACGCGGCGGCGGCCTTGATGGTGCCGAACAAGCCCGGCAGGATGTAGGTCGTCCAGGTCGTGGCAAAAGTGAAGGGTTCCCACTTGTCTGCGGTGAGCTGGCCGTTGGACTGTAGGACGCGGCCCGTCCACAGCACCACGGCGACAGTGATCGCCGCAGTGATCCAGGTGAGGATGCGGTTGAGGTGCCGGCCGCGGGGGCCGGGCGCGTCGTAGAGGACTGTAGCGCGGGTGGTCATGAGTTCTTCACCGCCATCGTGGACGACAATCGGCTGACCACCAGGCCCATTGGCAGGGTCAGCACCATGAAGCCCAGTGCGAACAGGCCGAACACTGCGAAGAGGTGGTCGGCGTGGTTTTCAATGGTCGACTTCATCAACAAGGAGGCCTCGGCTACGCCGATCATCGAGGCGATCGTGGTGTTCTTTGTCAACGCGATGAGCGTGTTGCCCAGCGGCACCACCGCCGCCCGCAGGGCTTGCGGGAAGATGATGGAGCCGAAAATCTGGGGGAAGCTCAAGCCGAGGGCGCGGGCGGCTTCCGCCTGCCCGAAGTGCACCGTGTTGATGCCGGAGCGTAGCGACTCGGCCACGAAAGCGCTGGTGTAGATCACGAAGCCGAGGACCGCGAGTCGGAAGTTGTTGGTGGTGATGAAGTGGTCGTTGTCGGGGGCGAGGGTGAGCCCGAGGTTTTGGTACAGGCCAATCGAGCACAACAGCACGATGAGCGTCAGGGGAGTGTTGCGCACCGTGGAGATGTAGATGGTGGCCAGTCGGCGCATGATGGCCACGGGGGAGACGCGAAGCGCTGTGAGGATGGTGCCGAGGATCATCGCCCCGATCGCCGAGTAGACGGTCAGTTTGATGGTGATCCAGAAGGCCGCGAACAGGCTCCCGCCGAGGTCAGTCCACAACTGTTGCATGTGGTGGGACTCCTTGGGTGGTCGGTGGTGGGCGGGTGGGAAGGAGACGTGGGGTGCGGTGGTGCCGCGCCTTAGTCGTTGAGGAACCTCAGGTCGCCGGGGTCGCCGGGGGTGATGTTGGCGGTGGCGTCGCCCATGTTTTTCTTCACGAGGCGCTCAAATTCGCCGCTGCTGTCGAGCTCTTTGAGGGCGGTGTTGATGGCGTCTTGGGAGGCCAGGTCGCCGAGGGAGTGCCCGATGCCGTAGTACTCGGTGGTAAACGGGGTGCCGTCGGCGTTGGTCATGTCCACGACCCGGAATTCGCCGGGGTATTGGGTGGCGAACCCGTAGAGGATGGTCGCGTCGGTCGTCATCGCGTCAACCTTCTTCTGGTGGAGTGCTTCCACGCAGGAGGAGTAGGAGTCGTACTCCTGCAGCTGCACGCCCGGCAGGGCCTTCTTGACCTTCTGTGCCGGGGTGGAGCCCGTCACGGAGCACAGCTTGAGCCCGCCGTCGAGGTCCTTCAGGGTGCTGATGCGGGTGTCGTCGTCGCGGACGAGGAGCGCCTGGTGGGTGATGACGTAGGGGCCGCCGAAACTGACGACCCGGGCGCGGGCCGCGTTGATGGAGTACGTGGCGGTGATCATGTCGACCTCGCCGTTTTTGATGAGCGTTTCGCGCTGCGCGGAGGGGGTTTCCCGCCAGGTGATGCGTGGGTGGTCGACGCCCCGGGCGTCGGCGATGTGGTTGACGACGTAGGTGGCGATATCCACGTCCAAGCCCGTCATCGTCTTGTCGGGTTCACGCAAGCCGAGTCCCGGCTGGTCGTATTTGGTGCCGAGGATAACGTGGCCGGAGTCGATGGACTGCACGAGGCTGCGGGGTTCTGTGGACCCGCAGGCTGCGAGACTGCCTCCCACGAGGATGCTGGCAACCAGGGCGACGGTGGCTGTCGCCCAGCGGCGCAGCCGGTGTCTGGTGGGGTGGGGATGGTGGGTCATGGTGTCTCCTTCGCGGGCCGCTAGTGGCCGAGGATCTTGCTGAGGAAGTCGCGGGCGCGGTCCGTGGCGGGGTTGTCGAAGAAGGTGGCGGGGTCGCTGTCTTCCACGATGCTGCCTTCCGCCATGAACAGAATGCGGTCGGCTGCTTTCCGGGCGAAACCCATCTCGTGGGTGACGCACAGCATGGTCATGCCTTCCTCCGCGAGGCCCGTCATCACGTCGAGGACCTCGTTGACCATCTCCGGGTCGAGCGCGGAGGTCGGCTCGTCGAACAGCATGACTTTCGGGTTCATGGCGAGCGCCCGGGCGATGGCGACGCGCTGTTGCTGCCCGCCGGACAGCTGCGCGGGGTATTTCTTCGCCTGGGAGGCGATCCCCACCCGGTCGAGCAGCGCCATGGCTTGCTGCTCTGCCTCCTCCTTCGGCGTCTTGCGCACCTTGCGGGGTGCGAGGGTGACGTTGTCGAGGATCGTCAGGTGGGGGAAGAGGTTGAAGGATTGGAAGCACATACCGACGTCGGCGCGCAGGCGGGCCAGTGCCGCCCCCTCCTCGGGCACGCGTTCCCCGTCGACGAAGATCTCCCCGGAGTCGATGGTTTCCAAGCGGTTGATTGTCCGGCACAGGGTCGACTTGCCGGAGCCAGAGGGGCCGAGGACGACGACGACTTGGCCGCGCGGGACGGAGAGGTTGATGTCGCGGAGGGCGTGGTAGTCGTCGAAGTATTTGTTGACGTCCACCATGCGGATCATGGTCTCGTGTGCTGCTTCTGCCATGCACCCACGCTAGTGTGTGCTGAGTCATAAGCGCAAGGGTGGGTGGTGTGGATCGCGTGGAAATCCGGTGTGAACAGCAGCTGACACCAGCACCCCCGGGGGTGCTGCGCCGTCCGGGTGAGCGGCTGGGCGGTGCGGGAGGCAACCGCCGCGTTGGGCGCGGGCACACGTGTGGTGCCTGCGGCGCGACCACGTTGAGCGCACCCAGCGGGCTTCTCGGCGTGTCATCACGTCGGTCGGGGCGGCCATCCTCCAAGGGGATGGCAGCCCGGTCGCCGCGTGGGAGGTGGTGGTGGGGAAGTGGATTAAGGAGAACGTCGCCTGCCTGGTGCGGAAAGGGGTGTCGTCGCTGTCGTTTTGCTCACCCCCGCTTTTGTGCGCCGACGGCGAGATGCACCCCGGCGTGGCCGTGCTCTACACTTACCGCCCGTGTCTTCACCCACTACCACCGCAGTGACCAGCCCCGCCAGCCAGGAGCGCCCCGCGAAAACCTACGAGGTGCGCACCTTCGGCTGCCAGATGAACGTGCACGATTCCGAGCGTCTTTCCGGGTTGTTGGAGTCCGCCGGCTACACCGCCGCCGCCGAGGACACCACACCTGACCTGGTGGTGTTCAACACCTGCGCGGTGCGGGAAAACGCCGACAATCGCCTGTACGGGACCCTCGGCCAGCTACGGGCCGTCAAAGACGAGCACCCGGGCATGCAGATCGCCGTCGGTGGTTGCCTCGCGCAGAAGGACCGCGACACGGTCGTGAAGAAAGCCCCGTGGGTGGATGTCGTGTTCGGCACGCACAACATTGGCTCCCTGCCGGCACTGCTCGACCGGGCGGCCCACAACGATGAGGCCCAGGTGGAGATCGTCGACGCGCTCGAGCAGTTCCCCTCGGTGCTGCCTGCGAAACGCGAGTCGGCCTACGCCGGCTGGGTGTCGATTTCCGTGGGCTGTAACAACACCTGCACGTTCTGCATCGTGCCGAGCCTGCGAGGTAAGGAAGTCGACCGCCGCCCGGGCGACATCCTCGCCGAGGTGCAGGCCCTGGTCGACCAGGGGGTGACTGAGGTGACGCTGCTGGGGCAGAACGTCAACGCCTACGGCGTGAACTTCGCCGACCCCGAGGTCGAGCGCGACCGTTCCGCCTTCAGTAAGCTGCTGCGCGCCTGCGGCGAGATCGAGGGCCTGGAGCGCGTCCGCTTCACCAGCCCCCACCCCGCGGAGTTCACCAGCGACGTCATCGACGCCATGGCGGAAACCCCCAACATTTGCCCGCAGCTGCACATGCCCTTGCAGTCCGGCTCCGACAAGGTGCTCAAAGAGATGCGGCGCAGCTACCGTTCGAAGAAGTTCCTGGGCATCCTCGAAGAAGTCCGGGCCAAGCTGCCGCACGCAGCGATCACCACCGACATCATCGTCGGTTTCCCCGGGGAGACCGAGGAGGACTTCCAGGCCACCCTCGACGTGGTGGAGAAGGCCCGGTTTACCTCAGCGTTTACGTTCCAGTACTCGCCGCGCCCGGGCACCCCCGCAGCCGAGTACGCCGAGCAGATTCCGAAGGCTGTGGTGCAGGAGCGCTTCGAACGCCTCATGGCGCTGCAGGAGCGCATCAGCCTGGAGGAAAACCTGGCGCTCGTCGGCACCGAGGTGGAGCTGCTCGTGCAGGCCGACGGTGGCCGCAAGAACCACGAAACGCACCGGATCTCGGGGCGCGCCCGTGACGGCCGGCTGGTGCACTTCCGCCCCGAGGGTGCGATTGATGGGAAGATCCGCCCCGGCGACATTGTGACCACCCGGGTCACCGGCGGTGCCGCGCACTACCTGCTGGCGGATGAGCCGGTGCTCAGCCACCGTCGCACCCGCGCCGGCGACAACTCCGAAGCAGGTGCGGTGCCGACGACCGCGCCGATCGGAGTCGGCCTGGGCATGCCGCGCATCGGTGCGGCCCCCGCGCAGCCCTCCTCCGGGGGCTGCGGCTCCTGCTAGCGGCCGTCACCTCGTGGTCGCGCTCCCGGCCGCCTGTCGTGCTGGCCGGGGGCGGATGTGTGTGTCACGGTGGTGGCCGCGCGGGGGCGCGCGGGGCGCGGGTTAGGATGGTGCAATGACTTCCCCCAGTGCTGAAGCTTCACCCTCGTCGAGCGCGAGCTCCCGTGTCGCCCGCCACGTGGCGGCCTTCGATGGGGATACGAAAGCCGCGGAGCGGGCCGCCGCCCGCACCGTGGTCATCGGGCCCCTGCTATTGCCGATCGTGCTCGGCATGATGGGGGTGTTTGTGTCCCTGTTCTTGCCGCACTCTGGCCGGGTGATTGGCCTCGATGTGCTGTTTTTCTCGGATACTGCCCGCGCCTATGTCACCACCGTCCCGGAGCGGATCTACATCTGGCTGGCCATCATCGGCCCCTTCCTGCTCACCGTGGCGACGGTCGTGACCCGCTCGATGGGTATTGCGCTGGCCGCGTGGGCGACGAGTGGCGCGGCGATGTTCTACTCCCTGTTTGCGATTTGGATGCGGCAGTCCCGCCCGCCGACGGAGCCGGGGTCCGGCCCCAGCATCGGCTTGGTCATCGGTGCGGTGTCGGTGACGATCGTCGCCGTCTGTTTGAGCATCGTCGTCTTCCGCCGCAGCGCCCTGCAGCGGGCGATGGCGGAACTCCGCAGCGCACCCGCAGCCCCGGATGCTGTGGCCAGCGTGCAGGACGAGATTCTGCACCAGGAGCAGCAGCGTGCGACCGAGAACTCCGTCCTCGTCGATGATCGACGCGCCCGCGCCGCGCGCCGCCGCCGCACGCAGCAGTAGTCCCGGCAGGATCGGACAGGCAAGCGCGAAGCCCCCGGCGGGGCATCCCGACACGATGACACGTGTGGGGCAGCCCCGCCGGGGGCTGTGGCGTGTGTGGGCGGGTTAGAGGTTGTCGACAGCGTTGGCGGCGGCGTCGGCCCACTGCTGCCACTGCTGTGCCTGCTCGCGGAGCGTGGCGGCCTTCGCGCTCTTGCCGGCGGCCTCCGCCGCCTCGGCCTGCTGGGTGAGCTCTGCGACCTTGGCGGTGAACTGGGCGGCCCGCGCCTGGGCGGCGGGGTCGGTGCGCCGCCACTGCGCATCGGCGGCGTCGGCCACCCGGCGCTCGATGGCGGCGATCTTGTCCTCGAATTCGCGCACCCGCTGGCGGGGCACGAAGCCAATGTTTTCCCACTTGTCCTGCAGCTCCCGCAGGAGGGTGCGGGCGTGCTCGATGTCGGCCTCGGGGTCGATCTTCGGGCCGTACTCGGCGATCAGCGCGTCCTTGGCGTCGGCGTTCGCGGCGAACTCGGCGTCTTTTTCCTCGGTGACCTTGTTGCGGGCGGCGAAGAAATGATCCTGGGCGGCGCGGAAAGCCTCCCACAGCTTCTGATCGTGGTCGCGGCTGGCGCGGCCAGCGGCCCGCCACTCGTCCATCAGTTGCTTGAAGGCGCGCGCGGTCTCCGCCCAGTCAGTGGAATCCTTCAGCGCTTCCGCCCGGGCCACCAGGTCCTCCTTGGCGCGGCGGGCTGCCGCACGGGTGCGGTCCAGCTCCGCGAAGTGCGCGCCGCGGCGGTGGTTGAACGCATCGCGCGCCTTCGCGTAGCGCTTCCACAATTCCTCGTCGGTGGAGCGTTCAATCCCGCGGATCGTCTTCCACTCCTCCAAGATGGTGCGGAAACGATCGCCGGCCTTCTTCCACTCGGTGGAGTTCGCCGCCAGGTCTTCTGCCTCGGCGGCGAGTGCTTCCTTGCGGGCGATGGCCTGGGCGCGGCGTTCCGCCTTCGCCTGCTTGGCCTGGGCCTCGGCCTGCCCGGAGGCGTCGATGATGGCCTGCAACTCAGCGTCGAGGGCGGGAATGTCGCCAATGACGGTGGCTTCCGGCAGCCCCTCGCGCAGCGCCTGGGCGGCCGCGCGGATCTGCTGCGCCTCACCCGGGTGGGACGTCAGTCGGACGGCGAGCAGATTGACCTCGGTGGCGAGATCCGCGTAGCGGGTCGCGTAGTGCTCCAACCCTTCCGCCGGGGTGCCGGCCTTCCATTCGCCGATCTTGCGCTCGCCGTCGGCGGTGAAGACGAACACCTGCCCGTCGTCGTCCACACGGCCAAAGTCCTGCGGGCGGCCGCCCACAGCCGGGCGTGCGGCCGGGGCGGGCACCGGGGTGCTGCGCACCTGGCCGGGGCGGGGACCCGGGCGCGGCCCAGGCTTCGGGGTGGGGTGAGCGGTCATTGCAACCTGCCTTCCAAGGGGTGGGGTGGGGTGTGCGCCGCGCGTCACGGCTGCCGGCTCACCACTGCCGGCAGGGGCACCTGCGAAGGTGTCTGCCGCCAGTGGGGCATGAAAAACAATGAAGTGCTGCCGCAGGTGGGGTGCGGCAATACAGACAAAAGTCTAGCCTGATTCTTTCCGCGTCCTGGGCATAGCCGCACCTGGGGCGTGTGCTGGTGCCACCACCCTTGCTGTGGCGGGTGTGCTGGTGGGCGTCCCAGCCTGGGTGGGTGGCGTGCTGACGGCCGCGATGGTCTGCGGCAGGTGCGTAAAGTACCTTGTGGCGCGCCCCCGTGGTGCCACGACAGTTTCCCCCTCGCTGCCCGCGACCCACCTTTGTCTTCCCCGAAGGAACCCACATTCTTATGGACGCCCCCGCCCAGCCCACGTCCCCCGCCGCGAGTTTGACCCAACCCGCCTGGGGCGTGTGCCCGACCGTGACTGCGGAGTCGACGCTGCCGCGCCCGATTGCGATCGTGGGTCCCACCGCCAGCGGAAAGTCCGCGCTGTCGTTGGCGCTGGCCGAACAGCTCGACGGGGAGGTCGTCAACGTCGACTCCATGCAGCTCTACCGGGGCATGGATATCGGCACGGCGAAACTTTCCCTCGAGGAGCGGTGCGGGGTGCCCCACCACCTGCTCGACGTGCTCGACGTGACGCAGACCGCCTCCGTGGCGCGCTACCAGCAGCAGGCGGTGGCCGCCGTGGAGGACATCCAGTCCCGCGGCAAGGTGCCCCTGCTCGTCGGCGGCAGCATGCTGTACGTCCAGTCGTTGGTGGACGACTGGCAGTTCCCGCCCACGGACCCCGCAGTCCGTGCCCGCTGGGAGGCCCGCCTGGCGCAGGAGGGGTTGCCGGCGCTGCGCGAGGAGCTGCGGGCCGTGGACCCCGCAGCCGCCGCCATCATTGAAGAAGCCGACCCCCGGCGCACCGTCCGCGCCCTGGAGGTCATTGAGCTCACCGGCAAGCCGTTTGCCGCCTCCCAGCCGCCCGTCAACGCGCCCGCCCGGTGGAACACCGTGATCCTGGGGCTCGCAACCGAGGCGGAGTTCCTCAACCCCCGCATCGCGCAGCGCACCCAGCTGATGTTCGACTCCGGCCTTATGGAGGAAACCCGCGGCCTTGTCGACGCGGGCCTGGTCGCCGAGTCCACGGCGGGGCGGGCCATCGGCTACGCCCAAGCCTTGGCGGTGCTGGCAGGGGAGATGACCGTGGACGATGCCTGTGAGCGCACCACCTTCGGCACCCGCCGCTACGTGCGCCGGCAGCGCAGCTGGTTCCGGCGCGACCCCCGCACCCTGTGGCTGGATGCCGCGGGCGACGTCGCTGCCGCCGCCCACGCCGCCCTCGGCATCTAGCGGGGCCGGGGAGGAGTGCCGGGTGTGCGGGTGGGGTTTGCCATAATGTCCGCATGACTGCAGTTCCCTTCGCCATCGGCCACGGCACCGAAAACGACTTCGTGATCCTTCCGGACGCCGCCGTCCACCTCGACCTCGGGCCCGACACCGTGCGTGCCCTCTGCGATCGCCGGGCCGGTATTGGCGGCGATGGGGTGCTGCGCGTCGCCACGACCCAGGCGCTGGTCGACCACGGCGTGTTGGACTCCATCCCCAGCGGCGTCAGTGGCGACGACTGGTTCATGGATTACCGCAACGCCGACGGCACCATTGCGGAAATGTGCGGCAACGGGGTGCGGGTGTTCGCCCACTGGGTGGCTAGCCGCGGGCTGGTTTCCGGCAGCGACTTCGTCGTCGGCACCCGGGCCGGCGCCCGGCCGGTGCACGTGAGCGCCCAGACTGCCACCCACGCCACCGTCACCGTCGGCATGGGGCCGGCCCGCGTGCTGGGCACCACCTCCTGTCGGGTGGGCGGGCAGGAGTTCTTCGGCCTCGGGGTGGACATGGGCAACCCCCACCTCGCCTGCGTGGTCGATGGACTCGACGAGGCAGGCTTGGCGGCGCTGCCCGTGGAACAGCCCATCGCCTTCGATGAGGACTTCTTCCCCCACGGCGTCAACGTGGAGATCCTCACCCCCGCCCGGGAGGTGGGCGAGGAGTTTGCCACCACCATGCGTGTGCACGAACGCGGCGCGGGGGAGACCCGCTCCTGCGGGACGGGCACGGTGGCGGCCGCCCGGGCAGCGCTGGCCGCCGAGGGCCTGGCGGACGGCACGGTCACCGTGCGGGTGCCCGGCGGCGACGTCGTCGTCACCATCGACGGGGAGACCAGCACCCTGACCGGCCCGTCGATCATCGTCGCCACCGGCTCCATCGAGCTGGATGCGCTGACCCGCCGCTAATCCCGGGGGCGTCCCCGAAGACACCCCTGCCCGCGCGGGCACCCCGCTGCGGTGGGCGGGGCTGCCGCGGAGTCGTGCCGAAGCCCCGGCCGGCCTAGGACTCGTCTGTGCCGTCGTCGGCACCGCCGTCGGGGTGGTCCTCACGCAGGGGTCGTGGCGCACCGAGGGCAGGGTAGTCGACCCCCAGGTGCGCTGCAGTGCGGTACGCCCGCCGCCATGCCTCGTCCAGAGCCATGGTGCGCTGAGTGGTGATGGTCAGCAGCTTGTCGATCTGCTGGGCGTCCGTACACGCCGCCATGCGGGCCGGCAGCCGGTTGAGGAAACGACGGGCCGTACGGTACTGGAAAAAGAAATCCTGCAGATCCTCATTGTCGACCGCGCCGTCCATGAGGCTGGGGCGGTGCAGTGTTCGATTCGCGACCGCATCCGCGTCCATGTCGTCGCAAAAACTCTCGTACTGAGCCACCACGTCACCCAACTCGAGGGCAGCCAACTGCAACGAGCCCGCAGCGGCCCCTTCCGCGGGAGTTCTCCGCTGGCGGGCAATGAGCCAGGCGGTGCCGCACACGATGACAACAAAGGCGGGCAGCGCCAGGGGCCGCAGCAGCTCGGCGGCGAGGAAGGCCACCGCGGCTGCGGACAGCAGGATCCACAGGAGGGTGGAACGATTCTCGGGCACTGTCACTCACCGGGCTTTCCCCGCGCGAGCGCCAGGTGGCCTCGCGCGGACATGAAGACAAACGTGGAGGGGTCTACGACCCCCACGGTACTGAAAACACCCGGCCTGCTGACACGCACCATCGCACCAGGCCCCGCAGCACGCCGAACACACCGAGGGGCTGCATCCCGCCGCGGGCAGTCACGAGTACGACGAGACCGTGGCAGACAGGGCGCCACACGCCACCGGCCCCACCCCCTGGGCGCGGTGACGGCAGCAGCGATTGTGCACACACGCCCAGAGGGTGAAGCCGGGGAGAAAAAGGGATGCACCACGGGTGGCGCAGCGTCGTGCCTTAGTGGCTACCGCACCCGCCGGAGCCGCACCCACAGCCACCAGAACCACAGCCATCGCCGTCGCCACACCCCGCCGGGGGCTTAATGCTGCCCACCAGCATCGCCGTGCCCGCCACAATCGACCCGGGTGCCGGCAGCGCCGGCGTATCCGGAATACACACATCCATCGGAACCGGGGAGATCACATCCAGGTGGATGAAACGCTGATTCGTCAGCGCCGTGTAGCGGTACTCCGCCCCGACGACTTCCACCGCGATCTGCGCGGACGCATCCGGCACCCGGGAACCATCGCCGGTCGCCACCACCGCCGCGCCCTGCGACACCACCAGGCCGACAGCCTGCCCACCGGCAGCCCGGAACGCCTCCGAATTATCAAACACGGCCACATCCATCCCCATCGCCGTCAACGCCAACTGCTCCCACTCCAACGTCGGCTCCTCCACCAACAGCGGGCCTTGGGCCAGGTTGCACGTAATCGTCGAGATCGGGGTGCCGTTATCCGTCACAATCTCCGCCAGCGCCAACACGTCATTGACCATCGTCACGTGCGCATTCGCGGCCGCCGTCGACGCGAACCCCGCATAGGTGGCGTACGGCTCGACCGCCAGCATGTTGAGCTGCGCTCCCGAAGGATCAGAAAACTGCACCAGCTGGCCACCCCGGATCTCCCCGGTGACCTCCAGGCGACCGGAAGCGATCGCCGCCTGCATCGCCTGCTGCCAGGTGTCGAAACTCATGCCAATGCTTGCAAGTCCGTATTCCATGCAGCCCATGGTAGCCCCGCGCCCAGCCAACACCCACCCCCAGCATCCGGCAGGGGGCGTGTTCGCTCAGGGCATGCGCGCCGGGCGGGTGCGACCTGCACCATTGTGCCTGCGGGAGGTAGCGCCCCCTCAGCCCAGCATGAAACAATGGTCTCCTGATGAGTGCACATAATCACAATGTTTCCCCGGGGGATGCCGCACGCGAGCGCCTGCTGGATGAGGCGTTCGCCGACATGACGGACACCGCCACCACCCAGCGGGACGCGGCCACCGACGCCGCCCATTCGCTCGACAGCCTGCTGGAGCCAGCCCCCGACGCGCCGACGACCGGTGAACTCGACCTGGAGGCCCGCTCCAGTCTGCGCCGGCTGACCCGTGGGTCGAATATTCACGACACGGAGCAGTCCGACGGCTACGACGTGGAGTACCGCAAGCTGCGCCTGGAGAAGGTGGTGCTCGTGGGGGTGTGGACGCACGGCACCCTGGCGGAGATCGACGCCAACATGGAGGAGCTGCGGGCGCTGGCGGAAACCGCTGGCTCCGAGGTCACCGAGATGCTCTACCAGAAGCGCGACAAGCCGGACGCGGGCACCTACATCGGGTCCGGCAAAGTCAAGGAACTCAAGGAGATCGTCCAGTCGACGGGCTCCGACACCGTGGTGTGCGACGGCGAACTGTCCCCGGGCCAGATGATCGCCCTGGAGAAGGCGCTCGACGTCAAGGTCATTGACCGCACCATGCTTATCCTCGACATCTTTGCCCAGCACGCGAAGTCGAAGGAAGGTAAAGCCCAGGTCGCACTCGCCCAGATGGAATACCTCATCACCCGCGTGCGCGGCTGGGGTGGGGCGCTGTCCCGCCAGGCGGGCGGCCGTGCCGGCTCGAACGGTGGTGTGGGTCTGCGTGGCCCCGGTGAGACGAAGATCGAAGCCGACCGCCGCCGCCTGCGCCAGGACATGGCGAAGCTGCGGAAAGAACTGGCGGGCATGAAGACCGCCCGTGACGTCAAGCGGGCGAAGCGGCAGGGCTCCACCATCCCGCAGATCGCGATCGCCGGCTACACCAACGCCGGCAAGTCCTCCCTCATCAACGCGATGACGGGGGCGGGTGTGCTGGTGGAGGACGCGCTGTTCGCCACCCTGGATCCCACGACCCGCCGCGCGGAACTCGCCGACGGCCGCGCCGTGGTGTTCACCGACACCGTCGGCTTCGTGCGGCACCTGCCGACCAGCCTGGTGGAGTCCTTCCGCTCCACCCTGGAAGAGGTCGTCGACGCGGACCTCGTGCTGCACGTTGTGGACGGTAGCGATCCTTTCCCGCTCAAGCAGATCGACGCGGTGCGGACCGTTATCGCCGACATTGTGCGGGAGACCGGTGGGGACGCCCCGCCGGAAATCATTGTGGTCAACAAGATTGACGCGGCAGACCCCCTGGTGCTTGCGGAGCTGCGCCACGCCGTCGATGATTGTGTGTTTGTGTCCGCGAAAACCAAGGAGGGCATCCCCGAGCTGGAGGCCCGGGTGGAGTTGTTCCTCAACTCCCTTGACGCTCACGTCACCCTGCTGGTGCCGTTCACCCGCGGAGACATTGTCGCCCGCCTGCATGAGCAGGGCACGGTGCTGGAGGAAACCTACCGGGAGGACGGCACCCTCATGGAGGTGCGCCTGCCGGGCTCGGTGGCGCAGGAGCTGCGCCACCTCCGCGTCGACGCCGACGGACACCCCCTGCCCGCCGACGAGGACGCCGTGTAAGGCGCTCCGCACCGGATAACAGCCGTCGGCGCCGTCTGCGCCGCGCCCGCCCCGTGACAACGACCCGTGCGTCTTTGTCCCGGGGCGGGTTTTGTTTCACCCGCCGCCAGCCTGCGATAATGGCGGCTCGTGAACACTTCCTGGGGTTGGACCGTCCACGGCGACGGCAAAACTATTGCACCGGGCGCAGTCGTCGCCCCCGAAGAACGACTCGCATGGTCCCGCACGATCGGGATCGGCATGCAGCACGTCATCGCCATGTTTGGTGCGACGCTGCTGGTGCCCACCCTGACGGGGTTCCCCGTCAACACCACGCTGCTGTTCAGCGGCCTGGGCACCATGCTGTTCCTGCTCATCACCCGCAACCGCCTGCCCTCCTACCTGGGTAGTTCTTTTGCGTTCATCGCGCCGCTCATGGCGACACAGGGCGACGGCATTGCCGCCCAGCTCGGCGGCATCGTCGTCGCGGGCCTCGTCCTCATCGCCGTCGGCGTGGCGGTGAAAGTCGCCGGCAAGAGGGTCCTCGATGCAGCGATGCCGCCCGCGGTGACGGGTGCCATTGTGGCGCTCATCGGGTTGAACTTGGCGCCGGCGGCGACGAAGAACTTTGCGGAACAGCCGCTTGTCGCGCTGGTGACCTTGGTGACGATTCTGCTGGCGACCGTTGCCGGTCGCGGCATGGTCGCCCGCCTCGGCATCCTCATCGGCGTCATCGTCGGCTGGGTGTTCGCCGCTCTCTATGGGGCGCTGCCGGAGGGCACCTCGGAGACCATTGCGGCCGCCCCGTGGGTGGGATTGCCGCAGTTCCACACCCCGCAGTTTGAGCTCTCTGCCATCCTGGTGACACTGCCGGTGGTCATCGTCCTCATCGCGGAGAACGTCGGCCACGTCAAGGCAGTGTCCGCGATGACGGGCCGCAACTTGGATGACCTGGCGGGCGATGCGCTCATCGCCGATGGTTTGGCGACGACTTTCGCCGGCGGTTTCGGCGGCTCCGGCACCACCACCTACGCGGAGAACATCGGTGTGATGGCGGCGACGAAGGTGTACTCCACCGCCGCCTATTGGGTGGCGGCCGCCACGGCAGTGGCGTTGGCGTTCATCCCGAAGTTCGGGGCGCTGATCTTCACCATTCCTACGGGTGTGCTGGGCGGCGCGACGCTCGTGCTCTACGGTCTCATCGGCATGCTGGGTGTGCGCATCTGGCAGGACAATGACGTGAACTTCAACAACCCTGTCAACCTCACCACCGCCGCAGTGGCGCTCATCGCCGGCATCGGCAACCTCACCCTGACGGTGTTTGGTGTGGAGCTCGAGGGTATTGCCTGGGGTTCCGCCGGCATCATCGTGGTCTACCCGCTGTTGAAGAAGGCCTACGAGGTCCTCGGGGAGGGCAAGGGCGCCCGCTACTAGCCCGCGGATCGGACAGACACTGCAACACCCCGGACTCCTCGGTGCCGATATCCTGCCGCATGTCACGGCAACGGCGCGTGGGTGGAGCTTCCGGGGTGTTGTGCTGTGCGGTGACGATCCTGTCCCGCTGGCGCCACCGGCGGGCCAGCCACCCCGGAGCGACGCGATAGGGGAGCGGGCGGACAGACGACACCCCCGGCGGAACCAAGGCGGTTCCACCGGGGGTGTGCGTGTTACTGGCCCTTCGGGGTCAGTCCAGTGGGGTGTTAGGCGTCGAGGTCCTGCTCGATGAGGGCAGCGATCTTCTCCACGGCCTCCGGGTTTTCGGAGGTGACGACGACCTGGTCGCCGTTCTCCGCGCCGAGAGCCATGATCATGAGGGAGGAGGCAGCCTCGGTGGGATCGTCGTCGTCCTCTTCACCAACGAGAGCGAGGAAGATGTCCTCGTCGAACTCGCTGGCAGCCTCAGCGATGATGGAGGCGGGGCGGGCGTGGAGGCCGACGGAGGAGCCGACGGTGACGGTCTTGGAAGCCATGGTGGCAAACCTTTCTAGGACGTGTAACGTGTGACCCCCTTTCTACCCGGATTCTCAGCCGCGCGCAGAAGCGGCGGGTGGGAGCGGGCGGTGCCGGATGCTGTCGTGGCAGGCCACGCAATATAACGTCGGCACCCGGAGGGGAGTTCACGGGGTTATGAGGGGTGTGCGGCGGGGCTGGTGCACTGCGGCGAACACGGCGTGCGCCGCGCGTCGCTGTGATGTGCCCCGGATACACACGCCGGTGTGACCTAGCTTAGCCCGGATGTGGTTTTTCTGCCACGTCCCCCACATGCCGGCCACGAGGCGGGCGCGCGTCTGCGGCTGGGTCCCAGCGCCAGGCGATGCCACAGCCGTCATGGGGCGATGCCGTTGACGTGCGCCGATGCTCAGCTGGAGTGGCGTGCAGAATACGCCCGCGGCCCACGGGGTGCCGCAGTGGTGGAGCCGCTGAGTGATGTGGGGGTGTGCCCGACTCTGCTTGCTTGATGCCCTGATGCGCGCCCGCAAGGGCCGTCGAGGAGAAGCGAAGAACGCGGGCGGTGGCGCGCAGACAGCCCCCGCCGGAAGGGACCTGCGGGGGCTGCGTGCGACCTCGTGGCGGTGGCGGAGAAGGCCTGCGCCGAGGAGGGTATGTGGGGAGGTTAGGCCGCGTGGGCGGCGTGGGTGGCGGCGTTGTGTGCGGCGACCGCCTTGTTGGGCCACAGCTGCTTGAGCGCCACCACGGCCACCGCACTGACGACGGTGCCGGCGAGGATCGCGGCCAGGAAGCCCCACCACGGGGAGATCGCGAACAGGACGAACAGGCCGCCGTGCGGGGCGCGGGAGCCCACACCGAGTGCCATCGACAGAGCGCCGGTGACCGCGCCGCCGGCCATCATGGCGGGGATGACGCGGAAGGGATCCGCCGCCGCGAAGGGGATCGCACCCTCGGAGATGAACGACAGGCCGAGCAGCCACGCCGACTTGCCGTTCTCCTGCTCTGCGGGGGTGAACAGGTTCTTGCGCAGCACGGTCGCCAACGACAGCGCGATCGGGGGCACCATGCCGGCGGCCATGACAGCGGCCATGATCTTCATGCTGGCCTCGTCGCCGGTCGACAGGCCGGCGGTGGCGAACAGGTAGGCGGCCTTATTGACGGGGCCACCGAGGTCGAAGCACATCATGAGGCCGAGGATGATGCCGAGCAGCACCGCCGAGGAACCGGACATGGAGTTCAGCCAGTCGCCGAGGCCGGTCATGATGTTGGCCAGGGGACGCCCCAGCACCAGGAACATCAGGGCGCCCACGAGCAGGGAGGTGAGCAGCGGAATGATCACCACGGGCATGAGGGAACCGACGATGCGGGGCACGCGCCGGCTGCCAATCCAGGCGGCGATCACGCCGGCGAGGATGCCGGTGACCAGGCCGCCGATGAAGCCGGCACCCAAGGTGACGGAGATCGCGCCGCCGACGAAGCCGGGGGCGATGCCGGGGCGGCCGGCGATCGCGTAGGCAATGTAGCCGGACAGGGCGGCAACGATGAAGCCCATGGCCGCCTGGCCGATCGCGAAGAGCACCGCGCCGAGGTACAGCGCCCACCCGGAGCGGTCGAAGGTCGTGAGCACCCCGTCGACGGTGACGTCGTGGCCCGGCAGGTTCGTCAGGGAGTACTCGGTGGCGATCGTCTGCCAGCCGCCGGCCATGTCATAGCCGCCGAAGAGGAACCCCAGGGCCAGCAGCAGGCCACCGGCGGCGACGAAGGGGATCATGTAGGACACGCCTGTCATGACGGCCTGCTGGATGCGCTTGGCCCATCCGAGCTGCGAATCGGCCTCAGCTTCCGCGGGCGCGGCCGCCACCGCATGGACGCGCGGTGCCTGCGGGTTGCGGGAGGCAGCCACAGCCTCCTCAATCATGAGGCGCGGCTCGTTGATGGCGCGCTTCACACCAGATTCGATGACGGGCTTGCCGGCGAAACGCTCACGATCCTTCACCCCAACGTCGGTGGCGAAGATCACCGCATCCGCCGCGGCGATGACGTCAGCGGGCAGGGGAGTCACGGCGGAGGAACCCTGGGTCTCCACGACGAGGTCGACGCCATCCATCTCGGCCGCGGTCTGGGTGAGCGAATCGGCCGCCATGTAGGTGTGGGCGATGCCCGTCGGGCAGGCGGTGATCGCCACGATCCGGGTGGCAGCGGAATCGGCGGGGCTCGCGGCAGGGGCGGCGGCAGCGGCTTGAGCCGTCTTCTTCTTCGGCGCTGCGTCGAGGACGGCGGTGACCTCCGCGACGAGATCCTCCGGGGTGGCCGCACCCCGCAGAGCCGCAATGAAGTCCTTCCGCACGAGCGCCCGGGCTAGCTTCGACAGGATTTTCAGGTGTTCCTTGCCGCCGCCGGCCGGGGCGGCGATGAGGAACACGAGGTCGGCGTCGCCGTCCGGGCCACCAAAGGCTGCGGGGCGGCTGAGGCGCGCGAACGCCAGCGTCGGTTCCGTGACCGCTTCTGAGCGGCAGTGGGGGATGGCGACGCCACCCGGCACGCCGGTATCCGACTTCGCTTCGCGCGCGAGAGCATCGGCGGCGAGGGTCTGCGCGTTAGTGGCGCGGCCGGCTGCGGCGACGAGCTGCGCCAGCTGGGGGATGACCTCGGCGGGGGTGGCGCCGAAATCGACGTCGAGCCGCACCAGGTCGGGGGTGATGATGGTAGTCATGGTGGGTCCTTCAGGGACGATCGGGCTCTCGGCCCACTGGTTCACAACGGTGGGTGGGAGAGCGAACACAGAGAAAAAGAGAGGGGGAGACACTCAGTGCGCGGCATGCCACGCACCGGGTTAGTCCCGCGGCAGGCGGGTGACGGTGACGTCTTCGGGGTGAATATCGTCGGGCGCGGGGATGGTCGTGCCGGGCAGGGACGCGGCCGTGGAGCCATACGCCATGGCGGACTGCAGCGCCTTGGTTTCGTCGGCGCCGCCCCGGCGGGCCATGACATAGCCGGCGAGGGAGGAATCACCGGCGCCGACGGTGGAGACCACCTCGATGCGCTGCGGTTGGGCGTGCCACGCCCCCTGGGCGTTGACGAGAACCGCGCCGGCAGCGCCCAGGGTGACGAGAACCTCCGTGACACCGCGATCGACGAGGCTGGCGGCGGCAGCTACGACGGGGGCGAAATCACCCTCGAGGGCACGGGCCTCCAGCTCCTCGCCGTCGACGCCGGCGATCTGGCCGAGTTCGATGCCGTTGGGTTTCATCAAGTCCGGGCCGGGGCCGTGGTCGAGAGAGGCAGCGAGTGCCACCAGGGGTGCGTCGGAGGTGTCGACGGCGATCTTGACGTGCGGGAGGTGGCTGCGCAGTTCGGAGACGAGCTGGGCGTACCAGTCGGTGGGGACACCCGGCGGCAGGGAACCAGCCATGACGACCCAGTCGGCGGCTGTCGCCGCGCCGACGAGCAAGCCCTCCAGCTTGGCGATGGTGGCGTGGTCGAGCTCCGGGCCGGGGCCGTTGAGCTTGCTGGTGGTGCCGTCCGGTTCGGTGATGGTGATGTTGGTGCGCACGCGGCCGTCAAAAAACACGGCCTGATACGGGATGCTGTCCTCCGTCACGAGCTTGAGGAAGGGATCGTTGCCGGAGGCAGGGAACAGTGCCAGGGTGTCCAGGCCGGCGAGCGCGCAGGCGTGGGAGACGTTGATGCCTTTGCCGCCGGCGGTGCCGATGGTGGACTGGAGGCGCTGCACCGCGCCGCGGCGCAGCGGTTCCCCCAGCACCAGTGTCTGGTCCGTGGAGGGATTAGGGGTGAGGGTGAGAATCATGAACGGACAACCTTAATGTTGTGGGACTCGAGGAAGTGCTGGTAGTCGGTGGGGAGGCCATCGTCGGTGACGAGGATGTCGATGTCCTCGAACTCTGCGAAGGTCACCAGGTAGTCCTGGTCGAACTTCGACGAGTCGGCGAGGACGACGGTCGTCTGCGAATGTTGGACCATCGCCCGCTTCACTGCGGCTTCCGCGGGGTCGGGGGTGGACATGCCGTGGTGGGTGCTGATGCCGTTGGTGCCTATGAAGGCGAAGTCGGCGCGGAGTTGGCGGATGGCTTCCGTGGCTTGCTCGCCGACGACGGCCTGGGTGTAGGCCTTGATCGTGCCTCCGATGAGGTTGACTCCCGTCATGCCCGCCGCGGCGAGGGTGGCTCCGGCGGGTAGGGAGTTGGTGACCACGGTCCAGCGGTGGCCGGCGTGGAGGGGGATGAGGGCTTCGGCGAGAGCCCCGGTGGTGGTGCCGGCGTCGAGGAGGATGCTGGCGGTGCCCTCAGGCAGGAGTGCTGCGGCCGCGCGGGCGATGGCGAGTTTCTGCTCGGCGTGGGCGTGTTCGTTGTGCCAGTAGGACGTTTCCTCTGCGGCGTTGGAACCCAGGGAGACGGCTCCGCCGTGCACGCGGGAGACTTTGCCTTGCTGTTCGAGGTACGACAGGTCGCGGCGGATGGTCTCCGGGGTGACCTGGTAGCGCTCGGCGAGCACGGCGACGCTGCCGTGTCCGACGGTGGCGATGTGGTCGGCGATGTGACTTCGCCGCTCTCTTACTGTGAGCATTCTCACCTCCATTGGTTTTGGTCGTTGATGCCACAGCCCGGGATGGTGGGGAAAACTCGTCACCATTGAGGGTTTACCAACATCTAAGCACAGATCGGGCGCTAGCGCATCCGAAAACCCACAGAAACATGTTGCTTTTCCCACATTCCGTTTTTGGTTACTGCCGAATCGTGTCTCGACATTGGTGGTATGTTTAAAGAAACCCACAAGTGAGGACAGGAACGCACCCATGAATGATGTGACCTCCGATACCGTCATCAAGGGCACTGCAGTTGTGCCCGGCATTGCTTTTGCCGACGCTGTCTGGATCCGCCCCCGCCCTGAGCTCCCCTCCGCCGGCCCCGTGGTCGCGGAAGAGCAGCGCGATGAAGAAACCGCCCGCTTCGAGGCTGCTGCCGACACCGTCGCCGCTCGCCTCGACGAGCGTTCCGCTGCCGCCGAAGGCGCAGCCAAGCAGGTGCTCGCCGCCACCGCCGGCATGGTCCGCGACCGCGGCTGGCGCAAGGCTGTGAAGAAGAACATCAACTCCGGCCAGCCGGCGGACTACGCCGTCGTCGCCGCCACCACCAAGTTCATCTCCATGTTCGAGGCCGCTGGTGGCGTCATGGCGGAGCGTGTCACCGACCTGCGTGACATCCGTGACCGCGTGATCGCCGAACTGCGCGGCGAGGAAGAGCCCGGCCTGCCGACCGTGACCTCCCCGGTCGTGCTGTTCGCCGACGATCTGTCCCCGGCCGACACCGCAGCGCTCGATACCAACTACTTCGTCGCCCTCGTCACCGAGCTCGGCGGCCCCACCTCCCACACCGCGATCATCGCCCGTCAGCTCAACGTGCCCTGCATCGTCGCTGTGGGCGAGAAGGTCAAGGCCATCTCCGCCGGCGAGAAGGTTCTCGTCGATGGTTCCCTCGGCACCATCACCACCGGCGCCGATCCGGTCCAGGCAGAGAAGATGGTGGAGGACTACCGCCACTTCGCTGAGCGCGTCGCCCAGTGGCGTGGCCCCGCCCAGACCAAGGACGGCCACCGCGTCCAGCTGCTCGCCAACGTCCAGGACGGCAACGCCGCTCGCGTGGCCGCCAGCACCCAGGCCGAAGGTATCGGCCTGTTCCGCACCGAGATGTGCTTCCTGTCCGCCACCACGGAACCCTCCGTCGACGAGCAGGCCTCCGTCTACAAGAAGGTGCTCGAGCAGTTCCCGACCTCCAAGGTCGTCGTCCGCTCCCTCGACGCCGGCTCCGACAAGCCGGTGGCCTTCGCCACCATGGCCGACGAGATGAACCCCGCCCTCGGTGTGCGTGGTCTCCGCGTGGCCCGCGCGAACGAGCCGCTGCTCACCCGCCAGCTCGACGCTATCGCCAAGGCTGCGAACGACCTCGGTCGCGACGAGAATGCCCCCACCTGGGTCATGGCTCCGATGGTCGCCACCGCACGTGAGGCCAAGTGGTTCTCCGATCTGTGCAAGGAGCGCAACCTCATCGCCGGCGCGATGATCGAGGTTCCCGCCGCCGCCCTCATGGCGGACAAGATCATGCCGCACCTGCACTTCGTCTCCATCGGCACCAACGACCTCACCCAGTACACGATGGCCGCGGACCGTATGAGCCCGCAGCTGGCGTACCTCACCGACCCGTGGCAGCCGGCTGTGCTGCGCCTCATCAAGCACACCTGCGACATGGGCAAGAAGTACGACACCGCCGTGGGTGTCTGTGGCGAAGCCGCCGCCGACCCGCTGCTCGCCTGCGTGCTCACTGGCC
This sequence comes from Corynebacterium sp. 13CS0277, assembly GCF_002994655.1. Lineage (GTDB taxonomy): Bacteria > Actinomycetota > Actinomycetes > Mycobacteriales > Mycobacteriaceae > Corynebacterium. The sequence continues at coordinate 35,542 of NZ_PPDL01000027.1, forward strand.
TGGGCGTGAACTCCCTGTCTGCTGCGTCCACCGCCATCGCCGGCGTGGGTGCACAGCTTGCCGAGCTCGACTTCGCCACCTGCCAGGCTGCCGCCGAAGCTGCCCTCAACGCTGAGGGCGCTACCCAGGCACGTGAGGCCGTGCGCGCTCTCATCAAGGGCTAAGCTTGGGCCCCGGCCGCTCACCAGCGGCCACTCCGCTGCCTGCCGCCCCGACCAGGTGAACTGATCACCCGCGGCAGCAGCACTACTCAGACAGTGATGAAACCCTGGGCACCAGTCGTTGGAGACGGTGCCCAGGGTTTTCTCGTGGCCACACACGCGTGATGGGTGCTGCTGTCGCTGAGACCCGACTTGGCTCACGGCCGGGTGACTAATCTCATATTGACACGCTGACCAGGATGAACGAGATTCAAAAAGTCGAAAAGTGTGCACTAGGGGGCACCCGAATCCGGTCACTAGAGTGAGAAATTATGAGTCCGTTCATCCGGCAGGTGCGCACGACCTCAGGCGCGACGGCAGTTCAAGTGGTCTTCAGCCAACGCGGTGGGAAGAAAAACCTCCGACACGTCGGCTCTGCGCACACCCCTGCAGAACTTGAGCTACTGCTGGCCCGTGCCCGTGAGATCCTTCAAGGTGACCAGCTCGCCTTCGACTTTGGCCTGGTGGAATCCCCTGTAGGGTCCGTCGACAACCCCGTTCCAGTGACGTCGCAACGCGCCGGCTACCTGCTGGATTGCATCGACGCGGTCTACGACACCATCGGGTTTTCCGCCGCGACCGGCAACGACACAGTCTTCCGCGACCTTGTGCGAGCACGCATCATCGATCCCGGTTCTAAGTTGCAAAGCATCGAAACACTCTCTGACGTCGGGGTTCAGTCAGCCAGCTACGCGACCATCAAACGCCATCTGCCGGAATACGCCACCGAACCTTTCCGGGAAGTCCTTAGTCAGGCACTCGCTGGCTTCGCTGGAATCGGGCAAGGATCGCTGGTCCTCTACGACGTGACCACCTTGTACTACGAGACTGACATCCCCGACGACCTGCGTAAACCAGGTTTTTCCAAAGAGCGTCGTGTGGAACCGCAAATCGTAGTCGGGCTGCTGGCTGACGCATCCGGTTTCCCCTTGAACGTCGGGGCTTTCGAAGGCAACAAAGCCGAGACGAAAACGATGTTGCCGGTGATTCAAGCGTTCCAGGACGCCTACCGACTGGAGTCGGTCACTGTCGTGGCTGATGCGGGCATGTTTTCCGCAGCCAACAAAAAAGCTCTCCGCGAAGCGGGGTTGGATTACATTTTGTCGACCAGAGTCCCGAACATCCCGGAAGTGATCAAGCAGTGGATGGAAGAACATCCTGGTCAGAGCTTTAAAGATGGGCAGTCGTGGACGGCGAGCGGCTTTGATGATGCCCGCAGCAGCCGCGCCGAGGGGAAGTCGTTGGTGCACTACGTGTACTCGGAGAAGCGGGCGAAAAAGACGCTGCACGGACTGGAGAAGCAGTACGACAAGGCGCGTACTGTCATCGAAGAGCATCGGTCGGTGAAGTCGAATCGGTACGTGAAGCTGGTGGGGGCTAAAAAGCAGCTTGACGAGGAACTTTACGCCAAGCATCAGACACTAGCTGGGCTGAAGGGGTACGAGACTTCGCGGCAGGATTTAAGTGTTGATGCTGTGTTGGGGGCGTATCGACAGTTGTTGAATGTTGAAAAGTCGTTTCGGATGTCGAAGTCCGATCTGAAGGCGCGGCCGATTTTTGCGTGGAAGAAGGATTCGATCGAGGCTCATTTGAATGTGGTGATGGCGGCGCTTGCGGTGAGTCATGTCTTGGAGCAAGCCTCAGGGATGAGCATTAAACGCCTGGTCAGGGAGCTGCGGCGGTATCGGACTATCGAATTGGATGTTGGTGGTCACACGATGTGGGCGCAGACGCCGGCAGTGTCATACCCTGTAAGCAAAATCTGAGCTTGAGAAGGTCTTGACATGACAACCGCCACCACCACTACCGAGC
>NZ_PPDL01000028.1 GCF_002994655.1 Corynebacterium sp. 13CS0277
GCGTTGCCCACCGATCAGGAGCTGCTGGACATGATCGCGAACGAGATCAATATCCGTCCCCGGCGGTGTTTGGATTCGTGGTCCCCGGTGGAGGTCTTTAATAAACTACTGTCCGATGAACAACTTGCTTAGGCGACTTGACACTGCCGCCGTTGCCGGACCATCTGCAGGAGGTTGTAGCGCGCATCACAGGGTAGGTGGAGTGTGCACTAGGATGAGCCAAGTCGGGAGACGGTGCCCAGGGTTTTCTCGTGGCCACACACGCGTGATGGGTGCTGCTGTCGCTGAGACTGCGACTGCCCGGGGCGTAGCGGCCCGCGAGACACCTCTCGTGTGGGGTTCGTCGGTCGCTACGCCTCGGCGCACGGGGTACCGGTGTACTCCCCCGGGGTAATCCTTGCCCTGCGGGCGGATGTCGCGTTGGGGGCGTGGCAGCCAGCAGAGTAGCGCTGCTCAGACGCGACGACGCCCGCAGTCCACGACGTCGGTGGCCTGCGGGCGTCGGAGGAAATTTCCAGCCATAGCCGCACGCTGCGGGGCGGGGAGATGTTTTACTTGTCGTCCTCGGCGATGATGACCTCAATGTTGCGCTCCCGGAGAGCGTCGACGAAGGACTGCGGGGCACCCTTGTCGGTGATGACGACGTCGATGTCGTCGAGGGTGGCGAAACTCACCAAGTAATCGCAGCCCATCTTGGACGCATCGCACAGGACGACGACCTTGCGGGCGTTGATAATCATGGCGCGCTTGACCGCAGCCTCCTGGGAATCGGCCGTCGACAGGCCATGGTCCAGGGTCAAAGCGTTGGTGCCGATAAACGCAACGTCAGCGCGCATGAGCGCCAGCGTGCGCAGCGCGGTATCGCCAACGACCGCCTGAGTAATCGCGCGCACGCTACCGCCCAGCAGCTGCACCTCATCAAGACCCGCGGACGCAAGATTGAGCGCGATGGGAAGGCAGTTGGTCACGATCGACCAATGACGCGCCTGAGAATTCTGAGAGATCAGATCAGCGAAGGTCGACAGGGTCGTGCCCGCGTCGAGGAACAAGCCGCCGTGAGCCTGGGGGAGAAACTGCAATGCGGCGTGCGCGATCGCGTTCTTCGCGGAGGATGCGGACTTCGATCGTGCATCGACCGTAAACTCCGTCGTCTGGAAATTCTGGCTCGCAACAGCGCCACCGTGGACACGGTGCACGGTGCCCTCTTGGTCGAGGATCGCCAAGTCACGGCGGATAGTCTCGGCGGTGACGTTAAAACGAGACGCCAACTCAGTGACGTTGACGCGCCCTTCGACAGCGGTCAACGAGGCAATTTGGCGGCGGCGCTCCTCGGCGTACATCGTGTGTTCTCCTTGTATAAGTGCAAAGTCATAAGTAGGTGACGAGATGCGCAGTCTAGCGTCAGACTGCCCGCCACAGAATCGGTGACATTCTCATTCGGGTGAAAACAGTAACCGCACGCCTGCGATTCTGTCCGAACCCACCTACCAGTGTGTCACGCTTGCCCGGTTTTTTGGGCATGTTCAGACACTTTTTTCGCCAACTTTGGCGGGCAATCCCACAGACCCGGGCATCTGTCTTGGGAAGATGCTGGCGTCGCCGCAGCTAAAAGCACAGATTCGTGCCCGGTTTTTCCGGCGCCGGCGCGGCGGGAAGAGGTAGGAGTTTTTCGCCACTTCACCCCCGAATGGGTGGAGTTGACGATGGGGAGCCGTCGCCGTGATCCTCGTCGCAGCTGCAGTGGGGTCGTCGAAGGGGAGTCTGTGAGGCGGGTGGCGTGGTGGCCATCCAAGCCTGCGGGGTGCTGCCTTCGTTATGGGCGCATGACGAAGGCCCCGCAGTGTGCGGGGCCTTCGTGGGCGAGGGGGCGCTTAGAGTTTGCGGATCACGGAGACGACGCGCCCAAGAATCTTGGCGTTGTCGGCCTTGATGGGCTCGTACAGGGCGTTGTGGGGGAGCAGCCACACGCCGGTGGAGTCCTTGTGGAACTCCTTCACGGTTGCCTCGCCATCGAGCATGGCGGCCACGAAGTCGCCCTGCTGGGCCACCTTCTGGGAACGGACGACAACCCAGTCGCCGTCGAGGATGCCCGCTTCCTGCATGGACTCGCCGACGACCTTAAGCATGTACAGCTCACCCTCGCCCACGATCTCCACGGGCATGGCGAAGTACTCTTCGATGTTCTGCTCGGCGAGGATCGGGGAGCCTGCGGCGATGCGGCCCACCACGGGCACGTACGAGGGATCGTTCGCGTCTTCCTTGAGTTCCTTCTTGGCCCGCTTCCGGCTGGGCCGGATGTCCTGGGGCAGGGAGCGCACGTTCACAGCACGCGGCTTGTTCGGGTCACGCCGCAGGAAGCCCTTCTTCTCCAGCTCCTTGAGCTGGTACGCCACCGAGGACGTGGACTGCAAGCCCGTGGCGTCGCCGATCTCACGGATGCTCGGCGGATAGCCGCGCAGCAACACGGCGTCGTGGATGACTTCGAGGATGCGGCGCTGTCGGTCGGACAGGGTCGAGATGTCGGGGTTCTTGACGCTCATGAACGGTGTGCTCCTTGGATTCGGTGCGGGGGCTGGCCGGGCCTTATGGCATTGAGTACCCATCTTAGCCATAGTTGCTGGTCGATTCATTCGATTCTGCCAGCACTGTGGACAACGAGGGGGTAGGCAGTGTTCGAACCTTCTCCGGTGTCGATGTTCGACGACTTCCCTGTGGGGAGTTTCCCTCGATCCTCGTCGAACGTTCGAGGTGGAATATTCGAAGCCTGCGGCCTGTTGCACCTGACAGTACAGGAAAAGTCCGCATGATGCGAGCGAACATTCGAAAAATCGTGTTCGATTTTGTTCGAGCGCGCGGGCTGTGTTAAAAATCGAACAGGCAAGCGTTGCTCGAACATGGCGGCGAGTTGCTTCGAACGGATCCCGGGGTCGTCTCTAGGATTCTTCAAGCGCTCACAGTTGCGAGGTTGGAGTAAATCAGCCGCTCCGTGCGCCGCTGCCACTGATCGTTCTCTTCTCGAGTCTCTTCTCTTCGGACTCACTGGCTTCAAGTAAAGGAATCCTTTTGACTGCACCGACTATGACCCCTGCTGCTTTGTCCCGCACGGCTGTCTTCGAGCCCAGCCAGGTGCCTGCGGTGCGCGCTGTGAGCTCCGTGCGCACCACCACGGTGCACCACCGTGAGCCGGTCGCAAGCGAGGGGGAGAAGCGGCGCTTTTCCTCCGTTGTGCTCGGCGGCTTCTTTGGTGCCCTGCTCGGCCTGACGCTGCTCGTGTTCGGGCCGACCGAGCAGGAAGCCCCTCAGCCCCCGGCCGGGTTCCAGTACATGTCCTCGGTGGCTGCCCAGTAGTAGCAACCGGGCCCATCGTTGCCCCGCGGGTGGGGCGCGCCTCAGACTTCCCGGTGATTGCAGTACGACGTACCGCTGCAGTCACCGGGACTTTTTCTTTTCGCTGTGACCCGGTTGTGGGGTGAACTGCGGGGATGCCGTGTGGCGTGGCGGCGGATTACTGTGGGCAGCGAGCCCAGGCGCATCCTCTTGTGCCCTCGGTTGCTTCGCTTCCAGTGTTGTTCGCCTCAGTGAAAGGTGTCAGGTCGGCCGCCCAATGTACTGCCCGTTTTGTCAGAACCAGAATTCCAGCGTGATCGACTCCCGCGTGGTTGACCGCGGCGCGGCGATCCGTCGCCGCCGGGAGTGTCCGAAGTGTGGGGGCCGTTTCACGACCGTGGAGAAAGCGATGCTGCTCGTCGTCAAGCGCAACGGCGTGACGGAGCCGTTCTCCCGCGACAAGGTGATTCAGGGTGTGCGGCGCGCCTGCCAGGGCCGTAACGTCAGCGACGACGCGTTGAAGCGCCTTGCACAGGAGGTGGAGGAAGCCATCCGCCTCAAGGGCAGTTCGCAGATCAACGCCAACGACATTGGTCTGGCGATTCTCGATCCGCTCCGGGAACTCGATGAGGTGGCCTATCTGCGGTTTGCCTCTGTGTACCGCAGCTTCGATAGCGCGGAAGACTTCGAAAAAGAGATCCGCATGATGCGGCGCGCGGCCCGCTCTGCGATGCAGTAGTAGGGCGTCGCGCCCCGCTTCATGGTGCAAGGTGCACCACGGACACGCGCCGCGGCGTGTCTCAGTCGTGTGGGGGACGAACCGCGGCGCCTGTGGTGCCAGTGGGGTGTTAGCGGAGTGCCGCGATGGCTTTTTCGATGCGGCGAGCGCTGATGGAACCCGCTGTACCGAGCCGTTGTGCGAAGAGGCTGACGCGGAATTCTTCGATCATGAACCGGATGTTCTTTACAGCGGCCGACTTGTCGGCACCCGCCGGCAGCTTCTTCAGTGCCTGCTCGAGGGCATCTTCGACGTCGGCGACCTGCTCGGCGAGGTCTTCATCGCGGTCGGGGTCGCGGTCCATGTCGTCGAGGCGGATCTTCATCGCCTCCAGGTAGCGGGGGAGGTGCCGCATCCGATCCGCACCCATCGTCGCCAGGCCCTGTGGGGGTAGCAGGCCGTCGAGTTGGCGCTGCATGTCCTCGATGGCGGGGCCCGACCATCCAGCGAGTTCGTCGCGGAGATGCGCGTAGGTCACCAACGCCGGCGCGAGAGCGACGACCATCTGCCGCACCCGCCCAGGGGTCTCCTTGGCGATGATGTCTCGCAGCTGCGCGAAGGCCTCGGGGTCGCGCACGGGCCCGCCGTGGGCCATGAGCGCATCGCGAATCGCGGCCACCCGCGCGTCGGCGACGAGTCCATCGGCACCGCCGTGGGGGTAGTTGTCCACCGCGACGCGCTGCGTGAGCGGCAGCCCGTTGACCATTTTGTTCGTGGGCACCTGGATGCTCCTCAGCAGCAGCGTCAGGGTTGCCGTGAGCTGGCTGGCGTCCGCGGCTGCCTGGGTGGGGAAGGCCTGGACGGCCACGCCGTCGCCGGTGGCGACGAGCGCGGGGTAGGTCGTCAGGGCCTGACCATCGACGGTGGTGGTGAGCTCCCGAGGAATCGTGCCAAGGGTGGCGGCAGTCCACTCGGAGGCGCTGTCGTGGTGGACGGCCGCGCCGACCTTCTTCACGCTGCTGGAGATGTGGCGCGCGTTGCGCTGCTTGAGCTTCTCGATCGAGCGATCCCGGTCAATGATGCGGCCGCGCTTGTCGACGGCGGCGAACGAGGGCCGCAGGTGCGCGGGGAGCGCCTCGGGGGAAAAGTCACTGGCTTCGATGCCACGCGCCCCGAGGGTGCGCAACTGTTCGGCGAGCTGCTGCTCCACGGTGCCGACGTAGGGCTTCATGGCCGGCAACACCCGGGCGGCGAACGCGGGCGCGGGCACAACGGTGCGCCGCAGGGCTTTCGGCAGGGTGCGGATAAGTTCGGTGAGGAGCTCCTCCCGCAGGCCGGGCACCAGCCAGCGGAATTCTTCCTCCTGGATGCTCCCCAGCAGCGGCACCGGCACCCGCACGGTGACACCGTCGTCGTCGGCGCCGGGCAGGAAGTTGTAGTCCAGGTCGAACACCACATCCAGCCCGCGGTGGTGCCACTTGTCGGGGAAGGCGGATTCCTCCACCTCCTGCGCGCCGGCCTTGATGAGCTTGGAGGGGTCGAAGTCCAGCAAGTCCGGGGTGCGCTTGGACTCCTTCTTCCACCAGCGGTCGAAACGGGGGCCAGTGGTGATGGTCTCCGGCAGGCGGGCATCGTAGAAGTCGTAGAGTGTGTCGTCGTCGACGACGATGTCGCGGCGACGGGCCTTGTTCTCCAGTTCCGCAGCCTCCGCCAGCTTGGTGGCGTTGGCGTGGAAGAACTTATGGTGGGTGTTCCACTCGCCCTCGATGAGGGCATGCCGGATGAACATGGTGCGGGCCCCGGCGGGGTCCGCCACGTGGTACGGCACCTGCCGGTCCGCCACCAAGGCCACCCCGAACAGGGTGGTCTTTTGGCTCACCATCGCTGCGGCGCGCTTGCGCGACCAGACGGGGTCGGAGTACTGGTGGCGCAGCAACTCGCCGCCGAGTTCTTCCGCCCAGGCGGGGTTGATGCCGGCGACGTCGCGGGCGAACAGGCGGGAGGTTTCCACCAGCTGGCCCGCCATGACGAACTGTGGCGGCTTCTTCGCCACCGCGCTGCCGGGGAAGATCACGAAGCGGGAACCACGGGCGCCGGCGTATTCGCGAGTCTCCGCCTGGCGCAGACCAATGTGGCTGAGCAGGCCCGCCAGCAGTGACTGGTGAATGAGGTCGAGGTTGCGGGCATCCGGGTCGTAGGCCCCGTAGGTCCAGTCCAGGTCGTCGATGATGCTGCGCAGCTGTCGCACCAGGTCCCGCCACTCCCGGATCCGCATGTAGTGGAGGTATTCCTTTTTCATGCGGGTGCGGAACTTGTTGCCTGTGAGTTCGGCGCGGGTGGCGTCGATGTAGTCCCACAGTTTCAGCAGGCTCGCGAAATCCGAGTGGGGATCTTTGAAACGCGCGTGCATCTGGTCGGCCTGTGCCTGGTAGTCCAGGGGGCGTTCGCGCACGTCCTGCAGGCTCAGCGCGGCGACGATGATGAGCACGTCCGCCACACAGCCCCGGTGGTGTGCCTCGACGAGCATGCGCGCCAGCCGCGGGTCGACGGGGATGCGCGCCAATTGCCGCCCGATGGGGGTGAGCGTCGGCGCGCCGTGGTCCTCGCCGGGGGCCAGCGCGCCCAGTTCGTGGAGCAGCAGCAAACCATCCCGGATGGCTTTGTGATCCGGGGCCTGGACGAAGGGGAACTCCTCAATGTCGCCCAGTTTGAGGTTCGCCATCGCGAGGATGACGCTCGCGAGGTTTGTGCGCAGGATCTCCGGGTCGGTGAATTCGGGGCGGGCGAGGAAGTCGGCCTCCGAGTACAGGCGGATGGCGATGCCCTCGGCGACGCGGCCGCAGCGCCCGGAGCGCTGGTTGGCGCTGGCCTGGGAGATCTCCTCCACGGGCAGGCGCTGCACCTTGGTGCGTGCGGAATAGCGGGAGATGCGTGCGGTACCCGTGTCGACGACGTAGCGGATCCCCGGCACCGTCAGCGATGTTTCCGCAATGTTGGTGGCCAGCACGACCCGGCGCCCCGAGTGCGGGCTGAACACCCGGTGCTGCTCCGCATTCGACAGTCGACCAAACAGGGGCGTGATTTCCAGGCCCCGGAACTTGCGGGCCTCAATGGCTTCCATGGCGTCGCGGATATCGCGCTCGCCGGGGAAGAAGCACAGGATATCGCCGGGGCCTTCCTGCATGAGCTCCGCGATGGCGTCGACCACCCCCTCGGTGGGGTCGATATCGACGACGCCGTCGCCTTCCTCGCGTTCCAGCGGGCGGTAGCGGATCTCCACCGGGTAGGTGCGCCCGGAGACCTCCACGATGGGGGCAGGCGTGCCGTCCGGGGCGGCGAAGTGGGCGGCGAAACGCTCCGGGTCAATCGTCGCCGAGGTGATGATCACCTTGAGGTCGGGGCGCTTCGGCAACAACTGCTTGAGATAGCCCAGCAGGAAGTCAATGTTGAGGCTGCGCTCGTGCGCCTCGTCAATGATGATCGTGTCGTAGGCGTTGAGGAAACGGTCGCGCTGCATCTCTGCCAACAGGATGCCGTCCGTCATCAACTTCACCGCGGTGGTGTCGGAGACCCGGTCGTCGAAACGGATGGCGTAGCCCACGGTCTCACCGATCGGCTGCCCGAGTTCCTCGGCGATGCGCTCCGCCACGGTGCGTGCCGCCAGGCGGCGCGGCTGCGTGTGGCCAATGCGGCCCCGGACGCCGCGGCCCAGTTCCAGGCACATCTTGGGAATCTGGGTGGTTTTTCCCGAGCCCGTTTCGCCGGCGATGATGACCACCTGGTGGTGGGCGATCGCGTCGACGATCTCGTCGTGGTAAGCGGTGACCGGCAGCTGCTCCGGGTAGGTGATCTGAGGAATGTGGTCCCGGACCCGCTGCAGGCGGGCAAGGTTGTCCCTCATGTCGCGCTCGATGGCGTCGAGCGCCGCCTCCGAGCGGGCCTTGTTGATTCGGGACTTGAAGCGCCGCACCTCCGACAGGCTGACCTCGTCACACAGGCTCGCTAAGTGCACCTTGCGCTCCGCAACGGCGGGCGACAACGGTTCCTGGGCGCGCTGGTGCGTGCCGCGACTGCGGCCGCGGCGGCGGCGTTGCTTCTCGCCCCGCGTGGAGGGATTCGCCGCCCCGGGGTGGGGCGACGACCCCGCCGCGGACGGCGACGGGGAGGGAGTGGGGGTGGGGGAGGAGGAAGCGGAACGCCTAGTCATAACAAGCGGTCATCTTAATCTGCCGCAGGCACTGGGCAGTACCCGCGACAACGTGACCGCCGCACCGGCTGCCGCGGGCTGCGGGCTGTGCCCGCCGACGGGAAGGTGCCCCAAGCTCCTGCGCAACCATGCCTGAACACGCTAGCCTGTGAGGGATACCTTCTCGTCGTCTGCCCCTCATGTACCCGCCGGTGGCGCGCGACGCGTGTTTGTCCCTGATTCGAGGTGGAGAGCAATGACCCTGCCCCCATTCCCCCAGAACGGTGCTGACGGCACCCCGCCGCAGGATTCTTCCGGCGGCTACAGCCCCTTCGGCGATCCCACCGATGCCGGCCGCGCCGCCGCTGACCGCTACGGTGCCACCCCCGCCCCGGGCGCTCAGCCCTGGGCGCCGCCCACGGCACCCCAGCAGGGGGCGTACGGTGCGGGGCCGGTCGGCTACGTGCGTTCCGAGTGGGAAAGCGCGCTGCGTATTGTTCGCGGCGACGGCACGTTCCGCATCAAGGAGTCCTTGACGATGGGTGCGGTGCAGTTCGTGCGCAACCCCTGGGCGTATGTGCTGTTGGTCCTGTGCATGTCCGCGGCGTTCGTCATCATCGGCATCATCGGCGCCACGGCGATTATTTTCACGCTGCCTGATGTCGGCTGGAACGACACTCAGGAGCTCTTGCGCGATCCTGATCTTGCGCACTTCCTGCAGCGCGCGCTCAATGCGATTATGGGCTTCGGTGTGCTCATCTCGCTGATGATTGCGCTGTTCACGCCTCTTACGCAGAACGTGGCGCTGCGCTCGACCGCCGGGGAACGCGTCACCTTGGGCACCGCAGTGCCGAAGCGCCGCTACGGCACGACCGTCTGGGTGATGATCATCCTGCAGCTGCCGCTGTTGGTGATCGTGGGTGTGGCGTTGTCGGTGCTGTTCTCGGTGTTGGTCAACCCGAGTTCCTGGCCCGCATTCGTCGATGGTGACGCCCTCGTCGGGGAGGGGGACCCCACGGGATTTTATGGGCTGACGGTTGTCACCCTGCTGGTGCTCGGCGGCGTGCTGTTTATCGGCGTGCTGCTGAGCCCGTTGCTGCTGTCCTGGCGGTACCTGCCCATTGTGTGCGACATCGGCGTGTGGGAGTCGTTCACGCTCTCGCTGCGCATCGGGGTGAAGAACTACTGGCGCCTGCTGGCGATGATTCTGCTGGGCGGGGTGGCTGGCTGGGTTGCGGAAAGGATTTTCCCGCTGACGACGTTCATTCCCTCGCTCGTGTTTGAGTACGCGACGGCGCACGCGGTGCAGCGGGCCGCCGGGGCGGAGTACGCCACCCTGGAGCAGGGCTTGATCTAGCAGGCGAGGACGACGCGACGACGCCGCGCCCCTGATGCCCATGCAGCACATGGGGACATCGCCGGGGCGCGGCGTCGTCTGTGTGCGGGGCCTACGCGCTGGTGCTCTCTGAGGCGTCCGTGGCCTGGTTGTGCGCGCGGTTGGTGAAGGCGCGCTGGGCGATGCTGCCGATGCGCTCGAACTCGTCGGCGCGGCCGGAGGATCGCCGGTAGCACAGGCCGACAGTGCGGGAGGCGTTGACGTCCTCGGCGAAGCCGGCGACGGCCAGCCCGGGCCGAGAGGTTTCCACACCGATCGCCGATTCGGGGATGAGGGTGACACCCATGCCGCCGGCGACGCACTGCATCACGGTTGCGAGGCTTGCTAGGCGGGTGTCGGAGACGGCGTTGCGGGACTGCAGGTCTGCGGAACGGCACAATTCGACGACCTGGTCGCGGAGGCAGTGCCCGTCGTCGAGGAGCAGCAGTTTGTCCCCGGACAGGTCCGGGATCTCCAGATCGGTGCGGCCGGCGAACGCGTGGCCGGTGGGGCAGACGACGGCGAATCTTTCCTCGTAGAGGGGGACGGTCTCCAGGCCGGAGGAATCCACCGGCAGCGCGAGGATGGCGACGTCGATGCTGCCCTCCCGGAGGCCGTCGACGAGGTGGGCGGTCTGATCCTCGACGATGCGCAGGTGCACGTCGGGGAGTTCCTCGGCGACGATCTCGAAGAAACAGGGCAGAAGGTAGGGGGCGATGGTGGGGATGATGCCGAGGGTGACCGGCCCCATGAGTCCGCCGCCGACGCCGTGAGCCTGGGCGAGGAAGCGGTCCGCTGCCTCCAACGTGGCGGTCGCGAAGGGGAGGAGTTCGCGACCCGCCGGGGTGACGATGACGCGGCGTGTGGAGCGCTCAATGAGCTGCACCCCCAGGCCGGACTCCAAACTCACCAGCGCCTGGGAGAGCGAGGGTTGGGAAATGCCGAGTTTGTTGGCTGCACCACCGAAGTGGCGCACCTCGGCGATGGTGACGAAAGACCGCAGCTGGGCCAGCGTCGGACGGTACGCTTTATTGCTCATGCCTATGACTCTACATGACGCGCGAAGCTAACACCTCTTGACAGTCGTGGGATGCCCGGGCATACTGACTTGCAAGCCACATCACGAAGAAAAAATTCTCATCCAAACGGTGCGACGCCACCGCCTCCACCACGCACAGTGTGCGAGCGGCGGCGGTGGAACACCCGCCCCACACGCGATCGATATGCCGTGGGACGGGTGGGGAAAGCAGCACCTCTTCTTCACCTCGGGTCGAGGCGACACGCTTTGTCCGAGAGTTTTGCGGCAACCACAACACACTCCAGGGCCACCAGGCCTTGGTGTGCGACACACCGTTTCCATCTGCCACATCTTTTGAGGAGATTTCCATGGCACTGCTGACCATCGGCGACAAGTTCCCCGAGTTCAAGCTCACCGCTCTCAAGGGCGGCGACCTCCACAACGTGGAGGCCACCCAGCCGGAGGATTACTTCGAGACCGTCACCAACGAGTCCTACCCGGGCAAGTGGCTGGTCGTGTTCTTCTACCCGAAGGACTTCACCTTCGTGTGCCCGACCGAGATCGCCGCTTTCGGCAAGCTCGACGAGGAGTTCCAGGACCGCGACACCCAGATCCTGGGCGGCTCCATCGACAACGAGTTCTCCCACTTCAACTGGCGTGCCACCCACCCGGAGCTCAAGGGCGTTCCGTTCCCGATGTTCTCCGACATCAAGCACGACCTGATCCGTGCCCTCGGTGTCGAGAACGCTGAGGGTGTCGCCGACCGCGCCACCTTCATCATCGACCCGGACGGCATCATCCAGTTCGTGTCCGTCACTCCGGACGCCGTGGGCCGCAACGTCGACGAGGTCCTGCGCGTCCTCGACGCCCTGCAGTCTGAAGAGGTCTGCGCCTGCAACTGGCAGAAGAACGACCCCACCAAGAACATCAACAAGATGGAGCAGCTCCAGGAAGGTCTGAAGTAACCTATGTCTCTCGATAACCTCAAGGGCTCCCTGCCGGAGTACGCCAAGGATCTCAAGCTCAACCTGGGCACCCTGTCCCGCTCCACCGAGCTCACCGAGCAGCAGCTGTGGGGCACCTTCCTCGCCACCGCCGCCGCCACCCGCAACGATGCGGTGTTCTCTGAGGTCGCCGACGAGGCCAAGGAGCACCTCTCCGAGGAGGCCGTCAACGCCGCCCTGGGCGCTGCGACCATCATGGCGATGAACAACGTCGCCTACCGTGCGAAGGAGTTCCTGGGCTCCGAGTACGCTCAGGTCAAGATGGGTCTGCGCATGAACATCATCGCGAACCCGGGCGTCGACAAGGCTGACTTCGAGCTGTGGTCCCTCGCCGTGTCCACCATCAACGGTTGTGAGGCCTGCACCGCGGCCCACGACAAGACCGTGCGTGGCGAGGGCCTGACCAAGGAGCAGGTCTTCGAGGCCGTCAAGATTGCCGCCACCATGCAGGGCGTTGCCCAGGCCGTTGCCATCGAGGCCGCCCGCTAAAACACGTTGCCGCGTAGGTGCCTCGGCACCTCTACGCCAGTCGTGAGACAACCCCGCCGTCGTGAAAGGCCCCGCGGATTCCTCCGCACCAGGGCCGGTAGCGATAGCGGGGTTGTCTGCATGTGTGGGGCACAGTGACGTCTTCTGCCGCGTCGTGTGGGGACACAGCGGGCGCAGGGGAGAGGCCTTGGTGCTGCAGGAGGGCGCGCGTGGGCGCCCAAGAGGCGTGGCACACGACGACGCGCGCCCCACCATCTCCACGCCAGGCGTGGCGTAGCGGGTGGGGCGCGCGAAAGATACGTGTGCGGCGAGGAGCCGCAAAGGGGGTTAAGGTTTAGGCCACCGCGTCGGTGTCGACGGTCATGAGCGCATCGCCCACGTTCACCTCGGAACCGAAGCGCAGGTCCCCGAACTCCGCGGCACCGCGATCGGTGTCCATCGCAATGACCAGGACGGCGGGGTCAAGGTGCTTGGCCACGACATCGTCCGGGGTGTAGCGCACCATCGGCTGGCCCTCGGTCACCGTCTCGCCCTGCTCCGCGAGGAGCTCAAAGCCCTCGCCCCGCATGCGGACGGTGTCGATCCCGCAGTGCACCAGCACGCCCAAGCTGCCCTCGGTGAGGATGACGAAGGCGTGGGGCATGACGCGCACGGCCTTACCGCTGCAGGGGGCGCACACGGTCACGGGAGCGCCGGGGGCGGGGTCGATGGCCACGCCGTCGCCGACGGAGTAGCTGTTGAAGACGGGGTCGTGGATGTCCTTGAGGGATTTGACCGTTCCGGGGCAGGGGCTAGAGATGGCAACCATGGTTAGTCCAAAAGATCCTTAATGTCGTCAGCGATGAGTTCCGCTTGCGGTCCGACGATGACTTGTACGACGTCGCCGGAGACGATCACGCCTTTGGCCCCCGCGGCGGTCAGGGCCGCTTCATCAACCGTGGAGGGGTCGATGACGACGGTCCGCAGGCGGGTAATGCATCCTTCGATGTCGTCGACGTTGTCAGCGCCACCCAGGGCGGCGAGGAGGATGGCAGGGTCGAACGTGGTCATGAGCGTGATGCCTTTCTGTGTCGAGCGTACGGGACGTGTGGCCCAAAAGGTGGTGTCCGACCGTGTGTGGAAAATCTCACACGGCCATATCGTGGGGTTTTGTTGCACTCCGTGCGGCGCGGCGCGCCCGCGAGCGAGGCGGCTTCCCGCCAGGGGCGGGCGGCGTGAACCTCTTTACCCGGGGGTGAATCGTGCTGTGTGGTCGCAGCTGGTGCGCCGCACGGGGTGCTCCTAGGAGAGAAGAACTGGTTCTAACCACTGAGTGTAGTGGTTGACAGAAGTCTGCGCGTGGATATCCGCCGAATGGGGACTGTGAGCAAAAAATCACTATCTGCGCATGTGACGCGCGGAGGAGGCCGTGAAGCGCCCATGAACTGCAGGGATGTAGGGCTCGGTGGGGTGGTGCGATGATGTCGACCACTGTGGGAATTACCCCTATGTGGGGTTGCGTGGTCTGATCTTTTCTCAAAATCCCTGCCGGGGTCTCCGTATCGGTGTTAGGTTGAGGGTGTTCCCATAGTGATGGTTATGACCACCACGCGTGTGGGGTGCGCACCGCTGAGTGCCGCCCCCGCACACTCGCATTCACCCGCCGTGGAGCGCTCTCGTCGTCTTCCCCAGACTCACCGCGTGCGCGCCCCGCCGACGCCGCCGGCCGGGCGCACGAACGACAGCTCTCTTCGCTGGTGACACGCACGCCGCACCTCACTCACCCTGCTGTGAGGTGGGGGCGGCGGTGCACGTGAAGATCAAGGAGTTGTTCACCAATGACTTCCGAGAAGTCCACCAACAAGGTGCTGGTCTATTCCCAGCGCCTGGGGCGTTCCCTCATGCTCCCCATCGCCTCCCTGCCCGTGGCGGGCTTGCTGCTCCGCCTCGGCCAGGACGACATGCTCGGCCGCTGGGCCGAATCGAACACCGTCATGGCCTGGGTGTCGACCATGTTCAGCGCCGCCGGCGGCGCCCTGTTCGACAACCTGCCGCTGCTGTTTGCCGTCGGCGTGGCCATCGGCTGGGCGAAGAAGGCCGATGGGTCCACCGCACTTGCTGCCGTCGTCGGCTACCTGGTGCTGGCCAACGTGTTTTCCGGCATGAGCCCCTTCGTCACCGGCGACGACGGTGAGCCCATCAAGTACGGCGTCCTCACCGGCCTGGTCGCCGGCCTCGTCGCCGCCATGCTGTGGCAGAAGTACCACCGCACCCGCCTGCCTGACTGGCTCGGGTTCTTCAACGGCCGCCGCTTCGTGCCCATCATCACCGGTTTTACGATGGTGCTGGTCTCCATCCCGATGATGCTCATCTACCCGGCCTTCAACGCCGTCCTCAACGGCGCCTCCGAGTGGATGGTGAAGTACTCCGAGATCGGCGGCCTGCTCTTCGGCTTCGTCAACCGTCTGCTCATCCCGCTCGGCCTGCACCACCTGCTCAACTTCACCCCGTGGTTCATGCTCGGCAGCTTCACCACCAGCGACGGCCAGGTCGTCAACGGCGATATTGCCCGCTTCATCGCCGGCGACCCCACCGCGGGTACCTTCATGACCGGCTTCTTCCCCGTGATGATGTTCGGCCTGCCGGCCGCAGCCCTGGCGATCACCCGCGCCGCCCGCCCGGAGATGCGCCGCTACGTCGGCGGCGGCATGGTCTCCTTGGCGCTCACCGCCTTCCTCACCGGCATCACCGAGCCCATCGAATTCGCCTTCATGTTTGTCGCCTGGCCGCTCTACGTCGTCCACGCCCTGCTCACCGGCACCTCGCTGGCGGTGTGCAATGCCCTAGGCATCCACGACGGCTTCCTGTTTAGCGCCGGTGCGCTGGACTACCTGCTCAACTTCGGTATCGCACAGAAGCCGCTGTTGTTGTTGGTGGTCGGCGTGGCCTACTTCGCGATCTACTACGTGGTGTTCTACCTGCTCATCACGAAGCTGGATCTGAAGACCCCGGGCCGTAACCCGGAGGAGGACCAGAAGGTCATGGAGGACCTCACCAAGGCCTAACCCGCCTCCCTCATACGCTGTGGACCCCGCACCAGGTGGATGGTGCGGGGTCCACAGTCATGCCGGGGTGCGCGGCGGCTAGGAGTAGTCGAGGCGCAGCTCGCTGAAGCGCACCTCGCCGGCGGCGTCCGAGGCGTCGAGGTCGATGGTGCCGTCGAACGCGAAGGAGCGATCGTCTTCGGGGTCTTTGATGATCTGCCGCACGTGCCAGCTGCGGGAGCCGGGGGCGTGCTCCAGGCGGAAGTACTCCGGGCCGCGGGCGGCGGGCCCGACGTCCATGTCGGCGTACTCGTCGAAGTAGGCGTCCAGCGCCGCACCAAAGTCAGGGATCGTGCCGCCAGCCTCGGGGAGGTAGTCGAGGAGGGCCTCCAACTCCGCTTCCTTCTCGAAGGCGAAGAGCTCCACGAGGCGGAACATGAGGTTACGGATCATGATGCCGAAGGCCCGCTGGTTGGCAGTCAGTGCCGTCGGGTCCGTCACGCCGAAGGCGCGTTCCTGCTCCAGGGCGGCCTGGGAAATCGGGGCCTCGGGGTCGGCCATGAGCGCCCACTCGTCGACGAGGGAGGAATCAACCTGCCGGATGAGTTCCCCCAACCACACGATGATGTCCTCGAGTTCCTCGGTCACGTACTCCTGCGGCAGCGTGTGGGTGAAGGTGCGCCACGCGTCGGTGAGGTAGCGCAGCAGCACGCCCTCCGCGCGGGAAATCTTGTAGGTGGCCACCACATCGGAGAACGTCATGCCGTGCTCCACCATGTCGCGCACCACCGACTTAGGCGAGGGCTGGAACTCCCGCGCCCACGGGTGGCCCTCACAGTAGGTCTCGTAGGACTGCTCAATGAGTTCCGCCAGCGGCTGCGGGTAGGTGACCTCCTCCAGCAGCGCCATGCGCTCCGTGTAGTCCACCCCCTCGGCCTTCAAGGCTGCGAGTTCCTCATCACGGGCGGCGCGCTGCTGCGCGACCAGCAGGGGGCGCGGGTCATCGAGGACCGCCTCGAAGACACTGATGACGTCGAGGGCGTAGGTGTCGGACTCTCTGTCGAACAGCTCCAGCATCGCCAACGCCAGCGGCGCGAGCGGCTGGTTGAGCGCAAAGTTCGGCTGCACCTCCTCCGCCAACTCGTAGGTCACCGCCGGGTCGCCCGGAGCGCCCGTGGCACCCGCGTGCTCCACGCGCTGCACCACCCCGGAGGCCACCAGGCCGCGGAGCAACTCGATAGTCGTGCGGATGTCCTGGTTTTGGCGGGCCCGGGTGTTGTGGCTGCCGCGCAGCAGCGCCTCAAACACGTGACCCGTGTCCCCGCCCCGGGCCAGCAGGTTGAGCACCAGCGAGTTCGTCACCCTGAACTGGCTACTCAGCTGCTCCGGCTCGGCGGTCGTCAGCCTCTCGTAGGTCGAATCCGTCCACGTCACCCGGCCAGGGGGCGCAGACTTCTTCTTCAACTTCTTGAGCTTCTTCTCATCACTCCCGGCGCGTTTACGGAGCCGCACGTTCTCAATCTCGTGCTCGGGGGCCTCGATGACGACGTAGCCCACCGTGTCGAAGCCTGCGCGGCCGGCGCGGCCCGCAATCTGGTGGAACTCCCGGGAGCTGACGATGCGCTCCCGCTGGCCATCGAACTTCGCCAGCCCGGTCATGAGCACCGTGCGGATCGGCACGTTGATGCCCACCCCGAGGGTGTCGGTGCCGCAAATGACCTTAAGCAGGCCCGTCTGTGCGAGGCGCTCCACGAGGCGCCGGTACTTCGGCAGCATGCCGGCGTGGTGCACGCCGATACCGCGGCGCAGCAGCTTCGACAGGTCTTTACCGAAGGTGGTGGTGAAGCGGAACTCGCCGATCTCGGCGGCGATTTTCTTCTTCTCCTCCGGGGTGAGGATCGTAAGGCTCGTCAGTGCCTGCGCGCGCTCGGAGGCTTCCCGCTGGGAGAAGTGCACCACGTAGATGGGGGCTTTGTCCGCGGAGAGCAGTTCTTCCACCGTCTCGTGGACGGGGGTGTAGACGTAGGAGAACTCCAGCGGCACGGGGCGTTCCGCCCCGGCGACCAGGGTGGTGGTGCGGCCGGTGCGGGCGCTCAAGTCGGCCGAGAGTGCCTCGGTGTCGCCCAGGGTGGCGGACATGAGGAGGAACTGGGCGTGGTGCAGTTCCAGCAGCGGCACCTGCCACGCCCAGCCGCGCTGCGGATCGGAGTAATAGTGGAACTCGTCCATGACGACCTGGTCGATGCGGGCGGCATCCCCGTCACGCAGTGCAATGTTGGCCACAATTTCGGCTGTCGCGCAGACGATGGGGGCGTTGCCGTTGACCGTGGCGTCGCCGGTCATCATGCCGACGTTCTCCGGGCCGAAGACCTCACAGAGGGCGAAGAACTTTTCGCTCACGAGCGCCTTGATGGGGGCGGTGTAGAAGGAACGCTGCCCGCGGGCAAGCGCGGTGAAGTGGGCGGCGAGCGCCACCATCGACTTACCCGACCCGGTCGGCGTCGCCAGGATGACGTTGTCACCAGCCACGAGCGACAGAGAGGCTTCCTCCTGCGCGGGGTACAGGCTGATGCCACGCTCGGTGGTCCACGCGAGAAACGAGTCGAAGATCGCCTCGTCCACGAGGGACGTCGGCACTTCCTGGAGATCGGGGATGAGGCTCGTCAAAGTCACGCGCCCCACCTTAATCGACCGGCGCGCCCAGGGGCCGCAGCCGCAGCGTGCGGGCGCCAAGCGCAGACCGACAACACCGGGACCACGGCGACAGCACCGCCAGGGCGGGGTGGGGCGCCTCGGGTGGACAAGATCCGTGACGGTGCCTGCACCCAGCCCCCGGTGGAGGGGAAAGATAAGGGGAGTGGTGCCTGCGGAGACACTTAAGGAGGAAGCACCCCCGCAGCTGTGGGATGGCGGGTGCCTGGGAAGGCTAGTGCGCGCCGGGCTCCGCATCATCGTCATGGTCGTGGATCTCGCCCAACTCCGCGCTGTGGTCGACGGAGGCGAGGAAGTCCTCCACGATGGACCCCAGCTCGTCAGCCGTGGGGATCTCCGCCTCGGCGCGGGCCAGCTCCGCGCGGCTACGCCGGCGGGCGAGTTCCTCGTCGAAGACCTGCTCCATCTGGGCGACCATGGGGGTGATTTCCTGGTGCTCGCTGATCTCCTTGGCGATCTGCTCGCTGGCGCGCTCCGCATCCAACTGCAGGGCCTTGAGCGGAAGATTCAGCGACCCCGTGTCGCCCACCGCGCGCAGCAGCTTCCAGGCTGCCTCCGGGTAATCACCGGCACCCAAGTAGTGCGGCACCTGCGCCGTGAAACCCGTCACCGGCATCCCATTGTTCTGCAGGGCGTGTTCGATGTTGAGCTGCGCGGCACCGGGGATCACCATGTGGGCGTCCCAGCCGAGCGTGTCGCCCCACAGCTTCGGGGCGTTGCCGTGGGCTGTGATCAGCAGCGGGCGGGTGTGCGGCACGTTCATGGCCGCGCTGTAGAGGAACACCACCTGGGACACGTTGTAGGTGGCCACCAGGTCGGTCACCGCCTCCGTAAACGCATTCCAACGGAAATCTGGTTCCACGCCACTGAGCAACAGGAACGGCTTTGACGACAGGTCCTTGACAACCTTCAACGTGAGTTCCACGGTCTCCACGTCGACGACCTTGCCGTCCCGCATCGTCGTCGCCGGGCGGCGGCTGCGGAAGTCCACGAGTTCATCCATGTTGAAGGTGGCGATCGTGGCGTTCTCCAGGGCGGAAACTAAGTGATTGTTCACTATCTTTAAGGAGTTTCCCGCGTCGGCATACCCCGTGAGCGCGACCACGAGCACCGGGCCTTCGGTGTAGTGGCCGACGACGGGGCGCGGGTAAGCCAGTTCGTACATGTTGCTGTCGTTGTTCATTGCATCATCACTTTCTTGAAAAAATTTGTGTCGTCACTCGCGCACGAACCCCATCGGGGTGCGTAAGACACGTGACATGAACATCAACCGCGCCACCGGTCGGTCGTATTCCCACGTCAGCATGGCTGCGTGGACGGTACGCGTGAACCCGGCGCATGGGTTGCGGATGGGGCGCCGTGCGTGCGGGTGAACGCTCTAGAATACCTGCCTGCGCGCCCACTGTGCAGCGACAAGGGGAGAGTTATCCACAGCGGCGGCCTGTGGGCGGGTGGTGTCCACAGATTCAGGCGGGGGGAGAATTTTTCTTCCCCACCGACGGCGGCGGGCGCGTGAGAGTGGAGGCATGTTCACAGACATCACACACACCCCAGGCGAATTGTTCGCCACCGTCCCCACCGTGCTCGGATTCTTCCCGCAGGAGTCGCTCGTCATCCTCACCCTCGACGAGGTGGAGCCCGCCGCCGCAGATCCGACGAGCGGGGATCGTCCGACCCGCTACCAGCTGGGCCCGGTGCTCCGGGTCAACCTCGATAACCTCGACGATGGTGAGACGCTCGGCCAGCTGGAGCGGCTCATCCCCACCCTCAGCCAGCCGCTGGCGTTTCTTCTCGTCGTCTCCCAGGAGGTCGCCACCATCGGGGAGACCATCGTCCTCGCCGAGGAGGAGCTCACCCGCCGCCTGCGCCGAGTGGAGCGACTCCTCCACGCCAACCGCACGATCGTCGCCGGCTGCTGGGTGGTGCCCGAGCTGCTCAAGGGGGAGACCTACCACCGCATCCACGGGCACCCCGCCGAGGACGCGGCGGTGGTCGACCTGGAGTTGCTGCGCTCGCCGAACGGGGCGTGGGACTCGGGCGATATGGGCGACCCGGCGGGCACGCACGCGATGCGCGCCATCGTGAAGGCGGGCTATACCGTCGCCGTCGACCGGGAGGAAGCGCTGGGCACCTTCGCGCCTGTGCCGCCGCCGCTGGGGGTGGAGGGCATGCAGCGGGTGCTGCAGCGCGCCGAAGAGAGCATCTCCCGCCTGCTCAGCCGCGGCTGCGAGCCCCCGGCGGTCGCAGCAGCCGGCGAGATCCTCGCTCCCCGGGTGCGGGATGCTGCCGGCGTGGCCACGCTGGTGCGGGCCTACCGGGGCCTGCTGCAGGGGTTGGTTGCCGGCGAGGAGACGCCGGAGTCGCTGAGCGTGGACCCGGAGGCCATGACGATCGTCGCGACTGTGCTCGGGGATTCGCTGCTGCGGGATCTCGCGATGGGCACCATGACCGAGGACTATGCCGTCGCTGGCCACCAGCTCATGCACGCGGCCGCCACCATCTTCCGCGGGCCGCGCCGCATCAACGCGCTGGCCTTGCTGGCGCTGTACCAGGCGGGCGGTCCCTGCCGGATGCACATGGTGCCGGCGCTGATGACGGCATGTGCAGAGGATGCCGACCACCGGCTGTCGCGCTTGGCTCTCGACTGCGCCCACAAGGGAATGTTCACGGACCTGCAGCGGGCATGCCTGCGGGCAGCGCACGCCGTGCGCCGCGAGTACCGCATCCCCGACGACGAGGACGACAGCGCTGCGGGGGAGCATGCCGCCGGTGACCCGCGCAGCGCCGCCGTCGACGACGGCCGGGGGAGGGCATAAGAGAGCCCCACCCCGTAAGCGGCCGTGGGCCACGTCGGGGTGGGGCGGGGCGCGCAGGCGCGCCGGGGTGAGTTGTCCTTAGAGGACGTCCACGCGGATCGCGTGGGAGAGATCGTCAGCGAGCTCCACGACCTTGTCGCCGTAGGTGATCTTCACCTGGCCCTGGGAGCAGACGACCTTGACCTCGGTGCTGACGTCGATGCCGGCGTCGGTCAGCTCGCGGTACTGCTCCGAATCGACCTGCAGGATCTCGTTGAGCTGCACGATGCGCACATCGAACTCTTCGCCGCTCGGCAGGTCGATGAGGCGGGTGCCGACGTGGGCGTCCGGGACGTTGGTGACGCCAATGTCCTTCAGGCCCGGGATCGGGTTGCCGAAGGGGGAGCGGTCGTAGATGTCGAGGACCTCGACGAGGCGGCGCTCCACCTCGTCACTCATGACGTGCTCCCAGCGGCAGGCTTCCGCGTGCACCTTGTGGATGTCGAGGCCGATGACATCGGTCAGCAGGCGCTCAGCGAGGCGGTGCTTGCGCATGACGGCGGTGGCCAGCTGGCGGCCCTCCTGGGTCATCTGCAGGCTGCGGTCCGGGGCGACGACGACGAGGCCGTCGCGCTCCATGCGGGCCACGGTCTGGGAGACGGTCGGCCCGGACTGCTCCAGACGCTCAGCAATACGGGCGCGCAGCGGGGTGACGCCCTCTTCCTCCAGCTCGTAGATCGTCCGGAGGTACATTTCGGTGGTATCGACTAGGTCCTTCACAGCGAGTTGCAGCCCTTCTAGTGACAGTTAAAAAAGTGTGAACACAAGTGCCCCGCCACACGTGGCGGAAACCCTCACCCTCAGTTGTACCTGAGGTTGCCCTACATTCAACATCGGCGCGGGGTGTCTATTCCCGGTTGGTTCCCATCGTCCATGGGGCGTGTTCGCCCAGTGGGGTCAGGTTCGCAGCCGACCTCGTGGCGCCATCGCCCCAGGGTGGGGCGATGTTCGGTGAACGAGGTGGGTCGGAAGTGTGGGGCAGTGGTACGCCTACACTCTAGTCAAAAAATAGCCCCGGCTGTGCGAAACAGCACACCCGAGGCTATAAATTGTTGAAGTAGAAACTTCTTGTTGGGGGATTTTAGGTTTTTACTCGGCGTATTCGCGGAGCTTGTCGGCCCGCTCCCCGTCGCGCAGCTTGTACATGACCTCGCGTTCGATCTGGCGCACGCGCTCCCGGGAGAGCCCATAGCGGCGGCCAATCTGGTCGAGGGTGCGCGGCACGCCATCGTCGAGGCCGTAGCGCATCCGAATCACGTCCTGCTCCCGCTGTTCCAGCGAAGCGATGACGTCGCGGATGTCGGAGTGGCGGAGGGAGGCCACGACGGCGGTTTCGGCGTCGGTGGCGTCGGAATCCTCAATGAAGTCACCTAGCGGTGCTTCCTCGTCGGCGCCGACCGGCATGTCCAGGCTCACCGGGTCACGGGACTGGCGGAGCAGCATCTCGATCTTGTCTTCGGGGATGCCGGACTCTTCGGCCAGTTCCTGGTTGGTCGCTTCGCGGCCCAGGGTTTGGTACATCTCGCGCTTGATGCGGGAGAGCTTGTTGACCTGTTCCACGAGGTGGACGGGCAGGCGGATGGTGCGGGACTGGTCGGCCATGCCGCGGGTAATCGCCTGGCGGATCCACCAGGTGGCGTAGGTGGAGAACTTGAAGCCCTTGGTGTAGTCGAACTTCTCCATCGCGCGGATGAGGCCGAGGTTGCCTTCCTGGATGAGGTCCAGCAGTGGCATGCCGCGCCCGGTGTAGCGCTTCGCCAGCGACACCACCAGGCGCAGGTTTGCCTCGAGCAGGTGGGTGCGGGCGTGCTGCCCCTGGCGGACCAGAACCTTGAGGTCGCGCTTCTTCGCGCGGGTGAGGTTGTCGGAGGTGTCCAGCAGGTGCTGCGCGTACAGGCCGATTTCAATGGTCTTGGCGAGCTCCACTTCGTCTTCGGCGGTCAGCAGTGCGGTCTTGCCGATGCCGTTGAGGTAGACCCGGACCAGGTCGGCGGAGGGGTTGTCGTTGGTGTGTCCGCGGCGACTGCCGCGGTCAACCTCATCGCGATCGAGATCGCTCGGGGACGGTGCGGTCATGCTGTGTGCCTCCTAGAACAACGAACAACGCCTGTCTTACCCTGCTTAACGCCGCGCCTGGTGGGAAAGTTCCCGCCCGGCCGGGGTGCGCCGCCTGGTCGTGCCTGTCACCCTCGTGGCCTGCCCTGATGGGCGGCTGCCCTGGCTGGCCAAGGCGGGTGTGGTGGGGGGTGACGCGACGCCCGATAGGCGTGATGGATAACAGCAGTGGCTTTTTCCAACATATGTCGCCGGAGGCTTGGACACCAATGCCCAGCATGGGGGGTGAAAAATCCATCGAAAGATGGAGGCGTGCGGGTTAGCAGTCGACGAGGACGGTGAACGGGCCCGAGTTCGTCGACGTCACCTCCATCATCGCCCCGAAGCGGCCGGTTTCCACGTGCAGCCCCAGCTCGCGGAGCCCGGCGACGATGCGCTCGATGACCGGCTCGGCGATGTCCCCGGGCGCGGCGTCCGACCAGGAAGGGCGGCGCCCCTTCGCGGTCCGCCCCGCCAAGGTGAACTGGCTGACCACCAGCACCGGGGCATCGCAATCGGTCGGCGACTTCTCCCCGGGCAGGATGCGCAGGCCCGCGATCTTGCGGACCATCGTCTCCCAGGCGTCGTCGGCGTCGTCGCGTTCGACCCCGATGAGTGCGAGGATTCCGCAGGTCTCCGGGGCGTGGATCGCGCCGACGATCTCACCGTCGACGGTGACCTGCGCGTCGGTGACACGGGTGAGGACAGCTTTCATAGCGGCAAACTCCTAATCAGACACGTCAAGAATGGGGGCATGACCCACACCAGGCTGGAATGCGGGGCGGGATGCGTCCCGACGGTGCCGGGGTGGGGATGGTGGGGGACTGAACCCAAGGGGTGGCCCTAGGGCTGGGAGGCGTCGACGAGGTCGGCGGGCAGGAGCAGGCCGTGGTCGACGAGATCGCGGGCGACGCTGGCGACCTGCGGGCGCAGCTCGGCAAGATCCTCCTCGTCCAACCCCTGGGTGGCGCCGTAGAGCTCCAGCACGTCGCCCAGCGACAAGCCCTGCGGGTGCAGCCCCGCCAGGAGGGTGCGGATCTCCGGGGTGATGTCGTGGCTGTAGCGGGGGCCATCCATGCGGCTGATGCGCAGCGCGGCAGGGGCGAACCCCAGGCCCGCCTCGGCGTCAGCGACAGCGACGTCCTCGAGGGCGACCTGCGGGTGCAGCTGATAGCTGGCGGCCAGCATCGACTCGACATCCTGAGCGGCGAGCCACGCCTGACGCGCGAAGAAATGCTCCATCTCCGCCCCCAGGTCCTCCCCGAGGGGCTGGGAGAAGTCCTCGTAGCGGACGATCGACGGTTCCTCGTCCGCGACCTTGCGCAGCGCGATGTAGCCAAACCCGATGCCGGTGACGTCGTGGGCAGCAAAGTGCTCCAGCCAGGCGGTGGCTTTCGCCGCAGCAGCCTCCTCGCGCAGATCGCACCCCTCGTCGCGCAGCCACGTGTCGACGTACAAGCTGGGGTCGGCCACGTCGCGCTGCAGGATCAGGGCGTGCACCCCGTGGGAAGGGATCCAGCGGCTCACCCGCTGCTGCCACTGCTCACCCGGGGTGTGCACCCACGCGCCCAGCAGGTAGGCAGTACCACCCGGGGCGAGATAGTCGGGGGTGTTCTCCACGACGAACTGGGTGGCCCCGTCGAGGTTCATGCCGGAATCCCGGTAGACGTGGCCGACGTCGGGCATGCCGACGACGAAGGGCGGGTTGGCGACGATGCGGTCAAATGTCATGCCCGCCACCGGCTCGAACCAGGAGCCCTCACGGACCTCCACCACATCACTGAGCTGTGCGCCCGCCACCGAGGCCCGGGCAAAGTCCACCGCACGGCCCAGCACATCGGTCGCAATGACCTGCTCAGCCACCTGCGCCTGCGCGAGCGCCTGCACGGCACAGCCCGTCCCGAGGTCAAGCACCCGGCGGGCCGGGGTGAGGGGAGTCATGCCCAACAGGCTCTGGGACGCGGACCCCATTCCCAGCACACGTTCGGCCCCCACATCCTCCCCGCGGGCCATCGACCCATCCGAGTCGGAGAACAACACCACCTCCGCCCCGCCGAGGATAACCGGGCGGATATCGATGACGACCCGCAGTTGTGTGCCCTCGACGCGCAGCGCCCCGCAGGCCACCAGGTCGGCGGTCATCTCCGCGCCTAGCAGCTGCTCGACAAAGTCTCGCTCCTGTGGCTCGTGGGCGAAAAACGCCCGCACCACCCGCTGATCGACAGCGTCGCCCCGCGCCGCCCACCGCACACCGACCGGATCGCGGCGAGCCGCCGCAGCCAGTCCGGCGGGCCCGAGAATCTCGGCCAGGCCCGCGGTGTCGTAGCCATGGGTCCGCAGAATGCGCACCAGGGCAGGCGCGTGGGTGATGAGAAGGTCATGCATGGGTCAAAGGCACCTTAAAAATCAAGCAACAAGACAAAGAGGGCACAACCGCGCGCTGGGCGCAACCGAGCGCCGTAGCACGTGAGGCGGGAGAAAGCACCACCCGGGGGAGAAAGCCCCACCGTAGCGGGCGCACCAGCCGCACCCGGTGCAGGGCAGCCGGGGGAGAAGCGCACACCCACCATAGGCGACACACCACGCAGCCGGTTGCAGGCACAGCACTGGGGGTGTTCCCGCGCGTCGCCTGCAGCGGGCAGCGGCGGCGACGCCGCGCACGCACCGGACCCCAGTTGTGGGCGGACGGACCGTAGGGGCGGTGTTTACGTGAGCAAGCCCCGGCGGCGCGGCTGCGGTATCGCACTTGTGGAGCCAGAGTCATCCGCCACGTGGGCCTGCCGGGAGTCGCCGGGAGCGGACTCCGCAGCGGCCTCAGGCTCCGCGTCGGCGGCATGGGGCGCAGTACTCGCCGCTGCAGCGTCATCAGTGTCAACCTCATCGTGATCGATCACTACCCCCGACCACGTGCTCGCCGACGGCGGGCGCACCGCACCAGTGGGTGATGCCGGCCGCACCATATCCACCACCCCCGCACCACCAACACCGGCCGCAGGTAACGCGGCCGCCGACTGCTGCTCCAGGGCCGCCACGCGGGCAGCATCACGCTGCACCTGCGGCTTATATACCTGCTTGACACGAGCATCATGCGGCTCCCCAATGCCGTTGCCAATGACAACCGCAACCCAAGGCAACGGCACACAAATCAGCATGAGGATCCCCGACAGCCAGACGTTGTGCCACCCCAAATACGCCCACGCGGCCGCCACGAGGAACGGCACACGCAGCCCCTGAAGAATGTTGTAGACCTTCTTGCGATGCTCGTGGTTTTCCAACGGGGACTGACGGGCGTCGGTAATCAGCTCGACGCGACGACGCTTGCGGAACACAGCCACCTGCACCCAGGCCCTTCCCTGAAAGTTGTCAACGCACTTGTCTCGACCACCCACGCACACCCCCAAAAAGCCGGGGCGCACGCGGTGTCCACGTTTCAACCTAGACCCCTTTGGCCGTCTGCCACGCATCAGGCCCCCGCCCCGCACCCCGCAAAAGGGGGTGCCCACCTGTCCCGGGTGCCGGTGGCGCGCCGGGCGTGGGGCGCGTGTGACAGGTGGGGGGCGCGTAGTGCGGCTCTATCGCCGCCGGGCTGTTTGGGGCATGATGGTTCGCGTGAGTACCTCAACAACGACCATCGAACGGCCAGATGTCCGCGACGAGATCACCACGGACGACGACACCCCGAAGTTCTTCCACTACGTCAAGAAGGACCAGATCGTCGACTCCGCGATCAACGGCCGCGTCGTCGTCGCCCTGTGCGGGGAGACCTTCCCCGTCACCAAGCAGGCGAAGCCGGGTTCCCCGGTGTGCCCCGACTGTGAGCGCGTGTACCGGGGTCTGCGGAAATAGTGGCCGGCAATCTTCGCGCCTGGCAGCGCCAAGCACTGACGAAGTATTTGGCGAACAAGCCGAAAGACTTCATGGCGGTGGCGACGCCCGGCGCCGGTAAAACGACCTTCGCGCTGCGGGTCGCGACGGAACTCGTCGACAACCGCACCGTCGACCGGGTCATCGTCGTCGTGCCCACGGAGCACCTGAAGGTCCAGTGGGCGGAATCCGCCGCCCGCGTCGGTATTCGCCTCGACCCGAAGTTCAGCAACTCGGGGGCGTTGAACCCCGAGTACCAGGGCGTGGTGGTGACCTATGCGCAGGTGTCGATGCACCCGTATAAGCACTACCAGCTCGCGACGGCGAAGCGGACGCTCGTCATCATGGACGAGATCCACCACGCTGGTGACGCGAAAAGCTGGGGCGATGGTCTCCGCACCGCCTACTGTGATGCGGAACGCCGCCTCGCGCTCACCGGTACCCCGTTCCGTTCCGACGACTCGGCGATTCCTTTCGTCCGCTATGTGGACGACGGCGAAGGCTATCTCAAGTCCCAGGCCGACCACGCCTATGACTATGCCGCGGCGCTCGCCGACGGCGTGGTGCGTCCCGTGGTGTTCCTGGCGTACTCGGGAGAAGCCCGCTGGCGCGACAGCGCCGGCGAGGAGTACGAAGCACGCCTCGGGGAGCCGCTCAACGCGGAACAAACAGCCCGCGCCTGGAAAACCGCCCTGGACCCCAAGGGCAACTGGATTCCCGCCGTGCTGCAGGCCGCCCACACGCGCCTGATGCAGCTGCGCCAGAACATGCCCGATGCCGGCGGCCTCGTCATCGCCACCGACAAAGCTACGGCCCGCGCCTACGCCCGGATCCTGCAGTCCCTATCCAGCACCCCGGTGTCCGTCATCCTCTCCGACGAGGAGGGCGCGTCCGACCGCATCAAGGAATTTTCCGACGGCACCGACGAGTGGATGGTCGCGGTCCGCATGGTCTCCGAGGGTGTGGACGTCCCCCGACTCGCCGTCGGCGTGTACGCCACCTCCGCCTCCACGCCGCTGTTCTTCGCCCAGGCCATCGGCCGCTTCGTGCGTTCCCGCATGCCCGGCGAAACTGCCTCCGTGTTCCTTCCCAGCGTGCCCGTGCTGCTGGATCTGGCCGCCGGGATGGAGAAGTCTCGCGACCACGTGCTCGGCAAACCCGACCGCGTGAAAGAGGGCTGGGACGATGAACTCCTCGTCGAAGCGAACAAGAAGAAATCCGAACCCGACGCGCTCATCAAGCCCTACGAGACCGTCGGTGCCGAAGCGGAGCTCGACTCCCTCATCTACGATGGCTCGACTTACGGCACCGCCACGCTCACAGGCTCTGCCGAAGAAGCCGACTATCTCGGCCTGCCGGGGCTGCTCGATGCTGAGCAAATGCGGCAGCTGCTCAAACAGCGCCAGGCGGAACAGATCGAAGCCCGGGCCGAGGAAGACCGCAAACGCAAAGAAGCCGAAGCTGCCGCACGGAACTCCGCCGGCAATCAGGCGGCCGCCGAGCGGGCCACCAGTGACGAGATCCCCGCGCTGCGCAAAGAACTCAACGCCCTGGTGTCCATCACCTCCTCCCGCACCGGCCGCCCCCATGGCGCTATCCATACCGAGGTGCGCAACGCCTGCGGCGGGCCCCCGACCGCACTGTGCACTGCGGACCAACTCCGCCAACGCATCGACTACCTCCGCCGCTGGTAACCCACACCTGTGGGCGCAGCGCGGCCTGCTACCCCCTGTTGGGGGTAGATGCGGCGGTCCTGCCCGGTTCCGGCAGCTGCGGGGATAGCCCAGATGCAGCCCCGCTCGAGGAGGCTGCACGGCGCATCGATGCACGATGACTCGCGCGGCTCGCGGCGGGGCACACCCCACGCTCTGCCGGGCTGTCTCGGCGACAGCCGTGCCGCCACCCGAGCATCCGGCGTGCACCGGAGTGCGGGGCGAGATGCGCCCGCAAGCTGCGCAAACGGGCCACTCCTGGGGTGGGAGGCTCGCGGGACCACGGGGCGGGGCGATGGAGGCGGTGCGCCGTTGGTGAGCTGCCGGGCCGGTGGGCGCTCGTGCCGCTATCGCCGCCCCACCGGTGCCGCCGGGGCGAGTCGACACCACCACCCGCCACAGTCGGGAAAACTCCCCCGGGGTATACCTGCCGGGGTCGCAAGGGGAGAAGCCGAAGAGCGGTCCCCTGCACGCGGGACCACACCACGGTAAGGTGTGGGGAAGCTCGGTTCTACCGACACTCACACCCATGGTGTGAGCGCCCCCATACACACTTGTCAAGGAGTGATTCATCGTGACCACCCCGTACCCCGGTAACGAACCCGCCCAGGACCCCACCGCGGACGCAAACGTCTACGGTTCCGCCTACGCCGCCGGCGGCTACCCCGGCACCGGTTACGCCTCGGAGCCCACCGGTGAGCTCCGCCGCAACACCCTCGCCCCCTGGGGCCTGGGCCTCGGCATCGGCGCCCTGGTGCTGTGCTGGTCCGCCGTGGGTGGCCTCCTGCTGGGCCTCATCGGCATCATCCTGTCGATCATCGCCCTGACGAAGGCGAAGCACATCATCGGCCCCTTCCAGCGTAAGGGCATGGCTATCGGCGGTCTGCTGGTGTCGATCCTCGGTCTCGTCGCCGGTGCTTTCTTCGCCTTTGTTTACTTCCTTGGCTTCACCGTGTTCTCCGAATTCGATGAGCAGTGCAACCACCTGCGGGACGACCAGGATGCGTACACGCAGTGCATCCAGGACGCCGCTGCGGCGATGAAGCAGGAACAGCAATAGCATCGCCCGCACGTGTGCGACCCAGCACTTCCTCTCACACCCCAGCCACAAGGTCCACCACCTGGCTGGGGTGTCGTGCATCCACCCCCGTGCGTCCTGCGCGTCCTGCGCCCCGGTTCGGACGTTGGCACCCCGCCCGCATTTCTCGCCTCTCAGGAGAACCCCTTTCGTGACTGAACCCCACACCACGACGACTTCTGCACCCGTGCGTCCCCGGCTCATTACTCCCGATGTCGCCCGCGGGCTCACGCTGCTGAGTATCGCGGTGGCGAACGTGACCACCGCGTGGGCGATGGCGGGCGACGTCCCCGCCGGCCGCTACGGCGGCATCGTTGACGGCAGCATGGCCGATACGGTGGCGGTGTTCCTCGGGTGCATCTTCACCCATGTGCGGGGCCTGGCGATGTTCTCCCTGCTGCTGGGCTACGGGCTTGGCATGCTGTGCGACTCCCTGCAGCGGCGCTCGTACCCCGTGGACGCGGCCCGGTGGGTGCTGCTGCGGCGCTACGGGCTGCTCGCCCTGTTTGGGGCGGTGCACTGCGTCGCGCTCTTCTGGGGCGACATCATGCTCTTCTATGGGCTCGCCGGCATGCTGCTCACCGCGATGATCACCCTGCGCACCAAGGTTCTGTGGTGGATCGCAGGTGTGATGTTCCTCCTCAGTGGGTTGCTGACGGTGCCGGCGGCAGGGCTGTTTTTCCAATCGGATACCGCCAATCAAGCGGCGGATACCTATCTGCAGCAGGTTGTCCTGGGGCTCGGCGTGATTCTCATGCAGGCCTTTATGCTTCCCGTGGAACTGCTCGCCCTGTTCCCACTCATGCTCGTCGGCGTGATTGCCTCCCGCTACCGGATCTTGGACAACCCGGCCGCGTACACGAAGGTGCTCGTGCCGGTGGCTAGTGCCGGCGGTGTGCTGGCACTGGTGCTGGGGGTGCTCATGGCGGCCGGGTCCGCGGGGCTGCTGCCAGTCAACGACACCTTGGTGGAGTCGGTGAATCAGTGGCTGGGGGTGCTCACGGGCCCGGCGATCCTCGCGGCGATTGCGTTGGCGTGCATTCCCCTGCAGCGGCGCATCACGGCGGCTGCTGCCCGCGGGGAGCACGCCACCATGGCGTGGCCGGTGCAGATGCTCGTGGCGTTGGGGCGCCGCTCCATGTCGGGCTACATCGCCCAGTCGTTGTTGTTCACCGTGCTGGTCGCCCCCTATGGGCTGTACCTGGGGGTGCGGGAGGGCGCGTTTGAGGGCTCGGTCATGGGGGTCATCGTGTGGCTGATCACGCTCGTGGCGGCCTTCCTGCTCGACCGGGCGGGCCTACCGGGTCCCTGTGAGGCCCTGCACCGCCGTTGGTCCTACGGCAAGCAGGGCCTGCCGAAGGATTACTTCCTGCGACAGGTGGACAATGGCCACCCGATCCCGTACCCGGAGGCTGCTCGCCGCAACCTTGTTGATGCCCAAGGGCGCCCGCTGGTTCCCGTCTACTAGCCAGCCCTGTGGGGTTTGGCCCGCAGGGCGTGGTGACCGGGCCACGAGGGCATGCACGGTGGGGGAGCAGCGCCCAGCAGGGCGCCGCCTCGGCACCGGGCCCGGGCGTCGTGAGCGCTGCTTGGGTGGGGACGCGAAAGGCCCCGGTGGAGAAATTCTCTACCGGGGCCTTAGGTGTGTTCCGCCGACTACTGTACCGGGATCTGCGCGACGTGTCGCGCAGTGGGGGTAGTTCGGGGGTGATGGGTGACGGTTAGTCGAGGTAGTCGCGCAGTACCTGGGAACGGGAGGGGTGACGCAGCTTCGACATCGTCTTGGATTCGATCTGACGGATACGTTCGCGGGTGACGCCGTAGACCTGGCCGATTTCGTCTAAAGTCCTCGGCATACCGTCGGTGAGACCGAAGCGCAGCTTCACCACGCCGGCCTCGCGCTCGGACAGGGTGTGCAGCACGTCCTTGAGCTGGTCCTGCAGGAGGGTGAAGGACACAGCGTCGACGGCGACGACGGCTTCGGAGTCTTCGATGAAGTCACCGAGCTGGCTGTCGCCTTCATCGCCGATGGTCTGGTCGAGGGAGATCGGTTCACGGGCGTACTGCTGGATCTCGAGAACCTTGTCCTCGGTGATGTCCATTTCCTTCGCCAGCTCCGCGGGGGTGGGCTCGCGGCCGAGGTCCTGGAGCAGCTCGCGCTGGATGCGGCCGAGCTTGTTGATGACTTCCACCATGTGTACCGGGATGCGGATGGTGCGAGCTTGGTCGGCCATCGCGCGGGTAATCGCCTGGCGGATCCACCAGGTCGCGTAGGTGGAGAACTTGTAGCCCTTGGTGTAGTCGAACTTCTCGACGGCGCGGATGAGGCCGAGGTTGCCTTCCTGGATGAGGTCGAGGAAGGCCATGCCGCGGCCGGTGTAGCGCTTCGCCAGGGACACCACGAGGCGCAGGTTGGCTTCGAGGAGGTGGTTTTTGGCTTTGCGGCCGTCGCGGGAGATGTGCCGCAGGTCGCGCTTGCGGGCGGGGGTGAGCTTGGCGTCCTTGTCGCCGCCGGCGACGGCTTCTTCCATCTGCTCCATGACGTGGTCGGCGTAGAGGCCGGCCTCGATGCGCTTGGCGAGGGAGACTTCCTGCTCGGCGTTCAGGAGGGCGACTTTACCGATCTGCTTGAGGTAGGCGCGCACCGAGTCCGCGGAGGCGGTGAGTTCGGCATCCTTGCGGGCCTGCCGCAGGGCGGCGGATTCGTCTTCGTCCCAGACGTTGGCGCCCTCGTCCTCCTCGTCGTCGTCCGAGTCGTCCTCATCCTCGTCGTCGGTGTCTTCGGCGTCGTCGTCGGCGGCCAGGCCGATGTAGTCGTCATCGTCCGAGTCGTCGTCACCGAAGTCGCCGTCGCCGAGATCCTCGTCCTCGACGGTATCGACGTCGTCGCCGTCGTCGACGATGGACTTGGCCTTCTTCGCGGCCTTCTTCGTGGTCTTCTTGGCGGCGGTCTTCTTCGCAGCCTTCTTGGCGGTCTTCTTGGCCGCCTTCTTCGCTGCCTTGGTGGCCGTCTTCTTCGCGGCCTTCGCCACCGGGGTCTCGTCCTCGGCGGCGTCGGTATCCGCGGCCGCGGCGGCCTTCGGGGCTGCCTTGCGGGCAGCCTTCTTCGCCGTCTTCTTGGCGGCCTTCTTCGCCGTCTTCCTCGCGGCGGTCTTCTTCGCCGGCGCGGAGGTGGTTTCCTCGCTGGCGTCCTCAGCCGGCGCTGTGGCGGCGGTGGTGGCCTTACGCACTGCGGTGCGCGTGGTCTTCTTCGCCGCGGTCTTCTTGGCGGTCTTCTTCGCCGGTGCCGCGGTGGCGGCCTCGGCGGCGGGGGCCTCGGTGGTGGCCTGGTCCTCGCTGCTGCGGGCGGCGCGCGGGGCGGCGGCGCGCCGGACGGCCTTCTTGGCGACCTTCTTGGCGGCGGTCTTCTTCGCCGGTGCGGCGGAGCTCGTCTCGCTCGCGGTCTGTGTGGTGTCAGAACCTTCAGTGGCTGCCACGAAAAACCCTTTCGCTGGTTTTTAAAGTGTCTCGCACGTGTGTCACCTTGCCGTCCTGCCGGGTGGCAGGGCAGCATCCTCGGCGCAGGAAGTCACGAGGCGCACGAAGGACCGGGGGTCCAGTGGGCGGGCGTGACAAGCACACGGCGGGGCGTGGGAAGACCACCACAGCCAAAGCACCTGTCGGCGGCATCGGAGCACACCGCGATCAAAGTCGCCACAGTGGCCTGGCGTGTGGTGGTGTTCAGTTCCTTCGTCCAAGGCGTGGTCGCGCTCCCCGCCGACAGTGGTGCCGGATGTGGTGTAGGGAGTGAAGTGGGTGCGGCCACGGCCTTTCGGGCTGGTGGTGACACACAATGGTCGAGCATTCCTGCAGCTAGCGCGGGGCTAGGCTGCGGCACGCCTGGGTGAGTGCGCGGTGGAATGCTCGTGTGTTATCGGACGAGGCGCCTGCCGGAGCACGGCGCCGAAAAAGTTAAAACGCGACGCGATTTCTTCCCCACAACTGGATGGACACGCGAAAAGAAAACGGCGATCGCTCATGCCGGGGCGCGGGTGGCCGCAGCGGCGACGGCGTGTCCAAAGATGTACATGGTGAGTCAACTTGGGTGAATCACGGGCAACGGTTAACTGTTGTCCACGGTCAACGCACGAGCATAGCGCAAAAGCTGCCGTCGTGTCGTTGTCAAGCCGCCGGGAAGCACTTCCCAGCCCCCTTTGTCCATATGAAGTTGTTCACAGGGTGGCGGGCGTTTTGTGACGCCTCACGCAGGGTGTCCTGCCTGCATGTTTTTCCCGCTCCGCGACCTCTGGGGTGGCTGTGGCCCCGATCTGCGGGCCCGCTGAGTCGCGCACGCTGCGTCCAGGTCCAGCACACCCACCAGATGCCGACGCCACGGCCGCGGCCCGGCACCCCTGCTGTCGGGGTGTGCGCGGGGTCATGGCCGTGGCGTGTAAACGATGCGTTTTAGGGGCGCACGTTGTGTGCGGCCGCCCAGGCGGCACCGACGATGCCGGCGGTGTTGCGCAGCTGCGCGGGGAACACCGGGGTGTTGACCGTCAGGCGCGGCACCCACTTCTCCGACTTGCGGGAAATGCCGCCGCCAACGATGAAGGCCTGCGGGTTAAACAGGCGCTCCATCTCCAGCAGCACGGTATCGACGCGCTTCGCCCACTTCTTGTACGACAGCTCGTCGCGGTCCTTCGCATTGGAGGAGGCGAAGGATTCGGCCTCCGCGCCGTCGATGATCATGTGGCCGAGCTCCGAGTTGGGGTACAGGGTGCCGTTGATCAGCAGTGCGGAGCCGATGCCCGTGCCGAAGGTCAGCAGGATCGTCGCCCCGGTGCGGGCCCGTTCATCGCCGTAGGTGACCTCGGCGATGCCCGCGGCGTCCGCGTCGTTGAGGACCGCAACCTCGCGGCCGAGCACTTGGCCGAAGAGGTTGGCGCAGTCGACGCCGACCCAGGTGGGGTCGATGTTGGCGGCCGTCAGCGCGGTTTGCTCCTTCACCACGGACGGCACGGTGATACCGACGGGGCCATCCCATCCGGCCTGGGCGACGATCTCCGCGACGGTGGCGGCGACTGCCTCGGGGGTGGCGGGCTTCGGGGTGAGGATCTTGATCCGCTCGGACGCGAACTCGCCTGTGTCCAAGTTCACGACCGCGCCCTTGATGCCGGAGCCGCCGATGTCAATGCCGAAACCAAGATGTGTCATGTGTTCTCACTGTAGTAGGCAGCAGCCGCGATACCTCTATCGAACCCTGGTCAGTGGTGGGGGAAAAGGGGCGCGCGGTGGCAGCATGGGGGGTATGACTTTCACCGATGTGTCCCAGTCCACCCCGTCTGCTGCCGCCCATCACCGCCCGCCGGAGGTGGCGCTCGCAGCAGCGTCGGGCATTCATACCCTGGCGTATCCCGGGGTGACCCCCGTGGTGACCACCTGCGGGGAGCAGGCTACCCCGGCGCTGCTGGGGGAGTTGCGACAGGTTGCCCGCGCCCTGTGTGCCCGGGCGTTCGTGCTCGTCCAGGAGCTGCTGGCCACAGGCCCGGACACGCGGGCCGTGGCGCACACCAAGTCCGAGGCGTGGGATCCGGTCACGCGGGCGGATCTCGCGGTGGAAGCCATGGTGAGCGAGTATCTCGCCACCCACCGACCCGGAGATGGCCTCATTGGTGAGGAGGGCACCCGGCGGCCGGCGGACGAGGACGGCTCCGGCATCACCTGGGTGGTCGACCCGGTGGATGGCACCGTGAACTTCGTCTACGGCATCCCCATGTCGGCGGTGAGCATCGGGGTCATGGTGGGGGAGGAACTCTGCGTCGGCGCTGTGGTGAATCTCACCACGGGCGAGCTGTTTCATGCGGCACGCGGCCAGGGGGCGGCGGTGGAAACGCCGCAGTCGTCCGCCGCGCGCCCCGGGGAAGACTCCTGCAGCACCGCCGAGGGCACTACCCGCGGCGAGCTGCACTGGGGTGCCCCGCGGGCCCTCCACGTCAACGCCCCCGAGACGCTCCCTGTGAGTCTGCTGGCCACGGGGTTTTCCTACGATCCTGCGCGCCGCGCCCGCCAGGGCGCCATGCTGGCGAGCCTGCTGGGCACCGTCCGCGACATCCGCCGCGCGGGAAGCGCAGCCCTCGACCTGTGTCAGCTTGCCCAGGGGCGGGTGGACCTCTACTGGGAGCACGCGCTGAATGTGTGGGACTTCGCGGCTGGTGCCGTCATTGCCGCCGAAGCGGGCGCGGTGGTGTGCGTGCCCACCGCTGATCTGCGCGCCGATGATGGTGCCCCCATCTTTGCTGCCGCGCCCTCGGTGGCGGCGGACTGCGCTCGTGCCCTGGCCGAGGTGGGCGGCTGGGACACCCTGCCTGCGGCGGCTGCGACGGCGTAAAACCCTGCCGCGGGTGCCGAGGACGTCGCCCACCGCCTGTGCTGTGCCTGCGGCAGGGGTGGGCGCGGGTGGCCCCGCGTGGGGATGTCATCGGTGGGCTGAGGTGGGGTGGCGGGCTTCCCCGCGTGTCGCGGCGGATATGGGGCGTGACCTGGCCGGATGTGAAGAGAAATTCTGCCGTCTGGGCGAGATGAGGGTGGTGATATGACAACGCGCCTTTTGTGCCTTACTATGCCCCCGTAAACCGCTTACACGGCAGCGAATCATTGACGTCGCTGCGGAGCGCGGAGCACTCTGGCACCTCGCCTCTGTGACCCCATCATTCACCCGGGGTCGGCTGTGCAGTGGGACGAGCCTTGACGGTGCGACGCGACCACCCCGCCACAACGATTGGGACACCACACATGGCAACTGACTACGATGCACCGCGTCGCCGCGTGGACGACGACCTGGAGACCGACTCCCTCGAGGGCCTGAAGGCTGCCGAGAACGCCAGCCTCGACGTCGACGACGATGGCGAGGTTGTGGAGTCCTACGATCTGCCCACCCTGGACCTGTCCGGCGAGGACATCAACGTCAACGTGGTGCCCCGCCGCGCCGACGAGTTCACCTGCGGCTCCTGCTTTATCGTGCAGCGCCGCAACCGCATCGACCACACCGAGGACGACGGCACCATCATCTGTATGGACTGCGCCTAATCGTCCTTCACGGCGCCGGGCACCATCACTCCCCGCGCCGTGAACGTGCGGGTGCACCCCGACGGGCACGCCCGTGTGCGCCACCCGCGTGACCGCGCGCAGCAGGTGCGCGTCACTGTTGTTCTCTCTGTGTCAGGCCTTCGCCCCTGTGTGGCGGAGGCCTTTACTCATGCGCCGTGTCGTCGCGCCGCGCCCACGGCGCACCCCACCTGACAGTGCCGATTCCCCGGTGCCTCCACCCGACTTGGCTCACCGCCAGGTGACTAATCTCATGTTGACGCTCTGACCAGCTCGAATGGGATTCGAAAAGTTTAA
>NZ_PPDL01000029.1 GCF_002994655.1 Corynebacterium sp. 13CS0277
CGACTTCTAGCTTCGGTGAGCTTGTGCCCGTTGGGTGGGCAGTGCGCTTACCGGAGCTACACACCACGCTAATGGGGGGTCGAGTCTTATGCCCGACACTCCACTGCTCGATCGGGCTTTGGCGTGGTTCCAGTATTCCGGCGGCGACTGCTGGTCGACGTTCATGCGCTACGCAATCCCCGAAGCGAAGCGTGCGGGTGCCGGCCGGCGCGGCGCATCAGGTGCGCACGGCGACTTCACTCGTGGCCACTACTACCTAGCTAAAGAGGCGGAAGCCCAGAATCCGACCCCGGCACTGCACCGGTATGTCAATAACTGCATAAGGTATCGAAGGTTCCTCCCGGAAGAGCTCCGGCGAGAGGGGCGCAGGGCGCACATGGAAGAACTGTTCAACAATTTGGCGGACGGATTCGACGGGTTTTACGCGTTGGACTTCGCTTTCATCAATACTCGTATGCGACGTTCCCTTCCCACGACTCCCAGCAACGTCATTCCTCCCATCGCGAGCCCGGCGATGGCCGCCACAGTGTTCTGGCAAGATCCTCGCGAAAAAGAATCCAGCGCTGTCATCCGTAAAATGACCAACATGATGGTGCCTGAATGGGCTGATGTTCCTTACTTCCATGAGCTGGCGGTAGGGACTGACCCGAACGTGACGAACAAGGTCACGCTTAAGCCGGCCTTCTGGGAAATCAACCACTCAGCTTTCCTCGATGCGTGCGAAGAGGCATTGCCCGAAAGTGGCATTACGTGGACCGGTCCCGAAGCGGTCGAGAAGGAGTTGCGCGATCTGCCCGAAGGGAGAAACCGCACCAACTCCATGTTCGAGACAATCTTCTGGCGCTGGGGCGCCGCCGAGACAGCTCGGAACATCAATGCGATCAAACTGCGACACCGCTGGTAAAATGGTGCAGCGCGCGACAGTCAAAAAGAGGGGCAAACCAGGCCCCTGAAAACCGAAGGATCAGCAACTTCATGCAAGCGAAGAAGCTAGCGACCAAAGCTCTGTGGCACCTGAAAGACGGTGGTCCCTCCCAAGCATGGTTCTACACGCGCCGTTACCTGGCCAAGAAAGGCCTCTCGGTACCCACTCCACGCGTGCCAGGCATGAAGCGCTGGTTTCCTTCCTTTCCCGCATACCCCGGAAATGCCCAGTACAAAGGAGCATTCCCAGATGTGCGGGTGGGCATCATCGTTGATGAGTTCTCCATGGCGGCCTGGGAGCCAGAGTTCAACCTCATTGCCGTCACTCCCGCCGAGTGGCGGCAGCAACTGGCCGATGGTATCGACCTCCTCCTCGTCGAAAGCGCCTGGAACGGCAACGGGGGCGCCTGGCAGTACAAGCTTGCAGGCAGCTCCGCGCCTGCCTCCGAACTCGTCGAACTTGTCGAATACTGCCGAAACAACAAAATCCCAACGGTCTTCTGGAACAAAGAAGATCCCCCGCACTTCGACGATTTTAAGGCAACCGCAGCGCTGTTCGACCACGTTTTCACCAGTGACGCGAACAAGATGCGCGACTACGAGAATGTGGTGCGCGACGGTGCAACGATCGCGACCATGACCTTTGCAGCGCAGCCGAAATACCACCACCCTATTCGGGAAAACCGCTACCTGGTCGAAGAGCGAGACATCGCCTTCGCTGGGATGTACTTCACTCAGAAGTATCCCGAGCGACGTGAGCAAATGGACATCCTCCTCGGCGGTGCAGCGCGCGTCGCCCGCATCTACAAGGCAACGTTCGACATTTTCTCCCGCTTCGCCGGGTCTGACGAGCGCTACCAATTCCCTTCGGCCTTCGCCGGCCACGTGCGCGGCTCCCTGCCGTACCCCAAGATGCTAACCGCATACAGGAATTACAAGGTCTTTCTTAACGTCAACTCCGTTGTGGATTCCCCCACAATGTGCGCCCGCCGCATCTTCGAAATCGCAGCCTGTGGCACCCCTGTCGTCTCCACATCCTCACCCGCTGTGGAAGCGCTATTCGCTCCCGATGAAATGCCTAGGGTACATTCCGTCGACCACGCAGAGTTGGTCCTTCGATCCCTCCTAAACTCCCCGCGGATGCGCCAACGGGTGGTGCATCGGGCCCAGCGACGGATCTGGGATTCCTACACTTACAGCGATCGTGCCGCTGCCGTCCTCCAGGCGGCAGGTATCGAAGCGAACTCGCGAGACGCACGCAAAGCAACCGTCTCCGTTGTCTGCTCGACCAACAGGCCCCACAATCTCGCGCACCTCATCTCCGCCGTGGCCGGCCAGCGTGACGTCTCGACGGAACTCGTCATCGTTCTCCACGGTGTCGAGGCACACCCTGAGGATGTGCGGAACCAAGCAATAGCAGTCGGCCTCGACTCCGTCCAGGTGTTGAGCGCACCCGCCAGTAAGACGCTCGGCGAGTGTCTCAACATGGGTATCGAAGCAGCCACCGGTGACGTCATCGCCAAATTCGACGATGACGATCACTATGGGGATTACTATCTTCACGACCAGCTTGCCGCCCTGTACTTCAGCGGTGCAGACATCGTTGGTAAGCGC
The DNA here is from genome assembly GCF_002994655.1 of Corynebacterium sp. 13CS0277. Lineage (GTDB taxonomy): Bacteria > Actinomycetota > Actinomycetes > Mycobacteriales > Mycobacteriaceae > Corynebacterium. Next base: position 2,539 of record NZ_PPDL01000029.1, read on the forward strand.
AGCAGCTACGCCTACATCACCGGCAGCGATCAACTGGTACTGAGGAACCCCGGCTTCGAGCACCGATGGACCTCGTTCCTCGCCGGCCCTACCCTCACTGGGTGGAAAGAAATCTTCACCGAGACCCCCTTCCAGTCCCGCACGAACGGTGAGGACACCGCGTTCCTAGACGACCTCATCGCCAAGGGCAAGCGGGTGTATTCCGCAGACCCCTACAACTTCATCCAAATCAGGGGCACAGGCCAGCACACCTGGGCTGCCGAAGATCACGAAATCCTCGCCAATGCCACAGTCGAAACTAACGGCATGAACGCCGCGCACGTCGACTGCTGAAGCAACCGCGCCGCCATAGGGCGCGTGAGAGCATCTCTGGAATAGCTCATTGAAGCCCTCGTCGGGAAGTGTCCCCTAAGTAGCTCGGGGGACACTTCGGCGCAGATGGGCGGTGTAAAGTCTGTATGGAAGCAGGCGTTCTCGAAGGGGCAAAAAGCGATGAGTCAAGCAAAGATCATGACGGTGTACGGCACCCGGCCGGAAGCCATCAAGGTAGCACCGTTCATTTCGGCAGCGCTTAAAGATCCCCGATTCGAGATGATCGTCGTCTCCACGGGGCAACACCGTGAGATGCTCGCGCAGGTCAACGAGATGTTTGGCATCACCCCCGATTATGACCTGGACATCATGGAGCAGGGCCAAACACTGAACATGGTGGTCGGGAAAGTCGTCAAAGGCCTTGATGAGATCCTCGAAAAGGAACAGCCAGATGTGGTCATCGCCCAGGGCGATACCACGACTGCGATGGCAGCAGCCATCGCTTCCTTCAATCGGGGCGTCCGCGTGGCTCATCTCGAGGCAGGTTTGCGCACAGGCAACATCCAATCCCCGTTTCCTGAGGAGGCCAACCGCAGACTCATCTGCCAGGTTACGAGTCTGCACCTGGCACCGACCCAGGACGCCAAAGCAAATCTTCTTCGCGAAGCCATCCCCGAGTGTGACGTTGTCGTCACGGGCAACACCGTCATTGAGGCCCTGCTGCAAGCCCAGACATGGGATACGGAATTCGTTGACGAGCGTCTGGTGGCGCTCAATGCGGATTCGCCGATCATCATGGTTACCACGCACCGTCGGGAAAATCTCAATGCAATGGCCTCCATCGGCCGGGCAATGCGCGTGTTGGCGTTGGAGTTCCCCGATACGATTCTGGTGCTTCCCGCGCACCTGAACCCTGCAGTGCGCAGCGCAGTTTTTCCTCAGATCAAGGGTTTGAACAATGTCATCGTGACTGAGCCGCTTCCCTACGATCAATTCACCAAGTTGATGGCCATGTCCACCATCGTGCTGACGGACTCTGGCGGAGTCCAGGAAGAAGCCCCCAGCCTCGGTAAACCTGTCCTGGTGATGCGTGAAAACACCGAACGCCCCGAAGCGATTGCGGCTGGTACGGTGAAACTCGTTGGCACGAATGAGGACAAGATCGTTGAGGAAGTCTCGCGTCTACTTAACGACGAGGCTGAATACGCGAAAATGGCCAATGCCGTCAACCCTTACGGCGATGGTGAAGCTACCAGGCGCATCTTGAACGCCCTGGCAGAAATGTTCGGGCTTGGCACGCGCTCCCCGGACTTCGTCGCACGATAGATAACCACACACTCTTCTCGTGCGGAGGGCGTGGTCTCGAACCAGCACGCATTGCGACGTCGACCGAGAGCCTAGCAAAGGCTGTACCAGTGACCGAGGGGCGGGTCTTTGGGGCTCTGTGCTGCCGTTGGGTCGCGACAGCTCTGGTGGCGCGCTCCTTGTCGGGACACCGCTGAGCGGCCAGTATGCCCGGGCTCCCGGGAAATGGCAGTGAGTAGGCATCTGGTCGGCTGCTGTACTCGCAGACAGCCAAAAGTCTGACTTTTCCTCGACCTGTTAGCGGTGGTCGTGGCCCGCGACACGGGCGACGTACTCAATCCAGGTCGATGCCGAATCCTCCGGGCTTGCCAGTGCCGAGAGGTACCGTGCGCCTGTGCCGGACCGCGCTGTGAGCGTCCGGTCGGCTGCGAGCCGCTGCCACAAGGCGGCGAGCTCCTCGGGGCGGCCGGGCGTCACCACGTCGCCAATGCCGGAATCGCTGACGATCTGGGCGGCCTCTCCGGCCAGGACCCCAGTGACGTGCTTTTCGGCCCACATGGCCTCAATGAGCTTTGACGGAATGGTGTATTCCATCGGCAGCCAGGGCTGCAGGTGCACGAGCACGGTGTCTGCCCAGCGGTAGTTGGCGTCCATCTCGTTGAACGGGACCCGGGAGAAAAACTCCACGGGCAGGTCGTTGGCTGCGGCGTAGTCCTTCAGCCGCTGGAGGTGGGCGCCGCCGCCAATAATGCGCATCTCAAGGTCTGCGCCCTGGTTTCGTGCGTGGTGGAGCGCTACGAGGGCGTTGTCGAGTCCTTGGGCGCGGCCCACGGTGCCGGCGTACAGGATGCGCAGGGGCCGGGTGGTGGTGTCGTGGGGGTCGTTGGCGTCGAGGATCTTCGGGCTGGGGGTGTTCATCACCGCCACTGCCGGCGTGCCGGTTTGCTCCTGGCGGAGGCGCGCCAACGATTCGGTGGTAGTGATGATGAGGTCGGCGTCCCGCATGGTGCGCATGAGCAGCCGCCCGGCGGTGGTGCTCATGGCGGTGAAGATGGTGCGCTTGGCTTTGCGCATGACGCTGGTGCGTCCCCGGTGGCCGTCGTGCCAGTTGTCGGTGTAGTCGAGGATTTCCGGCCAGGCGTCGCGGAGCTCCACGACGAGGGGAAGCTTCGCCCGCCGCGCGAGCGCCCACGCCACATACGCGCTGGGGAGGGCGGGCACGGTGCACACCACCGCATCCACAGGGGTGCCGGCAGTGCGGGCGTCCGCGAGTGCCCGGCGGCCCGTCGTCAGCGAGGACGCCATGACGGTAGCCTGCCCCAGGATGCGGGAGGTGATCGACTTGTCGTGCGGGCGGAAGCCCGTCCGGTAGATCGTCAACCCCGGCTGCGGGTGCGCGACAGCGCCCGCCGTCATGTCATCCGTGGCTTCGTCGAGAAGTTTGCCGCCCGGGTAGTGCGGCGGCGGGCACACCACGGTGAGGTGGTGGCCGGCGGCCAGCAGGGCGTCGGACAGCCAGCGCCAGCGGCGCTGCGGGACGCCTTGTTCGGGTTCCCAGTAGTGGGAGATCAGCAGCAGATGCACAACGCGCCTTCCACGGCGGATGCCGCATCATGGGGGGCGTCTTGGAAACGCGAAGTCGGAAGGCCGATGTAGCCAAGGCCAACGACGGCGAGATGTGCGTCCACGACAGCTCTCATCCTGTGGGTCGATACAAAGAAAACAAAACACAAAACACAGTGCGGCGACGCCGCACCACAAGGCCCGCACACCGCCGGCACCGAAAGTGCCCCTCGCCCCAACACGGCATCCCGCGAAGGGGACTGCACAGGGGGCGCGCCCCACCGCGGAAACATAGGGGGGGGCGAGGCTGGGGCTGCAGGTGTGCTCACGCCTCATGTTTCGTGTCGCTGCCCGCACCCCAGGGGTTACCCCACAAGGAGTGCGCAGCACGCGAGCTTCCTCACACATCCGTGCCCAACTGTCACTCACCACCGCGCACAGCACGGTATTCGAGGAGAGGAAAGCAGGGTTGCCGCAGGTCATGCGGTTGACGCGCCTGGGTGAAGAAAGCGCAAGGTAAATCCCAAGTTTAGTGCCGCCGCCCGGCAGTGTCGAACCAGAAAACCACGCCCTACCTGCAGGTCAGCCTAGCCTAGGCGAGGGCTAGGGTCTTCAGAACTGGCGGCAGCATCGCGCGCACGCCACCGAATTAGCGCGCGGCATACGAGGCCACAGGAGGCCTGAGATCGCATCTGGTGCGGGACACGCGAGGGCATACGAGCGCATGCCCGGTGCGGCGCACGCTGCGGCGCACGCGCGGGGCACACGCGGGGGCGCGTGGGCGGGGAAGGAAGAAGCTCCCTATGCACTCCTGTATAGAGGTATGTCGGCATCAGGGGTGCCGACTCGGTGCGGACGAGGGGATCGGGGGGATAAGGAGGGGCGCGGCAACAACATAGTTGTGACCGGGGTGCGCGGGGTGCGCGCGGGGTGAGTGCGCCGGGCCCGTGAAGTTGGAGTGCTCTCGCTCTTTGGCCCCGGGCATGAAGAAACCCCCGCCCCAGCGATCGTTTCCTGGATTGCGACTCCTGCGGAGGTGATCGTGGGGCGGGGGTGGGTGTGTCACGGGCGCGCGCCGGGATGTAGGTCCGGGTGCTCATGCGTAGGGTGTGCGGGGCACGGGCGCGACTGCTCATGGGTGAGGCCGCGTGACACGAGTGTGTGAAGTTGTGTCATCCAGCCCGGGGAGATCCCTGGGCGGTGGGACGGTGTGGATGGACCGTGGCTGTGGTGGGGGAACCGTGGGGTGTGCGTGCGCGGCTGCGGTGGGCGTCCGCGGGAACTATGGGGCTCTGCGCGTGTGTGCTGCAGGGCCCCGCAGCTGCTTCCCGTGGTTTCCCCGGGGTGCCGTGGGTGTCCATGGCGTCCCAGGATTATGGCCGCAGCCCCGCCTGCGAAGGGTATTCACGGGCGGGGCTGCGGGGTTCTCAACTGGGTGTCCTGTGTGGGGCGTTCCGGTTGAGGTGCTTCGTTTCTGCGTGGGGGCTTAGGCCTTGGGCAGGAACTGGGCGATGTGCGGCAGGGCGGCTGCGATCGCGCCGATGATGGCGGCGATGACGGCGAAGATGCCGAGGCCCTTGAGGTCGAACTTGTTGTCCGAGGAGTTGTCGGTAGAGGACGGCTTCTTGTCGTTGTTCTGGGGAGCCGGGGCGGGCTTCTTGAGAGCCTCAGCCAGCTTGTTCAGGGCCTCCTGCTCCTTGGCGCGGGCGGCGGCAGCCTCGGCGGCGAACTGCTTCAGGGTGTCCTGGAGAGCGGTGTCGCGAGCCTCAGCGGCGGCACGAGCGGCCTCGCGCTCAGCAGCCTCGGCCTCCTTGCGGGCCTGCTCTGCTTCCTTGGCGGCGGCAGCTGCGGCCTCGGCCTCAGCAGCGGCAGCAGCTTCAGCTTCCTTGCCGAACTTGGCGAGCTTGAGCTGCAGCTTCTCGACGATCATCTGCCAGTCGGCGTTGTTGACGATCTGGGCGTAGTTGTCGCGGGCCAGTGCTTCGCGCTCAGCGTAGTACTTGGCCAGCTCCTTGTCGGCCTTCCAGTTGGTGGAGTTGACCTCGTCGTTCTCGAAGCCGTCGAAGCGCTTGGTGAACTCCTCGTCAGCCTTGAGCATGTGATCGTAGTTGTCGTTCACAGCGGTCTGGAGCTCCGGCAGGGCAGCCTTGTACTCGGGGCGCAGGGTCTGCCAGCCGTTCTTGTAGTCCGCGAAGAGGGTGTCGTTCTCGTAGAGGTCGACGAAGGTGGCAGCGGTGTTGAAGGACGCCTGCAGGACGCGGAGTGCCTGAACCTGAGCGTTGGCGCGGGCAAGAGCCAGCTGCAGCACGATGACGTCGTGCTTCTCAGCCTGGATGATGGCCTCGTTCTTCTTGGTCAGGGTCTGCTGGAACTCGTTGAGAGCCTCGTTCTTCAGCAGGGTGTCGAAGGCCTCCATGTACTGGCGGGAAACGTAGTTGTTCGCGCTCTCGTCCACGGTGTCGTAGTTGTTGAGGTTGACGACGTGCTCGTCCTTGACCTTGAGCAGCTCGCGGACCTCAAGGACGGTGGTGATGGACTTGCCGTTGACGTCGACGGACAGCAGCGGCAGGTTCGCGAGGCCGGTCTTGTTCTCCTTGTTGACGGCAGCGATGAGCTTGTTCAGCTCGGGGTGCGCGTCGTGGATGCGGCGGAACTCGGCGTCGAGGTCAACGTTGGCCTTGCGGGCAGCCTCGTCGTCGGCCAGGGCGGCAGCGACAGCAGCGCGGGCGTTGGCAACGTTCTGAGCGGCCTCGTCCAGCTTGGCGGTGATGTCAGCGTGAGCGGCGTCGAACGCGTCCTTCACGGACTTCTCGTCGGGGCTGAGAGCGCCTTCCTTGTCGCCGTCCTTAGCGTTCTTGTAGGCGAAGGTCTCGAGGTAGCGCTTCTGGATCTCGTCACGCGGGGACTGGTCGTCGACCAGGAACTTGGAGATCGCGTCGGTCGCAGCCTTCAGCTGAGCCTCGGACTTGACGCTGCCCTCGCGCGGCGCGGAGCCGTCGGGCTGGTTGAAGTGGTTGCCGGTGTTGTCGGCGGCGAGAGCCGGGACAACGGTGACGCCGGACAGGCTGGTGGCGAGGGCGACGGCACCAGCGATAGCCGCAGTGCGGATGCGGTTCTTCATCATGAAAAATTCTCCCTAGGGTTGGGTGGATTAGGGCCAGCGGGTCGTGAAGTCGACGTGTCATGGGCCCTGCGCGGCGCACCCCGGGGGTGCCGGGGTGCAAGCAGTGGGGCGGCGCAGAAAAACACGCGAAGTGGCAAGCAGAGCTTGGCCGGCTTGGCGATGCCTTCCTGGGCGAGGGTGCGGGCATGCACGCACCCCACAGCCGCGCAGCCCATGACAGCCCAGGCACAATGAGGCAGGGCGACCCGAAAAAGACCTGAAAAAGGGTCACCGCACCCGCGCGCCTGGAGGGCGCACCTGGTACCGGGGCACCAGGTGGGGCTGCTGGCGCGAACTGCATCCGCTCCGCGACGAGGTTCCGTCCACGGGGCCGGCGGGGCCGGCGTCCCGGGAGGTCGGGTCGAGGGGCGATGCGTTTTATCGTCCGCTCCTCAAACGCTAAGACCTGGGACCTGGAATGCGCTAGCCCTCGGGCGCTAATTTTTCGCGCCGGAAACGTCAGACCTTTTGCTGAAGGGGGCGAAAATGGGGTCCCTAAACCTGGCGTGACGTGCATGAACGAGTGCTTATCGAACACCAATGGTGCAGCTCAGGGGTCGAAAAAGTTACTCCGGGGGGGGGGTACCCCTCTATGATTTACCCGTCCGGGTGAGAGGTGTTCGAATGTTCCCCCGAGGGGGTTATGTCCATTCTTTTATGCGTTCCGCGAACGTCCCCCGAACGTATCGAAATGCAGCGAGAAAGCCTCCCCCGAACCGACTAGATATGTCAAATTTCACACCAAAAACCGCCCCGTCCAGCGGCCTGCGATGCGGTATCCGCGCGCGTGCGCACACAGGCGGGTATGCGCGCGCCTGCGCCCGCGCATGCGCGCGTCGCCCCCTGCACGGCGTGTCGCACAGCGTGGCTCTCGTTCACGACTCCGGCGGCGCACACCGAGTGGCACATACGCGCCTGGCCGCGCGGGAGTTACGGCGCGCGCAGCAGCGTGGGCGAAGGGTCGGTGGTTGTCTACCCCGGGCGGTGGGTGAGTGGCGCGCTGTAGGTGAACCCATCCCTGATGCGGGTATCCGTCCCACCTCCGGTCGGCATGGCTCGCCGACGTCGGTGTGGGTGGCGTGCCACAAGGGGGTTAAGCGTCACAAGGTGTGTCTGGAACCCGCGATGTGCCCACTCTTGCCGACAGGAATCCGGAGTAAACCTGGGCGTGCAAGGAAACATGGCCCCCGACCGGCAAGCGATCGAGGGCCATGGAACGCGGGGCAGAGAAAAACTCCGCCGCACTACGTTCGGTACTCCGCCTCGGGGGGGGGGTTGCGGTGTACCTTCCGTCGGGGTTTTTGAGGATAACCTCTCCCCTTGGTTCATCACTGTAGCGGGCAGGCAAGGGTCGCGGAAGCACTTTGGAGAAAAAAGTTTTTCCCGCGCCTAAAGTCCCAGCTCAGAGTGAAAAAAATTTTTCCACATTGCTCCCCCCAGGCCCCCACGCGCGCGTGATTGCAGGCGTGTTGTGGGCCGTGTGCGACGGTTCTGGCGCGTGGTTGGTGGGTGTCGCCGTACGCCCTGCCCGTGGCAGCACGCAGCCCGCCCATCACAGGCTCCGGCAGTGAGGTGGATGCTGCTGGGGGTGCGGTGGGCGGGCGTGGGACGTGGTGTGCGTGGGGTGTGGCGTGCGGGCTGTGGCGTGGTGCGCGCGGCGCCCGCTACTGGAGGCCTGCGGTGGGCGTGAGCCGCCCGCCGCGGGCGCTGGCCACGACGCCGCAGAACATGATCCCGACGACAGCGGCAAGGATGATGAGCAACAGGTGGGCGCCCGTGCTGCCGGTGAGAACCTCCCCGATCGCGTGGCTCTGGGTGCCGCCGGCGACCACGTCCGCGATCCGGGCGCCGAGAACCCCGCCGGCCGCCGTGCCGATGACGGCCGCCGGGACAGCGAGTGCCACGAGCTCCACCAGGAGGGTCCCGAGGATCCCGGGGCTGGTCATGCCGATGGCCCGCAGTCCCGCGTAGTCGCGGCGGCGTTCCCGCACCGCCAGGGTGACGGTGTTGACCGCACCGACGATGGCGACGAGGGCGGCGATGATCGTCATGAGCGTCGCCAAGGTGAGCAGCCGCTGCGTGGAGGCCAGGATGTCGTTGCGGGTGGTGAAGCGTTCGGCGACGCTGTAGCGCTCCCCGCTTGCGGCAAGGGTGTCCAGGACGGCGGTGGCCGCCGGCCCGTCGGCGGGCTGGACGGCGGGGCCGTCCAGCCGCACGAAGGTCGCATCCCCCAGGGGAAGGTCCTCTGCGGGGAGGGGAATGACGCCGGGGTCGATGAAGGATTCGAGGGCGGTGGTGCTAAAACGCAGCCGCACCTGGACGGGTGTGTCAAGGATGTCGACGTCGATGGTTTGCCCGTCGCGGTAGCCGGTGCGCAGCTTCGAGTAGAGGCCGACGACCAGCTCCCCGGGGCCGGCGCCGCCGGCGCCACGGAAGGCATCGGCGGCCTCCTCCCGGGAGAGCACAAACGGCCGGTCGAGGATTTTATCGAGTTTTTCCTGCAGTGCCAGGGCGTCGCGGAGGATCTCGTCGGCCTCGTCGGCGGCACTGGCTGCTGCCGCCGCATCGGCTGCGGCACCCGCCGCGGCGTCCGCTGCCGCGGCCGCATCCCCGGCCGCCGCGTCCGCCAGGTCGGCGGGAATGCCCTCCGGCAGCTGATCACCCAGGCCCTCGGGGAGATTCTCCGGGAGGCCCTCGGGGAGGGTGCCTGCGCCATCGCCTTCCTGTGCGAGAACCCGCGTTACGGCGTCGTGCACGTCGGCGACCGGCACGATGCCGGTGGAGTGCGCGCCAGCCAACGCAGTCCCAGCACCTGCCGCAGTCGCGGCCGTCGCGGCGGCGTTGGTCTGGGTCGCTGCGGCATCCGCCGCGTCCGCTGTGCCCGCGCTGCCCGCGGCACCCTTCGTGCCGGGCGGCGTCAGCGGAATCACGGGCGCGAAGCGCGGGGTGAGGACCGTGGTAACGCCCGGCAGGTCCCGCAGCTGCTGCTGCAGCTCGTCCGGCATGACGGCACCCGTCATGCTCGTGATCGTCATGTCGGCGGCCTGCTGGCCCTGGGCCTTGGCGTTGAGGTGGGTTTCCAACCCCTCCTGCCCGGTGGTGACAGCAGCCACGAGGGCGGTGCCGGCGAGCACGATGCCGACGATGCTGGCCGCACGGCCGGCCTGCCGGCCGATGTAGGCCATGCCCAGCTGGGCGGCGGGCAGAAAGCTGAGAACGCGGTGCAGCCACGCCATGAGCTGCGGGAGGATCACCCCGCCGAGGGCGACGAGCCCGCCGACGATGAGTGCCCCGCTGCCGCAGGCCACCAGGATGGCCCGCTTGCCGCCGGCACCGACGAGGCTGCCGCCGCCCAGGAGCAGCGCGCCCCCGAGGAGGAGCAGGAGGAGGCCCGCGGCCGCCCGCAGGAGGGCGCCCGCGCGGCCCCGCGGGGGCGCATCATGTGCCCACAGGGATGCCACCACATCGGCCCGGATCGCGGAGCGCGCCGCCGGCAGGGCGCTGGCGATGGTGACCATGGTGCCAAGCGCGGCCACCACAACGAGCGCGGCGGGCGCGAGGGACACCTCGTCGAGGGGCACCTGGACGCCCACATCCGCGGCGTGCCGGCCGGCGACCTGCGCCAGCCACAGCCCTGTCGGCGCGCCCAGCGCGCCGCCGGCGATGCCGAGGACGAGGGCTTCGCCCGCGACGCTGCGGTACAGCTGCCCCGGGGTCGCCCCAAGAGATTTGAGGAGGGCGAATTCGCGCCGGCGGGCGCCGGCGACGACCGCGAACGCGGAGACAATGACCAAGGCGGCGACGGCCGCCACCGTGGCGGTAAACACCGCCAGCAGCAGGAAGTAGCGGTCCCGGCCCGTGAGGTAGCTCGACGCGCCGGCCGTGGCGGCGTCATCAGCGGTGCTGATCTGTGTGCCGGGCGGCAGGATGCCCGTCAGCTGGCGCACCAGGTCGCCCCCACTGGTGCCGGGCACCCCCTGGAGGCGGACTTCGCCGGTGGAGTACCCAATGTCGAGCATCTCAAACGCACTGGGGGCGACGAAGAGGGTGCTGCTGCCAATGAGGCGTTCCTTCGCGGCGGCCTCCACATGGCCGACGACGGTGAAGACTTCGTCGGCGCGGGGCTCGCCCAGCAGGGAGGCGTCCGCAATGCTGAAGCTCGCGAGCGGCAGCGTGCTGCCGAGGGGAGTGTCGTCCGTGGTGGCGATCTCCCAGGGAGTGGTGGGCAACTGCCCGTCGACGGCGCGCCACTGCAACCCACCTGCAGCACCCGGTGCGGTGGCCGGATCAATGGCCTGCAGGGCGGTGACCTTGTAAACGCCGTGCGGATCCCGCACGCCGACCTGGGCCACCCGGTCGAAGGCGCAGGCCTGCACCCCGGGGGCCGCGCACGCGGCCGCCACCACAGGATCGACCTGGTCGTTGCTGCCGCGCACCGTCACCACCGCATCGGCGGCAGTGTAGGGCTTGGCGAAGAAAGAGCCGACCGTGGACTGCAGTGTGGCCGCAATGGCACTCGTGGCCACCGTCAATGCGACGGCGACCGCCACCGCGAAGAACAGTGACAGGTAGCGCCCGGGCCGGCGGCGCAGCTGCGCCCACGCCAACCGCATCACAGGGCATCACCCGCAGCGCCCGCAAAACCCGCAGCTCCTGCAGCACCAGCAGTGCCGGCAGTGCCGGCGGCCGTGCGGCCCGGCTGGGTGACCTGCGCGTGGCCCACGATCTGGCCATCCCGCAGGCGCACAATCACGTCGCCGCGGCCGGCGGCCTGCTCATCGTGGGTCACCATCGCCAGAGTGTTGCCCTCATCCACCAACTGGCGGAACAGGGTCAACACCTCCGCACCGGCCTCCGAATCAAGGGCACCCGTCGGCTCATCGGCGACGATGATGTCCGGCCGCCCGAGAACCGCGCGGGCAATCGCCACGCGCTGCTTCTGCCCACCGGACAACTGGTGCGGCAGGTGCTTGAGCCGCCCACCCAATCCGAGGCGCTCGATGAGCGCGGAGTAGTACTGCTTGTCGATCTTCTTGCCGGCCAGCCGCTGCGGCAGCATGATGTTGTCCGCCACGGTGAGCACAGGCACCAGGTTGAAGTCCTGCACCACCACACCAATGCGGGTGCGGCGCAGCAGGGTGCGCTCCCTTTCGGAGGCGGAGGACAACACCACGGGCGGCTGGGTCCGCCCCCGCCCCACCAGGGTGACGGTGCCGGTGCTGGGGGTCGCCAGGCCCGACATCACCTGCAGCAGGGTGGTCTTGCCGGAACCGCTCGGCCCCATGAGCGACAGCCAACGGCCGCGGGGCACATCCACATCCACCCCCCGCAGTGCATGCACGGCGGTATCGCCCGAACCGTAGGCGACGGACACGCCCCGCGCGGAGAGAGCCACCTCCCCGGGCGCGCCGGGGCCAGACAAGCCAGACACGCCGGCACCAGCCATGCCGGCACCAGCCATGCCGGCCGTAGTGGGGGTGGAAGGAGATTCAGTCATGGGGTCACACCTCATACTCAGGCCGCACACACAGCCCACGAAGACCGGCCGCGCAGGACAGCACAGCCGGGGAAGAAAACAACACAAGGACAACAACAGCACGCACAGCCGCGGGAGGCGACGTGCGTGTTTTCCCTCCACTCTAGGGCCCGGGGCGTGTGCTTCCCCGCAGCCCGCGCCCGCAGCCCGGTCCTGTCTCCCCGATCACGATGGACCACCATCCACGGACAGTGGTGTCCTCCCGCGCAGCATGTGGGGTGCTCAGGCGCCGGCCACTGGCGTGGTGCTCATGTGGGGTAGTGCTCAGTGTGATTCGCGGCGGAACGCAGACCTGCAGCCAGCCCACTGGGGTAGCCTAAGAAGCCACAGAGAACACCCACACACAGCCCCCACCCTTTTTTCCTTAGACGAGAGTTGGTTAGGACCGTGACACCGATGCGCCGAATGCTGCCGCCGCAGCGCCCGCAGTCCCGCGCCGCCGGCGCGGCCCCGAGCGCCGCGCGCACCGGGGCACCCCGGGCCGCGAAGGGCGCGATCGGCACCGGGCTGCTGTGTGTGGCTCTTGGGGTGGGCATGATGGTGCCGTCGACCCCGGCGGTGGCGGAACCCGCGCCCGCGGCAACGCTTGCGCCCATCAGTGTGCCTGTCGGCATCCTGGGTGGGGTGCCGGGCATCTTGCCCGGCGGCATGGACTTGCAAACCTGGTCGTCCTCGGCGCTGCTGCCCGCCCCGGGGATGGATGCGGATGCGGCCCGCGGGGCGCGGGCGGCGAAAGCCCACCGGGATCGCACGATCGCCCACTATGGGGTCACCACCCAGGAACAGATCGATCGGTGTGTGGCGGTCAATGCTGACCGGGTGTTCCCGGCGATTTATCACGGCTACGACTATCCCTGCCCGCAGGAGCCGATCACTGCGGCTGATGTGGAGGAGTTGGCTGCCCGGCAGGCCCGGGAGCAGGCGTTGGGCTGGTTGGCTGGCCCGGTGCGGGTGCTGCAGCACCTGGGCACCCTGCTGGTCACCCCGTTCGCATCTTTGAGTGCGCTGGTGCGGCCCGCGCGCTGATCGCGCGTGCAGTCCCCAGCCCCGTCGCGCCGGGTACGAAGGTTGTCCCCCAACGCACCCCCTGGCACTACTGTCCCCCAAAGACAAAGCCTGTCCCCCAAAAAAGAAATCCGGCCCGTACCCTTTCCGAGGAAAGAGCCGGGCCGAACGATTGATAGCAATTGTACAGCGCCGGGCGCGTGCTGTCCACTTCGGCGTCCTCGCAACTGTAGGGCGCAACTGCAGGGGTGGCGCCCATCCCCGCGCCGGCAGTGCGCCGATCACAGGCGACACGTCCCGCTCATGGGTGGCGGCGGGGGGACGCCCCCGAGCCGTTCCAGTGTCGCCCCAGTGTCGCCCCAAGGGCTGGTGCCGGGGCAGGTTAGGGATTGCGCAGCTGCTCCCCGCCGAGCTCCGGGGCGGCGCGGTTGACGGCCGCCGAGAACTTCTCCCGTGCCACGATGGCGCGGGTGTGGGTGCCGCGGCCCATGACCACAGCAGTGTCGGCGGCACGGACCTCGACCTCCCAGGTCACGAACTTCTCCGTCACTTGCGTCGGGGTGCACTCGATGACGAGCCGGGCCCCGGTGGTGCAGGGGGCATCGTGGGTCATGGTCATGCCGACCCCTAAGCTGATCTGCCCCTCGCCCAGGTGGGGGTTGAGCTGCCTGATGCAGGCCCACTCCATGATGGCCAGCAGGCAGCCGGTGGTGAACACGTCCGGCAGGGCGGTGAATTCGGCGGCCTCCGGGAGGATATCGCCGACGGTGTGCCCGGGGGCGACGGTGTAGTCCATGGTGAAGGTGTCGTTGGGAGTGAGCATGGGGTGTGCTGTCCTTTCGTGAGTGTTGTGCGTGTCGTGAGCGTGGTGGGTGGTGGGGCTGGGGTGGTGGTATGCCGCCGTGGGGAGAATGAGATTGGCGTGATGTCGGGTTAGGCGGGCGTCGGTGTTGGCGGTGATGCGCCGTGTCTGCGCAGGATGAGGAAGCCGACCGCACTGCCCAGGGAGAGCACTCCCAGGATGGTGAGGACCGTGGGCACGCTGAGGAGGTTGGCGCTCAAGGGGGCGGCGGCGGTGATGATGTAGCCGAAGGAGTAGTAGCGGGAGACCGCTGTGGCCCTCCTGCTGGCGTTGCAGTTCGCGGTGACCAGCGATAGGGAGCTCCTGCTGGACAGCCCCTGCCCGATGCCCACCACGCAGGTCGCCACCCACACCGCGCCAAGGGTGGTGCTTTGTAGGGCGAGGCGCGCCCCGATGAGCGCCAGCCCGAGGATTATCAGTCCTGGGGCGAGAAGCCCCCGCGGGTCGCGGGACATGGTGAAGATCTGGCAGACCGCGGAGATACCCAGCATGGTGGCGGTCATGACCGCGATCTGGAGCTGGGGCGGGTTGTCGGCGAACGCGGTGAGCGGGACAACGCTTTGCCACATGCCGTTGGCCCCGTAGGCCCACCCGATGGCCGAGGTGGACACGAGGAAGATCCAGGCGCTGTGCCGGGAGGGGAACAGGGGTGCTGCGGCTGAGTCCTGCGTGGTGGGGTGGTGTGCCCGGCCGGCCCGCCGCCGCCGGGTGCCGGGGGCCAGGTTTGTCAATCGCAGGCACGCCACGAGTGAGACGCTGAGCAGCACCAGGTGTACGACGAACGGGGCCCGCAACGGCTGGGGGTGGACTTCCGCCACCACGGCGGAGGCCACGGGGCCTGCGGCGAGCGCTGCCGCGATGGTGATGGCGCTCAGCGAGGAGCCTTTCACCGTGCCGAGGGTGTCGCACAATGCCGCCGTGAAGGCACCAGTGCCCACCCCCACGGACAGCCCGCTGAGCAGCCGCCCGAGGAACAGTGGCCACACGGCCCCGGCGAGAACAAACACCCCGGAGGACGCCACGGCGAGCGTGATGCTGAGTGTGATGGCGATGCGCCGGCCCCGCGTATCGGCGAGGCTTCCCAGGCCGAACAGTCCCAGGAGTACGCCGGCGACGTACATGGCGAAGATGATCGTGGTCTGTGCCCGGCTCACCGACCACTGTGCCTCGTAGAGGGCGTACAGCCCGGAGGGGAGGGTGCTGCCGAGGACCACTTGGAACATGGCGAACACGAGCACGACGACGGTGGCCGCCTGCCCGGCGGTGCGTCGTCGCTGTGGTGTGTGTTCCATGACACGACGCTAACAGTAAGCCAGGTCACGTGTCCCCGGTCACGCTGGTTTGTTATTGAATCGTTATCCCCGCAGGGGGAGCTCATACGCGCAGAGGGTGCTGATACCCGCAGGGGGCGCTGATGCTCGCGCATCGCGGCATTCGCAGCCTTCCGCGCCTGCGGCGGGGCGGTGTCGGTGCGCTGTGGGGGTGCGGTGCTGTACCGGGCTGTACTGGGCTGTACCGGTCGCGTCGCGTCCCGGGGAGAGTCGCTACCCCTGCAGGGTTGGCGGGTTTTTCACCCCGAGGTTCTGCAGCAGCACACTCGCCTCCGAGGGATCCCACAGCACCACGTTGCCGACCTCCGTGTCGGCGAAACCGCCGACCGGCATGGTGGCCATCTCCACGCCGCCGGCCGCGGCGAGGGCGACGCGCGCGAGCGACCACACATGATCGCCGTCGCCGATGGTGAAGGAGTCCTTCACCGCGCCTGCCAGCTTGAGATCCTTCACCGGGTTGAGCAGCGTGCCCGCACGGGTGGCTTTCTCCACGAGGGCGGCGAAGAACTCCCGCTGGCGGCGCACCCGGTCCAAGTCGCCTTCGGCGGTGGCGCGAGTGCGCACGAATCCGAGGGCGGTCGGCCCATCCATCTCCTGGCAGCCGGCCGCGACCTGGAGGTTCGCCAAGGGGTCATCGATGTCCTGATCGGGGCACAGCGTCACCCCGCCGACGGCATCCACCATGCCGGCAAACCCACCGAAGCCCACTTCGGCGTAGTGGTCGATGTGCAGGCCGGTGGATTGCTCCACGGTGGCGACGAGCAACTCCGGGCCCCCTAGGGCGAACGCCGCGTTAATCTTGTCCATCCCGTAGCCCGGCACCGCAACGTAGGAGTCGCGGGGAATCGACAACAGGGTGGGCTTCCCCGTGAGCCCCATGTGGAGCACCATGATCGTGTCCGTGCGGCCCACACCAATATCGCCACCAGTACCCAGGCGGGCCACATCGTCCTCGGTGAGCCCTTGGCGCGAATCGGACCCCACGAGCAGCCAGTTCGTGCCGCCACTGCCCGCCACCCGGGCGGCCGGCTGGTAGGCGACCCGCGCGATGGAGGTATCCACCCACACCGCTGTCGCCGCCACCATGAGCACCAGCGCCACGATCAGCACGCCCAGCCCCCGCAGGCAGCCGCGGGGCCGCGGCATGCGGGGCCGGAGACCCTGGCCGCCACGCGCGCCAAACTTTCGGCCACTCGTGTGTGGGGTGGCGTCGCCGGCGGCGTAGTTCACCGGGGTGCCGTACGCCGGCTGCGGATTTCCGGTCGGGCCGTAGCTGGGCCGCTGGCCCCACGCGCCCTGGGGTCGGTACGCCTGGCGGGGCGCGCCGGGCCCCTCATAGCCGGGCAGGACTCCGCCCACACCGGGGGTGCGCACACCGCCGGGCTGCCCGGGCTGCCCCGAGTACCCTGCCGCACCCGCCGCACCCGCAGTACCGGCAGCGCCAGCACCCGCCCGGCGGTACACCGGCCGGGGTGCCTCCGGGCGCGCCGACTCGGCACGAGGAGCCTCCGGCCCCGGCGTGTACCCGCGGCGCGGCTGCCCGCCGGAGGGCGCCGCGGTCGTGTCGTCGCCGGCGGCGGGGTACATCCGCGTGGAGAACATGCTCGTCGGCTGGGCAGTGCCCCGCCCGGGAGCCTGCCCAGGTGCCTGCCGAGGGTGCTCCGGGCGGGAGAACTCCGTCCGCCGCACCTGGCCGCGCCCAGCATCCCCGCTCGTGGAGCCCCCAGAGTCCCTGCCTGCGAAGCGGCGGTCCTCAGGGCGGCGGGAGGAGGGCCAGTTGCCCTGCCGCTCGCCCGGCCGGGCGCCGGGCTGTGCGCTCGGCTGCGAGGAGGGGCGTCCGCCCGCACGCGCCGACGGGGAGGGGTAGCGGTCCGCCGGTCGGCCGCCCCGTGGGGAGCGCTCAGCACCAGCGGTACCGGCCGCCCCAGAGCCTGCGGCACCCCGCGTGGCACCACGGGCTGCGCCCCGGGGGTCGCGCACGGACCGCGGGTCGCGCGCCTCGCGGGCCGACACCGGCCGGCCTGCCTCCGGCCGGCCTGACCGGTTGGGGGATTGTGCTGACGGGGTGCCGCTGCTGCGGCGGCGGACGGGCCTGCCGTAGCGGTCCCTCAACACCTGGCCGTCGCGATCGCGGACGTATTCCTCATCAACACTCATGCCCTAACAGTAGCCCGCCCCGGCAGCCCACCCGGCTGTACGTGGAAGGAAACCCCAGGTGGTGGTGTGTGCCCCACAGGATGGTTTCAGGCACTTGTAGGCCAGCCCCCAGCCGCAGGCCCGTGGCGGGCCGCACGTCCGAGCTGTGGGGTGTTGCATGGGGTGGTGTGGGAATGCGGGGTGCGTGGTGGGTGTCGGGGTGGTTCCGTCTGGGGGCTCTCTGGGTGCTCTCTGGATGCTGTATGGGTGGTGGTGTTACAGCACGCCAGGGATGTGGACACCCGCCGCCACGAGGAGTGGGTAGCCGACGAACGCCACGGCGTCGATGAGGAAGTGCCCGAGGAAGTGCCCGAGGATCAGGGGCCAGATTCTGCGGTAGCGGAGGAACACCCACGCGAACACCACGCCCATGACAATGTTGCCCACACCAGCAGGAATGCCCTGGTACAGGTGGTAGCTGCCCCGCAGCGCAGCAGAGGCCGCAATGATGGCCCCGGCCCGCCAGCCCAGCTGCGACAGCCGGTCGCTCAACCACCACACGACCACGACTTCTTCGGCGAAGGCGTTGGCGAAGGCCCACACCACCAGGGGCAGCAGCACCACCAGATCAATATCGGTGGCGGGGATAACCTCCCGGGAGAGCCCCAGGGCGCGGCCCGCCACGTACAGGCCCAATCCGGGCAGCCCGATCAGTGCCGCCAACCCCACCCCGGCGCCCACCTGCCGGGCGCTGAGGCGGGGCAGCGCTGCCCTTAAGAGGAACAGGGCGAGCAACCCCCACCCGATGAGCACCGCCGCAGACGACATGCGCAGCACCACATCAAGTGCCGGATGGGTGGAGTGCTGCGGGTTGAGGACGACAGAGCTCGTGGCGGGGCCGCCGTCGAGGTACAGCCCAATGAGGGTGACGAGTGCCCGGAATCCACTCATCCCGAAGGTGATGAGGACGACGATGCCGATCTCCTGGGTGATGCGCCGGCGGCTGCTGTGCCCCAGCAGTGGGCTGTGCTCGCAGGTGCTCATCGCGTCTTCCACTCGCCCCGCCCGCACCGCCTGCCCCGCCCGCGCCGCCCGCCCCGCCTGTTCTTGCGGGGTGGGGGTGGTGTTGGCGGCGGTGGTGGCGTGCTTTCCCTTCCCTCCCCGGGTCACGGGTGCCGCCCCGGGACGGGCGCCTGCGCGCCGGGCTGCGGGGCGCTGCGCAGCAGCCCCGCGAGGAGGAACAGCGCCCGCTCCAGGGCGGGATCTCTGCGCAGGGCGCCCAGCTGCACGCTCGTACCCCGCGGCGCCCCGGGCAGCGGGACACTGAGGGAGGCATAGCCCGTCATGTTGAACAGGGTGCACCAGGGCGTCCAGTGGGTCTGCTCAAGGAAGTCCTCCTCCGGCGGCAGGGAGGAGAAGTACCCCACCGGCGGGGGATCGAATGCGAGAGTCGGGGTGAGGAGAATATCGACGTCCCACACCTCCGCCACCCGCTGCGGGATGCGGTGATACACCTCCAGGGCGGCGGCAGCCTGGGCCGCGGTGATGCTCTGCCCGCGGCGGACGAGGTGCTCCACCATGGGGCTCGCGGGCAGGGTGACGCCCCGGGAGCGGTAACACAGAATCGTGCGAAACGCCTCGAAAGGCTCCGCCCCGTAGGCGGGGCCTAGGGGGTGGACGTCAATGAGCCCATGCCCCCCAAGGGTGCCGGCGGCACTGGTGGCGGCCGCCACCCAGGCGGAATCCACATCGGCCGCGGTGCGGCCCCCGTGCAGGGGCTCCAGGAGGAGCCCCACCCGCAGCGGCCGGTGGAGATGCTCCTCAATGACCTGGCGCAGGGTCTCCCACAGCAGGCCATGCGGATCGCCTGTCCCGGACTCCACCAGCGCGAGGTGGTGGTAGAGCTCCGCGCCCAGCAGGTGGCGCAGCTCCTCTACCTGGGCGCGCTGCGCGGGGCGCAGCCCCCGGGCCCCCGCACCCCCGCCGGCGACACCGGCAGGACCCGCACCGTGCGCGCCCGCACCGGCCGCGCCTGCGGATGCCTCCGGCAGCTGTGTCAGCGGCGGCAGGGTGCCTGCCGCAATGTTGGCGTAGAAACTGTCCGCCACACTGGCGCTGACGAATCCACTCGTCGCCAGCTGGCCATGGCGGGAATCATGGGCCGGCTTGAACCCCACCACCCGGCACGCCGCCGCCGGCACCCGCAAGGAGCCACCCCCATCGGTGCCGTGAGCCACCCGCACCACGCCCTCTGCCACCGCCAGGGCCGCGCCGCCGGAAGACCCACCCGGGGTCCGCCCCGGGTGCGGAAACCCCGGCACCGGATCCATACCCGCCGGCTCACAATAGGCTGTCAGCCCCAACTCGCTGGAGTGCGTCACCCCAGCAGGGATCGCGCCCGCCCGCAGCAGGCGCGCCACGAAAGCATCAGTCTCCTCCGCCCGGGTGGTGCGCCGCACGGAACCAAGCGAGTACACCTGCCCCGCAATCGGGGACAGATCCTTCACCGGCACCAGCACCCCCGCCAAGGGCAGCTGGCTGCCCGCCCCGGCGGCCAGGCGCTCCTCCAGGGCGGCTGCGCTCCGCCACACAAAATCCGGGTTGAGGTGCGCGAACGCCGGATGATCATCAGCGGCCTCGAGGAACTGCGCGACTGCCTCCCGGACCTCCTCCACCGCCTGCAGCTGCTGCACCTGCCGCACCTGCGCCGCCAACGGCACGACGGGGGCATGCGCTCCCGACGGCACAGACTGCGCGCCGGGTGCGCGGGTGGTGCCGGGGGCAGGCTGTGCGTCGGCTGCGGGGCTGGCGCTGCGGGGAGTGGGTTCTGCCGGGCTGTTCATTGCACCCACACTAGAACACCGGGCAAAAACACCGGGCGTGCACACCCCGCCTGGGGTGGGCCACAGGCGTCGGGTCACGGCGCGCGGGTGGGCGATGCTGCGGGGCTCAGAGAAGACTCGATAGAGCGCGGGGGCGTGGGGTGGGGTCCGTGTGTCGATGCGGGCGGAGAAGTCTTATACAGTGACGCCTATGACGCAGGCGAAGAGCACTCCCACGGCCACGACCACCGCTGCGGGCAGCAGCCCGCACGCACCAGGGCACACGCCTCAGGGGCCGTGCGCGCACCCGGTGCGGGTGGCGTACCTGGGGCCGGCGGGCACCTTCACGGAGCAAGCCTTGTGGCAGCTCGTTGATGCCGGCGACATCACCGACCACGAGGGGGTGGCTGTGGGCCGGGATGCGGTCGTGACGATCCCCGTGACGAGCCCGGCGGCGGCCCTCGACGCCGTGGCCGCCGGGGACGCCGCCTGCGCGGTGGTGGCCGTGGAGAACTCCGTCGACGGGCCCGTCACCCACACCTTTGACGCCCTCGCACAGCACCCGGGCTTGCACATCTACGCCGAAACCGACGTGGAGATCGCCTTCGCCATCATGGTGCGCCCCGGGTTCGCCCGGGAGGAGGTGCGCTCCTTCGCCACCCACCCGGTGGCCCGTCCCCAGGTCGCCACCTGGGTGGCCACCACCTGGCCGGAGGTTGACGACATTCCCGCCAGTAGTAACGCGGCCGCCGCCCAGGCTGTTGCCGACGGCACCGTCGATGCGGCCGCCGCGCCCGCCCGCGCGGCCGACGTGTACGGGCTGGAGATCATCGCCGACGGCATCGCTGAAGTCACCGGCACCCGCACCCGCTTCATCCTCGTCGGCCCGGCCCGGGCCCTTCCCCCCGCGAGCGGGCGGGACCGCACCGGCATTATTCTCACGCTGCCGAACGTGCCGGGGAGTCTCCATGGCGCGCTCACGGAGATTGCACTCCGGGGGGTAGATGTCGCCCGCCTGGAATCCCGCCCCACCCGCACCGGGCTGGGCACGTACCGCTTCCACTTGGATGTGCGCGGCCACCTGGAGGACGCCCCCATTGCGGAGATGTTGTTGGCGTTGAAACGCTACTGCGAGGACGTGCAGTTCTTGGGCAGCTGGCGCACCCAGGACGAACCCGAGGACCGCGCCCACACAGCAGGGGAGACGGACGTCGTACCGGCCGTGTGGCCCCAGGCCGCAGCCTGGCTGGAGGAGCTGCGCGCCGGCGGCAGCGGGCAACCTCCTCGCTGAAGTCTGGGCGCCAGCGGATGCCTGGGCGCCAGGCACGCTGGGGCCAGGCACGCTGAGATGCGGGCATGCTGCGGCCCAGCGCCTTGGGTCCCCGGGGTGCTGGGGGCCTGCGCCTTGGGTTCCGGGGTGCTGGGGGCCTGCGCCTCGAGCCCCTGGAGTGCACGCCACAGCAACCGGGAGCATCGGGGCTCGCGTGCGCACGCAGGGCGACTGGTGTGCAATGGTTGTTGTGAGATGGGCTGGAACCCACGGGAAGCTTCAAGGGTAGGGAAGAACGCATGAGCAGCAGCACACACGCACACACCACGACGGCCGCCGCAACGCCGGGAGCAGCCGGCTTCGGGGGCCGGCTCATCCTGGTGCGCCACGGGCAGACCTACGGCAACGTGGCCCGCGCCCTCGACACGGCGCTCCCCGGCCAGCCACTGACGCCCGAAGGGCAATCCCAGGCGCGCGCCGTCGGCCGGGCGCTGGCGGACATCGTCACCCAGGGTGGCCCTGTCGCCCTGTTTACCTCCGAGGCGGTGCGCGCCCAGCAAACCGGCCTGCTCCTCGCCGAGGGGCTGCGCGCGGGCGGCGCTGCCGCCCCGCGGGTGCTGTCCCTGCCGGGCATTAAAGAAATCGCCGCCGGCGACTGGGAAGGCAATACTGATGAGCCCTCCATGGTGGGCTACATCGATGTGGTGCGCGCCTGGATGGCCGGCAACCACGAGCCGGTGATTCCCGGTGGGGAAACCTACGAGGAATTCGTCGGGCGCTGGGCGCCCCTGTTCGGCAGCCTGGCGGCGAAGCTCGCGCCGGGCGGGGTGTGGGACGGCCGCGACGTCGTGGTGGTCTCCCACGGGGCGGCGATCCGCACGATTACCGCAGCGATGACGATCATCGACCCGCAGCTCATGTCGAACTCCATGATCCGCAACTGTGGCTTCATTGCCCTGCGGCCGCCGACGGCGGCTACCACCCGCTGGTTCATTGAGGGCTGGGACAAAGTGTCCTTCATTGCCGAGGACGGCACCGCCGGCGGATAGTCGACGGCATGGTCTGCTCCGGGGTGCAGGCCACCTCGCCTCCAACGCGTGGACATGTCATGCGCCGCGCGTGCGGCCCGTGGGGCCCGTGGGGTGCGGTTCGAGTGAGAGTGTGGCACTCTTCACGCGAAAATGTCGCAGGTGAGCTAACCGGTAGTGCCCCACTCGGGGTGTGGGGTGTGGGTGCTGGGAAAAATGGCCGGGGAGGTGCTGAAATGCACTAACGCTTCCGTAGGTTCCGGCGGCTGCGCTCTCGGGGGTGCGGGGCGATGGCTGCGCGTCGGGGGCTGCAGTTTTTAGGAAATTCCCAGATTTCACTAGCGCGAGCGCAGTAACCCCGCTAAGCTACCTTGCGCGTCTCATCACTCACGCACCAGATGCTGCTGCAGCGGTCGCGAGGTGACCGGGCCCATGTTTTTCGTTCGCACGAGCACGGGCCATCACTTCCGCGAGATCCTGCAGCGTCGAGAGGCATCTGGGGCGGTGCGGGGCGCTCTCCGCAACCCGGTTCCCACCGGAGTCAGCTGAATTTTTCAAGTGTGGCTCACGCTGCATGATGCGGTGCCGATTACCCCCGTGGGGGTGGTCTGAGCTGGCCGGCTGTGGGTACTGAATGGACATGCTGTGCAGAAGCTGCCAGACTGTTCAGGAGAAACTGTAGGTCCAATCCCCCCACGGGAAGGTTTATTTCATGCGTAACATTCGCCGCGCAGCCCTGGCTGGCGCTACCGCTCTGGCCGTTTCCCTCTCCGGTGTCGTTGCACACGCCGAAGAGCCGAACAACGACAACGCCACCACCGCTGGTTCCTTCGAGAAGGTCCAGGACAAGGTCAAGGGCGCCCTCTCCTCCGAGAACAAGGAGAACGAGAACAAGGACGCTGACGCTCAGGGTTCCTTCGACAAGCTGAAGGACAAGGCTGAGAACGCTCTGTCCTCCAGCAAGAAGGACGACGAGGGCAAGGACAAGGACGTCAAGCCCGCCGACTCCTCCTCCCTGTCCTCCCAGATCGGTGACAAGCTGAACGACAAGGACGAGTACACCGGCCGCCAGGTCTACGGCTCCACCACCGACTCTGACGTCAAGGGCTGGGCCAAGGTTCTGCAGGTTGGCTCCATCGCCTCCGTCATCGGCGCCCTGCTCGGCCTGGTCATCTTCCCGGCCTACAACTTCCTCAAGTTCAACGGCTTCATCCGCTAAGCGGACAGTCCACAACTCCCAAACCTCATTCGAAAGGATTCATTTCACATGAAGATCCGTAATGCTGCTGTGGCTGGCCTGACCGCTGTCGCCGTTGCCCTGGCTCCCGTCGCTGCTGCCAACGCTACCGAGGGTCGTCTTTCCGACGCTCAGACCGTCAACGAGGGTGGCTACACCGGCGACTTCTCCTCCGACTTCATGGCTTGGCTGAAGCAGGACAAGCCGGGTTCCTCCGCTTGGGGCGACCGCTACGACGCTGATGCGCCCGTCGCCGGCGACGCTCTGTTCGGCAGCCAGAAGAACTGGTCCAAGATCCCCGAGTGGGCCAACATCGCTTACGGCGTCACCGCCTTCGGCGTTGTCGGCACCGTCATCGGCGCCATCATCGCTTTCTTCAACCAGCTGAAGAACAACGGCACCATCATCTAAGTGCCCCTCTTCACTGAGGATCACTCCATGCGAGTGGCCTGAAGAGATTCTTCACAGCACCCCCGCCGCGGTCTTTGTACCGTGCCGGGGGTGCTGTGCGTTGCAGGCCTAGGAGCGATGAGCGTGGTGGGGCGGAGTCGAGTGGTGGCGGTACTGCCCCAGAAGCCCGCAGTTCCCCATGCCATCCCCGGAGAGCGCGTTGGCTTAGCCCCACCCGTAGCGGTGCAGGTCCTCGTCGCTAAGGCCAAAATGGTGGCCGATCTCGTGGATGACCGTGATCCGTACCTGGCGGACGAGCTCTTCTTCGCTGTCGCAATAGCGCTTCAACGACTCCCGGAAGATCGTGATGGTGTCCGGCAAGTGCATAGAGAAGTCGCTGGTGCGCTCCGTCAGGGCGGTGCCCTCGTAGAGGCCGAGGATCGTCCAGCTGTCGGGGTGGCGATCCCTAATGAGGATCACGGTGTTGTCCATGTGGTCGAGGAACTGCTGGGGGACGAGGTCGAGTGCCTCGTCGACGAGCTCTTCGAAGCGTTCGTCACTGACATCAATCATGGTGTACTGCTCTTCTCACAAGGGTGCAAAAGGATCGGGGAAAAGGGGGCGCGGTGTGCGTAGTGGGTGCAACGCTGCGCGGGCCCAGGGTCTTCCCTCGGGGCCTATTCTCGAGGGGCCGGGGTGGCGTCAGCGCGGGGTGCGAAGCCGCGGTCGCAACGCGGACGATGCGCTCGCGCGAGCGACCGAGAACCACGAGGATCGCAACGACCTCGAGGTCCAAGAGGATTACAACGACCACAAGGGCCGCGTGAACTCCCGGCGTGGGGGTGCGCCGCCTGGGCCTCACCTTGGGTGCTGTGGGAGCTACCGTCCCAGGCATCGACCGGTGCCAACCTGAAGGACTCGGCCGCACGTGCCCCGGGGTGGGCGGCCTCGCGGGCGCGTGTCGGGGGATGACGCGGTGTGGACTTGCCCGACAGTGACCCGCTTTGCGTTGCGCGCCTGCGGCAGGGCAACTGCACGCTGTCGCGTCGATGACTCGCACACGGATGAGGGTGTCTCTGGGGTGTCCTCTGGAGTAACCCTCGCTGCGGCAGCGACGGTGGCAGCCATGCCGGCTGCCCAGTGGTTGCCGGTGTGAGCTGCGGGCGCGTGCGGCGCGGGCGCTACGGGCGGCGCGGTACCCCAGCCAGCCGACACCGGCACTGGTGCCGGGGCTTGGCCCTGGCCCGGCACCTGTAACCGACGCCGGCTGGCGGCAGGCGGCTGCGGAGAGGGCGGTGTGCGGCCGGCCCGTGGGGGCGTTCGAGCGGGCGTTAGCCCGCGCGCAGCGGGTTGCGGGGCGGCTGCGGGGGCGGCGGGGCACCATTAATCGTGAACGCCCCCTGGGCGCTACCGGCAAGCTCCGCGAAGGAACCATCCGGGTTGCCCAGCATCAACCCACAGTTGACGGTGTGGGTGCCGCCCGTCCACGAGTTCACGGGGATCGTCGTCCAGAACGTCTGCAGGGTGGAGTTGTACAAATTATCGTCGCCCCCCACATAGTCCAATGCTGCCTGGGTACACACCGGCTTCAGGGCAGCATCCTGATCCTCCACGGAGGGAGTGCCCTCGGGGAACATGGCCTTCAAATCCACCACCTGGGTGACTTCGTAAGAGTGCGGCTGATCGCAGGCCACAATGTGGGTTGCTTTCGCCGCATCCACGGTGACGCACTCCCCGGCCTGCGCGATCCGTGCCTGGTCCTGCTCCCGGGCGGAGCCTTCCGTGAGGATGGGCTCGCCCGCATCGTCAGTGACCTGCACCCCGCACAGCATGGTGCGATCGCCGGCCTTCCACGCTTCCGCCGAGGGCAGGATGCTGGCAATGGAGTAACGGCCCACAGGGTCGAAACGGCCGTGCAAATACTTAATCGTGGGTGCCTTGCAGAGTTCTTCGCGGAGCTGCGCCTGGCGGGTGAGCTCCGGGGGCGGGGAGGACGGGCCGAATTCGCTCGCCGGGTAGGTGGCGAGATCCTCCCGGGCGGAGATCTCAAAACGGTGCGGGCTTAAGCAATCAGTTTGCCCAAACCCTTCCACCGTGTCCGCACCCTTCACCCACGTCAAACAGTCGCCGACATCCGCGGAGGTAAACGGCGCGGCCTGCGGGGTGCTGCTCACAGGCGCGGAGGTGGGTGCCTGCGAGGAGGTTGCCTGCGGCTGCTCCACGGGGGTGTCCTCGGAGTGTGCTGCCCACAGGTAGCCGCCGGTGCCTGCGCATCCGACGATCGCGGCCACAAGGGCCGCGTTTACGCTGCGTGAGCTTCGCCAGGGATTCGTCATGCCCTCTATCTTGCCCTACCCCCGCACGAGTGACCGCACTGCGAGCCCAAGTGTTCGCCCACAGCCAACACCACCCGCGGCACAATCGCTGAGGTGCGAGGGCAACCCGCAGCCCACCGAGCAGCCGCGGCGGAAGTATCCAAGGCCCACAGCAGAATTGCCTGCGCGGTCCCTGCGCGCCCACAGCGCACCCGTGTTAGGCGCGAGTGATGTGAGTTTTCAATGTGTAGCGATCCGTCCGGTAGAGCGACGCACAATACTCCAACGGCTGGCCATCCGTGAGGGAGAACCGGACAATCTTCAACAGTGGGGCCCCCACAGGCACATCCAGCAGGCGGGCCTGCTCCACGTCGGCGGCGACCGCCGTGGCCGTCTGGTCAGCCTCCGTCACGGGCAGCTGGTAGTGGTCTTCCAGGATGGAGTACACCGACAAATACACGTCGTTTTCCAGCAGGTCGGGCACCAGATCGGTGTTGTACCACCCATCGTCGATGGCGTAGGGCAGACCGTTGCCCAAACGCAGCCGCTTCAAGTGGGTGTGCTCCCGGGAGGGGGAACCGAAGAAAGCATCCACCTCTTGGGGTGCGTGCATCCGCCCCGCCGCAAGGATCTTGCTGCTGGGCTGCAAGTCTTGGGCGTTCATCTCAGAGGAGAAGCTCGCCAAGTGCAGGCGGGTCACCAGCGCACTGGGGGCGACGAAGGTCCCTTTGCCGCGGGTGCGTTTGAGTACTCCCTGGTTGACGAGGTCCCCGATGGCGCGGCGGACCGTAATACGGCTGATGCCGAAGGCTTGCTCGATGGCACGCTCCCCGGGCAGCATGTCGCCGGCTTTGAGTTGGGTGCGGCAGATTTCTTCCAGAATCTCCCGCAGCTGCGCATGCTTCGGTGGCCCGTCGTCTGCGAGGCGGTGGGCGTAGTCGGAAAAGATCTGGCCGACATCTGGCATATCTACAGACTCTACCCCGCTGGTTATAACACCCGGGTGTCATTGGTGTGTGAAACTTCCCGCCCCCATGAACACACAGCGCACACACAGAGGCGGTTGTGCACCTCACCGGGGTGCCCGCGCCCTGGTGAGCGACACGAGAAAGCGCACACCCAGCGGCACAAATACAAAAGAGCGAACCTCCAGCGCCACGAGAACGTGCGCACGCGCAGACACGAGAGCGTGCGCACTCAGCGCCACGAGTGAGCGCACACCCAACGAGATGAGACAGTGCACACCGCAACCGCGCCCCACAGCTCCACCCGGCCTGCCGCAGTGGGTGGCCGCAGTGCAGGGGATGGGGCGCATGGCCCCTGGGGTCGATGATGGAGTGGCATGGCCGCAGAGGGGATGGATGGAATGGCATGGCCCCAGGGCCGGTGACTGAGTGGCGTGGCATTGTGCCGCGGGCCGGTGGCCTCAGGGGCGGCCCATGTGATGCCTTGGCCGCCCCGGCGTGGGTGGTGTGGCGTGGGCCGGTGGGGGAGGGAGTGCAGCAGTGCCCGCCTGCGGCAGGTAAAGTTTGTGCACATGATCGATCTCAAGTTCCTGCGAGCCAATCCCGATGTTGTGCGCGAGTCCCAGCGGACTCGTGGCGAAGACCCGAATCTCGTGGACGAGCTGCTCTCCGCAGATGAGGCCCGCCGCACCGCGATCGCGCAGGCCGATACTCTCCGCGCGGAGCAGAAAGCATTCGGCAAGAAGATTGGCCAGGCAGCCCCGGAGGATCGGCCGGCGTTGCTGCAGGGCTCTAATGAGCTCAAGGACAAGGTCAAGCAGGCCGAAGCCGGCGAGAAAGCTGCCGCCACTGAGGTGGAGCGCATCCAGTACCTCATTGGCAACATTGTGGAAGGCGCCCCCGCCGGCGGCGAGGAGGACTTCGTCGTCCTGGAGCACGTCGGCACCCCGCCCGAGTTTGATTTCGAGCCGAAGGATCACCTCGAGCTCGGCGAGAGCCTCGGGCTCATCGATATGGAGCGCGGCACCAAGGTCAGTGGTGCGCGCTTCTACTTCCTCACTGGCGATGGTGCTTTCCTCCAGTTGGCGATGCTCAACCTGGCGGCTGTGAAGGCCCGCCAGGCGGGCTTCCAGTTGATGGTGCCGCCGGTGCTGGTGCGCCCCGAATCGATGGCAGGCACCGGCTTCTTGGGTGCGCACTCGGATGAGATTTACTACCTGCCGGAGGATGACCTGTACTTGGTGGGTACCAGTGAGGTGGCGTTGGCTGGCTACCACCAGGGCGAGATCATTGACCTGAGTGAGGGCCCGAAGCGCTACGCCGGCTGGTCCTCCTGTTTCCGCCGGGAGGCGGGCTCCTACGGTAAGGACACGCGCGGCATTCTGCGAGTGCACCAGTTCGACAAGGTGGAGATGTTCTCCTACTGCAAGCCGGAGGATGCCGCCGCGGAGCACCAGCGCCTACTCGACATGGAGCGGGAGATGCTCGGCGCGGTCAACGTTCCCTACCGCATTATTGATGTGGCGGGCGGCGACCTGGGGTCGTCTGCGGCGCGGAAGTTCGATACGGAGGCGTGGGTGCCGACGCAGAACACCTACCGTGAGCTGACGTCGACGTCGAACTGCACGACCTTCCAGGCTCGTCGTCTGCAGGTGCGTTACCGCGATGAGGATGGCAAGCCGCAGGTGTGCGCCACCCTCAATGGCACGTTGGCGACGACCCGGTGGCTGGTCGCCATCCTGGAGAACAATCAGCAGGCTGATGGCTCTGTGGTTGTTCCGGAGGCCCTGCGCCCCTTCGTTGGCAAGGATGTCCTGGAGCCGGTGAAGTAACACCCCACCGCTCAGCGGGGTGGCATCCTAGGCCGTGTTAGGAAAGTCGCTTCAGTGCCTGGCGGATGCCTGCGATGATCACCGTGGACTCAAAATGCACCGCGAGCTTGTCGACACGTAACGCCACAGCCCG
>NZ_PPDL01000002.1 GCF_002994655.1 Corynebacterium sp. 13CS0277
CCAGGATCCGCCCCTTGACCTCATGGCCGTAGAACTCGGCCCCCTGCACCTGGGGAGCCAGGCTCGCGGCAGCCACCACGGATGCAATAACCAGCGACACTGTACGCTTAGCCATTAAAACCACCTTATATTTTCCCGACAGAACTGTACGGTTTCCCGCGACGATACATGGGCTTCGCTGCCCTGTCCAGGGTTTTCGTTAAATTTTTGCACAATTTTCCATCAACGCAGGTCAGCGTCGGCTGCAGGGTTGCGACAGATTCTTTCACCCGAGCCCAACTCCCACTCCACCACACCAGTCCTGCCTGGCTCCGACGACTTACGGCGATCCAGCAAGTCGCCCAGCAGTAGCCCCCAGGTGATTGCGCCTACGAACGAAGCAGACCCCTTCACTGCGGTCAGCCAGACAGATGGAGGTGTCGATCGCCGCGGGTTGAAGGGTGCTGGGGTGTCGAAGGCTAGGATGCATGCTTGGAGACCTCGTTATAGCCGCGTAGTTGTTTTGCTTTCTATCTACTGTGTGCTGCACGGGATCTTCGTGCATACGTGGACGCGCCCGGGGTTGATGGCCCGGTGGGGTGCGGAACCGCTGTTCGACGAACGCGAGGCGAGGCCAAAAATAGCGGAAGATCCACATTGCCATATTTGAGAGAATTCTTTTTCTCCCCGGGTCAACGGTGACTGCACACATACTGCAGTTCACATCTCTGCACGTCTCCTTCCCCGGGGCATGATGTTCGGAGCTTCCCTCGCCTACCGTTGCCAGCCATTGCCGGGGGATTTCCCTACCTCCGGGGGCAGTGCAGGAGGGGGCACCTGCCGACGTCATCTATTGTGCGGCCGGCGACGCGCATGTGCCCCTCCATGTGGTCCTCACCGCACAGCCGGGCATGAGCGGCCCGCCGGGGATAGTGTGTCGCCTGGTGGTGCCAGCTCTCTAGCCTGGTGTTTGTCGTGTGTACTGTCGCTGACCTGCCACCGGGAAAGGTCTTCCACCCTGGTGGCTGCGGCCATGACAAGAGGATCGTGGGTAACGGCGAGCACAGTGCCCCCGTTGGCGCAGTGCCGAAGGAGTACGTCCACAATGGCGGTAGAGTTAGCCTGATCCAGCCCAGTCGTGGGTTCATCCACGAGAAGGACCTTTCTGCCGCTGACGAGGGCACGGGCAATATTCGCGCGCTGTCGCTGGCCCCCTGAGCACTCAGTCGGACGCGACGACACAACCTCGGCGATCCCCACCTCCGCAGCAATGGCGTCTGCCGCCTGGTGTGCGGCGCTGCGGGTGGACTGGTTGCAGCGCGCGGCCCGCCTGATCTGGCGGCGAAGAGACAACGCCGGGTTGAGTGCCTGAGAGGCGTCCTGGGCTGCGTATCCGCAGTCGGTGTGGGCGCACTGGGACTGGGTGCGCTCGGCGTGGAGTCCCAACAGGACGCGAAGCAAGGTGGTTTTGCCGCACCCACTTGGTCCAATCAACGCGAGAAAGTCCCCCGGGCGTGCGTGGAGCGTCACTCCACGCAGCAGCGGCCGCCCATCGACAGCGTCAATGTCCACCGAATCGATGACATAGCTGTCCTTGGAGGCCTTCAGCATCGGGGATGGCAGGTGGACCTCGTGCGCCGCTGTGGTGGCGGCCGCTGCACCAGGGAAGCAGATCTCCCCACGCTGGTGCTCGCCGAGGCGCACCTGCCGATCGCACACCGCGTGCAGAAACTCTGGGTCGTGACTGCTGACGACAACGCAGGTGCCCTGTGCTGCGGCAGCACGCAGCACCTCGACCACCGCAGCCGTGGCAGCGCGGTCAAGTCCACTGGTGGGCTCGTCGCAGACGAGCACGTCCGGTGTGTCGAGCAGCGCCCGCACCAGTGCCACACGTGTGGCTTGCCCGCCGGAGACCCGCGCAGAATCCGTGAGATTACCCGTGAGCAGCAGTTGGCTACACAACTGGCGTGCACGGGTGAGTCTTTCACGGGTGAGGCGACGCCCGTCGCCGATGGCTGCACGCCGCGACCAGGCAGGGTCGAGTGTGGCCTGAGCATCTTGCTCCACAATTCCTACGCGCTGGCGAACGTTTCGGCGGTGTCGACGGCGCCCCCAGGGGCGTGTGGTCACAACACCCAGCTCGTCTCCCCAGGGGTAGAAGACCTGCCCGGTGACTCTGCAGTCCGGGGTGGGGGTGCCGGCGAGGGCGGCAAGCAGGGTCGTTTTCCCACATCCGCTCGGGCCTGTGATCCCTAGAACTGTGCCGCGGGGCACCTCAAGGTCGCCGACGACGATGGGGGTGCTGCCCGGGCATTCGAGGATAAGGTCGTGGGTGGTCAGTGCCCCCGGTGCTGGGTTAGTGTCCGCGCAGGCGGCATGAGACACCGTGCGGCGCTCGTGGTGTGAAAGGCTGCGCCGGTGCGCCGGCGGTGGTGCGAGGGTGTGGGAAAGGGCGTCAAAAAACATCAACACCACCACCATGACAACAACGATCGCCCCCGTTGGGGCGACCACGGCCGCGCCATTGAGCTGCACCCCGGGAAGATTCTCACGGATCATTAATGCCCAGTCTGCGGCCGGCGCCACCGGCCCCAAGCCCAAGATGTGCACCCCGATGAGCAGCTGCATGGCCGCCAGACAACGCACCCCCGCATCGGCGGCCACCAGGGGCAGCAGCGCCGGCCCCAGTTCCCGCATGGCAATCGACCACGTCGACTCGCCGCGCACACGAGCGGCATCAACAAAACCCGACGTCCATACTGGTGCTGCCGCTGCCGCCAGCTGTCGGGCGCCTTGCGGTACCCCGAGCACCACCATGGCTGCGCACACGGCCACCCAGGAGGGAAATACACTCGCCGCAGTAAGCACGATGATGGCTGCGGGAACCGCCAGCAGGGACGCCGAGGCGTGAAACATCCACCGTGTCCAGCGCGGATGCTGCACCGACACGAACGCCACCATGGTGACCAACGTCGTTGTCGCGACACCAATCGGCAGCGCCACCAACAAGCTGGTACCGCCGGCAGCGACCCGGCGGACGACATCACGGCCCACGTGGTCGGTTCCCCACACACCCACCTCCGGGTCGAAGGGGAGCCCCTGTGGAGTGGTGATATCCCCCGCCGCCGACGCACCCCACAGGATCGCCGCCACCGTGCATCCCAGCAGCACCGTCGCACCCCACATCCACGCCGTGCCAAACGACGTGGAAAGCGTGCGCCGCGTCGCCGTACCTGTGAAGACTCTCATCGACTCACCTTCCGTGCGAGCGCACCCGCGGACACATCCGCGAGCGCATAGGTGGCGATCGCCACCGTGGAAATGACCACAGCGATCCCTTGGATGACGGGCACATCCCGCGCGCCCAGCGCGTGGGCTAGCAACCCACCTAGGCCTGGGTAGTTCACCAAAGCTTCGACGACGACCCCGGAGCTCAGCAGACCGACACCACTGATCGCGGCCGTCTGAATGACGACCGGCAACAGCCGCACCACCACGATCCGCAGCATCGCATCGTGTGTGCTTCTCCCCCGCCGGCGCGCGGCCGTATACAGCCGCAGGCGGAACAGTTCCTCAGCGGGGCCACGCACCATCCGCGACACCCACGCGCTGACTGGCAGTGCGAGAGCCACCACCGGCAACACCAATGCCCGCGGGTAATGCCAGGGAGACTGGCCCGCCGGAATGAGAGACACTGCAGGCAACCACTGGAGACGCACGGCCACGACCACGATGAGCAGCACGACGATGACCGCCTCCGGGATTGCGGCGACCACTGCGGCGAAGGCATTCGCGGCTGCTGCGCGCCGGCGGCCTTGGTGGGCCGCCTGGTACAGCGCCAGACTGACGCCGAGAATCATGGCCGCCACCCACGCAGGGACCACCACGACGAGGGAGCGAAGCAACCGCCCCCACACAGTGACGGCAACAGGAGTGCCTGTCAGCCACGAGACGCCCAAATCGCCCTGCAGTGCCGCCCACCACCAGTACCCCAGCCGGCGCCACCACGGCTCATCGA
This sequence comes from Corynebacterium sp. 13CS0277, assembly GCF_002994655.1. Lineage (GTDB taxonomy): Bacteria > Actinomycetota > Actinomycetes > Mycobacteriales > Mycobacteriaceae > Corynebacterium. The sequence continues at coordinate 3,998 of NZ_PPDL01000002.1, forward strand.
GGTGAAAACGAGCACGCAGGGCATCTGCGGCAGCGTGATCGGCACCCGTCAATTGGGTCGCAATATCCCCCGGCAGCGCCAGCGCTAGCAGGAAAACGCCAGAGACAATCAGCACGAGAGTGACACACGAGCGCACCACCACCCGCAGCGCGGGGTGCCGCCACGCTGACGACACAACGGCGGGGCCGTGCAATGCACCGCCGGCGGGATTGCTGACCACCCGGGTAGGAACTGGAGGCATTCGAAACATCAGAGGATCGTTTTCTTCGAAGGGACATCGTCCCCGTGGCCGTCGACATCGGGGCATGTGCGGGGATGTTCACGCCCCGATTGCCTGGGGCACAAGCAACGGAGAGAGCACGGGGACCTGTGCGGTGCTAGTCGGCCTGGGTGGTGACTCCGTCGAGGGCGTAGCGGGCCGACCCCGTCCGCCATCCCCGGACGCCTGAGGCGGTGCAGTCGAGGCCGGAGCCAAATCCCCACACCACCCAACCACCGTCTCGCGCCATCACCTTGTGCAGTTCGCCCAATGCCTGGTTGCGGGCCTGATCGTCCTGGATACTCATCGCGGCGGCGAAGTCGGCGTCAAACTGGGGGTCGCGGAACCCCGTCTCCGACCACGAGGAGGTGGTGAGCACCGTTTGGCGCACCGTGACCGCGAAGGGGGTGTTGGTGTACATCCCGACAGTGAAGGGTTCCACCGTGTAGGCCGTCGTCCAGTACTGGTCGGCAGGATGCTCCCGAATCGTCACCCGAATGCCGGCCTCCGCTAGTTGCTGGGCGGCGACCGTGGCGGTCGTCATCATCGCCGGGTAGGCCTGGGTGCTGTGAAGCACCACGTCCACACCATCCGGATAACCGGCGTCGGCAAGCAGCTTCTTCGCCCGGTCCAGGTCACGGCGGATGGGCTGCACGTCTTTCGGCACTGAGGGGTCTTCCGCCTTGATCATGTCGTATCCGACAGTGCCGTAGCCGAGGAAGACCTGGTCGACCATGGCTTGGCGGTCGAGTGCGCATTTGACGGCGTCGCGGACCCGCACGTCATCAAAGGGTGCGGTGTCGACACGCAGCAGCAGAGGGTACGTTTCATAACCGGGCCGCTGGCGGATGGTGTAGTCGGAGTTCTTCTCCAGCGTTTTCGCCGCTGCCGGCTGCAGGGAGGACGCGACAGCAACTGCCCCGGTGCTCACCGCGTTGGCCATGGCCTGCGGGTCACTGAAGCCATTGATTTCCAGCCGCTGCGCCCTCGGGTCGTCACCCCACCAGTGGGGGTTGGGCGTCAGCACCGCATTGTTGCCATCGAGCGCATCAAGGACGAAGGGGCCGGAGCCGACGGGGGCCGTGAACTCAGCGGCGCCATCTTTGACGACGAGCACAAACCCGGCGAGCATCCGCGGCAATTCCGCATCCGGGATGCTGGTGGCCAGTTCGATGGTGTGGTCGTCGACGATGCGGGATGCCGCCATATCAACGGTGCCGAGACGTGCCCCGTTGAGTTCCTTCATCTCGTCGATGCGCCCCAAGCTGTAGAACACATCACGGGCGGTCACCGGGGTGCCGTCAGAAAACTGCGCGTCCGTGCGCAGGGTAAACGTCCAGCGCGTCGCGTCGGCGTTCGCCGACCACTGCGTGGCCAGGCGCGGCACCAACTGCCCGCCGTCATCCAGAAGCAACTGATCGTAGATGCAGCTGAGGCGGAACCAATCCGACTCGGAGAACAACGAGCCGTGAGGATCGAGCGTCGCCTGGTTCGCAGCAGACACCGCCGCAAACGCCAGCGTCGCCGTGGGCGCACCATCCTTCGTGGAGGCGCCGGGGGCAGATGCGCCGTCGTCGCTGCTGCAGGCTGCCAGCACAGCGCCCGCCATGCCGAGACCAGTCACCGCGAGGAAGCGGCGGCGCGAAAAACGGAAAGAAGCAGAGGAGGTCATGGTGACTCTCTTTCTAAGTACAGGGGAACACACAATGAACAACGAACAACACAGGTGCGAGAAGAGAAGGTGAAGGACTGCATCGGCAGCGGTGTACAGACTCCTGCCGAAGCAACCTCGTCAGGTTGGGATACGGCCCCACTACGGAGGTTCGTCCACCACCGGCTGCGGGTGCGCCGAGACCCCCGTGGACGTCCTATCCCCGTCGGCGAGCCGCTCCGACAACACGGCGGCCACCACGTCGCTCGCCGGGGCGCGGACAATCGAGTAGTGGTGCGCCGCAATGCCCTGGCTAGTCAGTGGCCCCAAAACCCACGGACGCCACCCCAGCAATGGATCGTCACAATCGTCGACGCCCATGCCTTCACCGCTATTGCGGGGCGAGATCTGGTCCGCGCGGAACAGCAACACGGGCACACTATCGTCGAGTTCCTGGGCGTTGTGCGCATAGAGGGACCGAATGTGACGCGCGAAAACTGCGCTGCGCTGGGAGACAGCTTCGACAGAAGTATCGACACCGCACTCTGCCAGTCGATGCCTGAGGGCATCCACGTCCGCCGCGGCATCATCAACCCCCTCGCCACCAGGACCAGCCTGGGATGCCGGGTCGTGACCGACCTCTCCCTCAACGCCGAGGTACGCCTCCATGGAACGCAAATGACGAAGAAGCATGCACTCGTCATCATCCTGTGTACCTGGACGCGCCCCATCCATGGCAAGGGTGTCCTGAATTCGATCCGGACTATTGGAATCGATCATCCACACCAGGTCCACCTGGTGCCCCTCTCTGCGCAATGCGCAGGCCATATCGTGGGCGAGAGTACCTCCCATCGACCAGCCGCCGAGGGTATACGGTCCTTCGGGCTGCAGATGCCGCACGACCTGCACGTACAAAGCCACCATGTCGTCGACGCGACGAAGCTCGACGTCCACGCCCGCAAGCATGGGATCCATGAGGGCGATCACCGGACGCTCCGTCGTCAACTTGCGCGACACGTCGACATAGCAGAGCACATCCCCTCCCGAGGGATGGATCATGAACACAGGACGCCCCTCCCCGCCCCGCAACTGCACACACGCCTCATCAGCACATGCCGCGACCGTATCTTCGGACCATTGGCGGGGGACACGAGTGCTGGATGCCCCACCAAGCAAGGACAGCATCGTGGTGCGCAGCCCAGCCGCCGTGGGATTGGCGACGAAACCTTCCAGCACGTCCGCAACAGCAGGCATCTCCACCACCATGTGGGATTTTGCCCCGTCGTCTTCAGTCCGCAGGAGGGTGTGCAGGTGTCGCAAGATCTTCTGAATCATGCGAATCGCGGTGAGGGAATCACCGCCGAGTTCGAAGAAGTTCTCCGCATGGTCATCACCACAGTGCGCCGACCACTCGGCGGTGACTGCGTCGTCGACAGCAGACACCCACCATGGCTGCGCACAATGACTGGCGACGGGTAGCACACCGCCCTCAGCCCCCACACCATGATCCGGTGTGGGCGCCAGCTGCTCGAGCAGGAGCGGGCGAGCCGTCGGAAGAGCAATAACTGCTGACCAGCCCGTCTCACAAGCCAACCCGGCCACAATGTCGTGGACCCTTTCCAGAATCTTTTCGGGAACAGCCCCGAAGACTTCCGGAACAGCCACCAAAGACAGGACGCAGTCGCCGTATAGTTCAAAGACACGCAGCTCGAGCTCGACTTGCGGAGTACGAACCTGCTGGTAAAACTCACTGATGTCGATGGTGCCCAAAGGGCCGGCATCGCGTGCCAGATCACCGCCGAGCGCCGAATCCATTCCCAGCGTGGATTGAAACACCACCGGAGCGATCGCCTGCACCGTTCCTAGCTCCCGCGCCAACATCCGGCTGAGTTCGACGGCACTGACGAGATTATGCTGCAAGCACTCCGAAGACGCTGCAGCCACATCCCGGGCGATCGCGGCAAAGCTGCGTGTCAGCGGGCTGCCGACCGGGTGGGCTCCACCGAGATCCACGCTCACAAGCGCGGTGTGCGAGAACGCACCGATCATGTGCACCACATCCGGGTGAACCGGATGCCGGTTGTGCTGGAGTGTGGTCACCAAACTCGCGCGTTGCTGTGACACCTCCGCCAGCGCCACAAGAAAGGCCGTAAATACCGCCACTGTCGGAGTGACATCGTGCGCACGCGCCTGCGCGACCACTTTCTCCCACTGGAGAGCACTCAGACGGCACTCCAGCATGTCCATGATTCCCCGATGCGGGTCCCACGGGGCGGACTGTGTCCGCGGCAACCGCGGTGGGGCAGGCAGCTCCGCGAAACGGGACTGCCACCACTGCGCGTGGTGCTGTTTCTGCCCAGATTCCAAAGCCAACGCCGCATCACAGTAGTCAGCAAACGTCAACGCCAGGGACGCACACTGCCCAGGATGTGTGAGCGCATGGAGAAGGTATCTGTCGAGCAAAGCCGCAGACCATCCATCAACCACCAGCAGGCTGGAAGACACCATGAATCGGCCATGACCGCCGGGGAGCAGGATGACTCCGACGATGCACGTAGCACCGCCCACAGCAGCCGGATTAGGGCCGACTGTCGACAGCCGTTTCCGATGCGCATTGAGTTGCTCTGCGACGTGCTCAGGCGAGTAGTCCCGCAGGTCAACGACGAGGACCTGCACAGCTTCATCGAGAACTGCGCGCGAGGCCGGGCGGAATACTTGCTTTCCATCGGCAGTGACCTGCACCCGCAGCATTGGATGGGCCCCAGCCACAGCATCACATGCAGCTCGAAGGGCCGCCTGCACCCGTGTCGGATCTGTCTCTTTCATGTTCCACAGTGGAACATCTGTGTAGACATGTGCCGTCGGGTAGGACAACGCCAATGTTTGGGTCTGCCCCACAAGATACGCCTGCTGCAGAGGCAACAAAGGCCACGCGGCACGCTGCGACTCCGATGCGTCGACCTCCCCCAGTGCGTTCAGCCCAGGCATGTCAGCCGCTGCTGGCGGGGACTGGTGCACCATGTCCACAATGTCCCGTACGGTGATGTCGGCGCGCATCATCTGCGCGGGGAGCACACATCCGAGGCGGGGCCGCAGTGCGTTCGCCAAGCGCACCGCAAGCAGCGAATCTCCGCCTGCCGCCAACAACGTGATGTCCGGGGTGATCTCTGCGGGAGAAATTCCCAACATGTCAGCCCAAACCTGGATCACGATGCGCTCAGTCTCAGCCGCAGTACCCGGCTGCGCATGCTGTGCAGGGGCACTCTCCGCGACAGTCGGTGTCTCCTGAGCGGAGATGACGGGAGCTGCTGCCGGCGAGGCTGTGGTGAATGATTCCACTGCGGGCACAGCGAGACGAGTCCCCGTCCCTGCGGCGACCGACCGCAGCATCGCAACGTAGCGTTCGAAAAATCGTTCTGCTTCCGCAGGCTCTACAACGTGAGCGAAATCCCACTGGAGGACCAACTCGTGGCGATGGATAAACGCCTGGTGATCGAGCCATACCTGAGGAGTCTGACTCACCCCTGTGACGTAGTCCCCCAACCACGCATGATCGTGCCCGTGATCGACATCAACCATGCTGGTGAATACCACCGGCATATGAACGATTCTCCCGCGGGCGCGAGACAAACGCGTCATGATGTCCACGCCGCTAAGTGCGCGGTGCTCAAGGACGTCGAAAAGCTCCGCCCCCATCGCCTGGAGTGCGGAGGCGCTCAGCCCAGGCAACACCCAGCGAGGATTGTCCTCGTCAATGGTGCGTGCCCACACGAGAAGCATGGACGAAAACTCTCCAACAACCTCCTCGACGGCCTGCGTCCACTCCGAGGATACGAGGGACGAACGATCAAATTGTGTCACGGTGATCGCGATGTCGTTCATCCCTGACCACTCATGCAGCACCTGTGCATATGCGCTGAGCAACACTGTCGACAGGGAAACTCGCTCTACTGCCGCACACTCCTTGAGCGCCTCAGTTTCAGCAGGGCTCAGCCGAGCATCGAGCCGCCGGAAGCGGGGGCGCTGGTCCTCACGCTGCACGGGTGCGGTAGCAATGGCCGGCGCCTGAGGAAAGCCCTCGATTCTCGGTTCCCAGAATGCTTCTGCCCGCGCGATCTCCGCACTGCGGCGGTCAACAAGTTCCGCCTGCTGCCGCATGACCTGCGCGAAAGTCAGTACCGGAGGTGGAGGTGTGGCGTGTGGGTCGTGGTAGAAAGCACGCACACAGCGGTCGACAATCATCCACGACGCGGAATCCACCATGAGCACGTCAACGGCGATCAACACATGATCGCCCGCATCGGTCCGGACGATCTCGACGTGCACCACAGGCCCCGTCGCCGGATCAGCAACTCGCGTCGACACGCGGTGGCGGTGGTGCTGAAGCAACCGTTGCTGTTCGTCGACAGCATGGCCCCTCACATCGTGGATGGGCAGAGACATTGGTGCATAAGGGCGAACGATCTGTTCCCCACTGTCTAAGACGACTGCCCGCAGCATCGGATGCCTGGCCACTGTGGCGTCCCATGCTGCGCGGTATCGCGCGATGTTGAGATCACGCGCCCGATATTCAAGGTAAAACTGGCATCCAACTCCACCCAGTTCGTAACTATCGCTGCGCCCGACCCAATAGGCATGCTGAATGCGGGTGAGGGGGAAGGGGACGACTGCCCCTTCAGGGTCCTCGTCAACGCCCCTGTTCCCTTCAATGCCACTCAGATCCCCCTGCCCATCATGGAGGCAGCTGTCGTCGCCGGAACCCTCCTGCGACGGCATGTCCACCTCAACGGGGAAGCATTGCGCACAGAATTGTTCGACGGTGGGATGATCAAGAAAATCACGCAGGCGCGCATGCAGCCCATACCGCTCCTCCAACAACGCAAGCACTCGCGTCGCCAGCAACGAGTGCCCACCGGCGGCGAAGAAGTCAGTACGTGCATCCACATCATCACGACCCAGCACTTCTGCCCACACCCGTGCCACCTGACGCTGCCGATCGTTCGCGAACTTCGCCGTGTCGTCGTCGGTGGACGCGACGATGTCTTGCGATAGCCGGCCTCGGCGGTCGAGCTGCAGATGCCGGGAGCGGGAATTCAATTCTGCTGCCGAGACTGCGCACTGCCATACACCAGACGGCAACGGAGGAGCGTCCACCAGGTGGGCAATCAGCGTGCATGCATCGTCGATGGCGACCGCGTGCCGCAGGGACACCTCGGAGGCGGCGTAAGTTTCCTCGGTGCTGCCCACTCGGAAGCGGTCCCAGTCCAGTGCAATCCACTCGGCACGACCGTGGCACACGGCATCAAGGTAGGCACTGGCCGCCACATAGGGGGCCAGCCCGAAGCCACCCACGGTGGTCGCTGCAGAGGCCATCACCACCACCCGTGGGATGCGCCCGCGGGCACCGTCGAGAATCTGACGTACGGCATCAATGCCAGCAACTTTCGCACCGACGAGCGCGTGGATCTCGTCCTGCGCCGCAGGTCCCGCCGCAGCCATGTCGTCGAACGTCAACAGATCGACTGCAGCAGGAGCGAAGATAATCGCATCACAAGCGATGTCCTCCCCCGTGCCGTCGGTGAGGACTGCGGCCATGTCGTCCTGCGAGGTCACATCACCGGCAATCCAGCGCAGCGACAACGACTCATCTTGCAGCGCTGCCAACAGGTAGGGGTGCGTAGGCTGCGACCGTGAACACACCACCACTGAGTGTCCCCGCCGTGCGAGATCCACCGCAATGTGGGTGCCCACTCGGCCTGTGCCGCCCAACACGACCACTCGCTGCGAGCCAGACGTGACCCCAGAGCCTCTGCTCTGCGCGTCATCGAAGGCAGGAGTGAGCACGGCGGCTAGCTCCGGCGCGGCCGACACATCTGCCCAAAGCCGCTGGAAAACGATCCCTCCGCGCAGTGCGTAATGCATTCCGGGGCGCCCCGCCCCGACGATGTACTGCAGGACTGCTGCAGGAACCGTGGAGCACTCAGGTGGCAGATCGAGAGTCGCCCAGCGCATTCCCGCGTGTTCCTGGGCAAACACGCGAACCATCGCTTGCACAGCGGCAGCGACAGGATCCAGCGGATCCCCCGGAGTGACAACAGCACTAGTGTGCTGCACCACGAGGAGAGTCTGCGGAAGAGAACCTGTCTGGCGCTGCCGCGCGCATGCCTCGTGAAGGTCCCGCCACCACTGCACCGCATCCACCACGCGTTCCACGCCTCGCGCCGTGTTGTGCTGGGTTCCCAAATCACGGGCATCAACCACGAGAATCTCCGTGGCCCCCGCAGCCTCAGCAGGCGAGGTGAAAGGAATGGCGTTCTCTGCCGGCACGACCGTGGGCTGCTGGTGTGGAGGCCACACCCAGACCTGCGCGGGTGCGGCGCACGTGCCCCCGGCAGGCGCCGGGGCCCACAGCGGCACCTGCAGCTGCGGGGTCTCAGATGCGCCCCTGCGCTCAGTGCGTGTGCGCACAGCCGTCGTGCGTTGCCAGGGGTAGGGAACTGCCTCCGACGTCGCCACATCATAAGGCTGTTTCTGCGCCAGCAGACCCAACCATTCATCGCGACCAGCCGCCCACAGGGCCCCTGCACACACGCGCAGCTGCGTCGCGAAAGACGCACCGGTGTCTCGCTGGGGCATCATGCTCACGACCGCGGCACTCGAAGGTTCATGCGTGAACAATCCGGCAACACCCCGTCCGGGCCCGACATGGAACGCGACGACTCCATCAAAACCGGCGTTGTGCACCACCTCCGCACAGGTGGCACGAGCCACCGCAAAGTGGACAGGCTGCCGTATGTGCCTGACCCAGTGATCTGTGGGCACCGTCTGTCCGGGGTGGCACACAACCACGCGCGGCCCGTCGTCGGTATCACCAGCTTCTGGAGCAGTCGCCACACAGCTGATCAGTGGAATCCTCGCCGACTGTGAACGCACAGTTGCTGCTGTGGCAGCAAACTCTTCCAGTTCACCGTCAATGAGTCGACAGTGGGAGGCTGCCGCAATCCCCACATCTCGTGTCGGGAGACCTGCAGCCGCGCACGCATCGGACACGGCAGCAATGGCCGCTGGGGTCCCGCTGACCACGAGCGCCGCATCAGCGTTGTAGGCGGCGACATCGACACTCCCACCGAGGTCCGCGTCATCAGTAGCCACAGCGTCGAACACCTGCTGTAGCTGCGCTGTGGTCGCAGCAATACTCAGCATCGCACCGACCGGCGCTTGGGCCATCGCACGCCCACGAGCCACCACGAGACGACAAGCATCGTCGCGCTGCAAGACACCCGCGACGACAGCAGCAGCATATTCACCAGCCGAATGCCCCACCACGGCCTGCGGTGTGAGACCTGCCGCGTGTGCGGCATCGACACAAGCCATCTGCAGCACGAAGAGAGAACAGAGCAACAACAGCGGGTCTTCACGACCAGTGGGACCAGGGTCGATGTTCTCAGTCAGCAGCATGCTGCGGCAGTCGATACCGGCGAGGTCCGCGAACCGCGCGTGCATCTGATCCACCGACGCGCGGAACACCGCGGCGGGACTGCTCGCTGCGGCATGTGCGCCCTCAGCATAGATGTCACGGGCTGCTCCCCGCAGGGTAAGACCGGCTCCCGAAAACACCCACACTGCGGCGGGTCGAAGCCCTGCGCGCAGCGGCGGAAGTGCCGTGACGGCGTGCTCCGGGTCGGCAGCGTACGACATCACTTCCTGCGGTGTCACAGCCCACCGTTGCCCGAAGGTTCGACGATGATGGGCGAACATGCTCGCCACCTCGGAAGCGCGTGTCGTCGGTTCGCTCATCGGATGACATGCTCGCGAGGTGACGTCCCCCGGTGATGTTCCTGGTGCCCGCAGCATCTCCCCCACGGTGTGGGCGAGCTGTTGTAGCGCCGTCTCATCCGCCGCGCTCAACGCAATGATGGGCGAGGAGTACTCCGCCGGTGGCGTGACCGTTTCATGCTGGGCAGCTAACGGCGTCATTGAGGTCATCTGTTGCTCATCCGCCCCCACGACGACATGGCAATTGACGCCCCCAATGCCGAGGGCACTCACCCCAGCCCAGCGAACCTGAGCATTCCACGGCACGGCAGTGTCCAGCAGAGTTGGGCCCTGCCCTGCAGTGATACTCGGATGCGGGCTATGCGCCACTGGACTGGGCGGCAGGATTTTTTCCCGTGCAGCCTGCACAGTCGCAATCAGGGACGCGATACCTGCAGCACTGTTCGCGTGCCCGATATGCGCCTTGATGGAGGTCAACGGCACCGGGCGCTGCCGCCCGAATACCTCTGCTAGCGCCTGGACTTCGATATCGTCACCAAGTACCGTTGCTGTGCCGTGCCCGTGGAGGAGCCCAATGTCGTCCGGCTGCAGTCCAGCGACGGCGAGCGCTTCCTCGATGGCTGCGGCGTGACCGGCGACAGAGGGAGCATGAAAACTCGCGCGCCCCTGCGATCCATCACTTGTGACCGCACTGCCGACAATGATGCCAAGGATAGGGTTTCCGTCGCGCTGCGCATCACTCAGACGCCGGAGCGCCACAACCCCCGCACCTTGGGTAAATACTGTCCCATCGGCATCAGCACCATAGGACTGGGTGAGACCTTGGAGGGAAAACGGCCCATCGGGCACAGCAACGTAGCCGTCATGTGATGTGCCGATATCGACGAGACTCACCCCTCCCACAATGGCAGCGTCCACTTCATCGTGGAGGAGTGCTTGGATCCCCTGATGAACAGCGACGAGCGAGGTCGCACACGTGGCCCCCACGGCGACGGCTGGGCCAGTGAAATCCCACTCGTAGGCAATGCGCAGTGGAAGATAATCGGCGACGGCCCGTGCGTGCAGATCCAGGCTGCGCACGGGGTCACTACCTCCTGTGGGATTGAATTCATCGGCCATCGTGTCAAAAAGGAAGATCGGAAGCGCTGCCCCCACATAAACTCCCGTGGTACCCCACGAGTCTTCCCCTACACTGCCCGCGTGATCCATGACCTCCCGGACCAATTCCAGCATCAGCAGCGTCTGCGGATCCGTATCACGGGCTGCGCTAGCCGTCATACCGAGCGCTGCGGCATCGAAAGCATCAATACCATCGATGGGGCCCGAGGTGGGCACAAAGCCTGGATGATGCCGCAGCGGGTTCGTTGGCTGCGGGGTACGAGGGCCATATCCGCGCTTCCCCGTCAGTTGCAGCCGTAGCAACTCAGCAGGGGTCGCTGCGGAAGGATACCGGCAACTCATGCCGACGACTGCCACAGCGGTCTCAGGATGTGGCGTGGGGCGGGGTGCCGAGGGAAATACTGAAGTCACAGTGGACGTCGGTTCAGCCGTCGGTGCCATCGGTGATGTTGTCATTGTGCTGTCTAGCTCCACGGGAAGAAGGAAAATGATGACGAAGAAAGAGCAAAGAGGTGTTCGTCTCGGTCATCCAGAGGAAAGCGAGTACGAGGGCGCTGAATTCGGGCCCCCGCAAGGAAGAGGAACCCGATGCTTGGGCTGCTGACGATCAGGTGCGCAGACCATACAGAATTGATCGACCCACGCCGCTGGATGATCTGCTGTCGGTACGTGTTCACAGACGACAAGCCCAGCTGCCGTCGCTGCTGCGCCCCATTCCTCAGCGCTCAGGAAGATTCGCCCGCTATCCGCGCGCGCATCGTGGAAGCAGACTGCAGGGTTAGTAGCCATGAGGAACCGCATAGAGATCTGCAAGGGCAAATGTTCTGTTCCTGTCTCCACGACGTAGAGCCTGCCGTCCTCGGCGAGGACAGCACCTAGGTCCTGCAGCACGGCGACGACATCCACGGCGTTGTGCAGAACGTTGCCGCAGACCACCGCGTCCACCTGACCGCCAGGCAGCCCTGCGTCCGCGAGCGCCTGGGAGATTCGCGCCTCGAGGGATGCATTGATATCAATGACTGCGGTGTGCAGTCCTGCGCGCCCTGAGTAGCGCACGCGGGCCCGATGCAGGAACCACCGAGACACATCGCTGAACAGATAGACGCACTCTTTGTCGCCAAGTGCGTCCATGATGGGGTCCGCCAGCGCCCCTGTCCCAGCGCCGATGTCTACAACAATCAGCGGGCGGCCACTGTGTCCCTTCGAAACCTGTTGAGCGAGTCGGTCGGCCACCCACGTGTTGATCTCGCGAGACAAAGGGTTCGTCGCATACAAGGCTGCAGCTGCGTCCAAACTGTCCTGGGCGAAGAGCAGCTGCTGCACAGTGTGTTCTCCGCTGAGAAGTTGCGGAAGCTGGTCACTGCAGGAGGCAAAGAACTCGTCCAGGGCACGCTCGTGCGCGCACTGCTCCTCGTCCCAACCGGCTTTTGCCAGGAGGCCAGCACCGACCTCGACAACACGGTGCCACAGCTGCGCTGCTTCACTTTGAGTCGGCACCGGGTCAGACGTGGGATGAGCTGCGAGAATCTCGCCCCATCGAGACCAGATGGGACGCAAATGGGCCGGAATTTGCGGGGGCGCATCATTCCTCGAGCTGGCATCCGCCTGCCCGAGCTGGGCCCGAGTGGCACGGATACTGGCGAGCGTGGCATTTTCCCGCAAATGATGATGCTGCTGCAGAGCATCCCACTGCGCAGGTGTGACAGCAGGCGCAGCCTTGAGGGGGGACGAAGACGTGTGCTGGCCAGTCATGAATTACCCCCCCTCCAACGGGGACGACTCGACCGGCGCGGGGCGTGACACCTGCTGGTAGCGCTCCCACATCGTGCGGTACAGCGAGCAGCGCTCCACGAGCTCCTCGTGAGTCCCCATATCCTCAACCCGCCCAGAATCCATGACGACGATGGTGTCGGCACCGGTGACCATGTTGAGCCGGTGGGCCACCATGACGACGGTGGCTTGGGTGCGCAGCCGTGCGATCGCCGCCTGAATGGCGGCATGGCTGCGGGCATCCAGCGCTGAGGTGACCTCGTCGAGGAGGACCAGCGGGCTTTTCTTCAGCACAGCCCGAGCGATCGCTACGCGCTGCCGTTCCCCGCCTGAGAGTCTCTCCCCGCCTTCCCCCACCGGGGAATCGAGCCCAGAGCCGAGGCGCTCTGCGATCTCTGCGACACCGCAGGCACGCACACAGGCATCAAGTTCTTCCTCACTGGCCTGCGGGTTCGCTACCAGAATGTTGTCGCGCAAGCTGCGATTCATCAAGTAGGTGTCCTGAAAGACGAAGCTCACCTCGCGTGCCACGTCCTGCACGCTCATCGTGCGGACATCGCGCCCACCGAGCAACACTGCGCCCGCGTCACAGTCATAGAACCGCGCCAGCAGTTTCAGCAGCGTCGATTTCCCCGACCCGGAGGGACCCACCACAGCCACCAGGCCAGGCCCCATGACGCACATGGTGATGTCCTCCACGCCGGCGACGCTGCCCGGGTATCGCATGCTCGCCTGCCGCAACTCACACACTGCGTGCGGAGCATCGCTCTCCGGCGGCTCCGTAATTGCCGCACATTGCGCGGCCTCAGCGGCAGACATCACGGGAAGCACTGGTGTGGACAGCATCTCCTGCAGCCGCCCCACCGCGCTGAGTGCCATGCGGGTCGCTGCAGCCAGTTCCGCGAGGCTCCGCAGCGGCTCAATGCAGCGGACAATGAGGAAAACTGTCACGGCTAAACGAACGCCATCGACCCCATCGGGCGAGTGAAAGTCTCGCCACGCAGCCAGCACAATGAGCACCGCCAGCGCGCACTGCACTGCGACAGCAAAAATCGTGACTCCAGGCAACACCACCCGGATCATGCGCAGCGTATCGCGCTGCACCCGGTCCAAGGCAGCATCAATGCGGCCGCGTCCGAACCGTTCGGCATGCGACAGGCGCAGGGTTGGCTGCAGGCGCGCGAACTCTAAGACGACGGCCGCCGCTGTCTTTTGCGCCGCATGCAGTTGACCATCGCTCCGAGCCACAAGTTCTCGCCCCCACCAGGCCCCCAGCCAGCACAACGCGATGGCGACGAAGGCCACACATCCCACCACAGGATCGCGGAAGGCTACCAGAGCTGCGCACGCCACGGGGACCACGACGGCCGGAATGATACGCGGCAGCAGATGCGCCGGAATGGACATCAACTGCATCACATCTGCCGTCGCCAACGATGCGACCTCCGCACGACGCGACGGCCGGAACCAACTGAGCGGCAATGCCACGAGGGTGGTGCGGATCGTCTCCAGCACGCCATCCGCGAGGGAGTAACCGGCATCGCGCGACGCCAACACACTGGCGATATGCATCCCCGCCCACAGGGCAGTAGCACCGACCGCCAACGCCACCAGCCTTCCGACGTGGACAGGATCGTCCCGATGCGTCAGAACTGTCACCAGGGTGAGGATCGCGAAGACTTCGCACGCCGTACTGGCAACAACGAGAGCGCTCGCGCGCCGCACCTTCCGGGCATCGCCGGGCGACAACAGGTGCAACGCCGACCAGAGTCCCGCTGCGGGCGAACGGTGGGGCTGCGACGAATGGGTACGGGCCATCATCAGGAATCCTCCCCACTGTGTGCAGCGAGGGCGGAAAAGGCGCTGTCCGGGCGCGCGAGAAGCTCGGCTGGGCTCCCCACTTCCACAAGCCTGCCCTGGTCCATCACCCACACCTCACTCGCCGTGCGAGCGAAGTGCAGTCGGTGGTCCACGCGCAGCACCGTGACACCAGCATGGTGTCGCTGACGCAGGGTGGCGTCGATTGTCGACTCGATGAGCACATCGATCGCAGCCGTAGGCTCATCCAGAACCAGCAGGGACATGTCCCGGTACAGCGCCCGGGCCAGCGTCAGCCTTTGTTTCTCTCCGCCTGAGAGTTCGAGTTCGTCCCCCACCCGGGCCGACAACCAGGCACTGTCGTCCGTACCCTCTGCGCTGCCATCGCCCCCAGGGTGCAGGACGGCAGGAGACAACGCTGCGTCACGCACGCACTGCGCAACGCGCTGCAGATCCGCGTCCTGGCTCATCGCCACGTTGTCGGCGACAGACGCGTGCAAAACCCCGGGATGCTGGCCTACAAAGGCGATGTGCTCCCCCAACTGGGGCATGGTGAGTTCTGCGATTGACACTGTGCCGCGTGGACTGACAATCCGAATCTCTCCCCGGTCGAGACGATACAAGCCTGCAAGAGCACACGCGAGGGTTGTTTTGCCGGCACCCGAACCACCAACAAGGGCAATGCTGCGGCCGCGCACCAAGGTGGCGTTGACGCCGGAGACAATCTCGCGTCCACCACGACAGATCGTGACGTCACTGAATTCGATGCGCTGCCAATCATCGGGGAACCCGACAGCAGAGGAACATGACGCTGATGACGCGGGACTCAGCTGCGGACTGAACACCGCATCAAGGCGTTGAGCTGCGGCGACACCCGCATCGATGCTCTGAACAGCGTAGGCCAAAGGAAGAACAGCAGCACCAACCGCGGGCGCCAACAAGGTCGCGGCGACAATCTGGACCACGCTGGCGCCGAAGAGCACGCCGGCACCCACAGCTGCACTACAGGCCAGAATTGCCCCGAGGCAGACCTCAGCCACCGCCATGGAGCGCCCCACGCTCACGGCCCACCGGCGGACAAACCTGGCATAGTTCTGCGCGACCGTACGAAACTCGTCTGCACCGTGACCTTCATCATCGGCGGCCAGAAACACCTTCGCGATGGCGACGCCCTCGACTGCAGTAACTGCGGCACTGTCGAGAGCTTGCACGTGGGCGGAGTACTCCGCCATCTTGTTCCCGGAGGATCGGGCATGCCGTAGCTGAATCAGTGCACCAACGAGTGCGGGAATGATGCCGACTAGACCAGCCTGCGGAGACAACCAACAGAGCGCAGCCACAGCAGCAATCGGGGTCACAACAGAAGACACCGCATCAATCGCAGCGTGGGCCATCACATTGTGGAGAGCACCAACATCGTCGGTGAGCATGCGTTTCACCGACGCAGAGTCTCGACCTTGAAATTCTTCAATGGGGAGCGATTCCAAATAGTCCGCCACCCGGCCACGGAGATGGCGCTGGAGTCGAGTGTCTGCAGCATGACTAACTGTGGTGGCAGCAGCCAACAGCACTGCCCGCCCAACCAGGCCCAACGCGACGACAGCCAGCGCGGCCACAGGAAGAGAATCGGTGAGAGCAGTCGTCTGGCTACCGGCCCGCAGCGCGTGCTGCACCACCACGATTGCCGCGACAAGACCCACCACTCCGGAGATACTCGACAGCGCTTGTAACACCATGGCCGTGGCGAGCTGTCCCCGCACTGGGCCCGCGAGACGCCATAGCACTGCGAGTGCAGGGGACGGCGTCGAATCGACGACGGGGTGAGTGTCAGTCACGACAACTCCTTCACTGGTGGGCTCCGGTGGAGACATCTGAAAATTCATGCGCTTTTAGCCTAGCGAAGCTTTAGTGTTTGCGGTATAGATTTAACTATGAATTTCCGAGATGGCAATGAGGCCCAGCATGTTGAGGCTGCACTCCTCGCTACCGCCACACGCCTGGGGCTCACCTCCCCCACTACAGCAGACACCCCCGGCCCGAATGATGTGCTCCATCTTTGCGGCCTGACCTCGTTTGATGCAGTGAGGTTCCAGCGCATCCTCGATGTCGAATATGACATCTCGCTGCCACTCGCCGACCTCATGGGCGACATGACAATCGCCCAACTGGCACGCCTCAGCTACCCCCATACAGGGGAAGCCAACGGGGGTAGTTGCACATCTGATGTGACAAACACCTCCGAACCGCAGCGGTCTTCATCACCAGATGGACAACCCCTCAGCGATCTGCAGACCGCATACTGGATTGGCAGGAGTGAGGAGTTTGAACTTGGCGGGGTTGGTTCCCACTGGTGCAACGACTACGTCCTCGATGTCGCTGCGATTCTGCGCTCCCCACTGGCGATATACGTCGACGCGACGGCAAACACTTCCGACGTCGATCGTGCGCTATCCGTGTTGGAAATCGCATGGCGGATGGTTCTCCAGCACTACCCGCTCCTCCGCAGCGCAGTCACCGAGGACGGCACGTTGAAGGTCCAGCGCCACGACTGCCGGAATGTGGGCATCGATCGCATTGATCTCCGCGATCACGATTCCACGCAAGCACTCGCAGCCCTGGAATCCGCACATCATGCCCTCACTCACCTGGTCTTCGATCCCCAGAAATTCCCACTGTTTGCACTGACTGCGATCCTGCTCCCCGAAGGGGCAGTGCGACTCTACGTCAGTTGCGACGCGATTTTGCTCGACTTCCGCTCGTGGACGCGCCTGATGGAAATCTGGGGTCGCACGGTACGCACCCCATTCCAGCAGCAGGAAACCCGACATGCCCTTCCTCACCCCACGGCGCCCAGCCCGGCTGCGCTGGCACGTGCACAACAGTTCTGGAGCCAGCAGCCCCTCTACCCCGCCCCGACCTTGCCGTTGACTGCCGCAGACGCAAGGACGGAGACGCGGCGATATCAGCGCGTGCTCCCCCACAAGAGCTGGGAGAAGGTGACATCTCTGTGCACACGCTATGGGGTGTCCCCCAGCGCACTCGTGCTCGCGGTCTATGCGTTGACCCTCGACCGTTTCCGGATCCTCGCGTCAGCAACCGCTCCGCACGAGCGAGACCAGGCCCAGCGAGATAACGCCGCCACACCGCACCACATTCCTACGACGCCGCACGGCGACAGCGCCGAGGGTTTTTCTATCAACCTCACCGTCTACGACCAGCCCGCGGACACCGGCAACACAGCAGAGGATCCTCTGCTCGGTGATTTCAGTACCACCGCACTCTGTGACGTACCACCGATCGACTTCTCTGCGCCGATGCTCGAGTTCCTCCGCGCCATGACTCACACGCTGTGGCAATGCGTTGATCATCGGGCGTACCCCGCGTCCCGCGAGCGGCAGCGCCGCCAGTTGGCCGCCGGCGAATCTCCTTTGCGCGCTTCTGACCCCATCGTGTTTACCTCCACATTGGGCGTCGGCGACGCAGACTGTGACGCGTGGCTCGGCACGAAGCTGACGGGGCTCTCACAAACCCCCCAGGTGCTGGTCGATCACCTCGTGTGGGAGCGGGACAATCAACTGGTCCTCACCTGGGATGTCCGTTGTGGCGCATGGCCCGAGGGCTATTGGGACAGCTTCGCAGACGCGTGTCTGCGCGGCGTGGAGCAACTCGCTTCTGAAGAGACGTGGACGGGCCCGACGTTAGGGTGGATGCCGTTCCATGTGCCCATGGAGGAGCCGACGAATCTTGCGCTGCCGGAAGATCAAGGGCTCATCCACGACCCCTGGCTCGTGGCACGGGAGCGCTACCCCGAGCGCACCGCCCTACGCTGTGGGGTCGACAGCATGACGCACGGGGAGCTGCACGCACTCGTCGATGATTTTGCTGCCCGTCTTGCAGCCCATCGCCGCACCAGCGGCGACACCGAGGCGGAACCCTTGGTGGTGATTGCGCTCCCCAAGAGCATTGGGCAGATCGTGGCAACACTGGCTGTCGTACGTAGCGGGGCGGCATACGTTCCTGTTGACCCTTCGTGGCCGGCCCGCCGTGTGGCCTCTGTTCTCCGCACAGCAGCGCCAGTCCTGGCACTCGTTGCCCCCGGAAGTGATCAGGAGGTGTTCCGCACAGCAGGAATCACAGTCTGTGAAGTCGATGCCTATGGCCACTGCGTCTCGCTTCCCGCCGCAGCCGAGTCCTTGCCCAACGCACTACCGGAGCAGTTGGCCTACATCATTTTCACGTCGGGTTCCACCGGAGAACCGAAGGGTGTGGCGATCGAGCATCGTCAAGCCAGGACCACCATCGACGACATCATTAGCCGGATGAGTATCGGCCCTTACGACACGGTCGTTGGGGTTTCCGCGCTGAGCTTTGACTTATCGGTCTTCGATATCTTCGGCGTTCTTGGTTCCGGTGGCTGTCTCGTCGTGCCGGAACCCCAGCACGCCATCGACCCGCTGTACCTCACGCATCTCGTTGACACGCACCAAGCGACTGTGTGGAATTCTGCCCCCGCAACCTTTGAACTCGTCGTCGATAGCGTCGAAACACTATCGAGCGCTGATCACCCCACCATCGCCACGCCGTGGCCGCTGAGCCCGACCCCACTGAGCAGCCTCCGTGACGTGTTTCTCTCCGGCGACTGGATCCCCATTCAGCTCCCCGGCCGGTTGCATCAGATCAGTCCCACCACCCGGGTCCATAGCCTCGGCGGTGCCACGGAAGCGGCGATCTGGTCGATTACCTACCCTCTCGGCAACGCGGTTGATGCTTCGGCAGAGCACCGCCCTGTCGTCGACCCTGCGTGGACAAGCATTCCCTACGGACGGGCCTTAACCGGGCAGCAGTTTTTCATCCTCGACGACGCCGGCCAGCCGTGTCGTCTGGGTGTGGCAGGGGAACTCCATATCGGCGGCGCTGGTGTCGCACGCGGGTATTTCGGAGCCCACGAGAAAACCGCAGAACGTTTTATCCACCATCCTGCGCTGCAGCAACGCCTGTACCGCACGGGCGATCTGGGACATTGGCGTGCCGACGGGACGATCGAGTTCCTGGGGCGCAACGACCGTCAAGTCAAAATCAATGGCTTCCGGATTGAGCTCGGCGACATCGAGGCAGCACTGCAGCGCCTACCCGGGGTACGAGGGGCACTCGTACAATCCGTCGCCGGCCCCGACGGCCGGCCCCGACTGGTCGCTTATGTCGCTCATCGAGATCTAGCTGCTGCCGAACAGCAGGGAAAAGATCCCAGCGCATTCGATACTGCCGCGATGCTTGCCGCACTACGAACACAGCTCCCGAGCTACATGGTGCCGCACCGCATCGTCGGCCTGCCAGCGCTGCCGTTGACGGCAAATGGCAAAGTTGATGTTGCTGCACTGACCGGGTCGACGGAAGCACCAGCCTCGACGGTAGCCAGTAATACTCAGGACACAGCCAATGCGTCTGCAGCAGCATCCCATCCCCCTGTTCCACAGGCCGGGGAGGCTGGCGATGGTGTCCTCGAGCAACCTGCACCTGACGGCCCGGATGCTGACCCGCCCCAGCCACATCACCTGGTCTGCGCAGTGGAAGAATTCCTTTCCCAGTACGCGCCGGCTGATCGATGGGGGACGGCGACACTCCTGCAGCTGGGGCTCGACAGCCTGGGGCTCGTGCGGTTGGCCACCCTCTGGGAGCGCCATGGTCTCCCCCGACCACGCCTCGCGCACCTGATTCAGGCGTCCTCTGCCCAGGCGATCATCGACGATCTCATTCCGGTTGCAGCATCGAACACCCCGGCATGTGTGGACGCAGCACGGTTCGCTGAGCCCCACGCTCAGTATCGTGGTGACACTCCCGCCCCGCCCATCCAGAGCACGCAGGACACTACGGCAGACGGCAGCGCCGACAGTCTGCTTCCCCATGAATTCGATCGGGGAAGTTCCCCTGCGCCCACTGACGCCGCCTTCCCGGATCTCCGCGTGCCTCACGATGGTGCGACTGAAGTACACGCGGTCTCGCCCGACACCACGCTCGCGGCCCTGGGCGGTCGTCTTCGCGCGCTCGCGGACACCGTCGACGCCCTCGCGGCCCTGGACTCACATCTCGAGGCTGTTGAGTCTCTCCTCAAGAAGCACAACGATGACAACGGCACCACGCACGCCCACGCCGATGCGAGCCCACCAGTGGCCCGCGCATCCGCCCACGAAAAGCATGACGACGCCATGCCGCTCAACGAGATGCAGTTGGCATACTTTTTCGGACGCGCGACTCCTTTCTATGGTGCCCACAGTGCCGCTCACTATTACGGCGAGGTGGAACTCCCCGATTTCGACCCGCAGCGCTTCCAACAGGCTTGGGATGCTGCTGTCTCGCGCTTCACCTGTCTGAGGCTGCGCGCCACTGAGAACGCGCAGACAATCACTGACCCCGGGGCACGCGTCACGGTCCACACCATCGATATCTCTGACTGGCAGGAAGAACACCAAGATCGCTTTCTCCGGCGACTCCGTGAGGAAACATCGACTCGTGTGTTGCCCCTCACCCAGGCGCCGCTCGTGGGGATCACCGCCGTGCGCACGACTCTACGGGCGACGACACCTCACTCGGCCGCTGAGGGTGACCGCACGAAATCAGTGTGGCGACTCGTAGTGGACCTCGATGTGCTCTTCATTGATGCCGCGAGCGCGGTGGCGATCTGCGACGCTGTCATGCGCGAATACGTCTCCCCGGGCACCGTGGCTCACGAGCCGCCGGTGCGGTTGCCACTGGAGAACAAGACGCAGCAGCCCGAACCGCAAGGACGACGCGAAGAAGACAACGCGCGTCCTCTCCCGGCACCAGGTCCGTCGCTGCCTTTGAGCCAGATCGGCCGCGCCGCGCACGCTGATGATCCGCAGCATCCTGCAGGAACACGCCACCGCTACGTGCGCTGGCGCCACGAGTTCAACTCCCGCGACAGTGCGACGCTGCGCCGACACGCGGCGCAGGCAGGAATGACGATCACCGAGATGGCTGTGTGCGCGCTGGCATTCGTGCTGTCTCCAGGGAAAGACTGTTCACTCATCGTCACCACGAACCCGACAGCGTTGATGCACCCTGGGGAAACAGCCGGCGAATTGACGTACACCGCGCTGCTGACAGTTCCGCTCAGCCGTGGTCTCACGGCTGCACGCAGCGCCGTGCACCGCGACTACTGGGACGACATTGGACGCCGTCTCGACGTCGCAGATCCATCTGAAATCCGTCACGCCAATATGGACCTACGCCGTCTCCGGGAGGCAGGGATCAGTACACCAACGGTGTCTTTGTCCAGTGCAGCCGGCGTCGCCGGCGATGCGTCGCAACTGTTCGCCGACCTGGGCACCCCCGTCTACGCTATCTCCCAAACTCCGGGCATGCTTCTCGACGTGCAGCTTTTCGAGCAACACGACCGTCTCGTCATGAATTGGGACGCCAATGTCACCATCGTCGACGAAGCTCGGCTCGACGAGATGTTCCGCGCTTTCCTCACTGCGCTTCTCGTACCCATGGATGAGCTAGAGATGCCCGCCCAGGACACCTCGCAGCTCATAGCTCCTGTCGCTGCAGTCGCACACCGTACCGAGGTTGAATGCAGTGAGCCACCGGTGCACGCACCCACCCTGGAAGGGCGAACCCGCGCAGAATTGCGGGACCTGCTCATCGCTGCGCTGTGGGCGGACGATCCGCACGGTGCCGCACCCGATGTGCCGTGGTTCGATCAAGGCTTATCTTCACTCGACCTAGTGGCCGGACAACAATCCCTCGCTACGCAGGGCATCGCTGTGACGGTCGTCGATATGCTCACACACCCCACTGTGACCCAATTGTGCGACCTGCTCATCGCCCGCGCCGCCGCCCACGGGTCACCGCCTACGACGGCACCCGCAGGTCAGCCGGATTCCGCCGTAGTGCCGTCACCACCGCCAGTGGAAACACCACCGCCTTTCTCCGGCACCGTGCAACACCTGTCGCCCCAGGCGCAAAGCCCGGAATCTACCGCGAGAGCGACCCAACGGCGAGCCCGAGGATCCCGCCGTGCGGCCACCGCACAGGCCGCCGCACGTCGGCGGACGACCCCCAGCTAGCTGCGGCGACGCCACCGTCATCGCGACGTCTCCCCGCACGATCACCCCACACCCCAAGGAGTTTTCCCATGACATCTACCCCTCCCCCGCGCCCGTCCAGCCCGGGCCCCGCCGCCTGCACCCAGCCCGCACCTGATTCCGATGCACACACGTTGCCGGCCCTCGATGCTGAGGTCATCGTCGTCGGTGGCGGCGCTGCGGGCCTCAGCGCGGCGCTCGTGCTGGGCCGCCAGCAGCGCATGGTGATCGCGATTGATTCGGGCGATTATCGCAACGCCCCCTCGCCGGGTATCAACATGTTGCCGGCCGCCAACGGGATCGCACCGAAGGACTATGTGCGCCGGGGGCGTGCCGCCCTGGATGCGGTGGACACGGTGCTGCGGCTCCACGACCACGTCACTGATGCGCAGGTGGTGCGGGCGCGCGACGAACATGGTGCCGCAATCGATGCGGTTGAGGTACGTGTCCGTAGTGGTCGGGTGATTCGCGCGGCGCGGCTCATTCTGGCGACCGGCCAGCACGATCATGTCAGTGCGATTGATGGTGTGGCTCAGCTGTGGGGCACGAAGGTGTTGCACTGCCCGTATTGCCATGGTTTTGAGGCGCGTGGGGGCCGAATCGTGGTGGTGCATCGGGCGGATCCGGCCCGTCCGGGGGCGGGCATGGTGGCCGCCTACCAAGCACTCTATGTGCGGCAGCGGCTGAGCGAGCACGTCGTGTTCGTCACCGATGAGGAGCCCAGCGACGAGATGGCGGCGGCGCTCACGGCACTGGCTGTGGAGGTGATCCAGACCCGGGTCACTGCGATCACTGGGGACGGCGATGAGGTAACCGTCCACGCACAGGGCCACGAGGGGATCGTCGCCGACCATGTGTTTTTCGTGCCGGAGTCCTCGGCGGGTGGCGCGGGGCTCGCCACGTCCCTCGGGCTGGAGACCCAGGGCCCCAGCATCCTCGTCGATGACCAGCAGCGCACGAGCAATCCGGTGGTCTTCGCCGCCGGCGATGGGGCTGTGCCGCGGGGCCGCCCGCAGGCGATGACGTTCGTGTCGCAGGCCCAGGCGCAGGGCCAGTTGGCGGGGCTGTGGGCGGATCAGGATCTCTTTTTTGCCCACCCGCACACCCCGCCCTTCCCGCAGACATAGGGTCCTAGTCGTCGGCGGCGGCCCCGACCTGCAGCGTGAGTGACCAGGAGGCGGGGCCGAGGCGGTGAAAGTCGTGCACCCGGTGGCCCGCGGTGGCGGCCCAGGAGGGGATGGCCTCGGTGGCCTGGGTGCAGTCAAAGGTGATGGTGAGGTACGCGCCCGCGGGCAGAGCATCGACGGCCTGCCGCAGCTTCAGCAGGGGGAAGGGGCACACATCGCCCACGGTGTCGAGCACAAACCAGTCCTCCTCCGCCACGGGTTCCTCGGCAAGCGCCACGCCGCCGCGGGCATACGCGGGCGCCCTGCGCTGCGGGGCGATGCGCTGCGGGGCGGCGTGCCGTGGGGCGGCCTCAAGCACTGGGGTGTGGGTCAGGGGTGCGATCCGGGCGGCGAACTCGAGGCCGTGTTCTGCCCGCGCGCCTGCGGCACTCGCCTGCTGCTCGGGTGCGGTGGTCGCGCCCGGTGTCTTGTGTTCCGCTGCCAACTGGGCCGGCGCCTGCGCCTGGGTGGGTGCGGCCTGTGCTGCGGTGGCACGGGTGCCGCGCAGGAGGTAGAACTTCGCCGCGAGGAATACGCCCAGGGCGGTGAACAGCAGTGCCGTCCAGCCCTGGTAGCTGAACAGGCTGGTTTGCACCATGCCGTTGCCGACGGTGCAGCCGCCCGCCCAGCTCGCACCGACACCCATGAGGATGCCGCCCGCCAGGGCGGCAACCGCCGTGCGGGCGTCCGGCACCCGCACCCGAAACTCGCCGCTGACACGTGCCGCCACGAGGGATCCCAGCAGGATGCCGAGGACCAGCAGCGCGCCCCAGTCGAGGAACTCCGACTCGCCGGTGACGAGGAAGTTCACCACGTTCTTCGACGGGGTGGTGATGCCCAGCCCGTCGTTGCGGCCCGTGGCGGCCGACAGGGGCCAGGCGGCCACGCCGATGAGGCCGACGGCGACGGCGGCGACATACAGCGGCAGCGGCCGCTGCCAACCGGGCAGCCCGGCCAGGCGAGGGGGCGCGGCGCCGGCGCCGCGGCGCACGTACACCGCCGCCCAGACGGCGGTCACCGCACCCAGCCCGCAACTAAGCAACCAGGGGTTGATACCGAAGTCGTGGATGGGGGACACGTGCGTGGTGGTCACGCTGCGACCCCAGTCGTTGACGCCCCGCAGCGCGCCCGTCTTCATGGCGGCGGCCGCGGTGGCATACCCGGCGAGCGCAATCCAGGAGCCGACGAGCCCCTCGCCGGCCCGGTACCACGTGCCGGAGGCGCAGCCCCCGGCGAGCACAATGCCGATGCCGAACAGCACGCTGCCGCCGATGACGGCCCAGGGGGCGAAAGGATCGTAGTCGGGGTGGATGATGCCCGCGGCGCTGAGGATCTGCACGCCGAGGGCCTGAACACTAATAACGATGAGGAGGGCGACGAAGGGGCCGAAGGTGCGGCGGAGGTAGATGTCCCGCAGGAAGCCGGTGACGCAGAAGCGCCCGCGCTGCAGGACAGCCCCCAGCACCACGCCCAGGATGAGGCCGGTGAGGATCATGGGAGGTCGGTGTTTTCTCTGTGTGTGACTTGTGTGTGGACTGTGTGTGGTGTGTCCATCGCGCGCCCGCGCTGATCGAGCTGCGGCACACCGTCGTGGCAGGCGTCGAACCGGACAGCAGGCCCGGCGGCGGGGCGGGCGATACCACGCAACGCTAGACCAGTCGGTACGGTTTGAATAGACCCTGCAGTCTTTTAGTGTCGAAGCTCACACCCACCCCGGGGTGGAACCCCAGCTCACCCACCGACGACGAAGAGAAAAATCAGTCATACTTAAACGCGGTGTCTCCGCCATCACGGCGTGCCCGGTTGGTGCCCCTGCGGGCCACCCCCGCACCCGGCTCCGCGCGGGACACCACAGTTAAAGAACCGAAAACACGCACCCCTTTTTTCTGTCCCCGTCTGCCGGTGGACGTGGCGCGGGTTTTCCCCTCAATCACAAGGTGGTTTTTATGACCGAGTACCGCATCGAACACGACACCATGGGCGAAGTGAAGGTCCCCGTCAACGCCCTGTGGCGGGCCCAGACCCAGCGCGCCGTGGAGAACTTCCCGATTTCGGGGCGCGGCCTGGAAGCCGCCCAGATCCGCGCCATGGGCCTGCTCAAGGCCGCCTGCGCCCAGGTCAACAAGGACCGCGGCCTGCTGCCGGCGGAGAAGGCTGACGCCATCATCGCCGCCGCGAAGGAGGTCGCCGACGGCCGCCACGACGCCGAGTTCCCCATCGACGTGTTCCAGACCGGTTCCGGCACGTCCTCCAACATGAACACCAACGAGGTCATCGCCTCCCTCTGCGCCGCCGCCGGCGTGGAGGTGCACCCCAACGATGACGTCAACATGGGCCAGTCCTCCAACGACACCTTCCCGACCGCGACCCACGTCGCCGCCACCGAAGCTGCCGTCACCGACCTCATCCCGGGTCTGAAGGTGCTGCACGCCTCCCTGGCCGCCAAGGCCAAGGAGTGGGAGCAGGTCGTCAAGTCCGGCCGCACCCACCTCATGGACGCCGTCCCCGTCACCCTCGGCCAGGAGTTCGCCGGCTACGCCCGCCAGATCGAGGCCGGCATCGAGCGCATCGAGGCCACCCTCCCCCGCCTCGGCGAGCTGCCCATCGGCGGCACCGCCGTCGGCACCGGCCTGAACACCCCCGCCGACTTCGGCGCGAAGGTCGTCGCTGAGCTCGTCAAGCTCACCGGCGTCAAGGAACTGCGCGAGTGCGTCAACCACTTCGAGGCCCAGGCCGCCCGCGACGGCCTGGTCGAGTTCTCCGGCGCGATGCGCACCGTGGCTGTCTCCCTCAACAAGATCGCCAACGACATCCGCTGGATGGGCTCCGGCCCGCTCACCGGCCTGGCAGAGATCCACCTGCCGGACCTGCAGCCGGGTTCCTCCATCATGCCGGGCAAGGTCAACCCCGTCCTGTGTGAGACCGCCACCCAGGTCGCCGCCCAGATCGTCGGCAACGACGCCGGTGTCGCCTTCGCCGGCTCCCAGGGCGCGTTCGAGCTCAACGTGTTCATCCCGATGATGGCCCGCAACGTCCTCGAGTCCGCCCGCCTGCTGGCCAACACCTCCCGCGTGTTTGCCGAGCGCCTCGTCGACGGCATCGAGCCCAACACCGAGCGCATGAAGACTCTCGCCGAGTCCTCCCCCTCGATCGTGACCCCGCTGAACTCCGCCATCGGCTACGAAAATGCCGCTAAGGTGGCCAAGACCGCCCTGAAGGAAGGCAAGACCATCCGTCAGACGGTCATCGACCTGGGCTTCGTCGATGGCGAGAAGCTCACCGAGGAAGAGCTGGACCGCCGCCTCGACGTGCTGGCCATGTGCAACACGGACCGCGACAAGTAACACCCCTTTTCTTCTCCCGCGCCGCAGCCGCTGCGCGCGGGAGAACACATGGGTGTGTCTCAAGGCCCCGGAAGGATGCCGCACGCCCCGCGTGACACTCGCGCGCGGGGCGCGGCCCCCGGGGCCTGACGCATGCGCGCCCCCGAATGGGGGCACTGTGGGGCGCTCACGTGCCAAAGGTGAGCAAAAACACGCCTGCATAGGCCCGTTGTCGCCGCCCACCAGTGACAACACCGCATTCCCCGCGCTGCGGCACCGGCGCGGGCTGTGGCACGCCAGGGGCGAGCGTGGCCGGGGTGGGGGTGTGCGGCAACGCCGAGCTGGCTGCGCGCAGGACGGCAACTGCTAGGTGAGGGTGCGCAAGGGTGCGACTGCACCCACTTGCTGAACGATAAGCTAACCTAAGGGGCGGCCCGAATTCACCGCACTAGGGAGCACCCCCACATGATTCCCATGATTGAGCACTACCCCCACCCAACGGTGGAGGACTGTGTGCCGGGGCGCGCCACCTGGGACCTCGACCCCAGCCGCGCCGCCCTGCTCATCCACGACATGCAGCGCTACTTCATCGCCCCCTTCGGCGACTCCGCGCTCATGGAGCGCACCATCGCCAACATTCGCACCCTCCTGGAGGTGGCCCGCGCCCACGGGGTGCCGGTGTTCTACACCGCCCAGCCGCCCCACCAGCAGCCCGAGGACCGGGGGCTGCTCACCGACCTGTGGGGCACCGGCCTTGTCGACGGCGAGGAGATCATCGCCGAGCTTGCGCCGCAGCCCGGCGATACGGTGCTGACGAAGTGGCGCTACGACGCCTTCGAGCGCTCTGATTTCCGCGCCCAGCTCGCAGCTGCCGGCCGCGACCAGTTGATCATCGCCGGCATCTACGCCCACATTGGGGTGCTCACCACCGCGACAAGTGCCTTCATGAAGGACATCGCGCCTTTCCTCGTCGCCGACGCCTGCGCCGATTTCAGTCGGGAGATGCACGAACTGGCGCTCAACCAGGCGGCCCGCATGTGCGCCGTTGTCACCGATACCGCCCGCGTTGTGGGCGCCTTGAGCCGTTAGGTCCCCGCGTATGTCACCCACCACCCCTGCCTCTGACGCCGCACGGGACACCTCTCCCGCGCTCCCCCGCCCGAGTATCACCCCCGCCATCGGCACCACCACCTGGACCATCAACGGCACCCCGCACCCCCGGGTCCTGGTCACCGGCGCCGCCGGTGGTATCGGCTGCGCGGTCGCCTGTCACCTCCACGCCCTCGGCGCGGAGGTCATCGCCACGGACCGCTACGCCCACCCCGCCCCCTGCGGGGAGATCCCCGTCCGCGCCCTCGACCTCGCCGATGTGGACGCCATCAACGCCTTCGTCGACGAACTCACCGCCGCCGGCCCCATCCACGGCCTGGTCAACGCCGCCGGGCTGTTCCTCGGCGGCCCGGCGGACGTCGTCACCGCAGGCGACTTCGACGCCCTGTGGGCGGTCAACACCCGCGCCGTCTACGCCCTGTCCACCCGGCTCGGCAGCCACATGGCCGATGCGGGCGGCGGCTCCATCGTCACGATCGCCAGCAACTCCGGAGCAATCCCCCGGGCCCACATGGTGGCCTACGGGGCCTCCAAGACGGCGGCGAGCCTGCTCACCCGCTCCCTGGGGCTGGAGCTCGGGCGCGCCGGCGTGCGCTGCAATGTGGTGAGCCCCGGCACCACCCGCACCCAAATGATCACCGGGCTGGCCAGCGAAGACGTACTCATCGCCGGAGTCCCGGACACCTATAAGGCGGGCATCCCGCTCGGCAAGATCGCCGAACCCCGCGACATCGCCCACACGGTGGGCTTTGTGCTCTCCGACCAGGCGGGCCACATGACCGCCCAGGACATCGTCGTCGATGGTGGTGCCAGTGCCTGCTAATTTCTCCTTCCGCACCCGCCACTACCTGCTGCACGCCTCCGGGGTGGCCCGCCGCATCGCACCGAAGGCCTGGGATGCGGCCCGGCTGCGGCAGCTCGCGGGCGACGACATGGTCGTCGGCGCGGTGCCGTTTTCCCCCCAGGCGACCGCCCGGCTATTCGTGCCCCGCGAATGGGAGCGCCTCCAGCGCCCCGGAGCAGAGCTCGACGACGAGGGCGCGGCACTGGCGCCCGCCACCCACGCCCCCACCATGCAGCACGGGGCCCGCCTCGACGGCTTCGACGAGCGCGGCGACTTCCGCACCACCGTCGCCCGCGGCCTTGAGGCCATTGCTGCCGGCGACGTCGACAAGGTGGTGCTGTCCCGGCAGGTGGTGGGCACCATGCCGCGCCCCATCCCCACCGGCCGGCTGCGGGAAAAACTCTGGGCCGCCAACCCCTACGCCTACGGCTACGACCTCGCCCTCGACGCCCCCTGGCTGCTCGGGCGGGCCGGGGTGGAAGCCCCCACCCGTGCCCCGGAAGGCGCCAGCTGCCACGCCTCCCTCCCGGCGCACACCCGAGAGGACCTCGCGCACCTGCTGGGTGCCAGCCCCGAACTCGTGCTCAAAGTCTCCGGCCGCACCGTGAGCACCTTCCCCCTGGCGGGCAGTATCCCCCGCTCCCAGGACCCGGCGGAAGACGCCCGGCGCGCCGACTTCCTCCGCTCCTCGCACAAAAACCTCGCGGAGCACGCCCACGTCACCGCCGATATCGCGCGTGTCCTGCGCAGCTTCTGCACCGACGTGGACATTCCCGACGGCCCGGAGGTGCTGGCCACCCCGGTGATCTGGCACCTCGGCACCCACATGCGGGGCACCCTGAAGCCGGGGGTGAGTTCCTGGGATGTGCTCTGCGCACTCCACCCCACCCCGGCGGTGTCCGGGTGGCCGCAGGCCCCCGCCCGGGAGGTCATTCGCCGCCTCGAGCCGACCCCGCGTGGGGTGTTCGCCGGTGTTGTCGGCTGGTGTGAGGCCGGCGGCGACTGCGAGTGGGCCATGACTCTGCGCGGTGGCATCACCCACGACCGCACTGCCTACGCCTTCGCCGGCGCGGGCATCGTCGCCGGTTCCACCCCGGAGGAGGAGTATCGGGAAACCACCACGAAACTGTCGACGTTCCTCAACCCCCTCCTGCAGGTCATGGGCCGACCGCACCACGAGACCCTGTGCGGTGCCCGCAGCGCCCCCAACCCGGGCCTCGAGCTGTACTAGCCCTTCACATCCATCCAGCTCGCTGCCTCCCCAGTCCCTCCCTGACCAGCCCCGCCGCCCCTTGCGAAAGAGACGATGACTTCCCACCCCACTTCCTCCCCCGCGCACACCACCGGCGCGAGTTCCACCCCTCCTGCTGGCGGCGGCGTAGCTGTGCCGCTGGCCACCCCGGATGACCTGTACCCGCCCGCGGTGCGCCAGCACTGGCGTGATCGTGGGGTGTGGACGGATGACACCCTCGCCCAGCACCTCAGCCAGGCTGCCGCCCGCTTCGCGGAGCGCCCCGCCGTGGTCGCACCCATCGCCGCCACCCCGGGGGCGTGGGCGCGGCTGAGCTATGCGGACCTTGATGCCTACGCGGAGGAGGTCGCCTGCCTGCTGGTGCAGCAGGGGGTGCGGCCCGGCGATCGGGTCGTGGTGTTCTGCCCCAACACGGTCGAGTACTTCGGCGCCTTTTTCGGCGTCGTGCGTCTCGGCGCGGTGCCGGTGCACGCGCTGCCCGCGCACGGGGTGACCGAGCTTGAGCACTTCCTCAGCGCCGCCGGGGCGCGCGCCATCCTCACGGTGGAGCGCTTCGGGCTCACCCAGCACGCGGCACTCGCCCGCGAGGCCGCCGCCGCGGCGGGTGCGGACCCGCAGGTTCTCCTCGTGCCCGCGCCCGGCGCCCGCCCGGCCAGCACACCCGTGCCGCCGGCAGACGTCGACCCGCACGGCCTGGGCCTGGTGCAGCTCTCCGGGGGCACGACGGGCGTGCCGAAGCTCATCGGGCGCAGCCACGCCGACTACTTGTTCTCCGTGCGCCGCAGCGTCGAGGTGTGTGAGCTGTCCCCGGACACCCGCATGCTCGTGGTGCTGCCGGCGGCGCACAACTTCACGATGAGCTCCCCCGGCATCCTGGGGGTCACCTTCGCCGGCGGCTGCCTCGTGTGTGCCCCCGACCCCACCCCGGGCACCGCGTTCCGCCTCATTGAGGAGGAGCGCATCACCATGGCGGCGCTGGTGCCGCCGCTGGCGATGCTGTGGCTGAACACCTCGACCGAGCGGGATCTCAGCTCCTTGGAGGTGCTGCAGGTCGGTGGCGCGAAGTTCGCCAACACGGCGGCCGCCCAGGTGCGGGACACCCTCGGCTGCACCCTGCAGCAGGTGTTCGGCATGGCGGAAGGCCTGGTGAACTACACCCGCCTGGACGACCCAGAGGAGCTCATCACCACCACCCAGGGCTACCCCATGTCGGAGCACGACGAGGTGCTGGTCCTCGACGATGCCGGCGAGCCGGTCGCCCCCGGCGAGGTGGGCAACCTGTGGACGAGGGGCCCGTACACCATCCGCGGCTACCTCGGCGGGGTGTCCGCCTCCTCCTTCGACGAGCAGGGTTTCTACTGCACGGGTGACCTGGTGCGCCAGCTGCCCAGCGGGCACCTGGTGGTGGAAGGCCGGGCGAAGGAACAGATCAACCGGGCGGGCGAAAAGATCTCCTGCGAGGAGCTCGAGGACCTGCTGCTGCAAATGGGTGGTGTGGCCGATGCCCTGGTGCTGGGCCTGCCGGATGAGCACTTGGGCGAAAAGACCTGTGCGGTGCTCATCCCCGCCGATCCTGCGGCCGCCGAGGGGCGGGCGGAGTTCACCCTGGCGGGGGTGCGGGACTTCCTGCAGCAGCAGGGGGTGGCCGCGTTCAAACTGCCCGACCAGGTGGTCGTGCGCACGAGTTTCCCCACCACCACCGTAGGCAAAGCCTCGCGCGCCTCCACGCGGCGGCGGCTGCAACAGGAGCACGCCGCACAGGCCTGATCCGCAGGCACTGCGCCCACGCAGCCTGCGCTCTGAAAGCCCGCGCTGTGGGGCCAGCTGCACGCCCTGGCTTCCGGCGAGCGCTCTCAGCCCCGCGTGCTGGTCGGCGCCGTTTGATCGCTCCCCGCCCGGCCGGCCCCTGTGCCTGTTGTTTTCCCGTGCCGGCAGCCTCCGGCGTGTGCCCTCCCCCTCCCCTGGTGGCCCGCCGCCCGCTGTCTTGCGGCGGCCCGCCGCTTTCTCCCCGGTTTTCTCCCTCCCCACCACTTGAAGGGTTTTGTTTCTCCCATGACTCCCCACGAACTGCGTTCCTCCGTCACTTCCATCCTCGGCGTCGACGACATCGACCCCACGATCCCGCTCACCGACCAGGGGCTCGACAGCGTCCGGCTCATCACCCTGGTGGAAACCTGGCGTGAGCAGGGCACCGAGGTCGACTTCTTCACCATTGCGTCCTTGCCGACTCTCAACGACTGGGAGGCACTGATCTGCGGCGGTCAGTCCTAATGCGGCTCAACGACTGCCAGGCCTCTGTCTGGCTGGCCCAGTCGCTCCAGCCCGCGAGTGCGGCGTTCGCCTGCGCGGAGCGCGTCACCCTGCCCGAGGGCTTACAGGAATCCTTCCTGCGGGAGGCCATCGAGACCTGCCAGGCACAGGTACCGGCCCTGTGCGGGCGGTATACGGCCGCAGGCTGTGAGCCCCACGCCGAGTGGTTGCACCTCGCGACCACCTCCAGCACGGGTCGCGCGTTGGAGGAGGAGATCGACGACTTTCTCGTGCACAGCCCCACCCACCACGCAGGCGCTGAGACGCCCCTGGTGCTGCAGGGCGAGGATGTGTGCGCCCACCTGCTGGGGGACGGCGTGTGGGTGATTCGCGCCCACCACATCGCGGTCGATGGTTTCGTCATGTTCCTGTTCATCGGCTGGGTGCTGCGCACAGCTCACGCCCTGCAAACAGGTGGTGCGCTGCCGCCGTATCCTTTCGCCGCACCCGAGGAGGATGCGGGTGCCGACAGCGCTGCCGACAGCGCTGCGGCCGACACCACTGCGGCGGCGGCCGTGCCCTCGGAGCTGGCGGCGGCGTGGATCGCGCGCGGCGTCGGCGAGCAGGCGCCGCCGGTGTTGGCGGGGCCGCACCCCACGGGCGGCGACTGTGTGAGCGTGCGCAGCACCCACCCGCTGCCCGGCGGGGTGGACCTGGGGCTGCTGGCCGGCGTGGTCGCCGACTACGCCCGCAGTTTCACCCTCCACGAGGGCGCCTGGGCATTGGGCATGCCGCAGATGAACCGGCCGCTGGGCACGAAGCCGGTCGCGGCACCCCAGGTCACGGTCGCCCCGGTGGTCTGCCTCGATGGGCCCTGGTCCCCGGAGGCCACCGGCCACTACGAGGAGGCCATCTCCTGGGCGCGGGCCGCGGGCGCGGTGCCGATTGAGCAGCTCCGGGCGGAGCTGCCGCGCAGCACCCCCGCCCAGCCGCTCACCGGCCCGAGCATGAACCTCAGGCCGTTCCCGCCGACGGTGCCGCTGCCCGGGCTGGGGGTCGCCACCATCGCCACCCTGTCCGTGGGGCCCGTCGCCGACGTGGAGATCATCTGCCAGACCGGTGCGAGCGGGCAGAAAGAACTGTTCCTCATCAGCCAGACGACCCGGGCGGGGCGTGCCGCCCGGCAGGAGCTCCTCGACGCCCATGCTGCCCGCTTGGCGGGGATGCTCGCGCAGGCTGCTGAAGGTGCCGAACTGCTGCAGGCAACAACCCGTGCCGATCGGGAACTCCTCGCCGCCACCTGCGGGGAGGACCGGGCGCCGGAGTGTGTGACGCTGCCACAGATGTTCGCCGCACAGCGGGCGCAGATGCGCGCCGCGTCCCTCGAGGACAACCCGCTGTTGTTCTTCGACGGCACCTGGATTAGCCGCGGCGACACCACCCACCTCGTGGAGCGCTACGCCGCCGCCTTCGCGGCCGCGGGCCTGACCCCCGGGGATCGGGTGGCGGTGATGCTGCCGCGCAGCCCCGCACTCATGCTGGCGGTGGCGGCGGCCGCCGCCTGCGGCATCGCCTGGGTGCCCGTCGACCCGGAGTTGCCCGCCGCCCGCATCGAGCACATGGCGCGCACGACCCAGCCCGGGGCGTGGATCCTCGCCGCGAGCGACACCCCGGGTACGGCAGAGGATGCCTTCGGCGGCTCCGGATCCCACGCGGGTGACACCATCACCACCTGTGGGATAAGCGTGCCGGCCCTGCGGGTCGGGGTGTCGAGCTTCGACCTTGGGTTGCCGGCACCGACCGCGGCGGGGGCGGACCTGCTGGCGGCCGCGGTCGCGCAGGTCGGTGCGAATGATGAGGCCTACGTGCTGTTTACCTCCGGGTCGACGGGCCTGCCCAAGGGCGTCAGCGTCGGCCAGGAAGCAATCGCCAACCGGATTTCCTGGCAGGCGGAGATGCTCGGGGAGGCAGTGCTCATGCAGAAAACCTCCTGCGTGTTCGACGTGTCCGTGTGGGAGCTGCTCTCCGCGACGTCGCTGGGGATACCCACCGCGATTGCCCCGCCGCAGGCCCACAAAGACCCGGTGGAACTTGCCCGCGCCATCGACGCCGCCGGGGTCACCGTGTGCCACTTCGTGCCCAGCGCGCTCAGCGTCGCGCTGAGCGTGTGGCGCGAGAACGCGCCTGCACGCCTGCGCACGGTCGTGACCTCCGGGGAGGCCCTGGAGCGCGCCCAGGTCGATGCTGTCGCGGAGATCCTCGGCGCACGGACGCTGAACTTCTACGGCCCGACGGAAGCCGCCATCGACGTCACCGCCGCCTGGGCGGACGACAGCACCGGCGCGGTCCCCATCGGGCGGGCCGTGTGGCGCACCAGCGCCCTCGTCGTCGACGACGAGTGGCGGCTCACCCCACCCGGCGGCCTCGGCCGCCTCATCCTCGGCGGGGTGCAGGTCGCCCGCGGCTACGTGGGCGACCCCGACCGCACCGACGCGGTGTTCCGCGAGGACCCGATCGTCGGTGCGCCCGCCTGGGCGCGCGGCCGCTTCTACGACACTGGTGACCTGGCCAGCCTGCACGGCGGGGAGCTCTACTACGGCGGCCGCCGCGACGGGCAGGTCAAGCTGCGCGGGCAGCGCCTCGAGACCGGAGAGATTGCCGCCCAGGCGCGCGCCGCGGGCGGCGTCGCCGACGCCGTCGTCGTCGTCCGCGACTTCGCCGGGCAGCAGCACATCTGCGCCTACATCGTGCCCACGGACACCTCCGCCTGCGCGGATGCGGACGCAGCACGAGGCCTGGTGGCGGGGGTGCGGGAACAGCTGGCCGCCACCCTGCCGGAGTACATGCTGCCCAGCGTCGTGGATCTCATTGCCTCCGTGCCGCTGACGGTCAGCGGCAAACTCGACCGGGCAGCGTTGCCGCCCCTGGACGACGCCTTCGCGGCCGACGGTGCGGGCGCCTGTACTGCCGGTCGTGCGGATGCTGGGGAGGCGGTGGATTCCCCGCAGCTGGCCATCATCTGCGGGGCGCTCGCCCAGAGGCTCGCCCGGGAGACCATGCCCCCGGAGGCGAACTTCTTCGACGCCGGCGGTACCTCGCTCACCGCAGTCCAGCTCGCCGGGGACCTCAGCCGGCTACTCGGGACGACGGTGGCCGCCGCCGACATCTTCGCCCACCCCACCGCCCGCGCCCTCGCGGCGCACCTCGCGCGCGGCGGCGACGGCTGGTCCACGGCCGCAGCCGAGACCCTCCTGCTGCGGGCAGCGGACACCCCGCCCACCGGCCGGCCGGTGGTGTGCCTCTACCCCGCCGGCGGGCTGGGCTGGGCGTACGCCGGCCTGGTG
This sequence comes from Corynebacterium sp. 13CS0277, assembly GCF_002994655.1. Classification (GTDB taxonomy): domain Bacteria; phylum Actinomycetota; class Actinomycetes; order Mycobacteriales; family Mycobacteriaceae; genus Corynebacterium. Next base: position 39,785 of record NZ_PPDL01000002.1, read on the forward strand.
CCGCACGTGCCCGCCGGGCGGGCCGTGCTCGCCCTGCAGGCCCCCGGCATGGTGGGCGATGCCGCGCCGGCCGCCAGCATCCACGCCGCGGCGGCCGCCGCCTGGGAGCGCATCGACGAGACCTTTGGGGCGGATGCGGCCGTCGATATTGTCGGCTGGTCGGTCGGCGGTGTCATCGCCCAGGACATGGCCGCCCACCGCCCGGCGCGCACCGGCACTCTGGTGTTGCTGGACGCCTACCCCGCCACCGTGTGGGAGGACGTGCCGGCACCGGAGGGCCCTGAGCTCATCCGGGGTGTGCTCGCCATGGCGGGTATTGAGCAGGAGTGCGAAGACCCCGCCGAGGCTGCGGCGCTGCTCGCCGAGGCGCCGGGCGTGTTCGCGGCCTTCCCCACGGAGCGCATCACCACGATCTTGGAGCTCATCTGGCACCACGCGCAGATCATGCGGGAGCACCGCACCCGCCCAGCTGACATCACGGCCCACATGGTGCAAGCGGAGCGGAACCCGCAGGCGATGGACCCGCACGCCTGGGTGGGCTTCGTCGACGAGCTGCTCGTGCACCCGATGCCGGTGGATCACCCCGGTATGGTCTCACCGGAAGTGTTTCGTCTCGTCGGTTCCCTCCTGGGAAACACCACCGACGCACCGGCACTCGACGGATAACACCCCGGCGAAACACCCCGGTGCTGACCCGGGGTGTTCTGCGCGCGGTAGTGCCGCACGGGAGGACGCGATCGCATATCCCACCCACCCCCGACCCGCCACTGCTGTGGCAGGCGGGGGTGTTGGGCGTGGGGTACACGCGGTGGCGCGCTGTGCTGCGTTAGGGGGCGAAGCCGAGCAGGAAGAACGCCAGGTAGATGTACGTGCCGAGCACGAACACGCCGAGGATGAGCAGCAGCCAGCTGCGCAGCCGGATCGCGCTGGCGACGACGCCCAAGCCGCCGCAGGTGGTGAACCAGAAGATGAGCGTGCCCTGGGCACCAATCCAGGAATCCACCACGAGGATGCTCGGGAGGGCGAGGATGATGAACCAGGCTGCGGCCACCCAGCCCGCGGGCGTGCGCGCACCGTAGAAACTCCAGGAGCGGGTCATGACAACCTCCGATCGTTGCCCCCGCAGAGGCCGCGGTGCGCGGCCACCTCGGCCCCGGGGCACGTGCCTCGGGGGCGAAAAAAAAGGGGGCGAGTGGTTTTCTCTCGAAGCGATGGGTGTACCCCCACCATAGACCGGCGGCGGTGCCCACCGCCGGGGTTTACCCCTGTCATCCTCCCCCGGCACCCCTGCAGCAGTGAGGTGGGTTGCAGTGCGATAACACCTCCCTTGTGCCCTGCGCGGCGCGGAATGTGGGGGTACTGCGTGCGGCGGGCCACCGCGCCCGCGCGCACACGCGCCGCCGCATTCCCACTGTGTGTTTATGTCCGGACAGTTCGCGAAGCGGACATTGGTGACGCATCCCTGGGCGCGCGGGCAGGGCAGGTGGATGCGTGGAATTTCTTGGAATGCGGGCCGTTGTAACTGCTCGTGGGACTTTTGCCCCACACTGTGGGCGCCATCGCCCCACGCCCACAGAATCGGACAGAACCACAGATAATGCACTAGGTGCAAGTTTGCGCGCCGTGCATTTTTGCACTAGGTTTACCGACCGTGACTCCTGATGCACTCCCCTTGCGCGAAGCCAAGCGCCGCGCCACCCTCGCCGCGATCGAAGACCACGCCACCCGCCTGGTCGAAGAACACGGCTTCGACGCGGTGACCGTGGAAGACATCTGCACGGCGGCGGGGATCTCCAAGCGCACGTTTTTTAACTACGTCGACAACAAAGAAACCGCGGTCCTCGGCCCCGTGCCCACCCTCCTTGATGAGGACGGCACCGCCGCCTTCGTCGCCACCACCCACACCCCGCTCCTGCCATCCCTGGTGGACCTGGTGCTGGACAACTTCATCGCCGGACACGGCAACACCTCCACCACCGTGTGGAAACGCCGCAAAGCGATTCTCAGCTCCGTGCCCCAGCTGGCGACCGCCCGGATGAAGCACTTCATCTCCGCGCACTTGGCCTACCGGCACGCCCTCGACCTGTACTTCCAGGCCCACCCCAACCAGCGCCTCCTCACCGATGTGTCCACCAGTGCCGAGGCCGACACCTGCATGATGCTCGTGACCTCCTGCCTGGAGCTCGGACTGCACCGCTGGGCGGAGGGCGAGGACGAATCCGACGATTCGCTGCGCCGGGCCTGCCACGCCTGCCTCGGCTACCTCGACACCATCACCAGCCGCGGCCGCACCTAGCTCGCAGGCAGCCGTCCGCGTTCTCCCCCTTTTCTCCTCTTCCCACCCCCTTTTCTTCCTGCCTCTTTCTGCCTTTTCTGTTCTTCTTTCTTCTCTTTCTTCCTTCTTTCCGCGAGAACCCCGTGCGCAGGCGCGCGGAAGAGAGAGCTTTTTTTCCTCCTTATTCACAGCCGGCCTGTGCAGCTTTTTTCCACACACGGCGCTTGAGTCGACCAAGGATGACTAGATGACCACACCAGAATCCACCCCCACCGCACCCGCGGGTGCGGCGCGCACCGGCATGGTGCCGCCGCACGCCCCACAGCGCGACCCCGCGCAGGGCAGCGTGCGCCTCATTTTCGCCGCCCTCATCCTGACCATGCTCATGAGCTCCCTGGGGCAGATGATCTTCGCCACCGCCCTGCCGACCATCGTCGGTGAGCTCGGCGGGGTTAACCACATGACGTGGGTCATCACCGCGTTCCTGCTGGGGCAGACCATTGCCCTGCCGATCATGGGCTCCCTCGGCGACATGATGGGCCGCAAAGGCCTGTTCATGTTCTCCGTCGCCCTGTTCATGCTCGGCTCCCTGCTGGGCGGGCTAGCGACCTCCATGGCATGGCTCATCGTTGCCCGCGCCGTCCAAGGTGTTGCCGGCGGCGGCATGATGGTGCTCTCCCAGGCGATCATCGCCGACGTCGTGCCCGCCCGCGAACGCGGCCGCTACATGGGCATCATGGGCTCCGTCTTCGGCGTCTCCAGCGTGCTGGGCCCGGTGCTCGGCGGCTGGTTCACCGATGGTCCGGGCTGGCGCTGGGGCCTGTGGCTCAACATCCCCCTCGGCGCGGTGGCCCTGGCCGGCATTTTCTTCTTCCTGAAGCTGCCCCGCCGCAGCCGCGCCGGCCGTGCCGACTGGCGGGGCATGGCCACCATGGCGATCGCCACCTGCTGCCTCATCCTGGTCATCACCTGGGGCGGCAACGAATACCCCTGGACCGACGCCCACATTCTCGCACTGGCGGCAGGGGCCGTGATCTTCGGCGGGCTGTTCATCGCCGTCGAGCGCCGCGCCACCACCCCCATCATCCCCATCCAGCTGTTTAGGAACCGCAACTTCCTGCTCACCACGACCGCCGGCCTGTGCCTCGGCATCTTCATGTTCGGCGCCCTGGCCTACGTGCCGACCTACCTGCAGATGGTGCACTCCCTGACGCCTACGGCCGCGGGCCTGATGATGATCCCCATGATGGCAGGGCTCATGGGCACCTCCATCACCGTCGGCAACATTGTCAGCCGCACCGGGCGCTACAAGTGGTTCCCCGTCGCCGGCCTTCTCATCGTCACCATCGGCCTGGTGCTGCTCAGCCAGCTGCAGGCCACCTCCAGCCTGCTGCACGTCGGCGTGTGCCTGTTCGTCTTCGGTTTCGGCCTCGGCTGCGCGATGCAGATCCTGGTGCTCATCGTGCAGAACTCCTTCCCCGTCACCATGGTCGGCACCGCCACCGCGGCGAACAACTTCTTCCGCCAGATTGGTTCCGCCATCGGCTCCGCCTTCGTCGGCGGCGTGTTCGTCGCCAACCTGCAGCCGAAGCTGGCCGCCAGCCTGCCGGCCGCGATTGCCTCCCTCGGTGAGGCGGGCAAGCCGCTGGCGGAGCAGTTCGCCCACGATGGTTCCTCCCGACTCACGCCCGCCATGGTGGCCGACCTCCCGGAGCCGGTGCGCACCGCCATCGACGTGGCCTACAACGACGCGCTCACCCCGGTGTTCCTCATGCTGGTGCCGCTGAGCCTGCTGGCGGCCGCACTCCTCACCCGCGTGAGGGAAGACCGGCTCAAAGACAGCGTCGACTAGCGACCGCGCAGCGTGCGCCCCTGTCGCATGCTTCGCGTGGTTTTCTTTCACGCTTTTCTTTCTTCTCTCTCCCTCTCTCTTTCGCCTCTTTTCTTCTTCACCTTTTCACTTCTTCGCTTTTGCTTCTCCCCCATTGTTTGTGCAAGGACATCTGACTTATGACTGCTGCGACGCGGACCGAACCATCCGCCCCGTACACCTCCACCATCACCCCTGAGGAAAACCGCCGCATCTGGTGGATCATGGGCGCGCTCATGACGGCGATGCTGCTGGCCAGCCTCGACCAGATGATTTTCTCCACCGCTCTGCCCACCATCGTTGGCGACCTGGGTGGCGTCGACCACATGATGTGGGTGATCACCGCCTACCTGCTGGCGGAAACCGTCATGCTGCCCGTCTACGGCAAACTCGGCGACCTCATCGGGCGCAAGTCCCTCTTCCTTGGGGCACTCGTGGTGTTCATCGGCGGCTCCATCGTCGGCGGCCTCGCCCACACCATGACCATGCTCATCGCCGGCCGCGCCATCCAGGGCATCGGCGGCGGCGGGCTCATGATCCTCTCACAGGCGATCATCGCCGACGTCGTGCCCGCCCGCGAACGTGGCCGCTACATGGGCGTCATGGGCGGAGTGTTCGGCCTGTCCAGCGTGCTGGGCCCGCTGCTCGGCGGCTGGTTTACCGAATCCATCGGCTGGCGGTGGGCGTTCTGGATGAACCTCCCGCTCGGCGCGATTGCCATCGCCGTCGCTGTGTGGAAGCTGGACCTGGCACCCCGCCGCCAGCCGGTGCGCTGGGACTTCGCCGGCACCGTGTTCATGATGATCTCCGCCTCCTCCCTCATCCTCTTCACCACCTGGGGTGGCAACCGCTACGCCTGGACCTCCCCGGAAATCCTCGGCCTGGTCGCCACCTTCCTCATCACTGCGGTCATCCTCGCGGTGGTGGAAACCCGGGTCGCCGACCCGCTCATCCCGCTGGGGTTCTTCACCAACCGCAACTTCCTGCTCACCACCGCCGCGGGCCTCGTGCTCGGCATCACGATGTTCGGTGTGCTGGGCTACCTGCCCACCTACCTGCAGATGGTGCACTCCCTCGACGCCACCGACGCGGGCTTCATGATGATCCCCATGATGGTCGGCATGATGGGCACCTCCATCTTCTCCGGCAAGCGCATCACCCGCACCGGCACCTACCGGGCCTACCCGCTCGTCGGCATGGTCGTCACCTTCGTCTCCCTGGTGCTCTTCCACCGCCTCACCCCGGAGACCTCCCTGTGGATGATCGGCTGCGACCTGTTCATCCTCGGCGTCGGCCTGGGCCTGTGCATGCAGGTGCTGGTGCTCATCGTGCAGAACACCATGCCCCTGGAGGTCGTCGGTAACGCCACCGCCGTGAACAACTTCTTCCGCCAGATCGGCTCCTCCCTCGGCGCCGCCCTCGTGGGTGGCTTGTTCGTCGGCCACCTGCGCACCCTCCTGCCGGAGCGCCTCGAGTCCGCCATGGCGGGCCTGCCCGCCGAGACCCAGGCCCAGCTCGCGGGGCGTGAGGTCGACCCCAACCAGGTCACCCCGGCACTCGTCGCAGAGATGCCCGAGCCGATCCGTGGTGCTTTCATCGGCGCCTACAATGACGCGCTCACCCCGGTGTTCCTCTACGTCATGCCGATGGTCGTCATCGCCTTCATCCTCATGGCGCTCATCAAGCACGAGCCGCTGCGCACGATGACGCTGCAGAGCACCCCGCCCGCCGCAGCAGGTGCGGCAGACGCCGACCACGCCGCGGCCGCGGACCACGCCCCCAGCCCGACCACTGCGGAGGACACCGCTGCACAGCACGCTGAGGCAGCCACCGCGGATACGAGCCCCGCGGCCTCCCCGCAGGCCTCCGCCCCGGAGACGCGCGACTAACGCCGCGCCCGGCCACGGGCATCCATCCGCCGCCTGTAGCCGCCATCTGCAGGTACCCAGTCCCGGGGAAGCACACCACGACCCCCTCGCCGCAACGCACCGCCACAGAACATGGCGTGCGTGGGCGAGGGGGTCGTTTCTCGCATCTGGCAGTAACAGGGGTGCCAAAGGATTGGGCGTGCGCTCAGGGGCGGGCCCGTGGAGGGGGTCTTTAGGCCTCGTGGGGGCCTTTGCCGTCCGGCTTCGGCAGGAGCTTCTCCCACACATCCGTATCCCGCCACTGGCCGGCCAACTCCCCGTAGGGCATCTTCGCCATGTGGCTGAAGGTGCCCACTTTCTCGAAACCACGGCTGGCGTGGAGAGCCGCAGAGCCTTCGTTTTCGGGGAAGATCCAGGAGTGGATGGCCCACTTGCCGAGCTCCTCGCAGGCCTCAATGAGGCGGTCGAGGAGAGCGCCAGCCACCCCACGGCCGCGGGCGGAGGGGTGAATGTAGATGGAGTCCTCCACCACCCCGTGGAACACCTCCCGCTGGCTCACAGGCGCGGCGGACACCCATCCCAACACCGTGGTGTTGTCGTGGGCCTCCACTGCGACGAAGACCGTGTCCATGATCTTCACGCTGCGGAACTTCTCCCAGCTGGGGGCGTGGCGCTCGAAGGTGGCGTGGCCGGTGTCGAGTCCGTGCTCGTAGATCTCCTTCACCTGGGCGTAGTCGGATTCCTCCAGGGGGCGGATCACGAAGGGCGTGGGGGCATCGGTGGATGACATGGTCGCCATTGTTGATGACTCGATGGTGTGCGTGCAAGGTTCTGTGAGAATTCTTCACCCACCCACCAGCACTTGAGCCACGCCACACCCACCCCGCAGTGAGCCGGGAGCGCGGGCGTGGGCACACCGTGAACATGCACACACGCACGCCACCAGCTGCGGCGAGGATTCCTCGCGGCAGGCCTGGTGGCGTGCGTGAGATGTGGGCGTCAAGCCCGTGTGTGGCCGCCCGCGTGGGCGAGCGACGTGCCTTGTGTGTTTAGGACACGACGGCGTGCCACTCGCCGGTCTCGGCGTTGGTCCAGTTGATGGTGCCGTTCTGGAACTGCTGGGTCCAGCCGGAGCCGTCGGTGTTGGTCACCTCAGGGGCGGTGGGCAGGCCGACGGGGTTCTCGAAGCCGCCGTCCTTGAACCAGGTGTCAGCGATCATGCCCTTGATGAGCACGGCGCCGGAGTCCTTGGAGTAGACGATGGTGTCGCCGGAGGAGAAGTTCACGACGTAATCGGAGTCGTTGCGGGACACGACGTCGGTGATGGCGCCGAGCTCACCGTCGGCGGCACCGTACTTCTCCCACTCGGTCTTGACGGCCTCAGGCACCTCGACCTCAGCGCCCTGCGCGTCGGTGACCTTGGACAGTGCGCCGGCCAGCTTGTCGGCCTGCTCCTTGGCGGCGTCGGCAGCCTTGTCAGCGCCCTCCTTGGCCTTGTCGGCGGCATCCTTCGCGGCGTCGCCGGCCTTGTCAGCACCGTCCTTCGCCTTATCGGCAGCATCCTTGGCCACGTCGCCAGCCTTGTCGGCGCCCTCCTTGGCCTTGTCAGCGCCAGCCTTCGCGGCGTCAGACACGGAGGAGGCGGCCTTGTCGGCGCCGTCCTTGACCTCGTCGGTGGAGCACGCAACCATGCCCAGGGACAGGGCAACAGCGGCGGCAGCGGCAGTGATGCGGAAGGTGGTGTTCTTCATAAAGCGGTCCATCCTTACAAGATGTGCGACAAACCCACAGCCGCCACAGTCACTCCCCGCGCATCACCCCGAGCGATATCGGGGTGCGGGGCCAGGGGGTGAAGATGTGCTCTCACACGCCTGGGGGATTGTAGGGCCGGGGTGGCGATTTTTCGCCGTGGCAACCATTATGCCAGAGTTTTCTGCCACATAGCAGGCGCCATGCAATTTTGTGATTAATCTTACGCATTACACAGGCTTGAACAATCACCCCACTGCGAGGGCGAAAAACGCATTCTTACTGCGACTTTCACGGCGGCCCGCAACCCAACAGATGTCATGCATATGCAAATAATTAATACCTTTGCATATCACTGAATCTGCGGGCTTCACCCGGCCCCACCACCCCGGGGCGCGCGCCCACTCAGCGGCGGCGTGCGCCCGGCTTGCGCCCACCCCGGCCACCGCGCCCCGCGCCACCGCCCCGGGCAGCCCCCTTGCCGCCCCGGGAAGAACCACCGGCAGCCGACTTCCCCGCACGGGCCTGCTTCGCGAGCGCCTTCTCCCGGGCCGTCTTCTTTCCAGGCGCCGCATTGCGGGAGGACTCGGGCTTCCGGCCCCGGGTCGTGCCGATGAAGTCCTGCACCAGATCGCAGTCGTCCTCCACCGCGAACACCGCAGCAATCGTCGTCGACACCCCATCCACCAGGTCGCGATTCTCGGTGTCCTTGTTATTCAGCGCCCGCAGCAGCGGCCGCGGCGCACAGGCCACGCCCACGTTCGCCGCCACCACGAGCACCGCATCGCGCACCGCGCGCACATCCACCGGGCCGGTCTCACTCGGGGTGTAGTGCACGATCTCGCCGGCCAGATCGGCGACGTGGAGACGCTCCAGCAGGGTGAGCTCATGCTCCTTCGGCAGCACCACCCCCGGGGTTTCCTCGTACAGGCGCACCACGTGCACCCGCCCGGCACCACGGGCGGCCTCCACACGGGGGTCCGGCAGCCGCACCAACGCCACCTCGGGGAGGGCGGCGGTACTGCCGGTGTCAGCTGCTGCGGGCGGTGCCGTGTCCCCTGCGGTGTCGGCGTGCACCCGCAGGGCGGCGAAGGCGTCGTCTTTCTCCTTGAGCACCACGCGCCCCAGGCCGCGCTCCTCAAAGCGCTGGCACCACTTGGACGGGGCCGTGCCCTTAGCAAAAAACAACGTCAGCGATTCCATAACGCACAAGTATAGGCAGCACACCCCACCCGCCCCACCCGCGAGCAGTAAGGATCGGCGGCTGGCGGGGATAGAGACTTCCCCACCGCCAGTGATACCGTGACCGGTATGACTTTCGAGACGAGCACCGCCAGCGACACCCTGCGGACCCCGGCGTCCGCGCAGCGCATGAAGCCGGCCACCGCCGCGAAGAAGCTCGGCATCTACCTGCCAGCCACCCCGCAGGAATTCCAGGACAACGCACTGACCCACGAGGAGTTCGTCGCCCTGCAGACCACCCCGCCGGAGTGGCTCGCCGAGCTGCGCCGCACCGGCCCCCACCCCCGCCCCGTCGTCGCGCAGAAGCTGGGCATCACCATCGCCGCACTCAAGCGCAACGACATGGACACCCCGCTGACCACCGCGGAGATCAAGGCCCTCCTGGAGGACCAGCCGGAGTGGCTGCGCACCGCCCGCACCCAGCTCGCCGAGGAACGCGAAGCCGCACAGGCCCGCGCCGCGAAAGCCAGCACCCCGGCCACAGGCGACGAGTCCTAGCCGGGGCTTTTCGTCTCCCCGCCCCACCCGCGCCGCACGCGCGGGTGCCACCTTTGTGACTTTTCTTCCAGGAGGTTCGCCCCATGACCGCCACCGACGCCCACGACGGCCCCGTCACCCTGCACGTCGAAACCTTCGGCACCCCCGACAAGCCCGCCCTGGTGTTCTTAGGCTCCCTCGGCGCCAACCTGTCGATGTGGCGCGACCAAGCAGTCCTCGCCGACGACTACTACGTCATCTTCATGGACCTGCTCGGCCACGGCTCCTCCCCCGTGCCGGACGGCCCCTACACGATTAGCGGCATGGCTGAGGACGTGCTGCACACCCTCGATGAGCTCGGGGTGGGGGTTGCGAACGTCGTCGGCCTGTCCATCGGCGGTGCCCTCGTGCAGGACCTGCTGCTGCAGCACCCGGACCGGGTGCAGGCGGCAGTGCTCGCGTGCACCGCGGCCAAGTTCGGCACCCGGGAGGCCTGGGAGGAACGCGTCCGCATCGTGCTTGCCGAGGGCACCGCGGCCGTCGCCCAGCAGGTCGCCTCCCGGTGGTTTACCCCCAGCTTCGGTGAGCGCGGCTACTTCGCCTCCTTCGAGGACATCATCAGCCACACCGACCGGGTCGGCTACGCCGGCGCGGCGGCCGCCCTCGCGGACTTCGACTCCCGCGCACAGCTCGCCACTGTCACCCGCCCGGTGCTGGTGATCTCCGCGGCGGAAGACTCCTCCACCCCGGCAGATGTCGTCCGCGAACTCGCCGACCTCATCCCCGGCGCCGAGTGGGCCAGCATCGCGGGCGCCGCCCACCTCGCCAACATCGAGCAGCAGGAAGAATTCAACCGCCTCCTGCGCGCCTTCCTCGCCCAGCACCAGGCCTAAGCGCCCCTACGCCTGCCGCCCCCAACGGGAGCAGACCATCCCGGGGTGCGTGGGCACAGGCCCCACGGTCGTCCCACCGGCCCACCCCGGGGGATGCAGGCTACCCCCTGCGACGCCAACGCCCGCCGCACACGAACCATCATCTGGTGTGTGCGGCGGGCGTTGCTCGTCGTTTCAAGAGGTGGGGTGCTGCGCTCGTTCACGCACAGCACCACCCTGGAGCTGGTCGCCTACTCGGCGATGCGCCACTCCTCCAGGCCCTCGTACAGGGGGTACTGCTGCGCCAGCGTCGCCACGCGGGCCCGCAGGGCCTCCACGTCGGCGTTGGCGCCCTGCGCCAGGGCGGTGCCGATGATGTCGGCCACCTCGGTGAAGCCGGCGGCATCGAAACCGCGGGTTGCCAGCGCCGGGGTGCCGATACGCAGACCCGAGGTGACCATCGGCGGACGCGGATCGAAGGGCACCGCGTTGCGGTTCACGGTAATCCCCACCGCGTGGAGCAGATCCTCAGCCTCCTGGCCGTTCATCTGCGAGTTGCGCAGATCCACGAGCACCAGGTGCACGTCGGTACCGCCGGTGAGCACGTCCACGCCCGCGGCCGCGCAATCGGCGGCGGTGAGACGCTCCGCGAGGATGCGGGCGCCCTCCAGGGTGCGCTCCTGGCGCTCCTTGAACTCCGGCGTGCCGGCGATCTTCAACGCCACAGCCTTCCCCGCGATCGCGTGCATGAGCGGGCCGCCCTGCTGGCCGGGGAACACCGCAGAGTTGAGCTTCTTCGCCCACTCCTGCTTCGCCAGAATCATCCCGGAGCGCGGGCCGCCCAGCGTCTTGTGCACGGTGGTGGACACCACGTCGGCGTGCGGCACCGGCGTCGGGTGCAGGCCCGCGGCCACCAGGCCGGCGAAGTGCGCCATATCCACCCACAGCTTCGCACCGATCTCGTCGGCGATCTCACGGAACGCCGCGAAGTCCTGGTGGCGGGGGTACGCCGACCAGCCAGCGATGAGGACCTGCGGCTTCTCCTTGAGCGCCTGCTCGCGGATCTGATCCATGTCGATACGCATGGTGGACTCATCCACCCCGTAGGCCGCCACCTCGTAGAGACGACCCGAGAAGTTCAGCTTCATGCCGTGGGTGAGGTGACCACCGTGGGCCAGCGACAGGCCCATGATCTTCTCCCCCGGCTCCGCCAGGGCCATGAGCACCGCGGCGTTCGCCTGCGCGCCGGCGTGCGGCTGCACGTTCGCGAACTCGGCACCGAACAGTTCGGTGGCGCGGGCACGCGCCAAATCCTCAATGACGTCGACGTTCTCGCAGCCGCCGTAGTAGCGGCGACCCGGGTAGCCTTCCGCGTACTTGTTGGTCAGGATGCTGCCCTGCGCCTGCAGGACGGCGCGGGGAACAAAGTTCTCACTCGCGATCATTTCCAGCGTGTCACGCTGGCGGGCAAGCTCGCCGCCGATGGCTTCCGCCACCTCCGGGTCGAGCTGGGACAGGGGCTGGTAGCGGAGATCCGCAGAGGCGTCGGTCATGAGGCCGTCAAAAACCTTCCGGTCGTGCCCACGCCGCAAGACCACGCCGCGTGGACGAACATTAAGAATGCCCCTGCATGATAACCGCACACCCCACCCCACTGCCGAAACCTACCCCCACCCGGACACCCCCACGGCAGACACCCGCACACGCCACCCGCGGGCGGCCGCCGCGCCCGCCGCACCGCCTCGCGCGGCGACTCGTGTCACAATGGGGCCATGTCACGGCCTCACGATTTCAGCCCCTATCTCGACTTCGATAGGGCCTCCTGGCACCGTCTCCGCGACTCCATGCCCCAGGTGCTCACCGAAGACGAGGTGATCACCCTGCGCGGCATCGGCGAAAACATCGACCTCGAGGAAGTCGCCGAGGTCTACCTGCCGCTGTCCCGCCTCATCCATCTCCAGGTCAAAGCGCGGCAAGAACTATTCAAGGCGACCGCCACCTTCCTCGGCTCCCAGGCGCCCCACGTCCCCTTCATCATTGGTGTGGCGGGCTCCGTCGCGGTCGGCAAGTCCACCACCGCCCGCCTCCTGCAGGTACTGTTGCAGCGCTGGGACAACCACCCCCGCGTCGACCTGGTCACCACCGACGGGTTCCTCTACCCCACAGCGGAGCTCCAGGCCCGCGGGATTATGAACCGCAAAGGCTTCCCCGAGTCCTACGACCAGCGGGGGCTGCTGCGGTTCGTCACCGACGTGAAATCCGGCAACCGGCACTGCCTGGCTCCGGTGTACTCCCACACCCTCTACGACCGGGTGCCGGACGAATACATCGACGTCGACCAGCCCGACATCCTCATCCTCGAGGGGCTCAACGTCCTCCAAACGGGACCTACCCTCATGGTGAGCGACCTGTTCGACTTCTCCGTCTACGTCGACGCCCGCACCCGCGACATTGAGCAGTGGTACATCGACCGCTTCCTGCAGCTGCGCTCCACCGCATTCGCCGTACCGGGCGCGCACTTCGCGCACTACAAGGACTTGGACGACCACGAGGCTGTGGTCGTCGCCCGGGAAATTTGGCAGTCAGTCAACCTGCCAAACCTGGTGGAAAACATCCTGCCCACCCGGGTGCGCGCCAACCTGGTCATGAGTAAAGACTCCGACCACCGCGTCGACCGCCTGCGGCTGCGCAAAATCTAGCGGGCGGGCCCATTGTCTGGGGGCCGAGGCCCCTGCCCGGGCTCCCCGCGGGCGCCGCACGGGCTGGGAAAAGGGGCGTCGGCTACTTGCCAAAGCGGCGGGAACGGTTCGCGTAGGAGCGCAACGCGCGGAGGAAATCGACCCGCCGGAACGCCGGCCAGTAGGTGTCGGTAAACCAGATTTCCGAATAGGCGGCCTGCCACAGCAAAAAGCCCGACAGCCGCTGCTCCCCAGAGGTGCGGATCACGAGATCCGGGTCCGGCTGCCCCGAGGTGTACAGGTGCTTCGACACCGAATCCACCGTCACCCGCTGGCGGAGCTCCTCGACGGACTCGCCGGCCTCAATCGACTCGTCGATGAGCGAATGCACCGCATCGACAATCTCCTGGCGGCCGCCGTAGCCCACGGCCACGTTGACGGCCACGCCCGTATTCGCATCCGTGTCCCGCACCGCATCCAGCAGGCGCATGCGCACGTACTCCGGCAGCAAATCCAGGTGCCCCACCAGCCGCACCCGGCAGTTGGTTTCCGGGGCGGCCAGCTCTGCCACGACGTCGCAGATGATGTCGAAGAGCAACTGCAGCTCATCGCTCGTGCGCTGCAGGTTCTCCGTGGACAGCAAGTAGACGGTCACCAGGTTGACGTCAGTTTCCGCGCACCAGCGGACCATCTCACCAATCTTGCGGGCACCCACCCGGTGCCCGTGGGACACGTCGGCGAAGCCCGCTTCCCGTGCCCAGCGACGATTGCCATCGCACATGATGGCAATGTGGTCCGGGTGGGGGCGGCCTGCGATTTCTTTCCGCAGCCGGGCCTCGTAGACCGGGTAGAGCAGTTGGGGCAAAAACTTCACGACTCCAAGTCTAGCCAGGACCCCACGGCACCGCCCACCACCGCGCACCACTGCACGTGACTGTCCGGGGCCGCACGGCGACCACCACCCGTATCCGACTCAGGTGCGCACGGCCACGCACCCACCCCCTTGACGCGGACACCCCCGCAGTCCCTTCACGCAGAGACGCACCCACCCCGGTGCGTACGGGCGCGTGACGGGGTGGGTGCGAACGAGAACAGGGGGACACATGCGAGCCCCCTTTGGGGGTTGCGTGCTTTAGAACATGCGGGGCTTTTTCAGCGGGGCGACGCCCTCTGCCTTCATGGCCGCATCGATCGCCTCAATGTCGAACACGTCGAGGCCGTGATCCTCGGCGAACTGGCGGCGGCGCGCCATCGCCTTGATGCGGACGTTGACCGACCAGCCGAGGTAGAGCACTGCGGCAAGCAGCAGCACGATGATGAACAACCCCACCGGGGATGCCTTGCCGAACTCGCTACCGATCTGGGCGCCGCGTTCAGCCTGTGCCAGCAAAGAAGTGGTCACGTGTCGATCCTTCTCACAAAAGTGTCGTCGTGGTCGAAAAAGAGGGGGCCTGATGCGAGCACGCCCGCCGGATGTACTGCGGGAGTGGGTAATACCCGCACTGCCCTAGGGTATCGCACCCGCACCCCGCGCAGACGGCGAATCCCGGGAGAACACTCCCCCGGACACCCGGCGCCTCGTGGTTGTCGGCGGTGTCTACTGGGCGTAGGCCGTGCCGCGAATCCCGGCGAAGAGATCATCCTCCGGGATGCTCGTGGTCACCCGGGTGGCGGCGAGCTCAAACTCCTCCGTCGGCCACAGGCGACGCTGGGTATCCAGATCGGTGGCGAAGAACGTGCCCGCCGGGTCGATCTGGGTGGCGTGCGCCTTGAGCGCCGCGTCGCGGGCATCGAAGTAGTCGGCGGCCTGCACCTGGGTCGTCACCCGGGCCATGATGTCCGCCCGGTTGGTCTTCCAGCGCTCCAGGAACTCCGCATAGGGCGAGGGCTCACCCCGGTCGAGGTACTCCTGGTGGAAGATCTCCAGGCGCTGCCGGATGAAACCGTGGGTGTAGTACAGCTTCAGCGGCGTGTACGGGGCACCGGCCTCCGGGTAGGCGGCCTCATCGCCGGCGCGCTCCCAGGCGAGCATGCTCACCTCGTGCACCTTGAGGTGATCCGGGTGCGGGTAGCCACCGTTCTCGTCGTAGGTGATGATGACCTGGGGGCGGAACTCGCGGATCAAGGCCACGAGCTTCTCAGTGACCTCGTCGGAGTCCTCCAGCGCGAAGCAGCCCTCCGGCAGCGGCGGCAACGGATCCCCCTCCGGCAGGCCGGAGTCGACGTAGCCGAGCCAGCGGTGCTGCACCCCCAGGGCCTTCGCCGCGGCGGCCATTTCCTCCCGGCGCAGGGCACCAATGTCGGCGATGTCCTGGGGGTTGAGCCCCGGGTTGAGCACGTCGCCGCGCTCCCCGCCGGTGCAGGTGACCACCATGACGTCCACGCCTTCGGCGGCGTAGCGAGCCATGGTTGCGGCTCCCTTGGAGGATTCGTCATCGGGGTGGGCGTGGATGGCCATGAGGCGCAGATCCGACACGGTGGGGTACCGACCTTTCGCGGGGTGGACAGGACTATCAGGGGTGCTGCCTGCGGCAGCGCGCACCGCACGCGCGGGCACGCACGGGCTGTGCATGAGCGTAGCGTGTCGCGCGCGGCATGTCGCGCTGGGGCGGGGTGCCGCGCGCAGATGAGCGAGCACGGCGAGCTACCGGGCACCGCTGCAGCGCTCATGCAGGGTGCAGCCACTATCCCACGATGAGTGACACGACCACAACCGGGCGTGTGGGTGGCCACGAGGTGTGGGTTCACCGCAGCCCCTCCCCCGCCTGCCACAGGATCCGCCAGGTGGCCTAAGGTATGAGGGCAGGAACGCCCCCAGAAGTGGGGCACACCCCGGGCCCTGGGTCCTGGGCAACTCCGCCCCGCCCACCCCGCCTACTCCCCACCTACTCCCCGCAGTCCCCTGGAAGGATGGTGCCCCCACCATGGCCGCACGCACCCGCACGGCACGGTACGACAACAACGCCACCGCACCGAACCTGTCCGGCAAGATCATCGCCATCCTCGCCGTGATCACCGCCGTCATCGCGGTCGTCGTCATCTGGCAGTACTTCCAGTCCCGCAGCCAGGTCACCATCAGCGCCACCCCCGCCGGCTTCGAGCGCACCGCCGACGACGTGCTCCGCCTCAACGTGGATGTCACCCGCAAGAACCCCGAGGTCGACTCCTACTGCATCGTCACCGCCCAGAACTACCAGGTCGAAGAAGTCGGCCGCCGCGAGTTCGTCATCCCCGCCGGCGGACCGAAGGTGCAGCGCTTCCAGGTGGACATCCCCACCCGCGACCTGCCGGTGGCGGGCCGCGTCTACGGCTGCGCGGAGGGCGTGCCGGACTACCTGGGCAGCAACGCCCGACCCGAGTAAACGCCCCAGCAGCTCCCCCGGGCCGCACCGGCCACGGCGACCACCCCGCGCCACAGGCTGCGGGCGGGGCTCACGCCACGAAAAGGCGTACTAAGGCCTGTGCTAAAATTTGCTGCAGTTTGCCGCCTCCACCGGCGGCACCCGCGGCCCCAAGCGTTCGCCCCACCCCACCACCACAACCACGGCCCACACGGTGCAGGCGCATCACCCCACCACGCTGGGACGTGGCCGGTGCCATGCGGGGTGCAGCTTCGGGACCACCAGACAGTGGCGACACCCGCCCACCCGACGCCAGCGCGCATCGAGCCTCGAGATATTTTCACCCCGAGGCCACCCGTGATGCACCCCGGCGGCCGGTGGCGGGGTCCTCGCTTTTCACGCCCCAAAAAACTCCCAAGGACATTCATTTTTCATGGCTGACAACCAGAAGCAGTACATCACTCCGGAAACCAAGAGCAAGCTCGAAGCCGAGCTGAACGAGCTGATCGCCCACCGCCCGGTCGTCGCCGCCGAAATCAACGAGCGCCGCGAAGAGGGCGACCTCAAGGAGAACGCCGGCTACGATGCCGCCCGCGAGATGCAGGACCAGGAAGAGGCCCGCATCAAGCAGATCTCCGAGATCCTGGCGAACTCCACCACCGAGCGTTCCGGCATCGAAGAGGGCGTCGCTGTCGTCGGTTCCGTCGTGCACGTCTACTACAACGGCGACAAGGAGCAGAAGGAAACCTTCCTCATCGGCACCCGCGCCGCAGCCTCCGACAACAAGAACCTCGAGACCTACTCCGAGCAGTCCCCGCTCGGGCAGGCCGTCCTCGGCGCCCGGGAAGGCGAGACCCGCGAGTACTACGCCCCCAACGGCCGCCAGCTGTCCGTCACCATCGTGACCGCCGAGCCCTACAACTCCGAGAAGTACGCCACCCCCCGCGACGAGTCCTAGGACCGTCCCGCACGCACCCCACGCAGACGGCACCGCCCCCACAGCACACGGCGGGCGTGCCCGATTGGTGGGTACGCGTGCGCTTCTCCCCCGCTCACCCCACTTTTTCATTGGAGACCCCATGAAAACCCGCCTCGCTTCCGCCCTCGCCGTCTGCGCCTGCGCCACCCTGGCCGCCTGCAGCCCGCCCCACGAGATCGACTCCGAGAAGTGGGTCGACACCGCCACTGGTGTGGCCGCCCCCACCGTGGCACCCACCAGCGCAGCTGCCACCACCGTGGCCGCCGCTGACGCCCTGCCCGGCTACACCAACTGTGTCGGCTCCCCGGAGCAGCGCCCCGACGAGATCTCCCTGGCCTGCGGCGACAACAACGATGTCCTGCGCGACATCACCTGGACGGAGTGGACCGCCACCAACGCCACCGGTACCGCCACCCGCGTGACCAACGACTGCACCCCGAACTGTGCTGACGGCAAGCTGCAGAAGACCGAAGACGTCAAGGTCGTGCTGTCCAACCCCTACGACACTGTCTCCGGGGCGTCCTTCACCCAGGTCGCCGTCGACGGCGTCGTCATCCTCCCCTAAGGGAGTAATCACCACAGGGCCCGCCACACGCAGGCCCCACAGCGGAGCTTTCACGCCCCGCGCCCACACACCCGCCCGCACCCCACCACCCCGGCACCAGCCCGGCGTGAGGAGGAGCCGGCGGGTGTTTTCTATGCCCGCCCGGCACACAGCAGCCAGACGGGCATCGCCGCCACCACCGCCGGGGAGCACGCGCGCTGCACGCCAGCTCGCAACAGGTTGAGATCCCGATGGGCCGGTCCGACGCACCGGGGATGCTCGCGCTGTGTCGGGCAGCCCGGCCTTTCCCCTGCGGGGTGTCGCTGACCGGGCCCGCCCACAGCCAGCCCCCGCGACTCCGGCGCTCGTACCGCCGCCCCAGCCTCGTGCCGGCCCGTGACCGCTGTGTCAGGGGTACCTCGGGCACGACGAAGCCCTCCACGGGTATTCCCATGGAGGGCTTCCATTACTGGCTCACACCGCCCGGAAGGGGGTGCGGGCCCTGGCACCGCTTAGGAGCGGTTGAAGTACGACAGCAGACGCAGGATCTCGGTGTACAGCCACACCAGCGTGACAGCCAGGCCCAGGGCCACGCCCCACGCCATGTCCGCCGGAGCCTGAGCGCGCACCAGACGATCCGCCTGATCAAAGTCGCTCAGGAAGGACACGGCCGCCAGGCCGATGCAGAACAGGGAGAACACGATCGCGATCGGGCCACCATTGGTCAGCGGGTTGCTGCCGGTGAACAGCATGAGCAGCACGTTGCCGAGGCTCATGACGAGCACACCGATGAGGGCGCCGGTAAGGATGCGGTTGAACTTCGGGGTGACCTTGACAACGCCAGTCTTGTAGACGTACAGCATGCCGAGGAACACACCCAGGGTGCCGAGCACCGCCTGGCCCACGATGGTGCCGGTCTTACCGGTCAAACCACCAAACAGCAGGCTCAAGCCGCCCACGGCAAGACCCTCAAACACGGCGTAGGTGATGGTCACCGCGGCGGAGGCGTAGAGGCGGCGGAAGCTGGCCACCATGACGGTGATGAGACCGCCGATGAGGCCGATCATCATAAGGATCATCGACAGGCCCGGGGCAACCACGGACAGGGCCATGTTGATCGCGGCCAGCACGGTAATGATGCCGACGGTGATCGCCGTCTTGTTGATGACGTCATCGTGGGTCATCGCGCGGGCGCCACCCACGGCGAGCGGCTGGCCATATCCGGCACCATACTGGTTGAACGCCTCGGCCTGACCGTAACCGGCCTGGACGTACTCCTGCGCCTGGCCGCGGGAGGCCTTCGTCAAAGAGTTAAAAACAGGGTTAGAGCTGCGCACGGTGTGCGTGTCCTTTCCATTGCTCACACAGGGTCACACCCCAAAGCCGCACCCGCAGGAACAGATCGTGCGGGACGCATGCGATCGTCGCAGGCGGCGGGTCTTCGGTGGTGTGAACGGGGCGAACGACCACGCGCCGCACGAGAAGGCAAGCTCCCCGGCAGCGCAGGCGTCGTTGTGTTTATTGTTTCGTCACGGCACAGCGCGTGCCGTGTCCGTTGATGTACGTCCAGTACAACGCGTCAGCCCGCAGTTTAGTTCCCGGCTGCTGCGTCCGGTTCGCTGCCAGTGATGGGCGCGGGGCCACGCGGCACGGCTGGCAGCGCGGCGTCGCCGCCCATTCCTTCGTCCCCGGTGGACGCCACCCGCCAGAAAAACACTGCTGGATAAGCAGCCGGGCCGGGGCTCTCTAGCGGCGGTCGTGCAACTCGTCGAAGGTCGTCATCGACTGCTGGAGCATCCCTCCCACGCGATTCCACACGTCGCGCACCCGCTCGGCCGGGGACTGCACCGGGCCCAGCGTCGTGGGGAGTTGCGTTGGACGGATGTCCGTGAGGTACCTCGGGGTGTACGTCGTGAAATTCTTCCGCGTCGACACGATGCAGTGCTCCTCGTGATTGGGGGTAGGGGTCGGTATGCCCACTGTAGTAGGCACCGCCTGGGCGCACACCCTCGCCGTGGCGAACCCACAGCCGGAGCATTCTCCCGAGGTCGAAGAGAAGCCCGTTCGCTTCCCCGCCTGCGGCACGTGTCACGTGGGCAGAGCCAACCTGTGCGACGAGGACCGTGATGCTGTGGCGAATGGGTGGACCTGCCGCTGACGCATGTCGTGGACATGCCATGGGATGGGGTGCGAGAATCCACACCAGGAAAAAGGAAAACAGCCCTCTAGCAGGGATGCTGCTAGAAGGCTTCGCGTGCCCCCAGTCGGACTCGAACCGACACTGAACGGATTTTAAGTCCGCTGCCTCTGCCAATTGGGCTATAGGGGCAGCAGTCCCACCGCGGTGGAAGATCCATGGTGGGAAAGCTGCCGCTACTCTATCACCCCCATCACCCCCGCGGGGCTAGCCGTGGGGGTGCTCCCCGGCGGCGTCGGCATCGCCCAGGTGGGTGGCCGCCAGGCCGGCAATGATGCCGTCGAGGATGTCCTTCTCGCTGATGCGGATCGACCGGATGCCCACCGATTCCAGGGTGTCGATGATGCCCTGGACGACGATGCAGCCGCCACCCAACACGTCGGCACGGCCGGGGTGGATGACAGGGTTCTGGGCGCGCTGCGCGGCCGTCTGGTGCAGCAACTGCTCCGTGAGGTGGCGCAGCGGCTCCAGGTTGAGCTCCGAGCCGTGGATGGCGTCCTCATCGTAGGTTTCCAGCCCCTGCGCCAACGCCGACAGGGTCGTGAATGTGCCGGCGCAGCCCACCACGGTGGCGGCCTGCCCCAACGGCACGATGGTGGCCACCTCCTGCATGCGCTGCGCGACAAGATCGCGGGCGATGTCGATCTCGGTGGTGGTGGGCGGGTCGGCGCGCAGGATGCGCTCCGACAGGCGCACGCACCCCATGTGGGCGGAGTGCGCGCCCAGGATCTCCCCGGCACGGGTGCCGACGATGAACTCGGTGGAGCCGCCACCCAGATCGATGACGAGGAAGGGTTCATCCCCTGCGGGCAGATCGGCCACCGCGCCCGTAAACGACAGGTGGGCTTCCTCCTCGCCGCTGATGACCTCAGCGCGAGCGCCGGGGGTGATCTGCCCGAGCAGGCTCGCGGTCATCGCGAAGAACTCCTCCCGGTTCGCCGCGTCCCGCGTCGCCGACGTCGCCACCATCCGCACGAACCGCACCCGGTGCTCCCGCATGAGGTCGACGTAGCGGGCCAGGGCCTCCTTCGTGCGCTCTAAGGCGGCGGGCGCGAACTCGCCGCTCGCATCCACCCCTTCCCCCAGGCGCACGATCGTCATCTCCCGCAGAATGTCCTTCGTCCCCCACGCGGCCGCGCCCGCAGCATCCGCGGCGGGGTCCACGCTCACCTCGCTGATGAGCAGACGAATCGAGTTGGTGCCGCAATCGACGGCAGCGAAACGCGTCATGATCAGACGTTCACCCCGGCATTGGAGAAATCAAAATCCTCCAGGCTGATCCCCAGCTCCTCACAGGTGGGCCAGTCGGCAGGGATGGCGGTGCCACGCAGGTGGGCGTGCTCTGCGGCCAACGCCACGGCCTCCGTGCCGAGACGCAGACGCCCCGGCCCCTCCGCGAGCGCGTAGGCGATGAGCACGTGGAGGCACTTCACCCGGTCCGGCATGCCGCCCCCGGAGAAGTCCGTGCCCAGGTCCTCGATAGCGTTGCGCTCCGCGAGGTAGTGCTCGTGGGCGGCACGATAATCCGCCGCCAAGTCCGCATCCTCATGAAGGCGGGCGCTCATCCACTTCATGACGTGGGCGACCTCCAGCCGGGACGCCTCGGCCGTCAGCCGCGGGTCGGTCAAGTAATACAGCGTCGGGAACGGGGTGCCATCATCCAGCCGCGGCGCGGTCTTCACCACACCGGGCGCCCCATCCGGGCAGCGGTAGCTGACCTCCAGCACGCCGCGCGGGGTGCGGCCCAGCTGCTCGGCGACGGCGGCAATGTCTTTCTCGGAAACGCTCATGGGCGTTTATTCTGTCACGAACCCGCCGACGGTGCCCACACCCCGCACACCACGCGCACCCCGCACACCGCTGCCGCGCAGCGGCACCGGGAACCAGACCTACCCGACACGCCAGGAGCCCACCCCTACTACGGGGCCTTCAGCCACCGGCTCCCCGCGGAAAGGTCGTTAGTTCCCCGCCGGGGCGGGCGCATCCCCGGGCGGGAGCGCGCCGTCGACTCCAGCGGGGCCTTCGACACCGGCCTCTGCGGGCTGGCCGATCGCAGCCTCCTCGTCACCGGTCATCTCACCGGCATCCGCGGGCTCCTGGCCAGGTGCCGCCGGCAGCGGCTGACCCTCAATCGGCAGGCGGCTCGTCGCCTCCGGGGTCTCAGGTGCCGCGGGCTGGCCGATACCGATGACGACCTCGGTGGCGTCGTCCGCCGGCACCGCAATGCTCGACCACAGCACGTCATACCAGGGGCCCGTCGGCTGGCCCAGCTCCCCCCGCTTGGTGGCCTGGGGGTTGTCCCCCAACGCCGGATCCAGGATGCGGAACGCCGTCTCCCCCGGCTCGATCACGCCGAAGCGGGCGCGGGCCTGCTCCCGGACGTAGTCGTCGTTCTGCAGCTGCTGCAGCTGCGCACTCAGCTCGTCCTTCTGCCGCTGTTTGGCGCTAATCGACGCCTTCACGCGGGCAATGTCGGAGCGCTGCTGGGCATAGTTCTGGATCGGCACGCCGACGATGACGATGACGGCCACGAGCACCGTGGCGAGGATCGCGAATTCGACGTGGCTGATCGGCCGCATCGGTTGGCGGCGGGCCTTGATGGTGGCGACAGCCTGCTTGTGCCGCTGGTTGAGTTCGCGCCGGGATACCGGCACCTGTCCGCGCGCACGGGGGGAGTCACCTTTAGCCATAGTGCCCCACAGTGTAGCCACACCCGCCACACGAGCACCGGATAGACACCACCGATACCGCACATCCTCCCGCCAACATCACACGGCATTCCCCCCCCGACATCACCCGCCGTCAGCCGGCGCCACCCTGCGCACCACCGCATGACCCGGTACGAAAGCCACCCCTTTGACGGCTGTGGGTACACAACGAACGGCACCGCCGCACCCGACGACCACGCACGAGGCGCGTGGGAGGGTGACGGCGGTGCCGAACACAAAGAACTGGAGGAATAGCGGGCGCGGGGTTGACCTGCGCCCGGGGCAGGCTCACGGGGAGCCTGCGGGGATCAGGGGGTGATTAGCCCTGGAAGCGCGGAAACGCGGAGCGGCCAGCGTACACGGCGGAGGAGCCGAGCATCTGCTCGATGCGGAGCAGCTGGTTGTACTTGGCGACGCGCTCGGAGCGGGCGGGAGCACCGGTCTTGATCTGGCCACAGTTGAGGGCGACAGCCAGGTCAGCGATGGTGGTGTCCTCGGTCTCACCGGAACGGTGGGACATCATGCAACGGTAGCCGTTGCGGTGAGCCATCTCGACAGCGTCGAAGGTCTCGGTGAGGGTACCGATCTGGTTGACTTTGACCAGCAGGGCGTTGGCAGCCTTCTTGGCGATGCCCTCAGCCAGGCGGGCCGGGTTGGTGACGAAGAAGTCGTCGCCGACGATCTGGACCTTGTCGCCGATCTCGGCGGTCAGGTGGGTGTAGCCCTCCCAGTCGTCTTCCTGCAGCGGGTCCTCGATGGAAACGATCGGGTACTCCTCGATCAACTTCTTGTAGACCTCGGTCATCTCCGCAGCGGTGTGCTTGCCACCCTCGAAGTTGTAGACGCCGGCATCCTTGTCGTAGAACTCGGAGGACGCAACGTCGAGAGCCAGAGCGATGTCGGCACCCGGGGTGAAGCCAGCCTTGGTGATGGCCTCGACGATGAGGTCGAGGGCAGCCTTGGTGGACTCGACGGAGGGGGCGAAGCCACCCTCGTCGCCCAGGCCGGTGGACAGGCCCTTGGCCTTAATGACGGCCTTGAGGTTGTGGTACACCTCGGCACCCATGCGCAGAGCCTCAGAGAAGGACTCGGCACCGATCGGGGCGATCATGAACTCCTGGACGTCCACGCCGGAATCGGCGTGAGCGCCACCGTTGACGATGTTCATCATCGGAACCGGCAGGAGGTGGGCGTTCGGGCCACCGATGTAGCGGAACAGCTCCAGGCCAGCGGACTCGGCAGCAGCCTTGGCGACAGCCATGGACACGCCCAGGATGGCGTTGGCGCCGAGGTTGGACTTGTTCGGGGTGCCGTCCAGGTCGATCATGGCCTGGTCGATGATGCGCTGGTCGTCGGCCTCCAGGCCGACCAGCTCGTCGTTGATGGTCTCGTTGACGTTCTCCACGGCCTTCAGGACACCCTTGCCCATGTAGCGGTCGCCGCCGTCACGCAGCTCGTGAGCCTCGTGGATACCGGTGGAAGCGCCGGAGGGGACACCGG
Organism: Corynebacterium sp. 13CS0277; assembly: GCF_002994655.1. GTDB lineage: Bacteria > Actinomycetota > Actinomycetes > Mycobacteriales > Mycobacteriaceae > Corynebacterium. The sequence continues at coordinate 64,085 of NZ_PPDL01000002.1, forward strand.
CAACGCCGTGCGCGCCGTCGTCCAGCAGGGCCTCAACCTCGACAGTGGGGTTGCCGCGGGAATCCAGAATCTCGCGGGCAAAGATGTGCATAATTTCAGCCACAGTGGCCTCCTAGCCAGTAGGTGATGATGTTCATCGGGTGTTGGACAACCCACCTAGCGGCCGTCGCCAACCACCCCAGCCCCCGTCGCGCGGGGAGCAGATGAAGTGTCGGCAACCCGGCTGCACGTGTGACGGCCCGCGCATTGTTGCGGGCCCCGTTCGGCGGGTAACACCAGTGGTTCAATTGTTGCACTTTTTCTGTGTGCGTGACGGGTTCCGAACGGGCAAGGTGCCCACGACCTGCGCCACAGCCACAGAAGTGTGAGAGATAGCACTCACAATCAGGGTCGAAGTCCTCAAAAACGGACACAACCGGAACCCGAAATCGGGCACCACTGGGCGGGGGTCAGGTTCCCGCCGCCGCACTTCTCACATGCCCGCTCATACCCACTCCCCCGCTGCGTCCGATGCCGCGCACGCACCCAGCAACGCCGCGCGCCCCACACGCCCTGAGATTTCTCTTGGGCGCGCGGGGCGCGGTGCGGGGAGGTGTACGGCGTATTTAGGGGTGCTCATTGCGGGCGTAGTGGGCGGCCGCGTCGCGCACCTTGTTGAGGTAGTCACTCGAGGCGTTGTAGGCGTAGATCGCCTTCGTCCAGCCTTGCGGGGTGGCCAGGTCCCGCTCCCCCATGCACAGCAGCGCCGCCGCGGAGGCGGCCGCATCGTCAATCTGGTTCGGGTCGGGCTCGTTGTCACCGTTGGCGTCGATGCCGATGGTGCGGAAGGTCTCCGGGATGAACTGCATGGGCCCCACCGCGCGGTCATACTCGGTATCGCCGTCCCACTTGCCGCCGTCGGTATCGAGGATCTCTGCGAACCCGGGGGAGCCGTCGAGCGGCACACCAATGATCGTGGGCGTGGCGACGCCTGCCTCGTCCAGGTGGGAGCCGCCAAAGAGCTTGCCGGAGTAGGTGCCGTGGCGGGTTTCCACGTAACCAATGCCGGCGAGGGTGCCCCAGTTGAGGTGGCAGTCAGGCCAGGTGCGTTCGGCAATGAGCTGCGCGTTGCCGTAGGCCCGCACCGCCGCCGGGGAAATACCGGTGTTGGCCGCGATGGGGGCGGCCCAGTCGGCCAGGCTGTCGGCGGTGCGGCCCGGCGCGCTGATGTCGATGGCGGGCGGCGCTGCGGCGGCGGCCGGCGGCACGTCGTCGGGGACGGGCGGGCTGGGGGTGAAGTCCACCCGGTCGCCCAGCAATACGAGGGCTCCGGCGACGGCGATCGCGACCAGCACGAGGGCGAGCACGCTCGTAATCATGCACCCGCGGAGCGCAGTTCTGCCTGTAGTCATGGCCGCCAATCCTACTTCCCCACCCGCCGCATTCCGACTTGGCCCACACCTGCGTGATGACAGGAAACGTTCAGGCAACACACCCCGCCACGCCACATCAGACATGCTCGCGCAGTGCGCGTCACAGCCCGGGGCAGCCCACGCCACACGGGCAGAGGCGGATTCATTGATGCGAAGTGCTGCACACACCCACCCGCACCCGGTGACAAGCACGCAACGCTGGGCCACACCTGAGCCGGCGATGACAGCGGCATGGGAACTCGCGGCACAGTGCCTGCCCGCGGGACAGCACAGTCCCGGACGATTCACAGGGGCAGGCGTGCGCCTTCCTGCGTTTTAGTGGCTCTGCATTGCCCGACACATGGCACGCACCGCACACCGCACCCCCGACAGGCACCGCAGTGAGCGCCCGCCGCAGGCACAGCACACCCCTCCCGACACATGTCGGGCACCCCCGGGGAGCACCCCCACAGGCGCGCCACTATTGCCACAGCAGTAACAGTAGTGTTCAATTTTCACACAACGAGTGGTGTGGTATCCGCAGGCCGCCCCGGGAGTGAATGCCCGCAAGGCTCTGCCGAGTACCCACCACCGCTGACAGCACGCGCCCCGCCAGGCCATCACCCGGCGCGATCGCAGCCGCCGCAGTCTGCCTCGTCTTCTCACGAGACCTCGGTCTCTTCCTCCCCTCTTCCCTTATCCTCTCTCCCCTGACCGTCCCACACACGTCTCACCTGGAACATCCACGTTCTGCGTGGCGCTACCCCGGGGCCGGGCCTACAGTTCTCCCCCTTCCCGCCCCCCACGGGCACGCCAGTACTGGAGCGCGTGACGGACACAGGGGACGCAAGGGACACAGGGGACACAAAAGGGGCCGGGAGGAGATCCCCCGAAAGAAGACCGGCAGTGCGGCACACCTGCGAACTCGTCACCGCTTCGGCTTCGCCGTGCGCCGCTGTGTTCCTTAGTTCTCCCCTTGTTTTTCTTCCCCCGATCGGAGCAACCATGCTGAAGAAGGCTCTTGCCACCACCGCCGCGACCCTGGTCGCCGCCACCGCGTTCGCCACCCCGGCGCACGCCAGCGAACTCGACCTGCTGGGCCTGCTGCTCGGCACGAACACCGCCGAGAACCTGTCCTGCCAGGACGTGAAGTCCGGCCTGGAGACCCTGGGCCTGTACTCCCCTGAGGACACCCGCATCACCCTCGAGACCAAGATCAAGGCGAAGGCCACCGACCTGGCCGGCAACAACGCCGTCATCGCCGCTGCGGCCGCCAAGGTTGGCAACGATGTCTCCGGCAAGGCCGAAGAGTGCGGCCTGATCAAGAAGGACCCGATCGCCCTGCTGTCCAGCCAGCTCGGCTCCTCCGAGGCTATGCCGCAGCTCGGCAACCTGCGCGGCATGATCGAGCCGCTGCTCGCGCTGGCACCGAAGAAGTAACCCCGCGGCAGGCGTCTCAAGCCCACCCGGCCCCGCGCCTGCCCGCATCCCAAGCGACGCGCCCACAGTCTTCACATAGGGACCTTGAAAAAGTCCTTGCTGGCTGTGGGCGCGTCGTCGTTGTCATTCCCCGACTCCCCTTGGGGTGTTGTCGTCTGTGGGGTGTTGGCACCCCTTGGGTGCGGCGGTTAGACGTCCATCCCGGGCAGCGGCGGCAGATCCAATAGGCCCCGGGGCTCCAGGGGCGGCAGCAAGGAGGCGTCCGCCGTCAGCGGATCGAAAGGCTTGTCCTCCTGCTGCTTGGCGTCCTCCCACAGGCGCATCTGCGTCTCCTCGTCGACGATCTCGGTCGTGCCATCGAAGAGGTAGGGGCTACGCGCCCGCATCTTCGCCACGAAGGAGCGGGCCACCGCGTCGAAATCGAAGTCGCCCCGATTGGCGGCGATCTGGGCATGGAAGAGCACCTGGAGCAACACATCCCCCAGTTCCTTTTCCAACTGCTTCGCGCCCTGCAGGCTCGGGCGGGTATCCCCGGGGGCGTACTGGCGGACCGCTTCGGCGAATTCGCCGGATTCCTCCTCCAGGTACGGCAGGAGGGACTCGTGGGTCTGCGCCCGCTCCCAGCCGCCGATGGTCAGTGCGCGCTCCATCACCTGCAGCGCCTCCTCAATTCCCCGCAGGTGCGCCGGGGTGGCAGAGCTGTCCGCCCGCGGGGCGTCCGCCCCGCCGGTGCCGCGGTAGGCGCTGGCATAGACGGTCTCCCCGCGGTTGATCGCGGCGAGCACCTCCGGGTGCTCGGCGTCTGTCGACATGAGCACCGGCTCCGGGCGGGCGCTGTGGGCGCCCCGCGCCTCGTCGTCTGCACCCTGGGCGCGGGCCGCGATGTCGGAGACAACCCACCGCACATGCACCCCCACCTCGTCGGTGTAGCGAATCTCACCACGCAGATGTGGGACGGCGTCAACGGGAATCACATCGGGGAAGCGCGGATCGAGCAGAACGACAGACATGTAGGCGATCATAGCCGCCGCGCACCCCGCCCCCGCAGAAGGATTCTCCCCCCGCCGCCGCCCGCCCCACGGTTTCGCCCGCGCAAACATCAAGGCCACAGGCAACATTCAGGCAACCCACAGCAATCGGGTGAGAACACGAGCCCGCCCGGCACGCACGCATGCGCACCAAACGATGATTCGTCACGGACCCGTCGGACGGGGTTACGGGCCCACACCGGCGGGTGTGATGCGGGCGGCACCGCAGTGTGACCTCACACCCATTGGGGTGAAACGCAGCCAAGTTCTCTTCGCCTGTACTCCCCCGGGGGCTACCAACACGCCCAGTGTGAGGGCTAGCCTAAAAAGTGCTGCCGCCGTGCGCACCCCGCACCCCGGCCGCCGCGTGCCGAGAACTCGGCCGCGTCGTCCACCCCGTGACGCCCCACCGCCACCGCGCGGCCCGTGCGCCACGACACCGAACATTAGACACACCACTTTTCATGCTGTTTGCCAACTTCCTCATCGGTCTCCGCGAGGGCCTCGAGGCCTCCATGGTCGTGATGATCCTGGTGGCTTTCCTCGTCAAGGGCCACCGCCGGGACCAACTCCGCTGGGTGTGGCTCGGCGTCGCCGCCGCGCTCGCCGCCACCATCGCCGCCTTCCTCCTCATCCAATTCGGCACCAAGACACTGACCTCCACCGGTCAGGAACTCGTCGGCGGCATCGCCTCCCTCATCGCCGTCGCACTGGTCACCTGGATGCTGCTGTGGATGCGCGGGGCGTCGAAAAACATGAGCCGTGAGCTCAGCGGCAAGATGGAGGCCGCCATCGCCGTCGGCCCCTTCGCCGTCGTCGTCGTGGCCTTCACCGCGGTCGTCCGCGAAGGCATCGAAACCGCCCTGCTCGTCTTCGACTCCTTCACCAACGGCGCCCTGGCCAAGCCCTTCCTCGGGCTCGCACTCGGCATGCTGGCCTCCGTCGTCCTCGCGGTCCTCATGTACCGCGGCGCCCTGCGCATCAACTTGAAGGTGTTCTTCACGATCACCGGGGTCCTCCTCGTCGTCGTGGCCGCCGGCATCCTCCGCTACGGCATCACCGACCTGCAGGAAGCGGGGGTGCTGCCGGGCCTGAACAACCTCGCCTTCGACATCTCCCACATCCTCGTGCCGGGCTCCGCGCCCGCAGCCCTCATCGAAGGCATCTTCAACCTGGTGCCCGCACCGACCGTGGCCTCCATGATCGGCTGGGCGGTCTACCTCGTCGTCGCCCTGTGGCTGTTCCTCCGCCCCCAGCGCGAGACCACCCCCGCCGCCCCGGCTGCGGCGCAGGCCACGGCATAGGCGCCCGCACGCGCCGCTGCGCGTTGCTCTGTTTCTCCTTTTTCTCTTCTTCCCCTTGTCGGCCACGCCCGCCGCGGGCTCGCCCCGGCGCCCCGCCCCACACCACTGACCGTGGTGGGGGTGGCGGCGTGGCTGCCAAAACTGCATACACCCCCTCCCTCACACGCTGGTCGGATGGATGCCACAGGCCTGTGGCGGCCACCGCCTCGTGCACCCCGGACAGAAAGAAACCCTGTAACACCATGACCCTCAAGAAGACTGTGTCCCTGGCAGCGCTGTCCCTCGCCCTGCCCGGCACCCTCGTTGCCTGCGCCGACAAGGTCGATGAAGCCAACGCCCAGAACTTCACCGTCACCGCCGACGACACCACCTGCGCGGTCTCCGGCACGGAGACCACCACCGGCACCTCCACCTTCGAGGTGACCAACAACGGCTCCAAGGTCAACGAGTTCTACGTCTACACCACCGCCGGCCGTGTCATCGGCGAGGTCGAAAACATTGGCCCGGGCCTGACCCGTAAGCTCACCGTCCAGATCACCGACCCGGGCGAGTACACCCTGACCTGCAAGCCGGGCATGGTGGGCGAGGGTATTTCCTCCCAGCTGACCGTCACCGGTGAGGCAAAGTCCGCCACCGACGGCGACAAGGTCCTCGAGGAAGCCGTCGAGGGCTACATCGCCTACGTCCGCTCCCAGACGAAGGCCCTGAAGGAGCAGACCAAGCTCTTCGCCGACGCCATCGACGAGGGCGACATCGCCACCGCCCGCGCCCTGTTCCCCATCGCCCGCACCCCCTACGAGCGCATCGAGCCCGTCGCCGAGTCCTTCCCCGACGACCTCGACCCGCGCATCGACCTGCGTGAAGCCGACCTGGAGGAGGGCGACACCTGGACCGGTTTCCACAAGATCGAAAAGGCCATCTTCGAGAGCAACGAGATCACCGAGGAGACCAAGGCGGACGCCAAGCAGCTCGTCGCCGACGTCGACGAACTCGTCGCCGGGGTGGACTCCAAGGACTACACCATCACCCCCGTCCAGATCGCCTCCGGCGCCCAGGGCCTGCTCGACGAGATCGCCACCTCCAAGATCACCGGCGAGGAAGACGTCTTCTCCGGCACCGACCTCTACGACTTCCAGGCCAACCTCGACGGCTCCAAGGCCGCCATCGCCTCCCTGGAGAAGGCCCTCGACGCCCGCGACAAGGACCTGCTCAGCTCCATCAACGCCGACTTCGCGAAGGTGCAGAAGCTGCTCGACGGCTACCGTGACGGCGACGGCTTCATCAACTACGCCGAGGTCACCCAGGAGCAGCGCAAGGAACTGTCCACCGCCCTGGACACCCTCACGGAGAACGTCGCCAAGGTGCAGGAAGTCGTGGCGAACTAACCCATGAGCGACACCGACCACGCACACGGCAGCGTCTTCGGTGACGGCGCATCCGCGCTGTCCCGCCGAGGATTCCTCACGGGCGCCGGGTTGGGTGTTGCCGGCGTGGCCGGCTTCGCCGCGATGCCCCCAGGCGACGCCCACGGGGACGCCATCCCCAACCACATCGTCCCCTTCGACGGCCCCCACCAGGCAGGCATCACCACCGCCGCCCAGGACCGCATGCACTTCGTCTCCCTCGACGTCCTCGCCGGCACCACCCGCGAAGACCTACAGGAGATGCTGCGCACCTGGACGGCGATGGCGCGGCGCATGACCCAAGGGCTCGAAGCCGTCGAAGACGGTGCCGTCGGCGGCGGCCAGTACGCCGTCGCCCCCGACACCGGCGAGGCACTCGACCTGCCGGCCGCGAACCTCACCATCACGATCGGTTTCGGCCCCAGCCTCTTCGACGAGCGCTTCGGCCTGGCCGCCGCAAAGCCCGCCGAGCTCAACGACCTGCCGCACTTCTCCGGCGACATGCTCAACGAGGCCATCAGCCGGGGCGACATCTGCCTGCAGGCCTGCGCCGACGACCCCCAGGTCGCCGTCCACGCCGTGCGCGTCCTCATCAAGGAAGGCACCGGCAAAGTCGCCGTCCGCTGGTCGCAGCTCGGCTTCGGGCGCACCTCCTCCACCACCCAGGCCCAAGCCACCCCCCGCAACCTCTTCGGGTTCAAGGACGGCACCAACAACCTCAAAGTGGAGGACGAAAACCTCGTCAACGAGCACGTGTGGGTGCACGCCCCCGGCCAGTGGATGGACGGCGGCTCCTACCTGATCACCCGCCGCATCCGAATGCTCATTGAGAACTGGGACCGGCAGGTGCTCAAAGACCAGGAGGAAACCTTCGGCCGCGATAAGCTCGAAGGCGCACCCCTGGGCCGCACCCACGAGTTCGACGAGCTACCGCTCGACGAGTACGTCGGCACCGACGGCCCCGTCATCCCCGCGGACGCACACGCCCGGCTGGCGCACCACAGTGAAAACAACGGTGCCCGCATGCTGCGCCGCGGCTACAACTTCATCGACGGCTCCGACGGCTTCGGCCACCTCGACGCAGGCCTGTTCTTCATCGCCTTCGTCGCGGACCCCGACAAGGACTTCATCCCCGTCCAGTCGAAGCTCGCCAAGGGCGACAAGATGAACGAGTACGTCCGCTACGAGTCCTCCGCCATCTTCGCCTGCCCCGGCGGCGTCACCGGCGAGAAGGACTACTGGGGCTCCAAGCTCTTCGAGCAGACCGCCTAACACGCCCCGTCCCGGGGCACCATGCTCCGGGGCAGCACGCCCCCAAGGGCAGCACACCACCGCCCGCATCCCTCTGACCCGGCCTGCACCCCACCGTGCAGCCAGGAGGAGTCGGATGCGGGCGGTTGTGGCTGCACACAGGTGGGATCAGTACGTCCAATGCGGCGATGTTTACACCGTTGACCAATCGTACTGTGGCCGCCCAAAGCGATACTAAGTTGGAACTGGACGAACGAATTCGCTAATGCGGTTCCGACGGGCCTTACACACCCAATGAAGGGGATTGTTGATGGACAACGCATGTGAGCGTGATGGTGCGCTGGGGCCCCGATCCCGTGCAGCAAAGCCACCGTTGTACGCACGTATCAACGTTGTGGGGTTGGTGGGGCTCCTGGGCGTGGTCATCATGTTCACCAACTCACTCCCTCCCGAACTGCAGCTGCCGGCAGGCTGGTGGGGTGCACTGCCGATGGCAGATTCGTATGTGGTCAGCACCTACGGATTGTCGGCTGCAGGAGGCTTGGCAATCGCCGGGATCATGGCTCGTTGGACCTTTTGGCTTTCCGACGACGCTCATCCTAAGACACAAAAAATTGTTGGTGCGGTCGCATGGATTGCAGCCACCGCGCTCGCCGTTGCACAGGTTCGGTGGGCTGCCAGCTTCGGATTCGAGGAGTATCAGACCGAATACGCGGGAACCCACGAGTACTGGCTGCTCTATGGGGCGGCGAATTCGTCCTGTATCGGCATCGTGTGGGGAGTATGGGCACGGCAGCGTGTCATCCCGGCTTTACTCTCGTGCAGTCTTTCTGCCGTGATTGGGGGGCTTGCTGTTGCTGTACTGGGTGTGGACTCGCCAACTCCCCTGAGCGCGAGTGTCCCGCTGGTGTTCGGCATCGGCCCACTGCTTGTTCAGGTGTTCGTCCCATTGGTCATCGCGGGTGTTGTTTTTGCTGTGAGCCACGTTGCCCGGCGCGCACGTCACAGCCACGGTGTCGCATGGGGTGCCCTGGCGGTAGGGCTTGCGCTGTTGTTGGTTGCCGGGATGATCCGCCCGGGCGCCTTTCCGTTGGGACTGTGGCGTATTGAGAATTTCGCTGGCGCGCAGACGAATTTATCCGCTGTTTCCACTGCGCCCGTGTGGGCACCTGGGGAATGGCTGCAGGTGATCGCTGTTGGGTTGATGCTGGCAGGGCCAACGATTTCTCAAACAATTGCGACCACCGCAGCTGGTCTCGACTCACGTCATCGGCACGAGGGTCTGCGTCAATTTTTGGCCTAGGGCACACGAGCCCCCAGGGCCCCAGCCACGGCCCTCAGCGCAGTCTGCGCTGCCGCTTCTTCCGGTACTTCACCCGCAACGCCTGCGGATACGGCCGCGCCCCAGCAGGCGCACCACCTGCCGGCGCAGTCGGTGCGGACGCCACGGTGACGGGCACCTCGGTGGCACCGTCCTCCCCTGAGGCAGGTGTGTCGACAGGCGCAGGCTCCTCGGCGCCGGCGCCAGCGGCGACGTCGCCTTCAGCGTCCACTGTGTCGTCGGTGTCAGCATCGACATCGCGAGCACCATCAACCGTCTCGTCTTCGGTGTTGGCGTCACCGGTGGTCGGCGCGGCTGCGGTGGGCGTACCCGCGGCAGGCGTGCCCTCATCGTCGGTCGGTTCAGCGTCGTCGCGCTCGGGGTTGGAATCCTCACCCGGGAGGTCCGCTGCGGGGGCGTCCTGCACCACCCGGACCTGGCCTTCCACGCGCGCCCACTCCGGCAGCCGGCTCTTCTGCCACAGCTGCACCCCGGCAGCGATGGTCAGGCCAACGCTCAGCGTCGCCAACGCCTCACTGCCCAGCATGGTGATGGCGACGAGCGCATCGTTGTTCATGCTGGAGAAATCCAAAGAGCTGCGCCGAATCACCGCGGCCAGCACCCACAGCAACACTCCCGAGACCACTGCCTGCCACAGGGCTTTTCTTCCCGCCGACCACAGCCGCCACCCGGCGACGAACACCACGCCCGCCAACACCGGTGTGAGCAGCGGCCACGGCAGCATCACCACCACCCACAGGCCAGCCAGCGGGAAGGACAGCACCGACGCGAAGGCCGCCACCGCGGTCGGCACCTGGACACCATGGCGGAAAAAGGCCTTTGTCCACGGGGCATGCTGCTCCCCCGCGGGGTTCCACACCCGGTACTCCACCACCCCGGCACCCGGCACCACGGGTGGTGCCGCCACGGCATCATCCGCTATCTCATCGTCGTTCGCCTCTAGCGCATCCGCCCGCGTCGGCGGGGCGAGACGGTCCGACCAGAACAGGATGTGCAGGCCCATGAGCCCCAGGAAGAAGCATGCGGCGAACAGGCCATCCAACAGGATCGGCAGATAGAACGACGGGCCCACCGGGTCGCTCACAACGATCGCCTGCTGCAGCAGCAGCGGCAGCCCGCCCAACGCCGTGAGGACTGTCATGCTGCGGTACCCGCAGCGCCCACACAGCACCAGCGCACCGGTGGCCACCAGTGCGGACACCACCGGCGGAGTCATCCACACGAACCCCACCGCCGCGACAAAGGAACCGGCCAGCAACACCACGGAGAGCAACAGCACGCTCATGACCGCGGTGACCACCGGCGGCCAGCCGGCGCGCGCCACACTGTACTGGAGACGGGCCCGCGGGGGACGGGCCTGGACCTGGTAGCCCTGGGATTCCAGAATCTGCACCGTCGCCTCATCGAGCGGCTCGCCCGGCAGGCGCAGCCGCTGCTCGGAGGCCTCCGCGAAGGGGATATCGCGGACCAGCAGGCCCGCGCAGCTCGCAGCGGCGATCGCGAGCACCACCGGCCGCACGGGCAGCGCCGCCAGCAGGAGTGCCACGGCGAACTCGGTGCCGGAAGAGGACAACGCCTCCGGGGACAACGCGACATCTATGGGGCTGAACACCTGCCCCACCACAAGCTGCAGCACGACTGCGGCAATGACCGCCGCCAGCAACACCAGCATCTTCGTGGCCCGCGTGCGGCCCGCCAGCACCCCACCGGCGACCACGGCGGACATCAGGCCCACGCTCATCCCCGGGATCCCCATCACCGACAGGTCCCCGCCCGGGCCGAGCACCAACAGATACAGCGGAAACGCCAACACCACGGCGGCGATACACGCCGGTGTCGCAAGATACCGCCGCGCCCGCACGGTGGCCATCACCAGGCCTGAGGGGCGTGGCTCCTCGGTGGGGGTGTGGGGATTCTCCGCCGCGGCATCGGGGGTATCCGCGGTGTCCGAGGTATCCGAGGTATCCGCGATATCCGTGGAACCCGAGGTATCCGCGGCAGTATCGACGTCCGTGGGGTGCGCGGATTCGGCACAAGGATCCGCTGTATCAGAGGTGTGCATGAGGCCACCCTACCTTGCGGCGGAAAACGTCCCCGCGTGCGCACTACCCCCGCGCCGCGCCCGCGCGGGCACCACCTGCCGCGTGCCGCTGGGCATCAGCCTGGTACTGGGCATACGCCCGCGCCTCCCACACCCACTCCGGCACCCGGGACCGCTTCCACCACACAACCCCACCCGCCAGGAGCAGCGTCTGCGACACCGTCGCGCCGACGTACACCACGAGGTTGAGCACACCGAACACCCCACCCTCGGCGAACAACGCGTCGGTAAAGAACAACACCAGCTGCAGCGCGTACACCAGCACCCAGCTGATACCAGCCACCACCGTGGTGCGCACGACGACAGTGCGGGGCTGGGACCACAGCGCCCAGCCGGCGAGCAACACCGCCGGCGCCAAGACCAGCGGGTCGCCCAGCGGCAGCTGCAGCATCATGAGGAAAATGAACAGCAGCGACACCTGCACCAGGGAACTGAAGACCCCCACGAGGCCGACGGGCACCTGGGCGCCGCGGCGGAAGAAATCCTTCGACCACAGCGGCAGCTGCTGCGGGCGGGCGAACCACACCCGCACATCCCCGGTGAGCAGATCACTGGGGGTGCGTGCACCCGCAGCCTGCGGGGCGGAAGGCTGTGCGCCCAGTGCCGCGGGCGTGGTGCCGGCTGCTGCGGGGGATGCGTCCTGGGACTCCGCGCGGGTAGTGTCCCGGACGGCGTCCCGGGCCCGCAGGCGCGGCGTCCAGAACAACACGTGCAACCCCAGCAGGCCCACGTACAGCATCAGCATGAACACGCCATCGATGAGCCCCGGCAGGTAAATGATCGGCCCCACCGCCCCATCAGCGAAGACCACCAGCTGAATGAGCAGCGGCACCGCACCCAGCACCGCCAGCGTCGTCATCGTGCGATAGCCCAACCGCCCGCAGGCAAACAGCAGCCCGCAGGCCACCAGTGCCGCCAGCGGCGGGAAGGTGAAGAACATGGCGAAGACGCCAAGAAGTGGCGGCACCACCATCTGCGCGATGGAGAACAGCACCACCGCCACCATCCCGGAGATCACCGCCCCCTTATGCCAGGTGGTGCCCGGTGCCCGCAGCACCTGGCGGGCGGGCCGCACCCGCATCTCGTAGCCCTCTTCCTCCAACCGCGCCGCCACGGCGCGCTGGTCGGTGGCAGGCGGGTGCGCGGAAAGATCAGCTGGGGCGGCTGCGGGCGGGCGCCCGCACACGACGGCTGCCACCCCACCGAACACGCACCCGAGGAACACCGGCAGCAGCGGCCACAGCGTCGCCAACAGGCCCGCCAGCGCCGGGGAGATCGGGCCGGTATCCGGGGTCTCAAAGAGGTCGGTGTCGTACTCGGGCAGATCCGGGCCGACGACCTCCCACAAGCTTGCTTCCGTGTACAAGGCCCACTGCACCGCCACCGACAGCACCACTCCAGCACAGACGATGAGGAGCAACACCCAGCGGGGTAGCTTCCGCAGGACCCCAAACAGGGAACAGCCGGCCACACTGCCCGCGATCACGGGATACACCCATTCCATCGCCGTGCCAGAGTCGTGCACCTGCTCGTGGACAACCCCCATGCCGACCACGAGGAGCACGAAGACTGCCAGCGCCAGCCACAGGGCGCGCGAGGAGGACCCAGCGGGGGCCGGGGTGGGCGGCGCGGGTGCCGGGGTGCTGCCCTGCGGCGGGTGTGCGGGCGACAGACGATCGCTCATGGTGGGGCCTCCGATAGCAACCGGCCGGGAGCCATCCCCACACCGCGCGGTGCGGTGGAAGATGGGGCCGGTGGGGTGGGGGTGCGTCGATGAAGAAGCACTTCTGCTGAGAAAACCCCATTGTAGGCCGCACCCCTGCCCCACCACCCCCGGGGCGGCTACCCCGGGGCAGTGGGTGCGGGACCAGGGGCACCCACCGTGGCGGCTTAGCCGGAGAAGCTGAACACGCCGCTGACGGGCCCATCGTCGTCATCGTGGCGGGCCTTGCGGCGGGCGCGGCGCTCCGCGGCCTTGCGCTGCACATCGCTCGTGCCACCCCGGTTCGGGTCGTACTGCCCCAGCCGCGGCGCGGACGAGCGGGAGGAAAACCCGCCGGCCGTACTCGCCGCACTGGTGGGGGTCCGCGGCCCGGTCCGCGCACTCCGGGTGCTACTGGTGCGGCCGCCGCGGGTGGCCTCGGGCGGGGTGTCGGTGATCCGCGGGGCGGTGGCCTCGCGGGCGGCACCCGTCGTCACCTCCACGCCGGGAACGTCGAACATGGTCGACACGAAGTCGGCGCACCACTGGATGAGCTCCTCGTCGCGCAGCTGCGGGTCCGTGATCCGGCTGCCGGCCTTCGGCATCGGCATCTGGATGGCTTTCGCCGCCGCCCGATAAGCGGCACCCGGGTACATGCGCCGCAGGCGCACCTGCTTGGAATCCGGCAGGTCGACGGGGTGGATCTTCATCCGGCTGCCCTGCATGCCGATATCCGTCAGCCCCGCGGCGCGGCAGACGAGCCGCAGGCGGGCGACCGCCAGCAGGCGGTGCACTTCCCGCGGCAGGGCGCCGTAGCGGTCGGTGACTTCCTCCACGGTGCGGGCGATGTCGTCTTCGCTGGCGGCTTCCGCGAGCTTGCGGTACACCTCCAGGCGCAGGCGTTCACTGGCGATGAAATCGGTGGGGATGTGCGCGTCGACCGGCAGGTCGATGCGGATTTCCTTGCGGGTGGTGTCGCTGCCGTCGATGACTTCACCGTTGGCGAGCGCCCGGAACGCGTCCACTGCTTCTTTGATGAGCCGCATGTACAAGTCCATGCCCACACCGTTGATGTGGCCGGATTGTTCCGCGCCGAGGATGTTGCCGGCGCCGCGCATTTCCAAGTCTTTGCGGGCCACCGCAATACCGGCACCCAGCTCGTTGTTGCTGGCGATGGTGGCCAGCCGGTCGTAGGACGTCTCCGTCAGCGTCACGCCCTTCGGGTAGAGGAAGTAGGCGTAGCCGCGTTCCCGGGAGCGCCCCACTCGGCCGCGCAGCTGGTGCAGCTGCGACAGGCCCATGTGGTGGGCGTCTTCCACGATGAGCGTGTTGGCGTTAGCGATGTCCAGGCCGGTTTCCACGATGGTGGTGCACACGAGCACGTCGTAGTCGCGGTTCCAGAAGCCCTGCACGGTGGACTCCAGCTGCTCCTCGCTCATCTGCCCGTGGGCGATGACGATGCGGGCCTCCGGCACCAGCTCCCGGAGTTCCCGGGCGCGCTTGTCGATGCTCTTGACCTTGTTGTGGACGTAGAACACCTGCCCGTCGCGCAGCAATTCCCGGCGGATGGCGGCCGCGACCTGCTTATCCTCCTGGGCGCCGACGTAGGTGAGCACCGGCTGCCGTTCCTCCGGCGGGGTGAGAATCGTCGACATTTCCCGGATGCCCGTCATCGACATCTCCAGGGTGCGGGGAATCGGGGTCGCCGACATGGTGAGCACATCCACCGCCGCTTTCAGCGCCTTGATGTGTTCCTTGTGCTCCACGCCGAAGCGCTGCTCCTCATCGACGATGATGAGGCCCAAGTTCTTCCACTGGATGCCGGTCTGCAGCAACCGGTGCGTACCAATGACAATGTCGACGCTGCCGTCGGCCAGGCCCGCCAGCGTCTCCTTCGCCTCCCGGGCGCTGGTGAACCGTGACAGGCCCCGGATGGTGATGGGGAAACCGTCGGTGCGGGACTGGAAGGTCGCCAGGTGCTGCTGCGCGAGCAGCGTCGTCGGCACCAGCACCGCCACCTGCTTGCCGTCCTGGACGGCCTTGAATGCGGCGCGCACCGCCACTTCCGTCTTGCCGTAGCCCACATCGCCGACGATGACGCGGTCCATGGGGCGCGGGGCCTCCATGTCGGCCTTCACCGCCTCAATGGCGGTGAGCTGATCCTCCGTCTCCGTGTAGGGGAAGTTGTCCTCCATCTCCCGCTGCCACGGGGAATCCGGGGCAAAGGCGTGCCCCGGGGTCGTCGTCCGCTTCGCGTAGAGCTCCACCAACTCGGCGGCGATCTCCCGCACGGCGGCACGCGCCCGCTTCTTGGTGTTCTTCCAGTCGCTGCCGCCCATCTTCGACAGGCTCGGCGCATCGCCACCGGTGTAGCGGCTCAGCATGTCGAGGGCATCCATCGGCACGTAGAGCTGGTCGGCGGGCTGGCCGCGCTTACTCGGCGCGTACTCCAACACCACGTACTCGCGGCGGGAGGTCTCGTCACCGGCGTCGATGGTGCGTTCCGTCATCTTCACGAAACGCCCAATGCCGTGGGTTTCGTGCACCACAATGTCGCCCGGGTGCAGCGCCAAAGGATCCACCCGGTTGCGGCGGCGGGCGGGCTTCCGCTTCGCCCGGGAAATATCGCCCACCCGGTTGCCCGTGAGGTCGGTTTCGGTGATGACGACCAGCGGCAGGTCCTGGGTCTCCCCGTAGCGGGAGGGGTGCGGGAACACCAGGCCCGCGTGGCTGAGCGCCTGGTAGAGCGTCACCTCCCCGGGGGTGGGCTCCCAGCCGGAGGTGGCGACCTTGGTGGGGATGCCGTTTTCTTTAAACCGCTCCGCCATCCGCTTAACCACCGCGGCCGCGGGCGCGATGAAGGCTGCCCGCCCTCCGTCGCGGGTGTGGGCCTGCAGCATCGCCATCATGGCGGCGATTTCTTTCATGTCGCCGCGGGGCTGCGGTGCCGCCTCAAACTCGAGCGGCAGCGCATCATCCTCAGCCACCCCGTCGTCAAGCATGCCCGGCGCGCTCATCGTCCACACCGCGCCCCGCCGCGCGGCAGAAATCATGAGCGAGTCGAAGGAACGGAAGGACGCGGCATCCAGGTCGAGTCCTTCGGCCGCGATGGGGCCGGTGGCCCCCATGGCGGCGGCCTCCCAGCCGGCGGCGAGGAACTCCTCGTCGGTGGACTGCAGGTCCGCCACGCGGGTGCGCACCTTCATCGGGTCGAGCACCACCATGTGGGTGCCGCGCGGCAAAAGCTCCGGCAGCGCCACCAGCTCGCTGGTGACAAGTTCCGGCAGGAGGGCTTCCATGCCGTCGACGGCAATGCCGTCGGAAAGCTTGGTAAAGATTTCCGCCAGGGTGGGGTGGGAGGCGTAGCGCACCGCCAGCTCGAGGGCGCGTTCCCGGACCTCCTCGTCGAGGAGGATCGCCCGGGCGGGGAAAATCTCCACCCGCTGCACCCGCGCCGCGGTGCCTGCACAAGCAGCACCAGCACCGCCGGTGCGGGCGGAGGTGGCGACCGTCTCCACGTCCTCGGCGGCGAGGGTGCGCTGGTCGGCGACGCTGAAGGGGCGGATCTCAGAGACCTCATCGCCCCAGAACTCCACACGCACCGGCAGCTCCGCCGTCGTGGGGAAAATATCAATAATGCCGCCGCGCACCGCGAACTCGCCGCGGGCGGCCACCAGGTCCACCGCCTGGTAGCCGAAACGCACGAGCTCGCCGGCGAGCGCATCGAAGTCGTGCTCCTGCTCGACCTCCAGCACGATCGGGGTGCGGCCCGGATCCTGGGCCAGCACCGGCTGCGACACCCCGCGGGCGGTGGTCACCACCACCTGCAGATCCCCCGCGTGGGAGAGCACCTCCGCGCGGCGGCCAATCCTGTCCTTGCCCGGCGACAGGCGCTCGTGGGGCAGCGTCTCCCAGGCGGGGAACAACGCCACTTTGTGCTCGCCGAGGATTTCTCGCAGTTCGGCGGCAAGGTCTTCTGCCTCCCGGGAGGTGGCCGCCACCGCAAGCACCGGGGCGCGGCCCGCGAGGGTGGCCAGCGCCCAGGGGCGCACCTGCGGCAGGCTCGTGATGTGCAGCGGCTGGCCGACGTGGGAGAGCATGCCGGCGAACTTGCGGTCGCTTGCTGCGACCCGGGCCAGCCCGGAGAGCATGGGCACCCCGCCCGCCAGTGCGCCGGCGCTGCCTGCGGTTACACGTTGAGCTTTCGACACTTGTGTCTCGTCACACCCTTGGATTGTTGAGGCGATTGCGTAGATGAGGAAGATACAGAAAAAGACAGGAGAAGCGAGAAGAAGAGAGAAGAGATCGCTAAGAAAACGTCCGAGTACACACACCGGCGCACAGCAGCGCACCAGCTCCTTGTCGGCACAGCACACCGTGCGGTGCTGTCATGGTGCTGCACGAGGAATGTTCCCCGAGAATCAGCCGCCAGGCACACCCGCCGCCACAGAGAAGCATCTGCTGCCCGTGGACAGGCGCGGCCCGGGACTGTCGACCACCTCACGATACCCGGCGGCGACACCACCGCCGGCGGCCACCGCCCGGGGATGTCCACAGGTGGGGCCAGGCCGGGCCGGTTGTCCACAGGTGGCCGCTGCAGCAGGTGCGCCCGCGGTCCGCCTGGGGGTACTGGGCTCAAGCGCACCGCGACAGCCGATCGTGTGGGTGCCACCGAGGTTGGCGTGGTGCTATTCCTGCCGGCGACCCGGTTGCGTCTCGCCGAGCTCGGCCGCAGGACTGCCGGGTTCTGCTGCTGCGTCGGCGGCGGCAGCGCTGTCGCCCAGGGCGGCCGGGGCCACGCCCCCATCGCTGGGGTCCTCCAGCACCCGCAGACGCGGGTGCGGATCCATGCCGGCCAGGCCATTCCAACACAGGTTCACGATGTGGGCGGCGACCTGCTCCTTGTCGGGGCTGCGCACATCCAGCCACCACTGGGCCGTCATGCTCACCATGCCGACGAGCGCCTGCCCGTAGAGCACCGCCATCGCCGGGTCGAGGCCACGCTGCTCAAAGGCGCCAGCCAAGATGTGGGACACCTGGGCGACCGCGTCGTTGAGCAACGTCGAGTAGGAGCGCTCCCCACCGGGGGTGACGTCGCGGACCAGGATCTGGAAGCCGTCGGTGTGCTCCTCCACGTAGGTGAGCAGCGCCAGCACCGCCTGCTCAATGCGGCGGCGGGTGCGGCCCGCCTCCAGGGAGGAGGTGATCACCCCTTCGAGGCGCACCATTTCGCGGTCGACGACGACGGCGTAGAGGCCTTCCTTGCCGCCGAAGTGCTCGTAGATCACCGGCTTGCTCACCCCGGCGCGCGCCGCGATCTCTTCGACGCTGGTGCCTTCGAAGCCACGCTCAGCGAACGTCGACCTGCCGACCTCAATGAGTTGTTCCCGGCGCTGCTTACCGCTCATCCTTTGCCTGACCATGGCTTCAAGCTTAAGCCACCAGCATGCGCGCACCCCCACCGCACCCCGGGCGCCCCGCAGGCACCTGCCCGCAGGCACTGTGCTAGAGTTCTGTTCGCGGTTTTTCTGACCGTTTTTCCCTGTGGTGTAATTGGCAACACAACGGTTTTTGGTGCCGTCTTTCTAGGTTCGAGTCCTAGCAGGGAAGCCGACAAAACGAATCGCTCGGAGCACACCCGCCAGGTGCGGGGTACCCCGGGCGATTCTTTGTGCGTCTGCGCCCTGGAATGCCCCGCTTCCCTTTCTTCTCTTCCTTCCCTTCCCTTCTCGTCTTTCTCTGCTCCTCTCCCACTCCCTTACCGCCGCTCTCCCCCGCTCCTGTGTGTGGATCTGTCTCCCGGGGAGAACAGCGCACATCCGTGGGCTGACGCGGGCTGTGTGCGGCGTACGGGGGTGCGCGTGTGCGGGGTGTGCGGGGTGGGTGCGGTACCCGTGGGGCGCGCGGGCGGGGCGGTGGGTGTGGGCACAAAGCAAAAGGGTGTGGGAAAGTGGGAAGCACAAGTGTCATCCCGAGCTGACTCGATCGGAGATCCCCCATGAGTGACGTTGCCGTCATCATCCTGGCCGCCGGCCAGGGCACCCGCATGAAATCCACCCGGCCTAAGATGCTGCACCACGTGTGCGGCCGCAGCATGCTGGGCCACGCCCTGTTCGCCGCCGCCGGCGTCACCGACCGCAACGTTGTTGCCGTTGTCGGCCACGGCCGCGACCAGGTCATCCCCGCCATTGAGGCGGAAACCCCGAAGCTGAGCGCCGCCCACGGGCTGGAGCAGGTGCTCATCGCGGTGCAGGAGCAGCAGAACGGCACCGGCGATGCGGTGGCCTGCGGCCTGGCGGAGCTCGATGCTGCGGCCGGCGGCGCATTTGAGGGCACCGTGCTCGTGACGACCTCCGACGTGCCGATGCTCAACTCGGAGACTCTCACCAACCTCCTGCAGGAGCACACCACCTCGCCGAAGGCTTCCGTCACGGTGCTCACCGCGACGATTGAGTCCCCCACCGGCTACGGGCGCATTATCCGCACCGCCGACGGTGAGGTCACCGGCATCGTGGAGGAAAAGGACGCCACCGCGGAGCAGAAGCTCATCGACGAGATCAACTCCGGTGTGTACGCCTTCGATGCGGCACTGCTGCGGGACGCGGTGGGCCGCCTGGATACGAACAACGCCCAGGGCGAGTTCTACCTCACCGACGTCATCGGCATTGCCCGCGCAGAGGACAAGATTGTGCGCGCCCACCGCATCGACGACGCCGCGCTCATCGCCGGTGTGAACGATCGTGTGCAGCTCGCCGCGATTGCGAAGGAATTCAACCGCCGCCTCTGCGAGAAGGCGATGCGTGGTGGCGCGACCCTGGAGGACCCGGACAGCACCTTCATTGATGTCGATGTGGAGATCGGCCAGGACGTGCTCATCCACCCCGGTGTGCAGCTCAAGGGGGCGACGAGCATCGCCGATGGTGTGGAGATCGGCCCCGACACCACCCTCATCGACATGGAAGTCCACCGCGGGGCGTCCGTGGTGCGCACCCACGCCACGCTCTCCGTCATCGGTGAGGACGCCACCATCGGCCCCTTCACCTACCTGCGCCCCGGCACCGTCCTCGGCGCCCGCGGCAAGCTCGGCGGCTTCGTCGAGGCGAAGAACGCCACCATTGGCAATGGTTCTAAGGTGCCCCACCTCACCTACATTGGTGACGCCACCGTCGGCGAAGAGTCCAACATCGGCGCCTCGAGTGTGTTCGTCAACTACGACGGCGTGAACAAGCACCACACCACCATCGGCTCCCACGTCCGCACCGGCTCCGACACCATGTTCATCGCCCCCGTCACCGTCGGCGACGGCGCCTACTCCGGCGCCGGCACCGTCATCCGCGGCGATGTGCCCGCCGGCGCACTGGTCGTCTCCGGGGGCCCGCAGCGCATCATCGAAGGCTGGGTGGAGAACAAGCGCCCCGGCACCCCCGCCGCTGAGGCCGCGGCCCGCGCCCACGCCGCCGGCACCCCGATCGTCGAGCAGGACTAGCCACCAGTAAGCCGCACCACCCCAGGCGGCCGCCCGGGGTGGCCAGCCTTGCGCGGGTGCCCGCGCTCTCCCCCGGATGGGGTGGACGCCCTTGCGTGCCGCCCGCGCGCGGGGCGCGGTCGCGTCTGACATCCGCACTGTTCAGGTGGGCTTTCCGGCTGGGCACGCATAGCTGTGTGGCCACGCGTGGGGGCGCGCCAACAGTGGGGTGGTCCCCAGCGGTTACACTGGTAGCGGACGCGCGCACCACCGGGTGCGGCGTGTGCAGTTTTCTTCTCTCTTTTTCACTTTTCCTTCGCCACCCGGCACCACCAGCCCCACCCGATGCCCGTCGAGTGTCTGTGGTGCCACCGCAGCCTCGGGCGCGGGGCGGCGCAGCGAAAACACAACCACCGCCCCACCACTGAGCTTCTCCCCCGTGTCACCCACTGCGGCGCGCACCGTGTGCCCGGCACGACACCCCCGGGGAGGACACCACTGGTGGGCGTGGCGTGGGTTCGTTGTTGCCTTGTCGCAGCCTTATACCGGGGCCAACCCACATCAAGGAAGGGTCAGCAGGTACACCCACCGCTATGACTACTCACCAGATCGACAACAAGCGCAACCTGATGCTGTTCAGCGGGCGCGCCCACCCCGAACTTGCCGAGGCGATCGCCAAGGAACTGGACGTGGACGTCACCCCGATGACGGCCCGCGACTTCGCCAACGGCGAAATCTTCGTCCGCTACGAAGAGTCCGTGCGCGGCTGCGATGCCTTCGTGCTGCAGTCCCACCCGCAGCCGCTGAACAAGTGGATCATGGAGCAGCTCATCATGATTGATGCGCTCAAGCGTGGTTCCGCGAAGCGCATCACCGCGATCCTGCCGTTCTACCCCTACGCCCGCCAGGACAAGAAGCACCGCGGCCGCGAGCCGATCTCCGCCCGCCTCATCGCCGACCTGCTCCGCACCGCCGGCGCGGACCGGATCATCTCCGTCGACCTGCACACCGACCAGATCCAGGGCTTCTTCGACGGCCCGGTCGATCACATGCACGCCATGCCGATCCTGACCGACTACATCAAGGACAACTACAGCCTCGACAACATTGCTGTCGTCTCCCCCGATGCCGGTCGCGTGAAGGTCGCGGAGAAGTGGGCCAAGACCCTCGGCGACGCGCCGCTGGCGTTCGTGCACAAGACCCGCTCCGTCGACGTCGCCAACCAGGTCGTGGCCAACCGCGTCGTCGGTGACGTCGCCGGCAAGACCTGTGTGCTCCTCGACGACATGATTGACACCGGCGGCACCATCGCCGGCGCTGTTGGTGTCCTCCGCGAAGCGGGTGCCACCGACGTCATCATCGCCTGCACCCACGGCGTGTTCTCTGACCCCGCCCGGGAGCGCCTCTCCCAGTGCGGCGCGAAGGAAGTCATCACCACCGACACCCTCCCCCAGGACCACGAAGGCTGGGACAACCTCACCGTCCTGTCGATCGCCCCGCTGCTGGCGAAGACGATCAAGGAAGTCTTCGAAAACGGCTCCGTCACCCAGCTGTTTGAGGGCCAGGCCTAACGCCTGCACCAAGCCCGAGAACGCTGAGGCTTGAACGCCTCACCGCCCACGCAACGCGTCGGCAACAAAGAAGGGTCCCACCCCAACCCCATCACCGATGGCGGAAGGACACGGTGGGCCCCTTTTTTTCATCCCTCCCCAGCCCCACACACAAGGCTGCATGGTGCCGGGCCGACATCAGGCCGCAACACCACACCGATCAGGCCCCCTACGCCCAACCCGGCACGAAGGCTCACAGCATGCACAGACCAGGTGCCACGCCAGCCACTGCGCGGGCGCACGCCGGCAACACCCACCAGCAGTGGTCCCAGATGCCAGGGCAACTGGTATGAGACATCGGGCCGCGACTTCCCCGCAAACACAAGCCCACACCGCACTCAACACGGACCGCGACCGCAGAGCGATGGGGAAACATCCCCTTGCATCGGGGGAATCATTCTACTCATTAACACAGGTCAGGGCGATTTTTGTTCCCTTCATCACTTTTTGCCCCCTCCCCTGGCGCAGCCCCGGAAAAGCCCATAGGATGTCAACACCACCGCCGATAACCACCCGGCGACTGGTTATAACTACATATCGGACCACCACAGCCCCCAGGGCGCACAGTGCGCCCGAACTGGAAATCCCAAGGACGGTCACCCGATGTACCTCTTGCGTGCCTACGACTACTACAGAGAGCGCCGTGTCTACTCCACGGGAAGCCTCGAATCGTGCCGCGACGCCATCTGCTACGCCCACGCCCACCGCCAACCCGACGCGCCCCTGCCCATCGACTGGGCTGACCAGTGGCAGGCCGTCTTCCCTGACTCATTTCCCGACTCCCCCTTTGAGGTACGCCAGATTACCCCGGAACTTCTCAAAGGACTGGCCTGTGCAGTCTACGGCTGCGCTCCGGACGAGGTCACCCTCACCGATATCAACACGCTCGACGACATTGCGCGAGCCTGCCGCCCCGACCCAAAGGTCGGCCTCCCCATCATGCGGAAGATCGTCGACACCCACTTCGAGCGGGCGCAATCCCTCTACGGCCGCGTCGAGGACACCACCACGCTGCCCGACAGTCACTGTTCGTACACGATCGACGCCACCCTTGCGGCCGCCGATAACCCCAAGGAGCTCTTCCTCGAACAGGTCCGCGCAGCCGACGCAGTGGCCGACGACCTCCAAGTACAACTCGATGTCGCGAAGGACCAACTCCGCGATGCAGCCAAAAGTGCCTACGACAACGGCGTGAGCATCGACGACCTCGCCAAGGCAATCGGCGCCTCACCGGACTTCGCCCGCCGCTATCTGCGCATTGAGGATCAGGAAGCCGACGGGGTCCACCACGCCCTGAACCGCTTCTTCGGGCTTCATGAGTTTTAAGACACGCACCCTCGTGGTCCCGACAGACCGGCCGGGGCGGGCAGGCGACTGCCCGCCGAGGGAAGCAGCGTCTGGCGTGAGGCCAACTCGTCGCCCTCGCTGTGACTACACCACCGCCTTGCCCGCGCAGCGATTGCTTAACGCGATGCCCGCAGCGTAAGGCACTGACCCCTCAGCACCGCGAACACTCCAACACTGGCCGCATCGCCTCACCCGCGGTGAGCGCAGGCTGTGCGGCGCGAACGCCCTCTGCACCGCCCTGCCGCACGGCTGCCATCCGCGCCCACCTACTGCTACAACCCCCGAGCCCCTGTGCATGCACAGGGTCTCGGGCTTTTCCACGGCCCGGCGGCAACGTCAGAGCCTGGTTTAAGTGACAAGTATTGAGGGCTAGGGTGGTGTAACTCCAGCCCTGTTGATGGCACGTGTGCCGTAGCAGGCCGGGCAGCACACCGTGGTGCGGAACGTGGGGCAGTCGATCAGGGCCGCCCCGTTGATGACTGCGGGCGCGCCGGGGGGCGGTGGTGGATCTTGGATACCTACAACTGCCGGCGTCCTCAGGATGCGTTGGGGGGCGGTCGCCTGCGAAGTTTGAGCTGGCGTTTATCGCGTCGCTGGGGTCTTCCAGTGGCCGGGAGGAGGCGGTGATGGCTGCCACCTAGTTGGCGGGTCCCTGGTCAGGCTGGTTGTCCAGAACAGACCATGCCAAAATTTGACTCAGACCCCCTCGTTATAGCCGCGTAGTTGTTTTGCTTTCTATCTATTGTGTGCTGTGCGGGGTCTTCGTGCATGCGTGGACGCGCCCGGGGGTGGGCGGCCCGATGGGGCAGGGAACCGTTGTTCGAGGTGAGCTAGGCAACTCCAAAAACTACGGAAGAGCCGCGAAAGCCCGGTGCCGCCACAGAGGCGACACCGGGCTTTCTATCATCCGCAGACGGCAGCTTCAGCGACTGGCCCGGACGGAAAGACCAGGACTACCTGCGATCCTGCGGGGTAGCCCCAGCAATGAAGAGGAACATCGCCGCCCACAGGGCCAGGAGTGCGGTGGTCCAGCCCGTGATCCCGAGACCAGGGGTGGTGCTCATGGTCGCGAGCAACGGCCCACAGACTGCGACTGCGATGGCGTAGAAACCGTACTTGGTATAGGTGTGCATGGTGGACCTCCTTGGGAAGGTACTCGGGGGTGGATTGGGGGTGGACCACCCACAGGACAACGATGATGTTCGCGCTGTGAGTGGGGCGATTTCACCCAGTGCCCTGGGTTACTGAAATCGTTGGAGTGTCCCCAGCATATGTGTCGAGTGTGGGTTTGGCAAGGATTTCAGGGGAATTGATCTGGCGTGGCGCGGTCGATCGGCAGCTGCACCGCCACAGGGAGCAACGCCACGACCATGGCTGCTCCCTTAAGTAACCTGCCAACAAGCACGGAAAACGCGAGGACAAAGAGCATCCACCGGCGGCTGAGCTTCCGACAGTGGCAGGCCCGCAGCACCCCTCCCCCACGGGGAGAGGAACCACGGGAACACCACGCCACGGCCCTCTGGGGCCTTACTTATAGGGGCTGCCCGTATCCGGCCGGTTACCGAAATCCAGGTGCTGGTTTGTCCACGGGATCGGCTCCCCCAACAATGCCCGCAGGTTGTCTTCACGCTCCAAATCGTTGAAGGTCTGCGGCCCCTTCTTCTCATTGTCCTTAGCCCCACCACGGGCACCCGCACCGACAGGTGCACCCATCATCGGCGGATGCTTCGCCTGCGAACCCTGCCCCGTGGCATGCGGCTCACCACCACCCGGTGCCGGGGAGGGCGACGGCGTCGGCTGACCCAGATGCCCGCCCCGCGAGCCACCGGGGCGCTCCAGACCATTCCCCACACCACCATTGCCACCATTGCCGCCGCTGCCGAGGCCGCGAGAACCACGACCGGCACCCACGCCACCCGGAACGCCACCAGGCATACCGCCACGGCCAAGACCGCCATGCCCCACGCCAGGGGCACCGGCTCTACGCCCTGGGTTCAGCCCATCGGAGCCGCCCTGCCGGTGGCGCGGTACGCCACCCACGCCAGGAACCCCACCAGCCCTGGGGCCAGCGGCACCAACACCACCGACAACACCCGCGCCCACGCCGGGAGTACCAGCACCAGTACCTCCACCGGCTCCCTGGTCGTGACGCGGACCGGAAGGTGTCACGGGCCTCGTCACGTGCGGGGACGCGCCCACACGCGGGCTTGCTCCACCCAAGGAGCCCAAGCCGCCGATGCCGCCTACACCACCTGCGCCGCTGCCGCCGGCACCACCGGCCAGGCCAGGTGCGGGAGCATTACCGAGGGATCCCACCCCACCAGGGGTAGCGCCGCCACCCAGGCCACCAAATCCGGTGGCGGACTGCCCGGCGCCGATGCTCTTCAGGTCGTTGAGGTAGGCGTCGACGTTGGCGAAGCTGGCACCCGCAGCACCCGCACCACCACTGAGGCCTTGCATGCTCGGCAGGCCACCGCCGCCGCTGGTGAGGTTGCCGGAGCCGTTGATCTTCGGGGTGTCCCAGTTCGGGGTGCGCCCGTTGCCGGTGATGCGGTTCTCCAGCGCACGGCCGCGATCCTTGCCGGAGGCACCGCCGGGGCTGACTTTGCCGACGCCCATGAGGTTGTTGATGTTGGGCACCCCGTTGGTCAGTTCCCCGTCGAAGTAGGACAAGAAATCGGAGAGCAGGGCCTTCTCGAGGGCGCGGGCTTCGATGGGGTCTTCAACGGCGGCCACCTCGGCGAGGTGGGCGTCGACTTCACGCTGTCCTGCGGCGTGGATGCTGATGAGATTCTCCGCGTAGTAGGCCATGACTTTGGCGTTATCAGCGAAGGCGTCGCTGGCGTCGGCCAGCTCTCGGATCGCGTTGGTGGCGGCGACAATGACGTCGCCGCCGTAGTCGTCGGCGATGTAGTTCTTGATCGAGTGCAGGTCATCGGCGAGCGAACGGGCCGTCGTTTCCAGCGAACGCCACGTATCAGCCAACACCCCGAAGCTGCCGCTGTTAGTGGCAGCGAACGCCGAAGACAGCCCTTCGAGGGAGCTGCCGCCAGCCGAGGGCGTCGGGAAAGAGAAGTCGTCGAAGACGGGATCGGGCCTGGTGGGGAACTCGATGAGGTCGGCGATCTTGCTGATCGTGCCGTTGAGGATGTCGTCCAGGCCGGTGGCGAAACCAGCGTCGGCGAGCGCGAAGTTCTTGCTGGTGGCACCGAGGTTGCGGTGCATCCAATCCACCTGATCCGCGTAGGTGCGAAGAACCTCAACCGCTGAGCCAAGGTCTCCGTTCAAAACACGAACGTGGGACCTCACGAGTTCACCGAATCCGGGGACCGGCGAATCGAAAGAATTTCCCCAGGTCATTCGGTCGGGGATCCGAAACAGTCCGAGGGCCTTGCCCACGGCATCACCCGCGTTGTTTTCCGCAGTCTGGAGTCGGTCGAGGTCGATCTCGAATCCGTCCATGAGTTACTCCTTCGAGTGTCAGAGAATGGGTTGAACAGGGCTCGCCCAACTGGGGCGAACCGGGCACTCCGCCTCCCCGCTGGCTGCGGGGTCACAGCAGAGCGCTGCAGTTGCTCTAGATACGACCGAGGCGCAAAGTGGTGCCCCCAATTTTTCTGCGACTACCCCCGAGCAGCGACATGAGGACCGTTTCCCCACGTCAGAATGGAAAGTCGCAACAGTGGACCGCTACCCCCGTGGCTCATTTTTCAGTGGAATGTCATCCCCGTAGATCTTCCGCAGGAACACCTCGTCCTGATACAGCTTTTCCAAGGTTTGCCGAGCAAGCTGACAATGCTCCTGAACGCGGCCTTCACGCACGCCCCCGTAGTGGGTAACCGCGATGCGGCCCCGCGGAGAGTCGATCGCGATTTGGCAGTTGTCTTCCTGCTCTCCCAGAGCGTCGTAGTCGAGGTAATACGCCCCAGGCAACCAGGTATCTTCTGCATCCCCAAACAAATTTTGGGGCAGCACGGTGGTGATGTCTTCGCGGCTGTAGCCCTCCGCCAAAATCTCAGTTTCCTCGCCGAGCCGCCCGGAGAGATCGAAGTGGGAACAGCTCCAGGAGGTTTGGCGCACACTGTGCATCTGCAAGGGAAGGTACATCCGGATCTTGTAACCAAGCTTCTCGTAGTGCTCGACCATGTCGTCGGTACAGAGGTTCACCACCTGGAAGTCTTCATCAAACCTGTTGAAGCCTTGCGGCAGACGCCCGTAGTCGACTTGCTCGTGGAAAGGAACATCCGGATCGGGCTCGTGTCCGGCCTCAGGCTTTGCTTCCCCCTCGGCTTCGACAGCAGGAGCCGAGTCGGCAGCCCGGGCACTGCCCCCGCCTGAGGCGGCATCGCCGCCGCCCTCAGGGTTAAGCGCGCAGCCCCCGCAGAGCCCACCGACCATCATCACTAGTGCCGCCACCCCGGGGTGCCAGTGCCTGGGGAGAATACGAGCGCTCATGCCGTCCCTCCGCCTTTCAGCGGAATGTCATCCCCGTAAATCTTCCGCAGGAACACCTCGTCCTGATACAGCTTTTCCAGGGTTTGCCGAGCAAGCTGACAATGCTCCTGAACGCGGCCCTCACGCCGAGCCCCGTAGTGGGTAACCGCGATGCGACCCCGCGGGGAGTCGATCGCGATCTGACAATTGTTCTGATTCCTTCCCGTTGCGTCGTAGTCAAGGTAATACGCCCCGGGCAACCAGGTATCTTCCGCGTCCCCAAAGAAGTTTTGGGGGAGGACGGTGGCGATTTCTTCGCGGTTGATGCCCTCGGCCAAGACTTCGGTTTCATCCCGGGGTCGTGTACCGGAATCCGGGCGGGAGCAGCTCCAGGATGTTTGGTCGAAGGTCAGCATCGCGAGTGGAGCGAACAGGGTGGGCTCCATGCCGATCTCGGCGTAGTGCTTCACCATCTCCTCGTCGCACACATTGACAAGCTCAAAGCCCTCATCGAACCTGCTGAAGCCATGAGGCAGACGCTCGTAGTCGACCTGCTCATGGAAGGGGATGTCCGGGCGGAGGCCCTGCGACGCAGCGCCGCGGTTGCTCTCCTCGGGAGGGGACGCAGGGTTGTCGTCTCTCTCCGGGGCGTCAGCCTGTGCGTGCCCGGCGGCGTGGTGCGCGGGAGGCGGTGGTGCCGCGCAGCCCGCTACTCCCCCGAGGGCCACAGCAGCGAGTGCTGTGGCGGCCACCGCGTGGCCGTATGTGGTCATGGGTGGGTTCCCCCTTCTTCTGTCGTCCTTTGTCGTCGTCGTGGTGGTCGTGGTCGTGGTGTGGTGGCCCCCGGGGAGGTCACCGTTGTGGGGGTGTGCAGTCCCCACATCTGCCTCAGATGCCGCCACAGCGGCTGGTGCCGGTGCACGTGCCAGTGGTGTCTCCCCGCGACTGCCCCAACAGGCGCCGGTGTGGCTGGCGGTGTGCGTGTGCGTTGCATACGGGTGATGCGCCCGAGCCCCGAGTGTGGTTGTCTCCTGCCACCTGAGGTGGCGGAGTGCGACACAGCCTAAAGGCCGTGTGGGTGTGTTGTCTAGGGTTTTCTGCTGACAATGAGGTGTTTCACCCCCGTTGGAGGGTAATTCCAGATTCTTCCGCCACGCCTACGCCCTGAGATTCCTGCCGCTTGAGGTGCCGCAGCGGCACTCCCAGTGGCATTCCACCGGGTGCGACACTCCGTCGGGCATGCGAAGACCTGCGACTAGGCGACGCAGGCCTCGAACGGGATGGCAGCGCAGAGGACAGCGCCTGCGCACAGGACAGCAATTGTCATACTCACCTTCCACACCCCAAGCACTGTGGCATCCTCCCGCCGAGCGGTTACCCCTGGCCGGGGAGATTTCTCCCACACTCCCCCACCCGCCCTGCGGGCGGCCGCACGACCCCGCAGGGCGCACCTGCAGCCCCGGCACTGCCGGTGCCGCACACGACCTCACACACGTCTATGAACTGGGCGAATAGCCATGACAGCTCGCGCGTGCCACGTCGGGCACCCACCGCCCCAGCGGGGCGGGACGCACATCCTCCACGACGCGGTAGCGGGAGTGCAGTCCTGCTCACACCGGGCTCTGCGCCACCCCCACACGGCATTCACGGGCTGCGGCGATAGGGGCACAAACCTAGAGTGGAAACAGCCCGCGCACACTGCGGCCCCTCACCACCACTCATCGGCCAGCCATAGCTTTCTTTTCTCCCCTCCCGCGCGTGCCCGTGGCAGGGGCGCAGAATGCACCTGCTGCCGGCCGGTGGGCTCGAGGCACACGCGCCCCACCCGGGCGCGCCCAGGGCACGCCGCTTACGGCGCACCGCCCACGGCGCACCGCCTGCGGCACCGCGCCCGCAGGGCAGCCCCGGGGCACTCCACATGGGACGCCCTGCACCTGGGTGCCAGCCGGACGGGATGACCATGGTGGTGAGTGTCGCGTGTGCGCCGCCCGGCTGCCAGTCGCACTGAGTGCTTCCCTGATGCAAGGAGAAAACCCTCGCCATGAACTCGTCTACCCACACCACGACCCGCTCTGCTGGGGTGCGCCGCCGCTCCCTCGCGCTGGCGCTCGCCGTCACCACCGCCACCGGCATGGTGGCGGGCTCCGGCACCGCCCACGCCGGTTTCTCCGCCGTCACCACCGGCAGCGGGACAAACATGAGCTGTGTCGTCAAGGGCGATAGCGCCTACGACTCTGCCCGCACGAACTGGCAGAAGGCCGTGACGAACGCCCACCGGGAACTCGTCGTCGCGATCGCGAACGACGCCCCGGAAGGCTCCTCCGCCTACCGGGAGCTCCACCCCTACCGCCAGGCTGCCGACGCGGGCACCCTCTCTCCGCAAGACAAGCAGAAGGTCGCTGCCCTGGAGCAGCAGCTCATCAACGACCTGGTCAGCGTCGGCTACACCCGGGAAGAGGCGTTGATGCTCACCACCGGCGACACCGGTGTGAACAACAAGCTGTACGACCGGCAGGTGGAATTCACCAAGAAGATCTCCGCCGCCACCAAGGCACGCAACTGGCGCGACAGCGCGCCGACGCTGGCGGCAGCCCAGGACGAGTTTGCCCACTTCCTCGCCCACCCCTACAGCGACATCTACTCCATCACGAGCGCAAAGGCCCGCGCCCACGTCGATGCTGCGGAGCGCAGCATCGCCGCCGCGGCCGCCGACTACGCCCGCGAAGGCTCCTACGCCGCCCGCGCGGAAGCCATGATCAAGTGCCAGGATCTCACCGATGCGGCCAGCGGCCGTACCAGCACCCGGCCGACGGTGACGTCCACCCACCACCTCAACCCGACGACGGCGGCCCCGAAGCCCACCGCCGCCCCGGAGCCGACGAAGGCCCCCACCACCAAGCCCACCCCGACCGCGAAGCCGACGCAGCCCACGCCCACGCAGGCGAAGCCCACCGCCACCCAGGCAAAGCCGACCCAGGTGAAGCCCACGGAGAAGCCGGCACAGCCGAAGCCCACTGCTACCCAGGCCAAGCCCACCCAGGCGAAGCCCACGGAGCAGCCGGCACAGCCGAAGCCGAGCGCTACGCAGGCGAAGCCCACCCAGGCAAAGCCGACGGCGACCCAGGCAAAGCCCACCGAGGCCAAGCCGAGCCAGGTGAAGCCGACCCAGGCTAAGCCCACCGCAACGCAGGCCAAGCCGAGCACCACCCCGGCCAAGCCCAGCGAGACGAAGACCTCCGAGATGCAGACCTCCGAGAAGCCCACCACCCCGCCGAGCAACGGCTCGCAGGGCGGCGTCATCGCTGTCATCCTCGCACTGCTCGCAGGCCTGGGCGCACTGGGTGCGTTCCTCGCCCAGAGCGGCCTGGTGATCCTGCCGCTGTAATCCAGCACCCCCTGCGCTGACGCGCACAGCACAGCCCACGACCTCCCCTTACGCGGGGATGGTCGTGGGCTGCACGTGATTTCCCGACAACCCTGACCGCTTGCGCACCTACACATCGATTTGTCCCTGATGGCCAACAAGGTGACTGCCCAGTAGCGTGTCGCGCAGGTCCGGTAAACGCAGTCCACACCCCCAGCGGAGCTAGAAATTGCTCAAATTTGACACGCTGCCAACCGCCCTCAATAACGACTACCCGCACGCATGTTGACAACGGCCTCCGAAGAAATGATTATTGTCACCATGAGCGCAAAGATAACCCACAGTCATGCGGTATTCGAAAAGTCATCGATGCCGGCTACTGCTATCACTGGATCCGAATTCGGGCATCTTGAGGAAGCCACCCTCCAGGCAGCAAAATGGATCCTTAAAAATTTTCCTAGTGAGGAACGGCTTCTCCTCGTCGCCGACGCCAGCGTCAGAGAGGAGCGCTTCTACAAGGATCTAGCACGCGAAGCAGGGTTCAAGGTCAACACCTTTCTCAAAAATCCCCCATCTTCCTTCCACGGCGCCGTACTGGCAGTACATGTCAACGGCAACGACATCTTCAACATCCCTCACCGTGGAGCGACAGCTGTGGCCGTCACACCATGGGGAGTCGAGAAGGATCCCGAGGATGGCCACCCCATCAACACATCAGGACTACAGCCCTGGGCCGTGGGAACGAGCGCCACAGTGATCGGTGGCCAACCGATCGATTGGCGGAATTCCTACGTCGTTGGCAACAAGGGTGCGCCGCAAGTCCTCACCCCGCTTCCGGCCGAAGCCGTAGAGCGCCTTGATCGCCTCTCCATGACGATTAACCTGGCGAATCCATTCAGCAGCTACTACGAAAAACGAGACATTGTCGGCACCCTAATGGGGATCCGAGATTACTATGGATCAATCGATCCCCTCGCCCTGGAGGCTTGGTCGTGGTCCCAAGACTGGCCCAATCGACGCAGGCAAGAGTTCAAGGAGCTCGCGCAGGCGGTAAAGGACTATAAGAAGCTGCAGGCGAACAGAAAGCCAATCAAGCCGATTCCGTTCAACCCACACAACCCCAAGGACTGAGGAGATGAAGGCCATCCCGGTGCCGTGATACCAGCAGTCGCCTCCTCCCCTCTCCGTTCAGAGCACAGCCTCCCCCTTCCACTGCAGATCCCCAAAAACAGGCGACGTAGCCTTCGGCGGGAAGAAGAATTTCTCCGACACCGGAGCACGCAACGGCGCCAGAGGCAAGCCCGCCACCGATGCCGACATCTTCAACGCTGTGCTGAACACATACGGGGTATCCGTGGAACGTTCTTCTACGTCTGTGACGAGGGTTTACGGGAACATCTCAGGCAATTTTTCCCTTCAGCACAGGCGGCCGGCCTCGTCGGAACCCACAAACAGTCAGGGTCCGAAGACGATGTCCCCAGCAAGCTCGAGAGCAACGTGGACTACGCGTCGCCGCAGGGCGACATCGCCTTCGGCTCAGGAGTTGAAGCGTTGCCCTCCAAGCGCTAACCCGTTCCTCAAACCGGGCGCCTCGTCCACTCCGACCCCGGGTCGGAGTTCAGCACCGGTTAAGGCTTCCCTCCGGTAAGATTCTTTCCTAACGTTCCTTCGCCGAGCAAGCACGGCATTCCTTCAGTTGATGTGTCCAGCTGACGTTGACTGTGGGTTTTGGCTAGCAATCGCGCAGTGCGGCGAAGACTGAAAAGACCCCCACATCTGAGGACCCTTGTGACCGCTTCCGCCACCAGCAACGCACTTGCCCCCGGCATGATCATTGAAGCCCGCGACGAAGAGTGGCTCATCACTGAAGCCAAGCCCTCTCGGCGTGGGCAGCGGCTCAAGGTCCGTGGAGTATCCGAGTTCGTTCGTGATGAGGTCGCTACTTTCTACACCGAGCTAGACCCCAGCATCACGCCACTCGACGCGGACGGGGTCACACTGAAGCTCGACACTTCCCCGCGATACCGGCACACACGACTGTGGATCGAAACCAATCTGCGCAAGACTCCTGAGTCGATTCTCAACAACCACCTCACGGTCTCCAAGGGCGCGCTCGTCGATGTCCTGGATTACCAGCGCCAGGCGGTCGAGAAAGCACTGTCGCCTCAAAACGTGCGGCCCCGCATTCTCCTCGCAGATGCGGTGGGCTTGGGCAAGACAATCGAGATCGGGATGATCCTCTCCGAGCTGGTGCAACGAGGGCGCGGCGACCGCATCCTCATCGTGTCTCCCAAGCACGTGCTGGAGCAGATGCAGAAGGAAATGTGGAATCGTTTCGCACTGCCTTTTGTGCGCCTGGATACGGCGGGCATTCAGAAGGTGCGCCAGAAGCTGCCCGCGACCCGTAATCCTTTCTCCTACTTCAACCGCGCCATCATCTCGATCGACACGTTGAAGATGCCGAAGTACCGCTCCTACCTGGAAAAGAGCCAGTGGGATGCCGTCGTTATCGACGAGGCGCACAACCTCACCAACACAGACACTCAGAACAACGATCTCGCCCGCCTGCTGGCACCGCGTACTGAGGCGCTCATCTTGGCGAGTGCGACGCCGCACAACGGCAAGAGCGAGTCGTTCGCTGAGTTGATTCGTTTGCTGGATCCTGCGGCGGTTGCTCCTGACGACACCATCTCGAAGGTGGCTATCGACCGGTTGGTGGTGCGCCGTCACCGCTACTCCCCCGAGGTGTCCTCCGTCGTGGGTGAGCAGTGGGCGGAGCGTGCCGAGCCGGAGAACAAGCTCGTTGAGCCTTCCGTGCAGGAACAGCGCCTTGCTGACGAGTTGCGGGCTGTGTGGCTGGGTGACAACAGTCCGAGTGTCTCGCGACTGTTCCCGTGGTCGTTGTTTAAGGCTTCTCTGTCTTCCCCGCTCGCGTTGCTGGAAACGATCGACAACCGCCGTCACACGCTCCAGCAGAACATCGCTGATGCCGCGACGAATAGCAAAGTCGACGCGGAGCAGTGCCGTGCCGAGCTCGCCGCGCTGGAGGAGCTTCGCCGTCTGGCGGCAGAACTCACCTACGCAGAAGGCGCGGATGCGTTGACGGAGGATGGCGTCACAGAGGACGCGGCTCTCGACTTCAGCCGGTCGAACAAGTTCGCCGCCTTGGTCGACTACCTCACCGAGATCGGAGTGAAAAAGGGGTCCTCCACCCGAGCCGTGATCTTCGTTGAGCGACGCAAGTCCATTGAGTGGCTCAAGGCTGGCCTGGAGCAGAAGCTCACCCTGGGCAAAGATGCCATCGACGTGATGCATGGTGGGCTCAGCGATGAAGAGCAAATGCAGGTAGTTGAGCGTTTCAAGCAGGGCAACAGCAAAACCCGCATCCTCATCACGGGCGACATCGCGAGTGAGGGCGTGAACTTGCACGCCGAATGCCACCATCTGATCCACTACGACATCCCGTGGTCGCTGATTCGAGTTCAGCAGCGCAACGGCCGGATCGATCGCTACCAGCAGAGGAAGAACCCGGTAATCGCCACCCTGTTGCTGGACACCACGAGTGGCTTCGAAGGCACGGACACCCAGGGACGTGCAGGCGATGTGTCGATTTTGACCCGACTCATGGAGCGTGAGCGCGAGGCTAATGAACGCCTCGGCGACGTCGCCTCCATCATGGGCAAGTACAACGAGAAGGCCGAAGAGGACGCCATCCGCGACGTCCTCGCCGGAAAGACCTCCTTCGAAGACGCTGTGCCCGACATCGACTCGGCTCAGGCGGGAGGATTCCTTGCCCTTCTGCGCGGAAGTAATCCTTTGGACGATGCCGCAACCGGCGCTGCCTCCGAGCCGGACAGCACGAGCAACTCCTCCGGCACCTCCCCCCGTCGCGTGGCTCATGCATCGCTGTACCCGAATGAGAGTAGCTTCCTCCTCGATGCGTTGAACGAAGCGTTCGATAGCCGCCCGCACAACGATGTCGAGGCCGGCGGCGTGAGCCTTGTCGAAAGCTCCCCCACCATCACGCTGTGCCCTCCCCCGGATTTGCAGCGGCGCTTTGAATTCCTCCCCGACGACTACGTCAGCGACAACGAGATCCTCAAGAGCTTGCAGTTGACCGGCGACCCTGTCGCCGGTGGCCAATTCGTGGAAGATGCCCGCAAGGGTAAGGGCACTAAGAACAACTGGCCCCACACGCACTTCCTCGGCCCGCTTCACCCGGTGTCCGACTGGGCGGTCGACCGCGCGCTCAGCAGCATGCGCCGCCAAGAGACCCCAGTGGTTCGCGGCAACGTCAACGCCCCCACGATCCTCATCATGGGAACCTTGTCCAACCAGCTTGGACAAACAATTTCCCGCGCGTTTCTGCAGTACACCATCGCTGATGACGGCACGATCCGCGCCGGCGGTGTCACCGACGCTGACGCCGTCACCCATATGCTGGGTGTCATGCCCACCATCGCCGATATCCACACCTGGTTCAAAACCGTGGGCTTGAGCGACAAGGACCTGTCCAACCGCCCGATCGACGATGCCGCTTTCGAGGACAACTTCCTCCCCGTGTTCAAGGCAGGCGTGGAGAACGCGCTCACCGCAGCCAACGGCTTCATGAGTTCCGTCGTGATGGAAAGCGCCAAGGAGGACACGGCCACCTACGTGCACTCCCAGGAGGCTCGCCTCGACGCCTGGCTCGAGACCCCGGCTCCCTCCACGGGGCGCAAATACAAAGAACACCGCAAGCGGGTCCAGCAGTATCGTGATATCGCTACCCGGATTGAACCAGAAAGCGCCCGTGTGAAGCCCCTCGTCCTCCTCGTTCCGCACAACTTCGACGCCACCCGGAAGGCGGTCTAACCACCATGGCTGAGTACCACGCTATCGCCAACGTCGACGAGTTCGTCTCCGACTACTACCTCACGAGCGACGACAAGAAGCAGACCTTCCTCTCCCAGGTCACCAAGCGGATCAAGCAGTGGAACGACGAAGAGACTGAGAACGGCACACAGTCGCCCTTCGCACGCCTCCTCGGCGCCCGAGCACAGCTGCAGAACAAACTAGCCGTGCTGCAGGAGGCCGCCGATGCCGGGCGTGAGGAACAGATCGAGGAAACCTACTCGCTCACCCGCCGCGCGCTGGGCTACTCCGAGAAACTCCACGAGCTCACGTTTGAAGACAACCACGGCGACCTCGTTCTCGAATTCGCTGCCAGCATCGACCACGGCGGCCTGAAAAACAAGGCACTGTTTATCACCGCTGACGTCGCCGACTCTGTCGAAGACATTCGCCGCACTCCGGTGCGGGGAACCGTCACCCGCGATGGCAAACCCGTCACCGGGCAGGATCTGCGGGTGCAAAAGGTCGTTGGAGAAATGTTCCTCACCGACGACCAGCCGGAATTCATCGTCATCCAGGCCGGCCGCTTCATCGCCCTCGCCGAGCGCGAAACCTGGCCCCTGGGCCGCTTCCTCGCCGTCGATCTGCTGCTCGCCCTCGAGCGCAACGACACCAAGGTCAGCGGCGAGCTCCGGCGCGTCGCCTGCATCCTCGCCGCCGAGAATATTCGCCGTAGCGCAGAAGGCGAACGGTGGTGGTCCAAGGTCATCGAAGACTCCCGCAATCACTCCGTAAAAGTCAGTGAGGACCTACGTCACGCCATTAGGGACTCCATCGAGATCATCGCCAACGATGTTCTCGACCGCACCCGCGCCAACGCGCGCCACAAGGCCCAACTCGAAGGCCTCGACTACCAGGGACAAAAAGCTGCCGCGCAAGCAGCTGTCGATGCCATCGACGTCGCCGAGCTGACCAAGCAATGCCTGCGGTACTTGTACCGCATCCTGTTCCTCCTGTTCGCGGAAGCCTCCCCCGAGCTCGAGATCCTGCCCGTCGGCGTCACCGAATACGACGAGGGCTACAGCCTCACTCGCCTGCGCAACCAGATCCTGCGCCCGCCGGCAACGCAGCGCGACCAAAACGGCACGTACCTCTACGACAGCCTTCAGGTCCTGTTCGACCAAGTCAATGGCGGCTACATTGCCGACACCAGCGATGACGACCCCACCGAGATCGGTACCACCGACGAGGGGCTGCGTTTCGAATCCCTCGAAGCGGACCTCTTCAAGTACGACAAAGCGCGCTACATCGAAGACGTCAAGCTCTCGAACGCCGCTATGCACACAGTGCTGACCCGACTGCTCATGTCCAAGGAGCAAAAGGGCAAAGACCGCGGCTTCATCTCCTACGCCACGCTCGGCGTCACCGAACTCGGCCAGGTCTACGAGGGCCTGATGTCTTACTCGGGCCGCATTGCCACCGAGACGCTCCTCGAGGTCGCCAAGAATGGCAACGCCAGCAAGGGCTCCTGGCTCGTCGAAGAATCCATCGCAAATG
The DNA here is from genome assembly GCF_002994655.1 of Corynebacterium sp. 13CS0277. Classification (GTDB taxonomy): domain Bacteria; phylum Actinomycetota; class Actinomycetes; order Mycobacteriales; family Mycobacteriaceae; genus Corynebacterium. The sequence goes on from NZ_PPDL01000002.1 coordinate 101,657, forward strand.
CGGATCCCGAGACCTACAGCCAGGAACACTTCGTCACCAAGGTGAACGAGACCACCGGCATCGCAGAGGCGATTCGCTACCAGCCGGGCAGCTTCGTCTATCGCCAGTCTGCGCGCGACCGCGAACGCTCCGCGTCCTTCTACACCCCGAAGGTGCTGACCAGCTTCACCGTTGGCCAGGCAATCGAGGAGCTGAAAAACGCCGGCCATGGCGAAACCGCGGCAGACATCCTCGATTTGAAGATCTGCGAGCCCGCCATGGGATCCGGTGCGTTCGCAGTCGAGGCCATCCGGCAGTTGGCCGAATGGTACCTAGACAAAGCCGAAGAAGAAGCCATCGAACAGGGTCAACCGGGCATCCCCGCGGAATCCCGTCAACAGGAGCTTCAGAAGGTCAAGGCCTACATCGCCATCCACAACACCTACGGTGTGGACCTCAACGCCACCGCTGTGGAACTCGGCGAAATTGCCATCTGGCTCGACACCATGACCAAAGGCCTCAAAGCGCCGTGGTTCGGGCTCCACCTCCGGCGCGGCAACAGCCTCATCGGTGCATCGCACTCCGTCTACAACCGCCGCCAGGTGAAAGGACCGGGCAAGGCTGAGCTCGACAAGATGAAGGAACGGGCTGCCCTGCAGGGTGAGAAGTTCACCGCACCTGTCAGCCTGCACCTCAAGAATCCCCCGAAGCACATCCCCCTAAGCGGTGATGAAAAGCGCCGCGACGATGAGGCGTACCAGTTCCTCCTCCCCGCCCCAACTTGGGGAACGGCAGCAGACGCCGAGGAGGCCAAGGGTCTATACGACAACGAAATCCAAGAGTTGAGCACTTGGCGCAATGCTATGTTCGCCAAGATGGGGCGGGCCGACGCCCCCGATCCTCTGAAAACTCCTGCAGCTATCCGCGTCAAGGGCGATCTTTTTGACGCGGCAGTCAACCTATCCGCTCAGGTAGACGAGCTATGGAAGTATGTGCAATGGCGCCTTGAAACTGCAGAAAAGCAGACGCAGCGTCAAATTGATGTCTGGGGCAACACAGCGGACCAACCGGATCACCAGATCGTTACACGAGAACAGATCGAGGCGTTCCTACACGACGAGGAAGGGGCACTTCGCCGCATCCAATTGGTGATGGATATCTGGTGCTCCTTCGCTTTCTGGCCCTTGGCTGGCCAGGACCTCGTCGTTGATGGGACGAAGGTCACCCCTCCGAGCAGAACCGACTGGTACGAAGCCATGTTCCTCCTGCTCGGCAACCAAACGCGTGGGGACAGTCTCTTTACAACGGACCCGACCTGGAACGATATCGATGAAGCCGAACGCCTCGCCCTGGCTTTCTCGGGCGCGCAACCCGTCTCTTCGGTAATCCAACGACACCCTTGGATCGAGGTTTGCAAACGAATCGCCGCAAAGCAGGCGTTTTTCCACTGGGAGCTTAACTTCGCGCACATTTTTGCCCGTGGTGGCTTTGACCTTCAGGTCGGAAACCCACCTTGGTTCCGCCCGAGCACAGACGCGGACGCACTACTTGCCGAATACGACCCGTGGTGGATCCTCAGCCACAAGCCCACAGAGCCTGAAAAGCAAGCCAGGCTGGCGACGACCACTGCCGATCCGCTCGTCGCCGCCTACTATTCAAACGGGATTGCTGAGACCCAAGCCACACGCTCCTGGCTAGGCTCCTCAACGAACTTCGCAGAACTTGCCGGCCAACCCGACTATTACCGCGCGTTCATGGTTCGCACTTGGTTCAATACCGAACCGAAGCGCGGTGTGAGTGCGCTGATCCACACCGAGAGCCACTTCACGGAGGCTGGCGCGATCGCACTCCGCAAGAGCGCTTACCAGCGGCTAAAGCGACACTTCCACTTCGTCAACGAGCTTAAGCTCTTTGATATCGACAATCACGTAGCTTACGGAATTCATGTTTACGGCCGTGTGAACCCTACACCTAGATTCGTCAACATTTCGAATCTTTATCACCCCTCGACGGCCTCGGCGTCTTTCTTCCACGATGGCTCTGGTGATCTGCCCAGCTTCAAGGATGATAACGGGAACTGGGATCTTCGTCCGCACAAAGACCGGATTCAGGTCGTGGACGAAGAAGTAGTTGGCGGTTGGGGGCTAACCCTAAGCGGCCACGAAGAACCCACGTCCTCGTGCATGGTCTACCAAACCACGAGCGCACTGAGTGAAGTCTTGGCTAAGATGGCGCGAACGGAACGCATGGAGTCGCTAGATCTCCACTACAGTCCGGGATGGCATGAGACGGCCGACCGCAAAAGGCGCATATTTGAGGTGGGTTGGAACCGTCCCGAACGCTGGGAGGACGTGATCCTTCAAGGGCCACACATTGATGTCCTGATCATGCCATTTCAAGAGCCTCGACCGACCCTAAAAAACAATCGGGATTGGGAGCTGCTTACACCTGAACAGCGCTGCCACCTTATTCCAGCATGCGCATATTCCCCTACGGGGGACGGTGAGCAATATCGAAATAAATTTACCAGACTCCCAAACGGGGAGCCTATGGTAAATCACCCACGGGTAGCCTGGAGAAGAATGGCTTCAAAGACTGGATATAGGACACTTATACCAGCCTTGATCCCCCCGGGTCCCACGCATGTACATACGGTTGTCTCATGTGCCCACAACGCAGGGGACATGTCGGAATTGCTCCTAGTTCTCGGCGTGGCTTCTTCACTTCTCGCCGACTTTTTCGTTCGCTCGACGATTGGTAGCGATATCCTTCCGAGCACCTTCCGGAAAATACCGATTGGAAACCGACTATTTTCGAAAGAAATTGTCGAACGGGTCATCGCACTATCTGGACGGAGCTTCACCAGCAACAGTGTTGACCAAAATCGACTTGAGCTTAATTCTCAATTTCCTACCGTAGCTCTGGAGCGTGCTGAATTCACGAGGGAGCAGTGTCGCTTGGATGCCCTGATTGCGAGACGTTTTGACATCGAGCCCGAGGTTCTCATTCAGTGCTACGAGTCAGCCTTTCCGGTGTTGAGAAAGAAGGACGCCCGGTTGGGTATTGATAGATCGACGCAACTTGCCGAGGCCTATCAGTGGACACTTCGGCTTGAAAAAGCCTAAATTCTAGCCATGGCTGAACGCAATAGCCCGGCATAGTCGATCCCATCCTTCTGGTCATATTTTCGCTGAACTGGAAATGCGGAATCGTAGATTTTCTCGAGTTCATCGATAGAGACATTGAAGCGATGGGCGACAAGAACGTCCAATTCTGCCATTGCTCGCTTGCGAGCCTCGGGCTCGATGATTGGATCCACTCCTGTCACCTTTAGCAAGCTGGAGTGCGCCAGAGTCGTACAGTTGAGAGCCGCTGCGCGCATTGCAATTTCACGGCTAAAGACATCGCGCCCAATTGGGATTTGCTCAAAGAGGGACGGCAACACATGCTTGTTTACGATCGAGCGAATAAAGAAATCGACGAGATAGCTCGAGCATAGCCCAGAAACCAGCAATATTTTCCAGACGGCTTCAGTGCCTGCACCTGCGCCAGCGCTGGTTAGAGTGTGGACATGCATTGGCCCCGGAGGAATTACACCGTTGATCAGCGTCCTGAAACCATTCTTGGAAACCATGGTTCGCCAAGCTACACGGTACTCTAACGCACTGTATTTCCCGGTCGAGGATGTGCGACTAAAATGCTTAGATCGTGCGATCTTAGACTTCTCGGAAAGGAGATATTTGTATCCGCAGGCAGGGAGATCTCCTTGCAAATATCTACCGACAGGCATCGGCGAGTAGTCCCGATTGTTTCTGAGCGTCTTATTTGGTTCTTGCGCGAAAGGGTGCATCGGAAGGATATGTGGTCCTTGAAGGATCACGTCCTCCCAGCGTTCTGGGCGGTTCCAACCGACTTCGAACACGCCTCTGGCACGGTCATTAGTCTCGTTCCAGCCTGTCGAATAGTGGAGATCTAGCGACTCCATGCGTTCCGTTCGCGCCATCTTAGCCAAGACTTCACTCAGTGCGCTCGTGGTTTGGTAGACCATGCACGAGGACGTGGGTTCTTCGTGGCCGCTTAGGGTTAGCCCCCAACCGCCAACTACTTCTTCGTCCACGACCTGAATCCGGTCTTTGTGCGGACGAAGATCCCAGTTCCCGTTATCATCCTTGAAGCTGGGCAGATCACCAGAGCCATCGTGGAAGAAAGACGCCGAGGCCGTCGAGGGGTGATAAAGATTTGAGGCGTTAAGAAAGCGCAAATCACCGTCCGGAGACCCGTAAACGTGCACGCCGTAGGGAACCAGATTGTGAATATCGAAAAGTCGGAGCTCGTTGACGAAGTGGAAGTGTCGCTTTAGCCGCTGGTAAGCGCTCTTGCGGAGTACGATCGCGCCAGCCTCCGTGAAGTGGCTCTCGGAGTGGATCAGCGCACTCACACCGCGCTTCGGTTCGGTATTGAACCAGCTATCAATTGGTTTGTCAGCCCCCTCACCCTGCGTAAAGAACCAGGAGCGCGGTTACCGGTGCGCTGTTGGTTTCATTTGCCGTCGTAGAACTGTCGTGTCCCATCCCCGGCCACGACAGGAGCAACACATGGCCAGCATCAAGAAGTACAACACTGCGAAGGGCGTCCGCTGGAGGGTGCAGTACCGCAGCCCCGACGGGCGGGGGCGTACCAAGCAGGGATTCCTCACCCGCACAGCCGCAGCCGCCTGGGCGGCCCAGAACCTCACCTCGATTCGCTCGGGGACCTGGATTGATCCGCAGGCGGGCGCGACCACCGTAGCTACACTGGGCGCGGCGTGGTTGGCCACGCGCACCCACTTGAAGCCCTCCAGTAAGTACGTCGAAGAGAAGGAGTGGTCGCGGCACGTGCTACCCGAGTGGGGGCACTGGAAGGTCTCCGCCATCCGCCACAGCGACGTCCAGTCCTGGATCTCCCGCCTCGAGTGCTCGCCGTCGTCGGTCCGGCACTACCACAGCATTTTGGCGCAGATCCTCGACCTCGCAGTCAAGGACCGGATGATTCCCAGCAACCCCGCCCGCGGAGTCAACCTGCCCCGTAAGTCTCCCAGCGTGAAGGTGTTTTTGACGATGGAGCAGCTGAATACGCTGATTTCCAACAGTTCGAAGCACCATGAGCTGTTGTGGCTGCTGGGCACCACGGGCCTGCGGTGGGGCGAAGCGACCGGCCTGCAGGTCCAGGACATCGACTTCGTCCGATCAAGGATTCATGTCCGTCGTAACGCCGTGATGGTGGGCTCGCAGATCGTGGTGGGCACGCCGAAGACGCACAGTCAGCGCACGATCGCGGTGTCGCGGCGTGTCCTGGCCGGGCTGCGGCCGGTGTGCGAGGGCAAGGCCTTGGATGCGTGGCTGTGGGAGTCGCGTGTGGGCGGCCCGTTGCGTCTGCCGGGTAAGGATGGGTTCTTCAGCAATGCTGTGCGTCGCGCGCAAATGGAAGATCCCTCCTTCCCCACTCTCACGATCCACGGGCTGCGGCATGTCGCCGCGGGTCTCATGGTGTCGGCCGGCGCGAATGTCAAGGTCGTCCAGCGGCAGTTGGGCCATGCGTCGGCGGCCATGACGCTCGATACGTATGCCGAGCTCTTCGATGATGATCTGGACTCGGTGGCGCAGGCGCTGAACCTGATGGCGGAGCAGATCTTGTAGTTCAGCAGTCTGCGCCCGCGCGTGCCGTTGCTTGGCGCTGCGGCTTTAGCGTCGAGGTCGCTGCCTTCGTCCCGGGCGGGCTGGTTTGCCCGCCCAGGACTCTGGGTGGAATGCCCCCAGTGCTGCGGGGCGAATTCTGCGGTCGCCACCTGCGGGTTGCTGTCTTATTCCTCCTCGGGCGAGGCGCTGTTCGCACGAGTCCCCCACATTTGGGGGTAGGGCTGTGTACATCCGTTCGACGACAACCGGATCGATTTCTGCGGTAGAGCTGCAGCTTCCTTTTCGTCGTGGATGTGTCGTGGCGCCGATTCTCCCTGCATGACATCGCCCCTTCATGCCAGAATATTGGGCATGTCTCAGCTTCTGCCGTCTAAGGCCGTCACCAGCATCGTCGACGGGATCACCGAATACCTCACCACTACGGTGGCTCTCGCCGACGCATCGGCTGCAGCGGCCTTCGAGTCGTTTGTGAAGTCTGAAGCATCTTCGATGTTCCACGGCCCCTACGTCCGCACCCGGATGCCTTTCGTGTCCGCCCAGGTCGACGTGGAGTATTTGGGGTGGACTCCCCCGGGATTCACCCCATACACGCACCAGCAGCAGGCATATCAGCGCTTGCGCTCCTGGGTTCCGGGTGAACACGGTGGTGCGCACGAGCCGGAGCCCACTGTGATCGTGACGGGTACGGGCTCCGGTAAGACGGAAGCATTCCTGCACCCGATCATCGATCACGTGGTTCGGGTCCGACGGAACGCCCAAGAACCGCGGGACGCCCGCGGTGTCAAGGCGCTCATTTTGTACCCGATGAACGCCCTTGCGAACGACCAAGCTGTCCGCCTGGCGAAGCTGCTGAGTGAGGATTCCCGCTTGGAAGGCGTCACCGCTGGTCTGTACACCGGTGAAGCTGACGCTGATGATGACAACGGCGTGTTGATGACGAGTCGCCACGACATCCGCAAGAATCCTCCGGACATCCTCCTGACGAACTACAAGATGCTCGATCAGCTGCTGCTGCGCGAAGCGGACCAGGTGTTGTGGGAGATCTCCGCTGACTCGCTGCAGTACGTTGTGCTGGACGAGGCGCACACGTACGACGGTGCGCAGGGCACGGATGTGGCGATGCTGCTTCGTCGCATGGGGCTGAAGCTGAAGCACTTCTCCGGAAGCACTGATCCCCGCCCCTTGGGCAAGGTCACCCCGGTGGCAACGTCGGCCACGATCGGTGACCAGTCCGATATGAGTGAGTTGTTGTCGTTCGCTCGCGCCATTTTTGGTCGGGAGTTCACTGACGAGTCCGTCGTGCGTGAGACCAGGCAGTCTGTCGCGGACTGGGCGGGCCGTATCGACCCGCAAGATTACGAAGGCGCCGCGCACTTCCAATGGCACGAGGTCAAGGACCAGGTAGAAGACTTCAACGCCGCCATCGCAGGCTTCAAGCCCGAGAACTCTGGTGCGAAGATTCACGCTGCGTATGACAGCTTTTCCGACGCCCGCGATCTGGATTCTGCATCGTATGCGGCAAACGCCCATGGCATCTACGCCGATATTGATGAGCGCATCGATGCTGCCACATCCCCGTTTGAGCTGTCTGCGGCGGCCGCCTCACGCCTAAAGATTAGGGTGATGAGGGACCCGTGGCTGCTGCGCCTTTTGTACCTGACTCAGCAACCGAAGGCCCTCGACGTGCTGGCTCGCGAATTCTTTGGCCTGTCGACCGCAGCCCCGGATTCTGCCGTGGAATTCATGGCGAACCTGGTCGCAGAGTTGTCTTTCCTGCGGGCACAGTTGGGACGCACCTTGCCCAGCGTGGACGTGCACGTGTGGGTGCGGGAGCTATCCCGCATTGACCGCTCTGCCAGCCCCGAGATCAGCTTCCGCTGGTCTGACGACCACGCGGCGGCGCAACGCACCCACCTAGCCTTTGGCGAGGATGAGGAAGCACACGTCTGGCTGCCTGCAATTTACTGCCGCCACTGTTCACGTTCTGGTTGGATGACTGCTCTGGGGCCGAGCGGCGGCTACGACGATCTGACGTTTGCTGCGTCCCGGATTCGTTCCATGTCCGTCAGTCGCGAGGACAAGGCGCGCACCCGGCCGCTGATCCTCGCCCAGAGCGACACCCGCACCCCGGAGGCCACGAGTCAGCTGTATTGGCTCGACATCGCCAAGCAGAAACTCGATCCTGTCACCGCTGAAGAGCTCACCGCCGCCGGCTCCGACGAAGGCCATTTGAGTGAGGAGCGTGCAGAGTCTGTCGCTGGAGGCCGCCTGCTGCAGGTGCTGACGTTCAGTTCGACTGGCGGTGCCGAAGCCGCTGTCAACGAGACCTGCCCTGCATGCGGCCAGGATGACGGCATCCGCTACATCGGTTCTGCCGTCGCAACGCTGCTGTCCGTCGCCGTGTCGAACCTTTTCGGTTTGCCTGACGTTGACGATGCGGAAAAGAAAGCACTCATCTTCACCGACTCTGTGCAGGACGCGGCCCACCGCGCCGGCTTCGTGGAGCACCGTTCTCACGCCTTTGGGCTGCGCACCAAGATTGCGTGCGCCCTCAGCGAAGACGAGTACCTGCCCCTTTCCCAGGTCGCTGAGCAGCTGTTTGAGTCCAACTCCGACACACCGGTCAAGCGTTTCCAGCTGCTGCCCCCGGATCTGTCGCAGTCGAAGGAACTCGAGGCCCTGTGGGACCCCAGCTACGACCAGGACCCCAACTCGGCCGCCGCCAAGAGAGCGCGGCGGATGATGAAAGACCGCATCCTGTTCGACATTTGTCTTGAGTTCGGACTCCGCTCCAACCTGGGCCGCACCTTGATGCTGACTGGCACTGCTGACGCCCACGTCGATGCCGGGACGCCTGAGGACCTCCTCCGCTGCGCAAAGGCGGCGTTCGCGACCTTCAATGAGCACGCGCAGCAGCGCCTGGACGGCATGGATTCTGCCCTCGATGAGGCTCGTGGGCTCAACGACGCCGCCCGCGATGCCCAGCTGCTCGCGTGGGCGCGCAGCATCCTGGAACGCATCCGCAGCCGTGGTGGCGTCCACCACGAGTGGCTGCGCGACTACATGGCCAACGACGGCAACTACTACCAGATCACCCGGGCCCAAAACCGCGGCGTCGCCATTCAAAGCTTCCACCACACCTCAGTCCCCCACTTCCCGCGCCTCGGCAAGGCCGTCAAGGAAACCAAGTGGAAGCAGGGTATTGATGCCGCAGCCCATGTGAAGGGCTGGTACGCCCGGTGGACCGCCCGCCAGCTCGGCATGTCGACCGAAGACGCGGCGCACCTGGTCTACGCCTTCCTCGAGCACGCAGAACACGCGGGTATTTTGCTCAGCGTTGAAAGCTCATCGAACTCGACAACCGGCCGTGTCTTTGCCATTCCCCACGACAAGGTCCTCGTTCGTAAGATGAGCGATGCGCAGCTGGCTGACCGTAACTTCACGGACCCGGATTTCGCGGGCCCGAAGATTGCGGAGTGCAACGTCTGCCACAGCCTCACCGCATGTTCCGCGGAGACGCTGCAACAGATCCTGGGGGCGCGCTGCTACAACAACGACTGCGAAGGGCACCTTGTCCCCTTCGCAGTCCGCCCCAACTATTACCGCGACATGTACCGGGCGGCGACGCGCCGCTCCATCATCGCGCGCGAGCACACGTCGCTCCTCGAGAAGGAGAAGCGTGCCCGCCTGGAGCGCACCTTCAGGGGTGCGGGAGATGTGGACGCCCCGGACGCCGTCAATGTGCTTGTTGCGACCCCCACCCTGGAGATGGGTATCGACATTGGTGACCTGTCGACCGTGTTCTTGTCCTCCATGCCGAGGTCCGTCGCCAACTATGTCCAACGTGTCGGCCGCGCGGGCCGCTTGACCGGCAATGCCCTCATCATTGCCATCGTTCAGGGCCGCGGCCAGCACCTCCCCCAGGTGAACAATCCCCTGTCGATGATCGATGGCGATGTTCAGCCCCCTGCGGTGTTCCTCAACGCCCGCGAAATCGTCCAACGCCAAGCATTTGCCGCTGTCGTTGATGATCTGTCCGCGCGAGGAAAGCTCAGCAACCTCAAAGACGCCCGCGATGTCTTCAGCCCCACGAGCGGGCTGAAAGTCCGTATCGACGAAGTCGCACCCGAGATCATCGCCGCTGCCCGCGACCGCTTCCTGGAGTCCTTCGGCGACCTCCTGGATGGCGGCGTCAAGGACTTCGTCCGCACCTGGGACATGCGCCAGACCCTCGCCCTGGCCGGTGATACGTGGCAGGCCGAGCGCAAAGAGCTCATCTACCTCAAGCAGAAGCTTGCCGAGAAGGAAAAAGAGCTCACCGATAAGGCTCTCGCGCCAGCTGCCACCGAGCAGATGCGCGAAGACGCCAAGCTCACCACCTCTGCGATTCGCCGCGCCGCAGCAACCCTGAAGTTGCTGGAAACCGAGTACTGGATCTCCAGCTTGGAACGCTTCGGGCAACTGCCGAACTACACGCTTCTCGACGACTCCGTCGAGCTGCAAGTGTCGGGCGTGCAGCGCGGCTCCGACGGCACCATCGAATTCCTGCCCAAGCACAAGGCGTACAGCCGCGCCCTTTCCTCCGCGCTCACGGAACTAGCGCCCGGCAACCACTTCTACGCCGAAGGTTTGCGCATCCGCATCGACGCCGTCGAACTCGGAGAAAACGCCAACCGCGTCGAAAAGTGGCGCACCTGCCCGATGTGCAGCTTCACTGCGGTCTACGGCGCAACCAACACGCAACGCACAAGCGCAAGCGACAGCACTGTCGCCGACTACGATCGGGCTGCCTGCCCCGAATGCGGGGCCACTGCGTTCGCCGGCCTGGAGGCCGTGATCGACGTGTTGCCCATGCAGAAAGTCTCCGCCCAGGTACGCCTGGAACGCGACATCATCGACGGTGCCCGCGAGCGGCGCGAACGCCAGCATTACACCACCTCCCTGTCCGTCCAGCTGCCGGAGAAGAAAGAGCGCACGACCTGGTTCTTCGCCGATAGTGACTTCGGCGTCTCAGGCCTGCCCAACGTCACCCTGAAATGGATGAACCTTGGCACCGGCCAAGGAACCGAGCGCATCATCCACGGCCAATCCATCCACGCGCCCCTGTTCACGGTGTGCCGGCAGTGTGGGCAAGTCGATAACAACGCCGGCAAAAACGACGCCAGCGACCACCGAGGCTGGTGCCCCAACAAGGATGAAAGCGAGCAAGACAACCTCATCCTGGCGATCGGCCGCACGCTGACCACCCAGGGTGTGCTGATGTACCTGCCGAGCGACGTCTTCAACTTCGACAGCTACGCGCTGCCCTCCCTCATCGCCGCCCTCAAAATGGGATTCAGGCAAGTCCTCGGCGGTGACCCCCAGCACCTCGACGTGTCGGTCGTCAGCGTGCCCAGCCCCGTCCAAGGATCCAACGACGTGGAGGAAGCCCTCCTCATCCACGACAACATCCCCGGCGGCACCGGCTACCTCACCGCATTCACCGACCCCCAGCGGGTGTGGGAACTGCTGCGGAGCGCCCACGAGACCGTCCGCACCTGCACGTGCAAAGACAGCCAGCGAGGTGCCTGCCCCGACTGTCTCCTACCCTTCGCTGACCCCCACCAGCTGCAGTACACCGACCGGCATGTCGCGGAAGCAATTCTCTACCGCCTGCTCACCGGCGACACGCTGCCCTCCGACGGGGCAACAGGTGTCCGCGAGATCACGGCACTCGACGCCAACAAGGTTGTCTATGCCCCGACCCGGGAAAACACCGCCGAGTCTCACCTCGAGCGCGAGGTGCGCAAGGCCCTGACGGAGCGGCTGGAAAGCCACGGCGCGAAAGTCACCAAGGACGTTCAGGGCAGCTACGTCACCACGACGTTCACGCTGCCTGACCAGGAAGTCTCCTGGCTGCTCGAACCCCAGCCAGCAGCCGTCGTGAATGAAGCAGGCACCCTCCCGGACTTCCTGCTGTCCACCACCGCCGGTGAACGCGGCCCCCGCTTCGCCATCTACTGCGACGGCTACGCCTTCCACGCGACTGCCCACAACAACCGCGTGGCCGACGATGCCACCAAGCGCGACACCCTGCGCCATCTCGGGTATATCCCCTGGGCTGTCACCAACCAGGACCTCACCGAGTTCCGGGAAAAGCTCGCCCTCGAAGACACCGCTTTGTGGGCCGAAGGCTGGTTCTACACCGACGCCGCCGCCAAGCGGCTCACCCAAGTCGTCAACATCTCTGAGAAGCAGATCCGGTCCTTCCTCCGCGATTCCCTCTCCTGCTTGGTGGACCTCATGAAGGAGTTCCAGCTGTCTCGCTGGGACACCATGCGTGCTGCTGCCGAAAAGATGCAAGGCTTGCCGCTCATCACCGGCCACATGAGCACGGACAACGGGCAACTCCGGTGCACCGTGGACAAGGAGCTCATCAACCTCACCCTGGACAACCTGCCCGAATCCATGGACGAGATGCGTCAACTGCGCACCACGCTCACCCTCACCATCGACGTCGAGCGCCCCTCCTGGAAGGAGCAGTGGATCACCTGGCTGCGCCTGAGCAACCTGTTGTCGCTGCGCCGCCTGCCGGCCGATATCACGACCCGCAGCACGAACCTTGCTGCGCCGAAGGCCACCGGTCTCCTCGATGAGCTGCGCACGCCTGCGGAGGAACCCACCCCGGTCACGAGCGACTCCGTCACTGCGGACGCTGCCGCACCGGTGGCGACCGACGACACTGCCACCGACACTGGCGCGCAGGTCGCAGCAGCGACCGAATCCGCACCAGCACCCGATGTCGACCCGCAGTGGGAAGAATTGGAAGAGCTTGCCGCCACCCCGGCAGAGGAGTTCATTCTCCGTGCGCTCAGCTCTGCGCAGGTTCCCGTCCCCGTGCAAGGCGAAGAGCCCCTCGGCGACCAGATGCTCGATCTTGCGTGGCTCGACGCCAAGGTCGGCTTCACCACCACCCCCGAGGAGGACTACAGCACCTACATCGACGCGGGGTGGACCATCATCACCGCCGACGAAGACAGCACGGATGATGCGATCGCGCAGCAGCTCGCATCCCTGCTCAGCACCCACACGCAGCGAGACTAGGAGATAATCCCCTCATGGCCGACGTCATCACCATCAAAGCGCCCTCCCACGATCGCGAGCTCCAGCCCAAGGTCGTCGCGGTTCTCGCTCGGCTCCAAGCAGGCGAAGACGTACCCCTCAACCCTGTCTCTGGCGCCGCTGACCCGCGGGCGCGCCTTGTCGCCGTCGACAGCAGCCACCACGCGGTCGTGTTCCACGCAGACTTCGGAACCCAGGCCTACTTCTTCTACATCGGCACCTACCCTGCCGATGAAGCCTTCAGCGTGGCTCAGACCAGCAAGCTCAACATCAACCCCATCAACGGTGTGATGGAAGTGGTGCGCGTCGGTGAACCCGCCGACAGCACCACTGCGCACGATGCACCAGCGAAGGCAACCGGTGCCGCAGACTCCGCAGCTGCCGCCGAAGATGACGCGAACCAGGCCTCTGCTGCCGAGCAGCCCGTCACGACCACCACTGGCCCGGCACGGCACGCGGCGGACAAGGACAACGTCCCGGAAGTTGGGGCCAAGGCCGCACGGTCCAACACCGGCACTCGCCTCGTCGCCGACGGCCACACCCCCGACAGCCTCTTCGAGGAACTCGGTCTTCCCCGCGAGCTCAGCGCGGCGGTCATGCGGACATCCACCAACATCCAGTTCATGGATGTCCTCCGCTACGCACCCGCATGGCAGCAGGAAGCATTCCGCTCGCTGTCCGTGGGGCAACCCGTCGACCAGATCCGCGAAGACCTCGGACTCGGCACCGCGCTCGATGACTCCGTCACTGAGCAAGAAAAGATCGAGCACGCCATCGCGCAGCCGGCAACCCAGATGCAGTTCCGCTACACCAGCGACGCTGCCGATCTGCGGGACGCCATCGAATCGTCCAATTTTGAGGCATGGCGTACGTTCCTCCACCCCTCCCAGCACGAACAGGCAACCAAGTACTTCTCCGGTTCTTCCCGTGTGTTCGGTGGTGCAGGCACCGGAAAGACGGTCGTCGCCGTCCATCGCGCCCGCAATATCGCCCTCGGGTTGCTCAGCAGCGATAAGCCCACCGGTAGCCGCATCATCCTCACCACCTACACCCGCGGCCTCGCCTCCGCGCTCAAAGACATGGTGGTCTCCCTCGATCCCAAGATGCACACCCACCTCACCGAGAAAATCGGGGAAGAAGGCCTCTACGTCAGCGGTATCGATGCCCTGGCGCACACCATCATCAACGCCTCCACTGCTGCCGACCGCAACACCGCATCCGAAATCCTCTTCGGCACAAAGATGTATGCCGCCCCCGGATACCTCAACGAAAACGAAGAGCTCACCATCCTCGAGCGCTGTCTCGCCATGGATGGCGGCATCCTCGAAGGGGCAAAGGCAGAGCCCTCTTTCCTCTTGGCCGAATGGGTCGACGTCGTCATCGCCAACAAAGCCACCAACCGCGCCGACTACCTGCGCACCAAGCGCGTCGGCCGCGGCGTAGCACTCAACCGCAAAGAACGCGTCGCAGTCTGGAACGTTCTCGAAGCCTTCCGCCGTGAATGCTCCAGCAGCCGCAAATTCGGCTACGCCACCATGGCAGCACTCGCCGCCACACTCATCGACGTGGCCGCCGACAACCCCACCAGCCCCATCACCGAGCGACGCGTCGCCGACCACATCATCATCGACGAAGCACAAGACTTCCACGCCGGACACTGGCTCCTCGTCCGTGCGCTCGTCCCCCAAGGCCCTAACGACATCTTCATCTCTGAAGACGGCCACCAGCGCATCTACGGCCGGCCGGTCGTCCTCTCCCACTTCGATATCCACACACGTGGCCGCAGCCGTGGGCTGAAGATCAACTACCGCACCACCGAGGAAAACCTCGACTACGCCAACGAAATTCTCACCGGCGACGAATTCGTCAACTCCGAAGGCGAACTCGACAACACCCTCTACTACCGTTCACTTCGCAACGGCCCGGAGCCGATCATCATCAACTGCCCCACCAGCTCCAAGCAGGCAGATACTGCCGCCGAGTACATCAACCAATGGCAGTCGGAGGCAGGCCCCGGCCGCGCAGTCAGCATCGGCATCCTCATGCGTCAAACGAACTCCGCCAACAAGTTCGTCACACTCCTGAACAACCGCGGCATCAACGCGGAGTACAGGAAAGGTCCCAGCACGAAGAAGTCCGATACTGTCGCTGTGATGACCATGCATGGCGCGAAGGGCCTGGAGTTCACCCACGTCATCCTCGCCGGCATCGATCCCGAGGGCACGCCGCATGTCTACGGCTTTAACCGCATGGACGAAGGTGCACAGAAGGAAGCCGTCCGACGCGAGAAGTCGCTGTTGTACGTCGCATCGTCCCGCGCGCGCGATGTCCTCGTGGCTTTGACTGCTTAGACGAAGCTCCTGCGCAGGAACGCGACGAGCTACCCGTTTTCTTCGCGAAGCACTCCCAGTCGAATTGGGATTCTTCCGGAGCACGGGAAGGAAAGCCGCTGAAGGCCCCTGCCCACGCGCGTCCCGCTCACCAATAGTGGTACTGCTCCGGGTGGAGCAGCTTTCCGTACTGGTTGCGTTCCTTCATCCACGCCGACAGCGTCGACGGATGAATCCCCAGTCGCTGGGCCATCTCCTTCCTCGTCTTCCCACCGAAGTTCACGAGCAAGATTGCCCACTCGGCATGGAACCACGGATCCGAAGAGCCGACTTGCTGGCGCTTCAGTGTCGCCACCAGAGGAAAATCGTGAAGGTCAAGCCCGCGCTCGATGACCTCGTAGATCCATTTGATCTGCTCCCAGGGAGTGAACATCTTCCACTGCGCCGCAGGCAGAGCCAGGAGCTCCTCGTCACTCACACTCCTGGCCATGTCCAAGCGGTGTGACGTCAGCCAATCTCGGAGCGTGATGTCAGAGCAGCCGATGCGCGCGGCTGCTTCTTTGCGCGGAACGCCTTCCTCTACGAGGCGGATCGCTTCGGCTTTGGCTTCGTCGCTGAATTTCTTCACTGCTGACATGGGATTCCTTCGGTTCGTAAAACGCGATGACCGGATGAGGGAGGATGCTGCTTCGCTGACGTGGGGCGACGGGCTGGGGCGGCAGCTCCCTTACCGAAGCCACCCGAAGCGCTCCTGGTCGGCAACGCTTTAGTTCCGCGTTGAACGCCTGATGTAGTTCTCGGGGTGGAGCAACTGACCGTACTCGTCGTGTTCTTTCATCCACGCCGATAGCGTGGACGGGTGGATGCCGAGCTGGCGGGCCATTTCTGCCTTGGTTTTGCCACCAAAGTTCACCATGAGGATGGCCCACTCGGCAAAGAACCAGGGGGCTGACGTGGGCCCTGCCGGGCGCTTGAGTGTCGCAACCAGTGGGAAATCGTGCAGGTTCAGCCCGCGTCTGACAATCGCGCGCACCCAGAAGTTTTGTTCCATTGGCGTGAGCTGCTGCCACCGCACCTCCGGAATCTCGAGGAGTTCATCGTCGGTAGCGGCGATCAACAGCTGGTGCCGATGGTCCTGTACCCAGCCGCGAACAGTATCGACGGAGCAGCCAACGTCAGCTGCGACCTGTGTGACGGGGTCGCCGCTTTCAACGCGGCGAACGGCCGCGGCAACGGTGTCGTCGCTGTACTTTCTCTTTCCGCCCATGGCTGCCTCTCTATGTGTTCAGGTTCTGTGTCATCTGAGTGTTGTGCGTTCAGAGCCTCACCGGGGCACTCCAGTACGCCTGTGGGGCGATTCCCTGCGTCATCGCCGTGGAACCGCATCCCTCAACCCTGACGTCGCCCGGGCTTTCCTGAGGGCAGCGCGCGATTCCCGTAGATTCCACTACGAACTGGGCCGATACACGGTCAATCGAGACTGTGCGAAAAGAACCGCTCACGCGCCTTATGTACCGGAATAGACTCGGCATCGCTGCCGCAGAGTTCACAGTCTACGGTGATAAGCACTGGTCGAAAACCACCCCGACAGCAGTCCCACTTCACGGCGATATCCGCCCCAGGATCTATCCTTGTGCCCTGCCACGCGTTAACGGGCGATCATCATCACCGGTTGCGTATCCGCGCACGGATGGGCGCTCGACACGGGGAGAGGAAGGTAGGTCCACATGGCACCCCACACCGCACGCTTTGTCGCTGAATGGTTCCTTGCCTGGGCCGAGGAACGCGACGACGACCTCAGCAACCTCAAGCTGAACAAGCTCCTCTACTACGCCCAGGGGCTTCACCTCGCCACGACTGGTTCGCCCCTGTTCTCCGAGGACATCTACGCCTGGTCTCAGGGACCCGTGCTGCCAGAAGTCTTCCATGCGTTCGCCGAGTACGGCCGTGCTCCCATTGACCCCATGCGTGAAGTCCGTGCCGGCTTCAACTGGGACCACTACAAGGACGTCGAGCCCACCCTGCTGGACGTGGACTACCTCTACGGTTCCTACAGCGCATGGGCACTTCGCGAGCAGACCCGGCGCGAAACCCCTGGTTGGAGCACTTTTCTCCTGACGACCGGGATGCGCTGATCCCGACGGAGGAGATCCGCACCTACTTCCTCCGCACCCGCGCGGCACGTCAGCACTGCGGCCGAGAGGTGTAAGCCAGTCAGGGCCCGTGCACGGCCCGGCGCACGATACCGGGGCGAGCTGCTCCTGCCACGCAGGCCCGAGCCATCGGCCGAGGTCGCTCTGTCTGCCGTGGTGCGCACTTTCTCGTGACGCTGAGTGTGCAGTCTTTGGTGTCGCTGGGTGTGCAGTCTTTTGTGTCGCCCAGCGCTTGGCCTCCACCGGGCTTGGATACGGTGGCGTTCCCCGGCGAAGACCCACGCGGCCACGCCAGATGTGGGACAATCGTCCCCAGTGTCTCCACGGCGGCGCTGTGCGCTGGCGGACATATGCGCATCAGCCCCGGTTTCCACGGGGTGTTGCTTCAGTTCGCTTCGTGATCTTTGTTTTGCGCTGTGGGGTTCTCTCCCGAAGTAATTTTTTCTTTTCATCCCCGACACCTGAAGGTTTGTGCTTGTGAATCTGGTTTTCCGCCGCATCCTCAACAACGGCTACGTCTTCCGCCTGGAGCCCACAGAGAACATCCCCATTCAGGCCTACGCTGTCGCGTACGCGTACTGGGAGTTCGTCTATGCCGGGACGCTGGATGATCCTTTGACGTTTACGACAAGAGAGGCGACGGCGATCCCCACGGTGTTCGGGGTGCGTGGCGGGCTGAAGATCGCGACCGCCGCGTCGATCGCGTCGATCGAGGGCGCGGAGTGCGACTCCTGTGGTGGGCCGTTGACGTTGAAGAACCGTCAGGCCTTGGAGAAGTTCGCCTCGAAGGGCAAAGCTAAGTGCCGTGCCTGCGATGGGGTGAAGGAAGACCAGGCGAAGACGACGGCGCAGACGTTGCGGCGCGCCGCCAAGGAGTACGCCGCTGTGGAGGAAGACCTTCTGTCGTCGTTCCCCTTCGCGTCTGGCCTGCAGGTGGGGCTGCACATCGACTCCCCAGAGGTCAAAGAGATGCGGCAGCAGCTCATCTCCCAGTCGGTTGCCTCCCGGCAGGATGCCTACAGCGATCTTGAGGCGCTGATCGATGCGGTGCCGCCGGCACTGTTGCCGAGCGTGTGGCAGGCAGTCTCCGAGGGGTTCACCCCGAAAACCCTGGATTCTGCCCTCGATCTCATCAACCGGATTCCGCCGACCAACTCGTGGCTGACGGTGTCGGACTTGATGTTTACCGAGTATGACGGCTTCTTCCGGGTGCTGTACTCGACAGGCTTGGTGTACCGGACGATTTTGCCGAAGGCGAGCTCCCTGCGGTGGCACCCCTACTCCCCATTCCGGGTGGTGACGGAAAGGTCTGCGAAGAGCTACCGGCTGACCCTTGCGGGCCCCTGCGAGAAGCCCGCGTTGAACCTGGCGCTGTTGCGTTTGTTCCTCTCCCAGCGGCTGGAGGCCGTCGGGGTGAAGCGGTTGAAGCCGAAGGACTACCGGCTGATGCTGCGCGAATCCTTCGTGGCCGAGGGCGTGGAGGCCATCAGCGCGGAGTTGATCGAGCACATGATTCCTCCGTTGAGCTCCCACCAGATGCAGCTGGTGGAGAATACTCTGCGCTCCGCGGCCGGCAAGCTGGACTGCGCGGCCCTCGCGGAGACCATTGAGCAAAGCTTCCGGCGCGACTACGACGACCTTGGTTTGGGTGAACTGCAGGTGCCGCATGGGCGGGCCTTCTCCGACAGTTTCCACCCCGGCCCGCAGGCGACCGCAAAATTCATCGCAATTTTCAAGGAGGAGATCAAGGCCGCCCTGCACGACACGGAGGGCCCGGATCTGCCTGTGCGCCCCGATGAGTACTTCCCCGGCGCAGTTTCCGTTGCCGGCGTGATGTTGGAGTTGAACTACCCGTGGTTCACGCTCGCCGATGTGGAACGCCGCTTGAAGGAAATCGACGCCCACGTCGGTGCCACCGATGAGGAGGAGCGGGATCGCTTCCGCCTCTACTACTTCCACGGGAAGCACCGCACGTGGAATGAGTGCCTGCGCGATCATGCAGAACTGCTGGAGGAGGAGGCTTTCCTGCAGCGGGCGATGGAGAACTCGGACATTGTCGCCAATGCTGCCAGCGGTGACATGGATCCGAAGAGCATGGCTGATTTCTTGGGCCTGCTGGCAGGCGCCCAGGGCGAGGGCAACTTTGGTGGGCTGCAGCAGCTGTTCGCCAACGGCCCGATTCCGCTTGAGGGCGGCAGCCCGGAGGACGTCATGCGGCTGTTCGATCAACTCAACTTCGACGACGAGGATTAGACACCCCCTCCCCCGCCGCCGGGAGACACTGATGATCACCACGGGTGATGTTGGTTGCCCCGGTGTGCGGGGGATATACTTTTCGCACCATGACCGGTACCGCTGCCCCACGCTCCACGAGGTGAGGGAGTCGAGGGCCGGTCGTTGTCGTTTCCGTCGCGCGCTCCACCTTCGGTGATCGCGCGCTGACTCCCCTTGCTCTTCTTCTCCTCCTCTCCCCCGTCTTCTTCCTCTCTTCCTCCCGTTATCTTCTTCTCCTTCTACTCCCCCTCTCCTTCTTCCTCTTCCTCTCTTCTCCTCCTTGAGCTTCCGCGCGCTTTGCGCCCTGCTCTTCGCTGCTTCGCTGCTTTTCCTCTTTTTCTTTCTCTTCCTCTTCTTTCGTCTTCTTTCCTGCCCCTCTTTCCCACCGACCCCGTGAGGACGTCTGCCCCGTGCTGCACCGCTACACCTACCCGCTGTCCCCGCAGCTGCGGCTCGTCGTAACCCCCAACCCGGATGTGCCGATCGTGGCGCAGCTCCACGGGTTGCTGTACTGGGAGATCGCCCAGGTGGAGGTGAGCTTCCCGGAGGACTCCGGGATGCAGGACCGGCAGATCCCCAATGCGGCCCTGCTGGAGATGCTCAACCACCCGGGCCAATGGTCGGAGTTCGCCGATACGATGGCGCACGAAATTCAGTGGGCGGCACAGCTGCACCCGGAGTTCCCGCCGCCGGAGCTCATTGCGTCGCCGGTGTTTGTGGAGTCCCCGCGCCTGGTGGCGTTGGGGACGGTGACCGCCACCCTGGAGGGGGCGGAGTGTTCCGAGTGTGGCGGCCCGCTGGTGTTGGTGGATCGGGCGATGCTGGAGAAGTATCTGGCCTCCGCGCAGCGGATGCGGTTTGCTGCCTTTGAGGATGTGGAGATGCAGCGGCTGGAGTTCTTCGATGAGCACACCCGGCCCGGCATGAGTGATGATAAGGCCGCCGCCGTGGAGCGGGAGATGCTGGAGCGTTTCCCCGTGGTGGCGAAAACCCCGCGGGTCAAATGCCTGCGGTGCCGCAAGGATGGGGCGCAGCTGCTGGATCGCGCCGCGGATGTGGTGGCGCGGGGCCTGGCGGAGTGGGAGGAGATCTCGGAGATTCCGTTGGGGGTGCGGGACGAGTCGTTTACTCCCTCCCAGATCGGTACCCCGGGGTTGCCGACCATGGATCCGGAAGTTCAGGTGGATGCGGCGGCCCGCCTGGCGGAGACGTTTACCCCCGTAGCGTGGGAGTCCCTGTGGGCGGCCGCCCCGATGCGCGCCATCGCGGCCGCGCACACGATGGCCAATGATCCGGCGGTTGTCCACGTGGTGGATCATGCGGAGCAGATGGCGGAGGATTCGCTGTTTGCCACCGAGTTGCCGCGCTTTAACTATGTCGGCCAGCACACCCCGCAGGATGCCGCCGCTGCCGCCGGCAGCGCGGACAGTACCGACAGCGCAGACAGCGACCCCACGGGCAGTGGCGCTGCCGTGGATGCTTCCGATCCGGAGTTCGCTGCGGCGGTGGCCTCCCGCTTCGATGAGCTGTGGGACGCCATGGACGACGAGGATGAGGACTGGGACGACGAGGACTTCGAGGACGAGGATTTCGACGAAGAAGCCTTCGGCGAGGAGGCTCTTCGTGGGCACGGCCCGGACTGCACCTGCGGGGACATGGATGACATGAGCGACGCGGAGGTGTACGCCCTCCTCGACGAGGCTTTGAAGCCCGGCGGCGGGTCCGCCATGGCGCGCGCCGCCGCGGCGCGCGGGGTGGACTGGCAGCAGCACATCACCCCCGGCGGGAAGGCTGCCGCCCAGGCGATGCCGCCCCGCCTGCCGGCGTTTGCGCCCGCCTTCGACGAGTACGTCGGCCCGCACACGCCGCGCACCGTGGATGTGTTGAAGCGGGCGGGTTTGGTGCGCCCCACGGTGCCGCGGGTGCCGTGGCGGCTGGTGTGGCCGGCCCACGACGCCGACCCGATTGTGCCCCGGGGTTTCGAAATGATGATCACCGGGCCGGTGGCCATGGATGACTACAACTTGCTCTACGGGCGGCTGCTCGCAGGGCAGCAGCTGCGGGACCTCACGGGCGGCCGGGTCGCGACCATCACGGTGGGCGATGCCCGCCTGTGCAACCAGGAGGATCTGCCCTCCCGGGAGGCGGTGCGCCGCCTCGCCCGCGCCCAGCAGCAAGCCGCACACCACACCCCCGGCACCCAGCCTTCCTCCCCGCAGGCCCCCGCGCAGCCCACCCCCTCCCGGGCCACGGCGGCAGCCGCGGACGCAGCTCGCACAGTTCCTGTGGGGTGGGCGCGGCGCGAATACAACACCTCCATCCCCTTGAGCGTGGAGGAGTTCCTCAGCTACTGCGAGGAAGTGTTCCTCGACTTCGGTGTCGCCACCGCCGTGGAGATGACCCGCATGTTCGGGCTTCCTGCGCTCACAGCAGATGAGGTGGCGCGCGTGCGTGCAGCGTTGAAGAACACCCTGCCGATCGTCACCCCCGCCCAAATGTGTGACGTGGTGGGCTACGCCCTGGCGGGTATGCGGCCCACTGCCGCCGAGTACGACTCCTTCACCGATCCGCTGTCGGCGGCGGGGCGCTACATCCCGCAGATTGTTGGCGCGCCGACGGTGGAGCAGTTCCTGCACAACCTTGATGCCCTGTGCACCCGCCGGGAGGAGGGGATGCTGTTTTCTCAGTTCCCCGAGCAGATGGAGGCGATCCGGGTAGCGTTCCCCCACCCGCAGGTGGATATGCCGGTGGCGTTTCAGTGGGCGCTGCACACCATAGGTGTACTCACGGCCCCGTACCCGGATCATGTGCAGCACCTGTACTTCGCCACCATCATGCAGGCGGTGGGGGTGCAGTCGTGGAATGGGTTGATGCTTATCCCCGGCCCCGGGCGGGAGCGCTCCACCACCGATGGCGACAAGGCTGCCCCCGGGGCGTCCCTGCCCCAGGATACGAGCCCGGATGTGGACTCCTCCCCCACGGGTGGTGGGTCCGGCCCGGAGGGTTCCGGGACAGACTCCTCGACCCCGGGGGCGGATTCGGCAGCGTCCGACACCCCAGCCTCTGGCGAGCCGTCGGCGGGGGCGGGCGACATCATTGATTTCCGCCGCCGCACCACACCGCAGGACGGCGCACCGGACTCCCCGGAGCAGTAGGGCCGGCACGGCACCCCGGGGGCGGCCCAGCCGCCTGAAGCAGCACGGCCAGCTCGGGGCCGAAAAACCGGGCCCAAAAAACTGAGGCCACTCCCCCTGTGCCCCCACTGTGCCCCCACTGCGCCCCCACTGCGCCCCACCGGACCCCTGCTCACTCGCGGCGCAGGCGGGGGCCATACCCGGCGCAGCGGGGGTGCCCCACCGGGCGCGGGCGGGAGATGCAGTCGGGGTTTTTCCGCCCACCCAGCTACCCCCGGATGAGGGGTCTGTGGAGGCATCCACTCCCCCATGTGGTTACCGTAGGAAACATATGACGACCGCGGTCTGCGGCCGCCGTAGAACCGTGGACTGCCCCTGCCCGCGGGTGTCGGGGCCTGTCCGATACCTGCCACCACCGCCCGCCCCTTATGTGAAATTCGTTGTTTCCCATGCGCACTGCCACATTCCTCCCCGACCGTGCTGCCGGCGGCCCACGTCCTGCCCGCACCGGCGTGCCGTGGGGCGGGATGCTGCTGATGGTGAGTGTGTCCGTCCTTGCAGCCCTGTGGTGGTGGCGCGCCCCCGTCTCCCCGCTGCTGGCCGCGCACGCCGACCGCGATGAGGCGCTCTGGATCCTCAGCCCGAGTGGATTGCTGGCCACTGTTTCCTGCGGGCTTACTGCCGCGGTCGCGCTGCGGCACTGGGTGCACGGCAGAAGAGCGTGGATCGTGCTCGTCCTCGCCAGCATCTGCGCGCTGTGTGCGATGGTGCTGCCAGTTCCTTGGGCGCGCGTGTGCGGTGGGGGTGCCGTGGTGGCTGCCGTGTGGTGGTGCGTCGCGATGGCCGCGCCCTGGACTTTTCCCTCTGCCGCAGGGGTACCGTTGGCGGTCGCCCCGACTGGTCCTTCCATGCTGGTGGTGATCGCAACCGCGATCACGGTGCTCACGCTGGGAGTGCTTGTCCTCCGGCGTCGTGCTGCCGGCAGTGATGCTGCCGCGCCGGCCCGCGTTGCGAGTACCCCCGCGGAAGACGCGGAAGAATCGTGACGAGGGAGAGCCCGCCATGGTCGTTGTCTCGTGTTGTCCTGAAGGTTCAGTGTCTGATGTGTAGCTCGCTCGCACACCCCCGTCGCACGGTGTCGCCGCCTGTCTGGGGGCGCGGTGCCGCGCAGGCTGTGACGGCCGGTGCTGCCGTGTGGTGTGTGCTGTGGCTGCTGCTCGGCCCGCTGCAGTGGTGGGGCGGGGTGTGGATGTCGGATGCGCCGCAGGTGTTCTTTGAGCAGGTTGTCGTCGTAATCCGCCTGTCCAGTGCGGATGTGCTGGGGCTGCTGGCGGGTGCCGTGGTCGGTGCCCGGCTGAGTTCTCGGTGGCGGGTGGGGCGCGCCACCGCGGTGTGTGGTCTCGCAGGCGGGGCGCTCGTGGCCCTCGCCGTGTGCTGTGCCCTGCTGTGTGACGTCGCGTGCGCCCAGGTGTGGGCACCACGCATCGCAGCCCTGGGCCTGGTCGGCGCGTGGTCCCCGCTTGTCGCCCGCGTGGGGGTTTTCCTGCGGGGCCGCCAGCAGCCCGGCCTGTGGTGGATTGTGGCGTGGGCGGCGGCGCTGGGGCTTGCTCCCTTGGCGCAGACGGTGGCGTGGATTCCGCTCGCGCGGGTGCGCGGCGTATCCCCCGTCGTGTTTGTACAGGCCCCCACCGTGTGGGCGTGGACGTGCGGGGCTGTCGCCTGTGGCTGTTGGGCTGTTGCCCGGATGCTGCGGGGCGCGCGGCTGCGGGCTGCCAGGGGCCAGTTACCGCGTCCGATGGATCATGCCGGTTCCTGGGTGGTCGCCGCCGCGGTGGCGTTGTGCGCCCCCTACCTGGGCCTCGGCGTCCTTGTCTCGGCGGGGTCGGTCCTGCTGATGGTCCAGGGGGACGACATCCAGCCCGCCCAGCACCCACAGGCACCGGGCTCCTGGGCTGCGGGGCTGCAGTGGCTGCAGCTCCTCGCCACCACTGCGCCGGTCGGTGCACTCACAGGGCTGGCTCTACTCGGCGCGGTGGGCGTGGTGCCTGCCACGATGTGCTGGCTCACCCGCCGCACAGCGCGCAGCCCCGGCGCGCTACAGCCGAGCTGGGTGCGCCTGGTAGCCCGCGGCGGGTTCCTCGGAGTGCCCGGGCTAGCGTGGTGGTGGTTCACGAACACTTTCCTGCGTACCACACCTGTGAGTTTCGGTCTCCCCGCGTTTGGCAACGACGCTGGTCTGCCCCTGTGGAGCGAGGATGCGGCCCTCCACGCCGTGACACCCCCAGGCTCCACTGTCGGTGCCACGGCGCGACCACTGCCCGCCGGGAGCCTGCTGCTCAGCATGAGCGCACAGCAGGTCACCTTCGTCATCGGCGCGTCGCTCGGCGTGTGGATGCTCCTGTGGGTGTTCTTCCCGCCCCGCTGCGATGGCGAGGTACGCCGGCGTGACGCAATCTGGGCGTGGTGTGTCTTCGCCGTGGGCGCGGGCGCCACCGTGTGGATGGTGACGCACCCGCAGATCATCAGCGCCGTCGCCTCCTCCAACAACAGCAGTGCCTTCGGTGTGCTGGTGACCACCACCCAGCAGTGGTTGGCGGCGTTCACGCTCGCCACGGTGTGCTTCGGTTTCCTGCTCATGTCGGCGTGGTCGACTCTCAGTGCCCGGTGGTTGGCTGCGGCGTTGCCTGACCTGCAGCGCACCACTGCCCCGCGCGCTGTCAGCGGGACATCGCCGTGGTGGCCGGCAGCCGCCCCAGCAGAACGCGGGGCACCGGGTGCGCCGGGCGCACAGCCCACTGGCACGACTGCTGTCCGCCCGCCGCTGCAGCCGGCGTCAATCCCCGCAACCGCCTGCGAGACTGCTGCCGCTGCCACGGTGCCGCCGACACCGCACCGGATGACTCCGGCGCTGCTGGCTGCAGCGTGGTGGCCGCTGGCTGCCGGGGTGGCCTACACGTGGCAGTTGGGCGAGGGTCCTTCGGCTGTCACGGCCCCGCCGGGGCCGTGGGGTGTGGTGGTGCTCAGCGGGGTACTCAGCCTCGTGGTGCTCCTCGGCCACAGACGCTCACCCCAGCTGCCCGCCTGACCGGGCGAGGAGATCACTGCCCACCCAGCCGTCCGCACATACTTCCAGGGAGGCTGCCCCATGACTGCCCCACACCACACCACTGGCATTGCCCCCACCCGGGCGCGGGCGCGCGCCGCGGTGCTATGCGCTGCCGTGGTGGTGGCCGCCGCTGCGTCCTGGGTGTGGTGGTGGCTCAACCCCGCCGATGTGACTGTTCTTCCGGGCCCCCGGGATCTACTGCGCCAGCCGCTGTGGGCGGTGGGGGTCGTCGTCACCCCAGCGGGCCTGGTCGCCACCCTGCTGGGCGGCCTCGCGGTGAGCATGGTGGGGGCCCGCCTGTCGTCGCTGGCCCCCTGCGCGACCCACGCCCGGCGCGCTGCGGGCGCCCCCGCGCGTCAAGGCAAGATCGCGGAGAAGATGACGCCGTTGTCTCTGTGGACGTGGGCGTGCGGTGTCCTCGCGACGGCCCTGGCGCTCGCCGCGCAGGCCACCCCGGGGGTGTGGGCGCGGGCCCTGGCCGGGGTGAGTATCGCCCTCGCCGTGGCGCCCGTGATGGGGCGGTTGGTCGGTGCCCGCGCCCGGGAGACGGGCCGCAGTACCGCCACGGCCATCGGCGAGGTGCTCGTGCCGCTGGGTGTTGTTCCGCTGGCGCAGACCAGCATGCCGGCCGGTAGGGCCGCAGGTGCAGCCGTCCCTGCGGGCGCGCTGCAGTGGTGTGCGTTCTCCTGGACCCTGACGATCCTATGCGTGCTCGCGGGGGTGTGGCTGCGGTGGCGCCGCAGGATCCACCCCCTGGCGGCGACACCGCCGTCACCGCAGGGCTCCGCGGCGCACAGCTCCCCGGCGCGACAGGCGCCGATCCCGGGGCTGCCCCCAGGGATGCCGCCCATGCCGCCGGCGGTTGATGCGCCCCCGGACACCGGCCACGAGTATCTGCCCCGTAGTTGGTTCGGGCCGGGGTGGGTGGTCGTCGGCATAGGTGCGGTGCTGGCAGTGCTCACCCTGGCACAGGCACCCGGCGGCACCCAGGCCTCGCACTCCCCTCAGGCTGCGGCGGCATGGTTTGTCGCGCTCGGGATCAGTGGCGGGGTACTTGCCTGGGGGCTGGGGGTGGCGCTGCTGAGCAGTCTGCTGTGGTTCCTGCCCACCGCGGATGTCTCCGGGCGGTTGCACCTGTCGTGGTGGCGCCGCGGCATCCTCCTCGTGGCAGCAGCACTGCTTGCGGTGGTGGGCAGCCAAAACGACCGGGGTGCGTGGCCGTCCGTGGTGGCGCTGCTGCCGTACCTCAAGGACAACGCCACCAATGGTTTCGCGCGGCTGAGTCCCCTGGCCAGCCTGCGGGAGGTACCGGCGGACAGCGACGCGGTGGCGCACGGTGGCGCAGTACCGGACATCGCCCACGGCTGGGTGCACTGGATGGTCACCATCGGTGGGGTGTGGTGGTTCGTGCTCGCCGCGCTGCCCGCCTGGCTGGTGGGCTGGGCGCTGGTGGGCACGACGCGGCACCGCAGCCGCATCCACAGCGGGCTCGCATGCACGAGTGTCCTCAGCGCCGTCGTCGTTGCGGCCACCGCGCACCTCGTCCCCGCGCGCGTGGTGCCGCACTATCACCCGCCGTACCTGCCGACCCCGCCGTGGTGGTGGAGCGACCTGCAGATCGTGGCGGTCGGGTGCGCGAGCTTCGTCGTGGTCGACTGCGTGGGGCTGTGGCTCACGCGTCGCCTGCGGGCCGTCACCGCGCCCCCGCGTCCCGCACGTGCCACGGCCACTGCCACCCCGGCCCCCGCCGCCCGCGCCCATGGAGTCGCCGCCCCGCAGGCCGAGACCACCCCTGCACCACGTCCGGGCAGCACCCCGTGGGGCGTGGTCCTCGTCGCCGCCGTGTGGTGTGGTGTCGCCCTGGCGGCCCCGCACACGACCGGGCTGACCGCCTGGATGCCGACGGGCATCGCGCCGGCAGGCCCGGCCCTGCTGCTCCTGCTGGCGGCCATGCTCAGCGTCGTGCCCGTGGTGAGCCTCCTGCGGCAGCGCCGCCGCCCACCGGGGCACTAGCCCCACCGCCGACACGAGGGGTGCGTGGCGCCCGCAGGCAGTGCGGGGTGTCTCACGGGCACCTGCCCCAGATGCGTGAGAGCGCGCCGAAGCACCGTAGGCGCTTGCGTCGCCGCTGTGTGATGGATGTCTCGCCGGGCGTGTGCGGGGTGGGGCCTGCGCGTCGTCGCTGGCGCTTCATTCCGGCGCTCTACCCCTGGTGGGAGGGCTTTTCTGCGGCGGGGCGGGGCCACGGGTATACCTGGGTGGGAGCGTGTGGGGTGACGGCCGTGTGAGAATGTGTGGGGTGGGGGTGGACACGGGCGGGAATAAGTTGACTCATCAACTAATTGAAGTGGACATGAAAGCCTTCGGATTTTTGAGTTTCGGCCACTACGGCCACGGCACCGGCATCGGCGACCCGGATGCAAAAACCTCCCTCCAGGACGCCCTCGACATCACCATCGGCGCCGACGAACTCGGCGTCAACGGCGCCTACTGGCGCGTCCACCACTTCGCCCGCCAAGCCGCCTCCCCCATCGCGATGCTCGCAGCCGCGGGCGCACGCACCAAGAACATCGAAGTCGGCACCGGCGTCATCGACATGCGCTACGAAAACCCGCTCATGCTCGCCGAAGACATCGCCACCCTGGACCTTTTGCTCGACCAGCGCATCGCCATCGGTGTCTCCCGCGGATCCCCCGAGCCCGCCAAGCGCGGCTGGGAAGCCTTCGGCTACACCGGCTCCACCGACCCCCGCGGCGCCGATATCGCCTACTCCCACTTCGACCAGTTCCTTTCCGCCATCAAGGGCGAAGGGCAGGCCGACCTCGACGCGAGCGGCTACATCCTCGGCACCCCGCCGAGCGGACCCCGACTGCGCATCGAACCCCACTCCCCCGGCGTCGAGAAGCGCATCTGGTGGGGAGCGGGCTCCCGGCAGACCGCCATCTGGGCCGCCCAGCAGGGCGTCAACCTCATGAGTTCCACCCTGCTCACCGAGACCGAGGACGGCAAGAACTTCTCCCAGCTGCAAAACGAGCAAATCGAGCTCTACCGCCGCACCTGGAAGGAAGCCGGCCACGACTTCACCCCGCGCGTCAGCGTCTCCCGCAGCATCTTCCCCATCGTCGACGCCGCCGATGCGAAGCTCTTCGGCCGCGCCGGGGAGGCCCACGACTCCATCGGCATCATCGACGGGCTGCACTCCACCTTCGGTAAAACCTACGCGGCGGAACCGGACGTGCTCATCGAGCAGCTCCTCGACGACGAGGCCGTCATGAACGCCGACACCCTCATGCTCACCATCCCGAGCAACTACGGCGTGGACCTCAACCTGAAGATTCTGGAGAACTTCGCCACCCACGTCGCCCCCGCCCTCGGGTGGCGGCCCAACACCAAGGGCCTGCCCACCGGCTACCCCGTGGACTAAACACCCGAACGCCCGAGGCCCCGGGGGAACGCATGATACTTCTGCTTCCCCTGGGGCACCCCGCGGTGGCGGCGCGAGCACTGCACAGCAACATCCCCCAACGCCTCCGGGTGGCGAACATCCCCCGGTGGCGTGTTTGCGCAGGCCGCAGTCGCAGGGTATGGTTGTGCGAGTCTCGGCGAGGGCCGCGTGAGACCTGAGCACTAGCTGTTCCGCGACAGCACTCAAGGTACGACCGCGACCGTTATCGACGCGATTTGCGCACTCAGATGCGCCCGACACCTTGTGTGTGAAACACCCAAGGGTTGGCAGATTCTGTGGGCTGCGAAGTACTCGACGAGCACCTCGCGGCCCTTTTCTTATGCGCCGACCCCGTTGATGTGGGCAGTAGCGTGAGATGTGGGCTGCAGGATGCGGCAGACGCCGCCACCAATTTTTCCCACCCCTGATTTTTCAAGGAGTCCCGCATGTCGAACAAGGCTATTGCCCTGAACGCTGCTGCCCGTACCGAGTTCGGTAAGGGTGCCGCCCGCCGCGCCCGCCGCGCCGGCCAGGTCCCGGTCGTCATCTACGGCCACGGCATGGACCCGGCCCACATCCTGGTCGACCGCCTCGAGCTGACCGCCATCGTCCGCAACCACGGCACCAACGCCGTCGTCGAGGTCGACGTTGAGGGCGACAAGCAGCTCGCCATGATCAAGACCGTCGATCAGAACGTCCTGACCTTCAACATCGACCACGCTGACCTCCTCGCCATCAAGCGCGGCGAGAAGGTTGAGGTTGAGGTTCCGGTCATCCACGAAGGCGAGATCGCCGCCGGCGCGATGCTCATGCAGGACGCTGAGGTCATCAAGGTCGAGGCCGACGTCATGAACATCCCCGAAGAGATCGTTCTCTCCGTCGAGGGCATGGAGATCGGCTCCACCATCACCGCCGGCGACGTCACCCTGCCGGAGGGCGTCACCCTGGTCGACGATCCGGAGCTGCTCATCATCAACGTCGTCGTGCCTGAGGTTGCCGACGTTCCGGAAGAGGGCGAAGAGGGCGAAGGCGAAGACGGCACCGAAGACGATGCCGCCGCCGTGGAGGAGACCTCCGCCGCCGACGAGTAAAAATCGTCACCCGCGCACCGCGCACTCTTTTTCTTGTGGGATGCTCCCCGACACATCACTGTCGGGGAGCATCCCCTTTTTTCGCCCGCGGTTCCCACGGCGGGGCACACCGTGCTACCCCACCGTGACTGCGTTACACACCCAGCAGCGCCAAAGGGACGACTGCCACCCCATCGGGGCGACGGTAGGCAACCTGTCCGGTCGTGACCACCACCATATCGGCCAGTTCCTCCCCCATGATCGACTTCAACCACAGCAGGTGCCGCACGTCCTTGTCTTCGACGTAAGAGGCAAGTTTCACTTCAATCGCCACAACCCGGCCCCTGCGGTCCTCCACAATGAGGTCAATCTCGTGTGCACCTTTGGATTCCCGCAAATGGGACGTGCGCGCCCGGATCGCGTCAGCCGCCACCCGCACACTCAGTGTCGTCAGTGACTCAAACAACTGGCCCAGCAGGCCAGCGTTTTTCGCCTGCGCAAGCGTGGCCGCATTCTTATCCAACAGTATGGCTGCAAGCGCCGGGTCAGCCAGCTGATGCTTTGGTGCGACAGTCAACCGCCCGAACTCGTGTGATCGCGCCACGAAGCCGGGCACCGGGTCCAGCAGCCACAGGGCCGTCAGGTGTTCCCGATACACCTGTGTTGTTTGCTTCGACGGCTGTTCACCATCACCGCCGGTCGTGGCGTCGAGAATGCGTGAGTAGCTCGTCGTCAACGACGATGCTGCCGCGTAGGCGGCAAGCCACCGGCGCAGCACCTCCGGATGGCGTGCGCGATACCCATTGTGTGGCAGGTCCCGATCAATAACCCGGTAGATGTAGGAGCGCAGGAACTCCTCCCGGATCTCCTCATCTGGAACCCTCAAAATGCCTGGAAAACCACTTTCGCAGATGGCAGTGACATAGTCTGCGACGGTCCAGGTGGTCCTGCCTGAGATCTCTGCTGCACCACCCCCGTCACACAGCGCCTCCAAGCTGACTGTTGGCTCGACATGACCGCGTTCGAACAGGGCCATAGGGCGCATCCGCAGCGACAGAATCCGCCCTGCACCTGAGTGTGCATCTGCGTCCCTTGGCGGGGTCGCCGACCCCGTGAGGAGGAAGCGTCCCGGAGTTGCTCCTCGATCCACGGCCCTGCGCACCTGATCCCACACGACAGGCATGTTCTGCCACTCGTCGATGAGGAGCGTCCCGTCCGGAACAAGAGCAAAGTCCTGGTCCGCTTTCGCAAGACTGCGATCCTGGGGATCATCCAGGAACCATGTGTGCGTCGCGCGACGCAGCGCAGTCTCTGTTTTGCCAACGCCTTTGACTCCGTCGAGCGCGACAGCTGCCGCACCTGTCATCCAGCGATCGAGCACGCCCTCAATGGCGCGTGGGAGGTACGTCTTCTCCACAGCCATCCATCCTCTCCGGCTCCCGCTGGGCGCGAGTAAGCACTGATCCTTCGCGGCATTGTCGTGTGTACGACACGCATCCTACCACGGACAACGCGCGAATCATCCCATTTTTCCGCCGAGAATCATCCCATTTTTCCGCCGAGAATCATCCCATTTTTCCGTCAGGAATCATCCCGTTTGTCCGATCCCTGCCCGGTGCACGGCAGCTTTCGGGGCGGAGCCTGCGCGTGGGCGGGGTGTGTGGGGGCTTGTGCGGTGGGGTGGTGTCGGCGTGCTGGGTGCGCTCATCGCCCCGGGGGAGAACAATCGCCTAATGTGTGTGTCAGACACCATGACTTCTTCCACTACTTCGACCCCTGCGCCCTCGTCGACACCGTCGACGCCGTCGACGCCGCCGACGCCGCCGCCTGCACCCACGGCCGGGGCGGGCTCGAGTTTCACCGGCGGCCTCCTCGCCTCGGGCAGCACCGCGGCGACCCGCAGCATCGTGGCCTCAGCCATCGCCTACGAGCGCACCCGCTCCTCCTCCCCTGCCTGGGGTCTGCTGCGGGCCGCTAATGGCCCCGTCGTCGCCGCCATCTTGAGCCAGGTGTTCCACACCACCCGGCGGGTGGTGGTCGGCTCCGAACTCCTCGCCGAAGTCACTGATGCCCTCGAGGACCTGCGGGAGCACTTCGACCTGCCGCGGGCGGCGGTGGCCTATATCAACGAGTGGGTGTCCAGCGGCTACCTCATCCGCCGCAGCCCCACCGGCACGACGGAGGAAACCTACGAGCTGTCCACGGAGGCGTTGAGCGCCCTGGACTTCATCGCGACGCTCGCGACCCCGAAGACGACGGCGACGCGCTCCCGGCTGGCGACGATGGCGCAGGCGCTGCACGATCTCGCCAACCACACCGACCCCAACGCGGCGGCCGTCATCGCCCGCCTGGAGGGCGAACGGGCCGCCATCGACGCCCGCATCGAGGCGATCCGCACCCACGGGGTCGACATGATCGCCGACGACGACGCCCTGGAGCGCGTCCACAACATCCTCACCCTCGTGCGCGACCTGCCAGCCGATTTCGCCCGCGTCCGCTCCGAGGTAGAAAACATTGCGGTCAGCTTGCGCGCGGAGATCCTCAACCGCTCCGTCGGCGCGGCGGAGATCCTCGACGGGGTGTTCCGGGGCGTGGACCTCATCAACGACTCCGATGCGGGGCGCTCCTTCCACGGCTTCTACGACCTGCTCTTCGACCCCGAGTCCTCCGCCGGGCTCGACGCCGCGCTCACTGCCGTGCTCTCCCGGCCCTTCATCTCCCGGCTCGACAGCGAGGCGGCCGAAGAATTGGCGTGGATGGTGAAAAACCTGGAAACCGCCTCCACGGACGTGCACACCTCGATGACGACGCTGGCCCGCAGTTTGCGGCGCTTCGTCCAATCCCGCGAGGCCGAAAGCCAGCAGGCACTCCTGGCCAGCATCCAGCAGGCCCAGGCGCTCGCCATTGAGGTGGGCCGCACCATGAAACCCGCCACCAGCATCGGCGTCGACATCGAGCTGTCCGCCCGCAGCTTCCAACCGATCTCCCGGTTGCGGCTGTACGACCCGAAAGACAGCTACATCTCCCCAGAGGTCGACGAAGCCGCCCCCGGCACCGCCACCCTGGAAGAGCTCATTGCCCGTGTGCGGGAATCCGAAATAGACTTCGCCGAGCTGCACCGCGCCGTCGACGACGTGCTCACCCGGCAGGCCACCGCCACCGTGGGCGAGGTGCTCGCCGAGCACCCCGCCACCCAGGGACTCGCGAGCATCGTCGGCCTGCTGCGCATCTCCTTCGAGGAGGGCACCCGCTTCGAGGGCACCGAGACGATCTCCTGGTCGACCCGCCGGGGGACTGCGACGGCGACGCTGCCGCGCTACGGGTTCCGGCGCGCACACCCCGACCCGGGCACCGAGGTTGCCGACTACGCTGACGCCGCCCACACTGACGCCGACCCCGGTGAGACCACCCCCGGCGAGACACCAAGCTCGCCGCCCGCCGCCGACACCACGCCCTCCGCCCCCGACACGCTGTTCTGAGGTTCCCGCCATGCCCGAGCACCCCACCACCACCGACGCCCCTGCTTCTACTGCGGGGTCCCCTGTTGCGCTCACACCCCGGGACACCGGCACCCTGGATGCCGCCCAACGCCGCGCCTTCGGCGCCCTGCTGCGCGGGCCCTATGTGCGGGCCGACAAGCAGCCGGAGATGTTCCGCACCATCGCCGCCCACCGGGAAGTCCTCGCCAGCCAACTCGACAATCTCTTCCTCACCCTCGTCGTCGACGACGCCAGCGGCATCGCCTACGCCACCGCGTGGGAGGAAGACGTGGAGGACTCCCGCCAGCTGTACCGGGCGCAGTCACTGACCTTCCTGCAGTCGGCGATCCTGCTGCACCTGCGGCACCAACTGGTGGTGACCTCCCCTGCGGAACGCACCATCGTGGATAAAGAACACGTGGCGGAAGCGGTGGCGGACGTCATGACCTCGCTGGGCACCGATAAAGCCGCCCGGGAGAAACGCTTCCAGGCGGCGTGGCAGAAACTCCTCGACTGGTCGCTGGTGTCGACCACGCCGACCCCGGGCCGCTTTGAGGTGTCCCCTGTGCTGCGGCTGATTTTCTCCGCCGACGAAGTTCGTGCCATCACCCGCGCCTACCGGGACTACCTGGGCCTGCCGGACGAAGAGGACGATGCCGCACCGGCAGCTGGCGGGGCGGAAGACACAGCATCCGGTGCAGGCACCGAGTCAGAAGCACGCACTGCTGGCTTATCCCGCAGGCCCGACTCCGCACACCCGACCCCGCAGGAAGGACCCCAGGCATGAGCACCACCACTCCCCCTACCCGCGGGAAGGGGAGCAAGCTTGGCGATCCCACGCCACCGGCAGATGTTGTTGCCGCACTCACCGCGCGCAGTACGATCCTGCCGGGGCAGTTCCGGCTGGCGCGCATCGAGCTGATTAACTGGGGCACGTTCAGCGGGGTGCACCGCATCCCGGTGTCCCGGGAAGGGTTTTTGATCTCCGGGGCGTCGGGCTCCGGCAAATCCACCATCATTGACGCGCTCGCGACGGTGCTCACCCCGCCGGGCAAGCTGAAGCTCAACGCTGCCGGCGGCGGCGACAACGCGGGCCGCAACCTCGTGTCCTACTGCCGGGGCGCGTGGCAGCGGGTGCACTCCGCGGACGTCGACGAGGTCACCCAGAACGTGCTGCGGCCCGGGCCGACCTACAGCGCGATCGCGCTGACCTACACGGACGGCCAGGGTGGCGTCGTCACGGCCGTGCGGATGATGTTCCTCACCGCCTCCTGCGTGCGCCCCTCTGAGGTCACCAACCTCTACATTGTCGCCCGGCAGCCGATCGACATCCATGCGCTCGCTCCCTTGGCGGCGGCGCGGGAGCGCGCCGCCCAGGCGAAGAAACTGCTGCCGCAAGCGGTGCACATCGGCGGCACCCACCAGGCCTTTTTGAAGAGCTTCTGCCCGGCGGTCGGCATCCCGGACGCCTCCGCGGTGCAGTTGCTGCACTACACGCAGGCGGCGAAGCGGCTGAAAGACTTGAACGAGCTCATGCGCACGTTCATGCTGCCGGAGCCGCCCACCCTGGCCACCGCCCGGGAGGCAGTGGAACAGTTCGGGGAGCTGCACGCCGCCTACCAGTCGGTGACCACCGCCCGGAAGCAGATCGCGGAACTGCGCCCCATCCGGCAGGCCGACGAGGAACTCACCCAGCTGCACGCGCAGCTCGAGGCCCTGGAGAAGCAAGAGTCCGCCCTGGAGCGCTTCGTGGAGGAACTCCACGCGGACGCCCTGGCGCAGGACGTGGAGGACGCGGCCGCCCGCACCCGCACCCTCGAGGCGCAGCTGGATGCGGTGCGGGCCGCGGTGAACGCCACCGCGGAGGACTTGGCCGCCACCCAACGACAATTGGCCGGCATGACAGGTGCCGCCGAAGTCGCCGCCCGGGCGGAACTCGACCGGGCGCGGGAGACACTTGCCCGCGTGGAGGCGGCGCGGGCGACCGCGCAGCGCCTGTTCGACACCTTGGGCGCTACCTGCCCGGAGACGGCCGACCACTTCACGGAAGTCACCGCCCAGCTGCAGGACAACCTGCACACCCTGGACGCCCAGTTGGAGGACACCCACGACCACCAGCAGCGCGCCCACGTGGAGCTCACGCTCCTGCGCCGCGACATGGAGGACATCCGCGGCCGCCTGGCGACGATCCGGTCCTCCCACTCCACCGTCGATGGCCGCCTGCAGCAGGCCCGGGAGCGGCTGCGGCAGCGCCTCGACATCCCGGCCACCCAGCTGCCCTTTGTCGCGGACCTCATCCACATCGACCCCGAGTACCGCGAGTGGCAGCCCGCCGCGGAACGCGTCATGGCGGGCTTCGCCCGCACCCTGCTCATCCCGGAGGAGCACTACGCGGCGGCCGCCCGCGCCATCGACGAGCTGCACTTGAGCGCCCGGCTGACCTACCGGCGGGTGACCCGCGCCCTGGAGCACCGGCGGCCGCAGGCGTTCCAGCCCGGCACCCTGGCGACCTACATTCAGGTCGCACCCGGCCGTTACCACGACTTCCTGCAGGCGGAGCTGCAGCGCCGCTTCGATTACGCCTGCGTGGACTCCATGGAGGAGTTCCTCCGCGCCGACAAGGCGCTGACCCGCGCCGGCCAGGTCAAGCACTCGGCCACCCGGGGCGAGAAAGACGACCGCCGGCGGGCGGACGACCGGTCGGGCTGGATGCTCGACGAGGGCACCGATAGCACCATCGATGCGCTGACGGGCAGGCTGCGGGAGCTGGGCGCCACCGAGGGCAAACTCGCCGCGGATCTGGCGGCCATCGCGGAGCAGCTCGAGGTGCTGCGCACGCAGCGCACGAGCACCCTGCGGCTGCTGGAGATGCGCAGCTTCGTCGACATCGACACCCAGGCGGCCGCCGCGCGGGTGGCGCACTGCCAGGACGCCCTCGACGAGCTGCTGGCGGACAGCCAGGACAGCCAGGCGCTGCGGCGCCGGGCCGAAGAGCTCACCGCCCGGGCGCGGGACCTCGATGAGGAGCGCTCGGGCGTGGAACGCCGCATCGGCCAAGCCCACGCCCGCGGGGAAGACGCCCGCCAGGCGCTCGCCCAGGCGCGGGCCCGCATCGACGAGCTCCCCGCGCCCGAGGAGGAGGTGGCCCACGCCCTGCGGGCGCGGGTCGCGGCCCGCTCCCGGCGGGCGACGGCGACCAACATTGATGCGCTGCGGCCCCAGATCGCCGCCGACATTGCCCGCGACGCGCGCGCCGCACGCGGGCAGGTCACCCGCTACGAGCAGCAGGCCGCGACGGCGATGGCCCAGTTCGTGGCCCTATGGCCGGAACGCTCCGGGGACGTGCGCGCCGACCACGCCCACCGCGGCGATTTCCTGGCGCTGCTCGCCCGCCTGGAGGCCGACGACCTGCCCAAGTGCGAGGCGGACTTTGTGCGGCTGCTGCGCACCCAAACCCAGGACAACATCAACCGGCTGCTCACCCAGATCCGCTCCGCCCCGAGCGACGTGCGCCGCTCCATCGGGCCGATCAACGCGGCCCTGGCCAGCGTGTCCTTCGACCGGGGCTACCGGCTGCAGATCCAGGTGAAGGAAACCCTGCCGCAGGAAGCCCGGCGCTTCATCGAGGAGCTCAAAGGGGTCGTCGCGGGCCTGCTCGCCAGCGACGATGTCCACGACGCCGAAGCCCGCTTCCTCGCGCTGCGGGAGGTCATCGACTCGCTCACGGTCAGCGACCGCAACCCCCAGTCGCTGGTCCGGCAGCGCCTGGATACCCGCCTCCACGTCAGCTTCCTCGGCGTCGAAATCGACGAGGAGGGCCGCGAAGGTGCGGTCTACGACAGCAGTGCCGGCCTGTCCGGCGGGCAGGCACAAAAGCTCGTGTTCTTCTGCCTGGCGGCGGCGCTGCGCTACCAGCTCACCGGCCAAGGGCTCACCACGGCGCGGGCCCGGCGCGGCCGGCTCACCGTCGGTGAGGTCACCTACCCCGCCTTCGGCACCGTCGTCCTCGACGAGGCGTTCGCCCTGTCCGATACCAGCTTCACCCGCTACGTGCTCGACGTGTTCACCACCTTCGGGTTCCACATGGTGCTCGCCACCCCGGAGAAAATGCTGCAAACCCTCGAGGACTACATCACCGGGGTGGCGATCATCCGCTGCCCCGACCGCAAACACTCCGACATCACGCTCATCGACTACACCGTCGAGGACACCCCATGAGGCATCCCGCCGACCTCGCCCGGCGGGCCGCGCGGTTCTACACCACCCACCTGCGCCGCCTGCTCCTCGAAGCTCCTGAGGAGGGTCCGCTCGTGCAGCTGGCGCTGCAGCCGCCGACGGCGGCGGCCGCGGCCGCAGACGCTCAAGCTGTCCGCGAGTTCATCACCGCCTGGGAGGACGCCGACTGCGAGGTGGAGTGGACAGTCAAACGGCTGGGCGCGTTCGGGCCGACGCGGCTGCCGCAGCGCGCCAGCCTGCGCACTCTGGGCGAGCTCGCCCGGTGGGCGGAGCGCGGCCTGACCCCGGAGGAGGCCCGACAACTCCCGGTCGCCCCTGCGCAGAGTGTGCGGCTGGCGGCCGCGCTCGCGGACCTGCTGCCACGCTACCCGCAGGCCGACCGGCAGGCGCTGCGCCGGCACCT
The DNA here is from genome assembly GCF_002994655.1 of Corynebacterium sp. 13CS0277. Classification (GTDB taxonomy): domain Bacteria; phylum Actinomycetota; class Actinomycetes; order Mycobacteriales; family Mycobacteriaceae; genus Corynebacterium. Next base: position 140,042 of record NZ_PPDL01000002.1, read on the forward strand.
CCGTGCCCTCGCGGAGCTGCACCGGGGCGGCCAGTTGGAGGTGCTCCGGGCCGTGGCGGACTGGGTGAGAGCCCACTCCGCGGAGGCCACCGCCATGAGCCCGCGGGCGATCCCCGTCGCCGGCGCGGACAGTAAGTTCTACGACACCCACCGCCGCCTCATCCAGGCACTCACCGGGGCACACGACTTCGCCCCGCCGGTCGTCCTCGTCGAGATCAGTGTGCTCGACAGCGGCTGCCACATCGGCGGCTTTCGACACCTCGCCGTACCGGAGGACACCTTCCGCGCAGGCGACTTCCCCACCCGCTGGGCAGGCGAGCACCCCCTGCGCGCGGTGCTGTGGGTGGAAAACCGCGCCAGCTTCCTCGCACTACCACCCCTGGAGGGAGTGCTCGCGATCTTCGGCCAGGGCTTCCAACTGCCCGGGAGTGATGCGCCGTGGATGCGGGAGGTGGACTGCGTGTACTGGGGTGACATCGACACCCACGGGCTCAACATCTTCGGGCGGCTGCGCACCCGACAGCCCCACGCGGAGGCGATCCTCATGGACCACGCCACCGCGACGGCCTGCCTCGGGGTCGCCGTCGTGGAAGACTCCCCTGCCGGCACCCCGGCGGAGAGTCTCGACGCCGACATGCGGGCACTGTTCACCCAGCTCGGGGCGTGGGGACAGGCCCGCATTGAGCAGGAACGCATCCCCCAGCACATCGCCCGCACTGCACTCACGCGGCGCTTTGCGGCGGGCGCGCCCGCCGACTAACGCTCGCGCGATCGTGCGGGGTCTACCACTGGCGGGCCTTCTTCACAGCCTTCTTCAGCGCCTTATCGTCCAAGGAACAGGCCCCCTGCTTCCGCAGACGGTGGATCACCACCGGGCAGCACCGGCACCGGGGTTTGCTCTTACAGCACTTCTTTTTCTTCGAGCCTTTTTCGACCCGTTTCCGAAGCTTCTCCACCTTCACAAGTACACAAGCTTAGCCTCAATTCGTCTGCTCCGCAGCTGTGCTACTACCCCCGCACGGGGGAGGACAATGCGCATCCCTTGACACGCGGTGAGTCCGATTGTCAGAATCGGCGGACGTGGTGCGCATCACGCCCGCACGCTGAGCTGCTGTGGCTGCGCCACCGGGTAGCACCGCACCGCGTGACTGTGACCCCCATGTTTCTTCCCGTGCGTCGTTCCTGCCGCACTGACGAGAAAGCACTCCCCTCATGCGCACTCTTCTTACCGCGGGTACCCTCGCCGCGAGCCTCGTCGTCGGCGTGGTGGCGGCACCCGCCCACGCCGGTGTGTCCTGCACGCTCGAGTACAACCCCGCGTTCGACACGTTGCCCAACTGCACCCTCAACACCGACGAGGCGGCAAAGCAGGCAGCGGTCGCCTACCTCACCGAGCTCAAGGAGATCGACCAGCAGGTCATCAGGGAAGGGCTGAAAGCCCACCCCACCTTGTCCGAGATGGGGTTGAGCTACATCGGGTTGCTGGAGGAGTCCCGCACACGGGAATTCTCCGCGGAGGAAAAGAAGGACCTCGACGCCCGCGCGGAGGAACTCGAGCAGGCCCTCATCGACGCCGGCGCCGAGGACTTCGAGATCGACAACGTGCTCACGTTCGGCAGCTCGTTCCTCGAGGAGGTGTGGGAGTCCATCGACTACTACGTCAACACCGGCCGCTACGGCCTTGGGGCGACTCCGCTGACCACCGGCCGCGAGAACGTGGCCTCGTGGCGCGAGACGGAGGACGAGGCCCGGGAATGGGTGAAGTACCCCTTCGGCAACATCTGGCTCAACGTGAGCGACATCTTTGCCGCCCATGCTCAGGGCCTCGATGAGCGCATCACCACCGCGGACACTCTGCTCGCGGAGCGGGGACCGACGGTGTGGGCCGACGCCTACGAGTCGTGCCTGCTCGAGATCGACAAGATCAACCGCAACAAGAAGTGGATTCACAGCCTGTCTGGGAAATTCACGGCCTCGCAGCGCCGGCAGCTGGAGCAGCTGATGAATACGCGGACGAACACCTCGGGTAAGCCCACCACGAACACGCCGTCGACGAAGCCCACCCCGGCGAAGCCGTCCACGGCCAAGCCGACCGCGGCGAAGCCGACTCCGGCGCAGCCCTCGCGCGTGCAGACTCCCTCGGACAAGCCCGATTATGCGGGCGAGGCCTCCGCTGAGCAGGCGTCCCGGGATGTCCTCGGCCTCATGCTCGTGGTGGGGGTGCTCATCAGCACCGTCATCAGCGTGCTGCGCACCCTTCCCCCGGGGATGCTGCCGCCCGGACTCCTCCCCTAGCGCGGTGTGATGCACATCATCTAGTGGCCTGGGGTGGGGGCTGCTAGCGTGGCAGGAAACATTTTTTCTTGGCGGTCGGGGGATCCCGCGCGGGGGCGCGGGACCATGCCGCCCCACGCAAGGAGGCGGTTGCCCCATGGATCACATCCACCCGGACCTGCGGGAGGTCTACCCCGACGAGTGCGACTTCGTCGACTTCGTCACCCGCATCGACCCCATGCTTGGGGATCTCATGGCACACGTCATGGGCTGCGTCGGCAACGTGTCCCTGGCGATGCTCATCGGGGTGTTCTACACCAAGCAGCGCCGCTACCCCATCTCGGAGGAGTTGGTGACCCGGCTGTTTCAGCGGGCGTTCCTCGACGCCTGGGGGCGGGATCAGCTCGACGGCCAGACCCGCACCCTGCTGCGGGCGATGCTTAGCGGCGCGCAGGCCTAGACAGCGTCAGGGTGCGCAGCCCACTGGCCGGCCCGCAGCCCGTACTGCAGCCGGTGGCGCAGGCACTGCAGCGGCCGCCGCAGATGGCCTCGGTGTGGGCCACCATGTGGCCGGTGCGCTGCAGGTGAAACAGGATCGCGTCGACGGTGCTGGGGGCCAGGCCCGTCACGGCCACAATGTCGGCGCGGGTGCTGTGCCCGGCGCGCACGGCGCCGAGCACCGCATCAAGCGGTGGTGTCGCAGTATCGCGTGGGTGCTGTGGGGTGGGATTCATCGGCTGCGCCACGTCCTAGAGCCAGATGCTGAGCAGGTGGAAGCAGGCGACGGCGAGCACCCACGCGAGCACCAGCTGGATGCCGACGCCGGCGAGTGTCCACTTGAGCCCGATTTCGCGGCGCTGTGCCGCCAGTGTGGCCACACACGGGGTGTAGCTGAGCAGGAAGATCATGAACGCCCACACGGCGGCGAGCGGGTGTCCGCCGGAGGCCTCATCGAAGTCGGCGCGGATGGCGGTCGCCAGGGGGCTGGAGGCCTGCTCGTCGGGGGTGTCGTCGGTGACGTCCTCGAGGGCGTAGGTTTGCGCCCAGGAGGCGATGACGGCTTCCTTCGCGACGAAGCCGGTGAGCAGGGTGCCGGTGATGGACCAGGAGCCGAAGCCGGCCGGGGTGAACACAGGGGCCACGGTGCTGGCGACGGTGCCGTAGACGGAGTCCTGCGGGGGCAGGTCCTCGTCGCCGAAGCTGTAGCCGCCGACGGCGGGGGTGGATTGCAACAGGAAGACGACGGCGACGGTGGCGACGATGATGCCGCCGGCGGTCTGCAGGAAGCCTTTGAGGCGCAGCCACATGACACTCAGTGCGAGCCGTGCCCCGGGCAGCTGGTAGACCGGCAGGTCGATGACGAGCGGTTCGTCGCCGACGCGGCGCCACAGGGTGTGGCGCATGAGCAGGCCGGCCAGCACCACCAGGGCGATGGAGATGACGTACATGAGGAACACGACCGTGCCGGCGCTGTGCGGGAAGAAGGTGGCGGCGAGCATGACGTACACCGTCAGCCGCGCGGAGCAGGACGTGAACGGGATGAGCAGCGCGGTGAGCAGCCGCTGCGAGGGCTTCGCCAGCACGCGGGTCGCGCTGATGGCGGGCACGTTGCACCCAAAGCCAACGATGAGCGGGATGAAGGCCTTACCGGGCAGGCCGATGCGCTTCATGAGCCGGTCGGTGACGACCGCGGCGCGCGCCATGTAGCCGGAGTCCTCCAGCACCGCCAGGCACAGGAACATCAGCGCCATGAGCGGGGCGAAGGTGAGCACCATGCCCACGCCGCCGATGAGCCCGTCGACGACGAGGCCCGTGACCAGTGGGTGGTCAAGGTGCAGGACACCCAAGGCACTGGTCACCCAGTCACTCACCGGCCCGGAGAACAGGGACTCCAGCCCGTCCTGCAGGGGTGCGGCGACGGTGGTGGTGATCTGGAAGACCACCCACATGGTGGCGAGGAACAGCAGCGGGCCCGCCACCGGGTGCAGGGCGACTTTATCGATGCGTTCCGTCCAGGTGGCGGTCTCCGTATCCTCACGGGTGGTGGCGGCCGCGAGTGCGCGTTCCACCCAGGCGAAGCGGTCGTTGGCGACGGCGAACTCGTCGCCGGCGGCTCGTTCCCGGCGCACGGTGGGCGGCTGCTGCATCTGGGCGGCCACGGTGTCGGCGACGAGGCTCAAACCACTCCTGCGGCGGGGATCCACCACCACGACAGGCACCCCGAGCGCCCGACTCAGCTGTTCCCCGTCGACGTGCATGCCGTGGGCGGCGGCCACATCCGCCTTGGTGACGACCACGACGAGGCGGAATTCTTCCTCCGCCAGCTGGGCCACCATGTACAACGAGCGGCCCAGGCTGGCCGCGTCGACGGCGACCATGACGAGGTCGGGGCGCTCCGAAGCGGCGCAGTCGATGATGAGGTCGCGGGTGAGTTCCTCATCCGGGCTCATCGGATCCAGCGAATACGCGCCGGGGAAATCAATGACGTCGTACACGTTCTCGCCCGCGTGCCAGGCGCCGCGGGAGACTTCCACCGTGGTGCCGGGCCAGTTGCCCATGCGGGCCTTCGCGCCCGTGAGCCCGTTAAACAGGGTCGACTTGCCCGCGTTCGGGGTGCCCACCAGTGCGATGATCGGCGCGTGGTCGGGGGCGATGCGCGCCCCGTGGGATTCGCAGTGGCAGCTGGCCGCCGGCAGTGTTTTGCGTGCCATGGTTCCCTACCGCCCCTCCCGTGCCGGCCGGACGCGCAGCGCCCGCGCGGTCAGCTTGTCGAGCGCGTAGCGGGTATCGCCCACCTTGATGACTCGCCCACCCCCGGAGGTGCGTTGGGTGACGCTCACCGCCATGCCGGGCCGGATGCCCAACTCGGCGAGCCGGCGGCGCAGCGCATCTTCCAGGACACTGACGCCGAGGATTTCGCAGCGCCTGCCCAGCGGCACGGTCGCGAGTGAGAATTCCTCCTCCCAGCCGTGGGGTTGTTCGCACGCGACGGGGTGCGCGGACGTCTCTGGGTGGCGGGGGTCGACCACCGCATCGGGGGTCTGCTGAGCCATGGAGAACACGCTCCTTGAGAAAACGGTAGGACAGCGTAGCCGCAGTCATTCGGACACGCTCATCATAGGCTCACAACGCCGAGCCCGCCCAGGTTTCCCGCAGGTCAGTGGCCATTATCACTGTTATCACCCACACCTTGCACTGGGTTGCCAGCCCAAGCACTGGAGTCCCCATCGCACCCCCAATCCGCGCGGAATCCCCCGCACCCAGCACACGTGCTGCATATCTGCTACCCGCGTGCCTACGACGGCACGGGCCCCACTCCGAAACACCCGCGCCCCACCCCGGCGCACACACCCCCTGAGCAACGACCTCGCGCGGACATCCACCTAGCGGAGGACGCAGCCACTGACCCCCTCGACGCGGGCGGACGTGGGCGTGACCTCCACGCGCAGCGACCCACCCGTCGCCGGGCGCGCATACTCGCGCACCCCAGCAGCACTCCCCGGCAGCAGCTCCCAGCCGCTCTCCAAGGCCATCGCCTCATCCAGCCAGGCCACCCACTGCCCGGGCGCAGCATCCGAACCCGCCGCAGGATCAATGACGTAGCTGTGAGAGGCGGTGCGGTTCTCCCCGCCGCGGGCGCAACTGCAGCGCTGCGCGAGGTGGGGCCGCACCGGCCCCTCAGGCTTAAGGCCCGGCACCTGGGCCGGCAGGTTCGTCGCCACCAGCCCATAGAGGAAGAGCGGATCCGCGGGCAGTGAGGCTGCGGGCGCTGTGGCGGCCGGCTCCACGAGGCAGCGCGGCGCCGGCGGATCCTGCGGCGCCTGCTTGCCGGAGGCTAACAGCGCGAGCCCGCCCCACAGCACCGCCACCACGACCGCGATGCCGAGGAGGAGTTTGCTGAGGGCGGGCCCGAGTGCTGGCATGAACGATCAGTTTAGATGTCGTCCAGGCCCTTGCGGCGCGGGAACACGTTCGGCCGGGAGCCGGCCATGTCCTCCACGATGCGGATCACCTGGTTGGAGTAGCCGAACTCGTTGTCGTACCAGACGTAGAGCACCAAGTGCTTGCCGGAGGCGATCGTCGCCAGGCCGTCGACGATGCCGGCCTGGGTGGTGCCGACGAAGTCGGTGCTGACCACCTCCGGGGAGTGGATGTAGCCCACCTGCTGGCGCAGCTGCGACTTCAGCGACACCTGCTTGAGGTACTCGTTGACGGTGTCCCGATCCACGTCCTGGGACATGGTGAGGTTGAGGACCGCCATGGACACGTCCGGGGTGGGCACGCGGATCGCGTTACCGGTGAGCTTGCCCTCGAACTCGGGCAGGGCCTTCGACACGGCCTTGGCGGCACCAGTCTCGGTGAGCACCATGTTCAAGGTGGCGGCGCGACCGCGGCGCTCCCCCTTGTGGAAGTTGTCGATGAGGTTCTGGTCGTTGGTGAAGGAGTGCACGGTCTCCACGTGGCCGAACTCCACACCGAAGCGCTCGTTGACGGCCTTGAGCACCGGGGTAATGGCGTTGGTGGTGCAGGAGGCGGCCGACAGGATCTGGTCACCCTCGACAATGTCGTCGTGGTTGATGCCGTAGACGATGTTCTTCAGGTCGCCCTTGCCCGGGGCGGTGAGCAGCACCTTGGCCACACCCTTCGCCGCGAGGTGCTGGGACAGGCCCTCCCGATCGCGCCAGCGGCCGGTGTTGTCCACCACGATGGCGTTGTCGATGCCGTAGGCGGTGTAGTCCACGCTCGCCGGGTCATTGGAGTAGATGACCTGGATCGGGGTGCCGTTCGCCCAGATGACATTGGCGTCCTCGTCGACGGTGATGGTGCCATCGAAGGCGCCGTGGACGGAGTCGCGGCGCAGCAGCGAGGCGCGCTTGAGCAGATCACCCTCGCCGTTCTTGCGCACCACGATGGCGCGCAGGCGCACACCCCGGTAGGACTGCTTCGCCAGCAGGATGCGGGCCAGCAGGCGGCCGATACGGCCGAAGCCGTAGAGCACCACGTCCACCGGCTCGGCAGCCGTCTCCGCACCAATGACCTCGGCGAGTTCCTCCTCCAGGAAGGCCCGCAGGTCCTCGCTGCCGCTGGCATCGAAACGGGCGGCCAGCTCGCCCAGGTCAATGGAGGAAGTCCCGAGGTTGAGCTCGGTGAGGATCTCCACGATGGGCAGCGTCTTGGCCACATCCAATTCCTGGCCGGCCACGCGGCGGGCGAAACGGTGCGACTTCACAATGTCGATCGCGGTGGCGTTATCCAGCAGGGAGCCATAAATGGAGGTCACAACGTTGTTGTTGCGACGCAGCCGACCCAGCAGGGGGATCATCTGCTCCGCGAGTTCGAGGCGCTTCGTGAAATCATAAGTGGGCATGGGGTGAGCCTTCCACGGTGGAGTGTGTCAACAGGGGACCCGCCTCCACGCCTCAAGACGGGGTGGGCCGGGCGCGCGGGCGGGGTGCACAACAACCCTAACGAAGAAATCTGTGTTTCGGGCCCAGTTTCCTCCCCCAGGTGGGGGTGTCGGTGCCCACAGGGCACCCGCCCGCGTAACGCGGGCCACGCCCCGCCCGGCGGGCGGCATCAGCTCGTGTGCCGCACAGCCGCCACGCACACCCGCCCACGGCACCCCACAGGCCACACACTCCCAGACGTGGGTCCGCACTGGCGGCACCCCGCCGGACAGATTAGGTGCCCAAACCAAGGCCCTGGCATACTCTTGTTTTACGCCTATTCACAGCGTCTTCCCAGCAGTTTTTTCGAGGTACCCATGGCCGACAACGACCCCACCCACCCGAACGCCGACACCACGGTCTTCCCCACCGTCGACTCCTACCCGGACTACGCCCAGGGTGCCGCAGCACCCCAGGGCGCGATGCCACCCCAGGCCCCCATGCAGGGCGGCTACCCCACCCAGGGGTACCCCGCCCAGGGCTACCCGCAGATGATGCCCGGCATGATGCCGCCGCAGCCGCCGAAGAAGAGCAACGGCGCGCTCATCGGGGTCCTCGTCACCGTGGCGGTGCTGGCGCTCGTGGGCGCGATCGTCTACTTCGGTGACGCCTTCGGCCTGCGCACGAAACTCACCGGCTCCTCCGATGTGGTGACCTCCACCGTCGTCGTCGACGACGCCCTGCCGAACAATCAGGCGCCCGCCGTGCAGGCACCCGCCGCCATCCAGCCGCAGGCCGGCTGGTCGCGCTGCGGGGGCAGCGCCGGCTGGGCCGTGTACGCCGGCTCTTCGGTGACGTCCTGCCCGTTTGCGCTCAACGTATACAACTCGCTGGGCGGCAGCTTCGGCACCCGCACCGTCACCGTCTACTCCCCGGTGACCGGCCAGAACTACGCCATGCGCTGCGTGAACAATGGCGGCTGGTACACCTGCACCGGCGGCAACAACGCCGTCGTGCAGATCATCCCGGAGTAAACCGCCGTGACAACGTGTGCCAGCGTTGCCCGCACGCACCGGGTGCTGCGCGCCGGCGGCGCGCTGCTGGGGGCCGCGGCCCTGGCAGGCAGCCTCGCCGGCTGCGGTGCCGGCTGGGAGCGCCCCGCACCCTCGACGACGGTGGTGACGGTAACCCGCGGGCAGCCCGCCCCGACTCCGGCGCCCGACCCGGCCCCCGCCGCGGAGACCAGCCTCGAGGACCTCCTCGCCGCCCTCGAGGTGCCCGCCGGCGTGCAGGTTGTACTCTCCGACGGGGTGCACCACGCCAGCACCCCCACCACCCAGCAAGGCCCCGCCTGGTCGACGATCAAGGTGCCGCTCGCGATGGCGGCCCTCGACGCGGGCGTCATCGGCGCGGACAATGCCGCCCTCCGGCAGGCCATCACCCTGTCCGACAACGATGCCGCGATGCAGCTGTGGGAGGCCCTCGGGGCGGGCCCTGTTGCCGCCAGCGCCGTGGGCGCTATCGCCGAGGTGGGCGTCCCCGCTGAGCGCCTCCGACCCGAGTTCTCCCCCTTCGGGCAAACCCAGTGGCCGCTGGAACAGCAAGCCGATTTCGCCACCACCCTGCCCTGCCGGGGCGGGGTGGTCTACGACCTCATGGGGCAGATTGACCCCTCCCAGTCCTGGGGGCTGGGGCTGATTCCCGGCGCGCATTTCAAAGGCGGCTGGGGCCCCGACCCGGACGGCACCTATCTCGTGCGCCAGTTCGGCACGCTGCCCACCGCGGGCGGGGTGCTGGGGGTAGCGATCGCCACCCGCGGCAGCTTCGCTGAGGGCACCCAGACGCTGAGCACCACGGCGAGCGCCCTGCAGCAGGCACTCGCGGCCACGCCGGTGCCGGCGGCACGGGACTGCCACGCACCCGCGTAGGGTGGGTGGCCCCTAGAGCCCGCGAGAAGGAGTCCGCGATGCACGCCCCCGACGACGACACCCAGATCATCCCCGTGGTCACCGAGTCCCCGCACTCGTCCCGCGGCGGCACTGTCGTCCTCGTGGGCGTGCTGCTGGCGACGATCCTGATCTCCCTGGGCGGCATTGCCTGGTTCACGGGACTCATCGACGGCGGCGACCCGCCGCCGCCCGCGGGCATAAGCGCGCCGGCCACCACCACGCCCACCATCGCCCCCGCGCCGCGGACGACGACCTCGGCCGCGCCGACGGCGAGCTCTACCCGCCCGACGAGTAGCGCCGGGCCGCGGCCCACGAGCAGCACTGCGCCCACGACGTCGCAGCCCACGTCGGCGAAGCCCACGAGCACGACACCCAGCGCGAAGCCGACGAGCACGCCGGCCACGACGTCCTCTACGAAGCCGACGCCGAGCACGCAGCCCCGGGCCGCGGCACCTGCTGGTGCCACGCGCTGCGGGACGGGCGGCGGGGCCACCGCCTACGCCACCACGGAGGCCACCAGTTGCCCCTTCGCCATCAACACGGCGAAGAGGGCCGCCGCGATGAAGACCACGGGCGGCACCATCACCGTCCACTCCCCTGTGACCGGTCAGGACTACTCCCTCGACTGCGTGCCCCAGGGCACCGGCCGACTGGACTGCACGGGCGGCACTGGCGCCCACGTGACCCTCATGTACTAACCCCGGGCTGCTGCCGCCTAGGATGAAGCCCTATGTCACTTCTCGCCCGCCTCACCCGCTTTCTCCGCCGCGCTGACCACCCGGAAACCTCCGCCCCGGATGTGGAGGAGGGGGCGGTGCCGCAGTGGCTCATCATCGGCCTGGGGAACCCGGGTGCCGAATACGCCGTGACCGCCCACAACATTGGCTACATGGCGGCCGATGAACTCGCCCCCGCCACCGGCTACTCCCCGCAGCGCGGAAACCAAGCCCTCGTGCAGCACCTCGACGTCGACGGCACCCCCGTCGCCCTGGTGCGCTCCACGACGTATATGAACCTCTCCGGGGAGGCCGTCGCCCCGCTGGCTGCCCGCTGGGGTATCGCCCCCGACCACGTCATCGCCCTCCACGACGAACTCGATCTGCCGCGCGGCACCGTCCGGCTCAAACTGGGCGGCAGCGAAAACGGCCACAACGGTCTCAAGTCCCTCTCCGAGCAGCTGGGCACCCGCGACTACCTGCGGGTGCGGATCGGCATCGGCCGCCCGGCGGCAGGCGCCACCGTCACCGACCATGTGCTGGGTGCCATCGACTTCGATGCGGCCGCCGCCTGCGAGCGCGCCGCCCGCGCCGCCCGCCTCCTCGTCACGTCCGGCCTGCCGCAGGCGCAGAACACCATCCACGCCGAAAAATAACCGCCCCGGCCTCGGGGTAGGCAGAGAAAAAACCACCAGCGTCATCGCTGGTGGTTTTTATCCGCGTGCACGCAGGCTTAGCGCTGGATAGCCGGCGGCTTGATCTCGAAGGGGGTCGGCAGGTGCAGCAGCTCGGCGGCGATGAGGTACAGCTCAGCGACGACGATCAGCACCGCAGCGCCGGTGAAGAACAGCAGGCCGGCGGGGGTCTGCACGGAACCGGTCGCCCAGGAGGACAGCTCGCCGGTGGTCGGCTTCCGATCACCCTGCTGCTCGGTGTTCTCGCCACCGGTGGTGGTGTTCTCGCCGCCGGTGGCGGCGTCGTCGGTGCGCTCGCCCGGGGTGGTGATGGTGGTGTCCGGGGCAGGCTCTTCGGCGTGAGCAACGGGCATACAACCCATCGCAAGGGCAATGGTCACGGCGGCGGCAATGCGGCGCATAAGGGGTGTCTCCTTCAAGGACGAGCGTGCTGAGTTTTTTCGGTGGACCCGCCCCGCCACTGCAAGATCCAGTGGGGTGGCATCCTTCGGGCCCGGATGCGGTGCTGTTGCAAACAACGGGCCCGGTTCGCAGGTAAGGATACGCACCTGGCCACCGGACAGTGGCGGGGCGGGTAGTTCAAGGGGACATCCTAGATGCCAGCCACGGCCCACATGCAACAGCACCTTTTCTCTTCCGTGCGCGGGTCGCGCCGCGCTCGCATCCGAAACAGTGGCGACAGTGACTCTTCATCACGCCCGTCGCCACAGATTTCGGCCGCGGCACGATCATCGGCACGTGCAGGTGGTGGCGGTGGTTGTCGGTGGGCTGTGCCCTTGCACATTCATTATGGTCGCCGGTGACAGCCGAACTGTTACATGGCAGATGTGCAGCCGTCTGCAGTTGGGCTTATTTGCGGTGTGGCGTGGGCGGGTTTTTCCGGTGGCTGCCCTGTCGCTGGGCGCGGGCCTGGGCGCTGGCGGTAGAGTAACGGGGCGTGTCTGAAACCACCGCTTCCACCCCCGCCCACATCACCCAGCAGGCGGCCCGCCGCCGCACCTTCGCCGTCATCGCCCACCCCGACGCCGGTAAGTCGACGTTGACGGAGGCGCTGGCGTTGCACGCGCACGTGATTTCCGAGGCCGGTGCCGTGCACGGCAAAGCCGGCCGTAAGTCGACGGTGTCGGACTGGATGGAGATGGAGAAGGATCGCGGTATTTCGATCGCGTCCTCCGCCCTGCAGTTCGAGTACGCCCCGGAAGGTCACGAGGGGGAGCCGTACATGATCAACCTGGTGGATACGCCCGGCCACGCGGATTTCTCCGAGGACACCTACCGGGTGCTCACCGCGGTGGATGCGGCGGTCATGCTCATCGACGGTGCCAAGGGCCTGGAGCCGCAGACGTTGAAGCTGTTCAAGGTGTGCAAGGCCCGCGGGTTGCCGATCGTGACGGTGATTAACAAGTGGGACCGCCCCGGCATGGCGCCCCTGGAGCTCATGGATGACATCGTCACCGAGATCGGCCTGCAGCCCACCCCGCTGTTCTGGCCGGTCGGTGAGGCCGGTGATTTCCGCGGCCTGGCGCGCGTGTCCGACGACGGGGAGCCGGTGGAGTACATCCACTTCATCCGCACCGCCGGTGGCTCCACCATCGCCCCGGAGGAGCACTACTCCCCCGCCGATGCGGCAGGGCGAGAAGGCGCGGCCTGGGAGACCGCCGCCGAGGAAGTCGAGCTGATGACGATGGACGGGGCGGTGCACGACCAGGACCTGTTCCTCGACTGCACGACCTCGCCGGTGATTTTCGCCTCCGCGATGCTCAACTTTGGTGTGCACCAGATCCTCGACACGCTCTGCGCGCTGGCACCCGCGCCCGCCTCCCGGGATTCCGGGGAGGACGCCGTCGCCGCGGCGACGAGTGCGATTGACAGCACCCGCAACATTGCCGACAGTTTCTCCGGTGTGGTGTTCAAGGTGCAGGCCGGCATGGATAAAAACCACCGCGACTCGCTGGCGTTCATGCGGATCGTGTCCGGCGAATTCACCCGCGGCATGCAGGTCACCCACGCCCAGTCGGGCCGCAGCTTCTCCACGAAGTATGCGCTGACCGTGTTCGGGCGCAACCGGAATACCGTCGACGCCGCCTACCCGGGCGACATCGTCGGCCTCGTCAACGCCGGCTCCCTGGCCCCCGGCGACACCATCTACGCCGGCCGGAAAGTCCAGTACCCGCCGATGCCGCAATTCGCCCCGGAGCACTTCCGCACCCTGCGCGCCAAGAGCCTGGGCAAGTACAAGCAGTTCCGCAAGGCCCTCGACCAGCTCGCCGCCGAAGGCGTGGTGCAGATCCTCAAAAACGACGCCCGCGGCGACGCCGCCCCCGTCATGGCGGCCGTCGGCCCCATGCAGTTCGAAGTGATGATGGCCCGCATGGACAACGAGTACAACGTGGAGACCGTCGCCGAACCGATCCCCTACCAGGTGGCGCGGCGCACCACCCCCGCCACCGCCGCCGAGTTGGCCAAGCAGCGCGGCTGCGAAGTGTTCACCCGCACCGACGGGGAACTCGTCGCCCTGTTCGGCGACAAGTGGCGCCTGCAGTTCATTGAGAAAGAACACCCCGAGTTCGAGCTCTACCCCCTCGTCGCCGACTAAGAAAGCACCCCCATGAGCACCACTGTGAGCCTCAGCGACATCGCCGCCGACGGCGCCCTCGACCAGGCGCTCCGCGCAGCGGACCTCTACCGCCGCCTCGGCGTCGACCGCGGCATCGACCCCCACATCGACTACGGCGAACCCACCGGGGAGGCGGCCGACCCGCTCGCCGCGCCGCTGGTGCGCCGCCTCGACGTGCGGCTGTCCGGCCACGACGAGACCCTCACGCTGCGGGGGGAGGTCATCGGCACCGTCGTCGGCGACACCTTCACCTGGGCGGTCACCCCGGAGGTTCCCGCCGCCCTCAACCTCGACGAGGATGCCCGCCAGGCCCTGGCCGGCAGCACCGAACTCACCACGGCCTTCACGGGTGCCGTCCGCACCCTCTACGGCAACGGCCTGCTGCTGTTCGCCGCCCACGAGGACCCGCTGCGCCTGCCGGAGCCCATGGTCGCCACCGCCGACGCCGTCTACGTTGACCTGCCCGCCATCGAGGGGGTGAGCGCCGCCGAGGCCTTCGCAGCCGCGGAACTCGGCGGACTTGATGAGCGTCGCGCGCTGCTCGGCTACGCCGCCTTCCACTCCCTCGGCGTCAAAGACATCCCCGGCGGCCTCGCCTTCACTGACGGCAGCGAAGTGGCCTTCACGACCGCACTCGCCGCAGCCCACGACGTCGCCCAGCCGACCACCGCAGCGCAGCCGGCCACCGCAACGCAGCCCGCAGCCCCGCGGGAGATTCCCCCGATCGCGCTGACGGTCTCCATCGAAACCCCCCTGACCGCCCCGGCCGCCGCAGTGGCTGTACCCGAGGAGACACCGGCGCCCGCAGTCGAGACCGCTCCTGCCGCGCCCGAGGAGACACCTTCGCCCGCAGCCGAGACCGCTCCTGCCGCGCCCGAGGAGACACCGGCGCCCGCAGTCGAGTCCACCCCCGAGGAGACACCGGCGCCCGCAGTCGACACCACCCCCGCCAGCGGCGAGGAGGTGACGGCGTTCGATCAGTTGGTGCTCGACAACCTCTACGACGCCAGCCTCGGGCAGGTGCTGCTCAGCCGCCGCTGGCCGGCCGGCACCGTCACCCTCGACCTGGGGCGCGGGCAGGCACACATCACCACCCCCCAGGGCACCGTCATCGTTGGTGCTCTGCCCATCGCCACCATTGGCCCGGCGGGCTGGCTGTGGGCGTGGCAGGACCCGAACCTGCCGGCCCCGGCACAGCAGGCCGCTGCCCCTATCCGCGCCTTCGGTGAGGAGCACCAGGAGCCCCGACTGCTGGGCGCCCCCGCTGAGGAGGCGGACGTGTACGCGGCGGTGACGGCAGCGAAGGCGCTGCTCGGCCGCCCGGCCAGCATCCGGGTGCCGGTGGCACCCCAGGTGGAGGCCATCGCGCTCATCACCCACCCGGATCTCGCCCCCGGCCCCATCGATGCCGCCACCCTGTGGGATGTCATCCACACCGCCCACCCCGCGCCCGCGGGGCTGGCCGCGAAAGAAGCCATGCGGGTGTTCTTGACCCGCCACCACGTGCCCTTCACGGACACCGGCGACGCCCTCGAATTGGTGCTGGGCCCCCACCGGGTGGCCCTGCAGGCCGACGGCACGCCGGCGCGGCTGCGGATGGACGACCTGTGATCGACACTCTCCTCGGCGCCACGCTGACGATTGGTGGGGTGCCGATCCTCGTGAGGGAAATCGTCGGCAACCTCTTCGGCCTGGCCTCCGCGTACGGGGGCATGAAGCGGGTGGTGTGGGCGTGGCCGGTCGGCATCGTCGGCAACGTGCTGCTGTTCACCGTGTTTCTCGGCGGGGTGTTCCACACCCCGCAGGACTTGGATCTCTACGGGCAGGCCGGCCGGCAGGTCATGTTCCTCCTGGTCAGTATCTACGGCTGGTACCAGTGGGCGCAGGCCAAGCGCGCCGGCATCCGCGAATGTGAGGACCTTGACCCCTCGCGGTCCATTGTCTCCGAGCCTGCTGCCGTGCAGCCCCGCTGGGCGACCCGCGCAGAGCGGCTCGGCATGCTCGCCACCGCGGTGGTCGGCACCGTGGTGTGCGCCCTCATTTTCCAGGCCCTGGGCTCCTGGGGCCCGTGGGCGGACGCGTGGATCTTCGTCGGCTCCATGCTGGCAACCTTTGGGATGGCGCGCGGCTGGACGGAGTTTTGGCTCATCTGGATCGGCGTCGACATCGTCGGCGTGCCGCTGCTATTGGCGGCCGGCTACTACCCCTCGGCGGCGCTGTACATTTTCTACGCCGGTTTCGTGCTGTGGGGCTTCGTCACCTGGGTGCGCACCCAGCGCAGCACCCCTTAGAAACCACAACCCCCGGGCATGCGTCAGGCCTGGGGGTTGTGTGTATCCTCCGCACGGTGGCGGGCAATCATCTCCCGCATCATCGCTTTGAGCTCCGGGTCCTCGCGGACCAGGACGACGAGTTGGCAGTCATTCGGGCCTGAGGTGCCCGGCTGGCAGGCGGTGCAGGGTTCGCCGTAACGGATGGGGCACTTCGGGCTGCGGTGGCGGGTCACATGTGTGAGGCTACGCCTGCTCAGTGCAGGACTGCACGCAGGGGCGCGGGATCCACCGCCTCGATGTCCGCGGGCTGGAAGTGGGGGTTGCGGTCCTTGTCGATGAGGACGGCACGTACTCCTTCTGCGAAGTCGTCGCGGCGGCGCATGAGGCTGCCGAGGCTGAGCTCGTTGTCGAGGGCGTGCCGCAGCGACACCGTCGCGTTCGCGGTGAACAGCTCAATGGCGGCCACCACGGAGGTGGGGCAGGCGCCGGCGAGGTGCTCCTCGACGAGCTGCGCGAAGTCGGGCGTGGCGCGCTCAGCGAGGGCGGCCGCAATCTCCTGCCAGGTGCCACCAGAGAACACCTCCTCGATCTGCCCCATGAGCGGCGCGAGCCGATCCTCCCCCGCAGGTTCGGTGGCGTAGCGCTCGAGGGCGGAGTCGATGGACTCTTCCACCAGCATCTGGGTGAAATCCTCCACGTCGGCCGCGGGCACGAAGTGCGTGGCCATGCCGGAGGCGATCATCTCCGCGGGGTTGAGCCGCCAGCCGGTGACCCCGAGGAACTTCGCCAACGCTGCCGAGGGGGCACCCCGGGTGCCCACCATGTGCATCATCATGTGCGTCATGCCCACATCCGGGATGAAGCCGATGGCCATCTCCGGCATCGCGGCAAACGCCCGCTCCGTCACCACCCGGTGGGAGCCGTGGCAGCTGACCCCCAGGCCGCCGCCCATGGCGACACCGTTGATGACGGCGACGATGGGCTTCGGGAAGCGCGCGAGATGGTCGTTCATGTCGTACTCGTCGACGAAGAAGCGATCCCCGGAGGCGTAGTCGCCGGCGACTCCGGCGTCGCGGACGGCGCGCACGTCGCCGCCGGCGCAGAAAGCGCGCTCCGTGGTGGACAGCAGCACCACCCGGTGGATGGAGTCGTCGTTCTCCCAGGCGTCGAGCGCGTCAGAGATGAGGGTGATCATCTCGTGGTTGAGGGAGTTCAGGGCCTTCGGCCGGTTGAGTTCGAGGACTCCGGTGGAGTTGCGGACGGACACAAGGACAGGGTGCGTAGTACTCATACCCACCTAGTGTTCCACATCACAAGCATCTGCGCAGGCGGATCCTCCCATCATTTTCCGCTGATGGACGTCAGTCGGGTGCCATGAGGATAATTCCTGCAGCACAGCGAACGCTTGTGCACGGGAATTCCGGTGCACATCCGAAAGCGGAGCTCGCCACTGTCAGCCTCAGCCGCCGCGCGCACCCTGCGCGCCTGGGGCCCAAGCCAGGAGGCCGGCAAGCCCCAACCTGCGCTGCCTGCCTGGGGGCGATGTGCGCCCCTTGCGGCTTGCTACCCCATGAGCGCTCGTTCTCGCCTCGTCGCCGCAGGCCACCCCGACGGCGGGCCGCTGGTCATCCAGCGCGGCTAGCGCGGCTCTGTGTGCGCCCGGTACGCCACCGGTGGTGGCGGGGTGGGATCCTGCCCCATCCGGGCAAGCGCCTCCGTGTAGATGGTGGTGCGCGACAGCACCCGGCTCATGCCGGTCGCCACCACCACAACCAGCATGAGGGGCACCAGCAGCCGAAACTGCCCGGTGAGCTCCATGATGAGCAGCACCCCCGTCATCGGGGCGCGGGCGGCACCGGTGAACACCGCGCCCATGCCCAGCATCCCGAAAATCGCCATGGCGTAGGCGTTGCTGGGTTCCACCACGGCACCAAAAGCCGCGCCCAGCATGCCGCCGATGAACAAGCTCGGGGCGAACGTGCCGCCCACCCCGCCGATGGCCATCGTCAGGGCGCAGCCCACGAT
Organism: Corynebacterium sp. 13CS0277; assembly: GCF_002994655.1. Lineage (GTDB taxonomy): Bacteria > Actinomycetota > Actinomycetes > Mycobacteriales > Mycobacteriaceae > Corynebacterium. The sequence goes on from NZ_PPDL01000002.1 coordinate 157,978, forward strand.
CTTCGCCCCGCACAACAGCAGCACCAGGCCCACCGCCACCTCCCCGCGCAGCGCGTTGTTGAGGACCCCGTCGCCCTCCCCGTAGGCGCTGGGCAGCGCCCACAGCAACCCGCCGAGAACCACCCCGCCGACGATGGGCCGCAGCCACACCGGCCCCCGCCACACGCGGCTGACAGCGTCGTCGAGGCGGTAGCGCAGTTTCGTGAACACCACGCCCACCACCCCACCGACAAGCCCGAGCACCAGCACGAGGCCTAAGTCGGTGTCGTGCGCGAGCGACAAATCCTGGTGCAGCGTAAACGACAACCCATCGCCCACGAATTGCTTATTGGTCACGGTGGCCGCCACACAGGCGATGACGACGCACACGAAGGTGTCGGAGGTGAAGTCCAGCAGGATGACCTCCATGGCAAAAAAGGCGCCCGCGAGCGGGGCGTTGAACGCCGCCGACACCCCGGCGGCCACACCTGCCGCCGTGAGCAGCCGGCCCGTTGCCCTAGGCACCCGGCACCGCCGGGCAATGAGATGCCCCAGCGCACCACCGAGTTCACAGATCGGCCCCTCCGGGCCGGCGTTGCCGCCACCGCCAATCGTCAGTGCGGACGACGCCGTCGTCGCCACTGCGGGCCGCAACGGCACCGCCCCACCATGGGCGCGGGCGGCCAGCATGACGCCCGCAACTCCCCGGCCGCACTCCCACGCCCCGAACCGGGCCATGAGCGGCGCGTACAGGCAGGCGGAGAGCACCGGCGCGAGGATCAGCGCCGCATGGTTGCCGCCGCCGAGAGCGCCCACAAGGCCCCCGAGCGGCAGGCCGGGGTCCTCCGTGAGATCGGCATGCCCGGTGAGCAGCTGCTGCCACCCGCCGATCGCCCAGCGGAAAGCGACCGCCCCCACCCCGGCGAGCACACCCACGGCCGCAGCCATGAGATACAGCCCACCCCGCCGGAAACGGACAACCTCGGCGACGGACCACCGTGACACTATCTTTTTTCGCCTCCCACGCGTTGGGGTCTCCACACAGACACCCAACCTACACCCCCGACGGGCGTGGGCTACCGGCCTTTCTTCTTCGCCTTCTTCTTCGCCTTCTTCTCCTCGGCGTCGACGCGGCCGCGCTCCAGGTTGGCGGCCACATCCGGCACGTAGCGAAAATCCTCCCGCGGGGGACGCTCATAGTCGTTGGTCGACTCGGGGCGCTCCGGAATCTCCGGCAGCGGGCGATCAATCTTCTCGTACGGGATCGTCGACAACAGGTGAGAGATCACGTTGATGCGGGACCGCTTCTTATCTTCACTCTCCACCGTGTACCACGGCGCGGAGGGAATATCCGTGTGCACGAACATCTCATCCTTCGCCCGCGAGTAATCCTCCCAGCGGGTAATGGACTGCAGGTCCATCGGCGACAACTTCCAGCGGCGCAGCGGATCATTCCGGCGCGACTTGAAACGCTTCACCTGCTCCTCATCGGACACGGAGAACCAGTACTTGCGCAGCATGATGCCGTCCTCCACGAGGAGACGCTCAAAAATGGGCGCCTGGTGCAGGAACCGGCGGTACTCCTGGGAGGTACAAAAACCCATGACGCGCTCGACACCGGCGCGGTTGTACCACGAGCGGTCAAAGATGACGATCTCACCCGCGGTGGGCAGCTTCTCCACATAGCGCTGGAAATACCACTGCCCCTGCTCCCGGGAACTCGGCGCCGGCAGCGCCTCAATACGGCACGTGCGAGGGTTGAGGTACTGGGTGATGCGCTTAATCGCCGACCCCTTACCAGCAGCATCACGCCCCTCCATGATGACCACCACACGGGCACCAGTTTCCACCACCCACTGCTGCATGTCGACCAGCTCGGCCTGCAGGCGCTTGAGCTCCGCCTCGTAGGCCTCCTTCGACAGCTTCGGCGGTCGCTTATCCTGCACAGCATCGTTCTTCTTAGCCATAGTTCCCCACTGTATCGCCCCCACAGCCCCGCACCCCAGCAGCCCGCCACCCCCACAATCCCCCTGACGCGCCAAAAAACACCTGCCCCGCCGACGTATCGGCGGGGCAGGTGCACGCAGAGACTTAGACGACCTTGAACTCAGCCATCTCATCCCAGTGGGTCTTGCCCGGAATGAGCGTGTTGATGATCTCCGGCGTCTTCGTCAGCACGGTCGGGAACAGCTCACAGGCCGCACGGAAGTGATCGGAGTTGACGTGTGCCTCCGCGGCATCGTCCTGGAAGCCCTCGACGAGAATGTACTCCTCGGGGCGCTCCACGGAGCGGTACCACTCGAAGAACAAGCAGCCGTCTTCCGCACGGGTGGCGTTGGTGAAGTCGGCGACGATCTCCGGGAAGGAGTCGACGTTCTCGGGCAGCGGGGTGAATTTCACGTTGATCAGAATCATGCTCACCACGCTAACCAACCCGCGCCCGAAGCGCCAACATCCACGGCACAGCCTAGAGCTTGGGGATCAGGCCCGCAGCCGCCAGCATGGACACCAACGCACCCAAACCAGACAAAGCCAACAACAAAGCAATCACCGCACCGCCCACCGACGTAATGTTCAGCGCAGACGCATCCGACGACCCCTTCGCAGGATCCTTCTTCACCGGCTCCTTCGGAACCTCCACCTGAGTCGACGGCACCACAGCAGGCGGAGTCGTCGGAGCCGCAGAGCTCGACGACTCCGCAGTACTCGGCACCACCGACGGAGCAGCCGGAGTACTCGGGGTTGCCGAAGTACTCGGAGCAGCCGGAACACTCGGCTCCGCAGCCGGCTTCTTCCGCGGCGGGCTCAGCGGAACATCATCAGAGAAGTCATAGCTCTCGGGAAGAAGACAGTCAGGCAAACGAGAATTGTCAGGATCGGCCGGCTCGGCAAACGCCGCAGGATCGTACCCGTTGTCAACGGTAGCGCCGATCCAGGGCTTCTTGGCATCGGGCCCCGGCTTAGAAGTCACCCAAGTCCACGCGACCGTGTCAAAGAACGACACACCAAATCCAGGGGAATTTCGAACCTTATTCACCTGGTCCTCAGGCATTACGTCCAGCGCCACAATCATCGGGCCGAGCCCGAAGGCCACCTGAGAAAGGGAAAAGTCAACCGTGTGATCGTCGCCGATCTGCCGGAACTGAGCCCACGAACTCCCCCCTCCAGTCAGACGAGACGTGCCATCGAATCCGCCAGAAAAGCACTTCTTGTACTTAACATCGTAAAAACCGACGAAATTACGAACAGACACCCACGTGCCCGGGGCAATCTCCGGCGCAGTAAAGCGAACGACATCTTGGCCGTCATCGTTCTTCACAAAGGCAACGGAGAGTAGATCTTTGGAGTCGGGGTTCGGATACTTCGGCAAACCGTTGTCAGCAAAGAGCGAGTCATCCTTACCGACGGCAATCTTGTCGTCTTCCGGCATCGCCGCCGCAGCCACCCCAGCGCTGGTCATCACGAGTGCAGCCGCGAGGATCGATGAATACCACTTACGCATCGATAACCTTTCAGTCAAAAATGAGCTGCCGACATGATGTCCATTTGTTCTGAACATCATGTCGGCAGAGTGAGAACACTAGCTGCAGTGCGACGCGTAACCGCGGACGTACAGGTCCGCACCAGTGCGGTGCGAGTACATCTTGCCGTCGGTCTTGTTCAGCAGACGCAGCCAGTGGTTCGTACGCTGGCCGATTTCACAGGGCATCTCGAAGGTGGTGGTGCCCTCGCCGCGGGAGTTGGTGGTGACCTTACCCACGACACCGGTGAACTGAACGCCAGTGTTGCTGTAGCCCTTACCGTCGTCAACCTTGATGGACACGACAGAGTTCGGGGCAAAGCCCGAAACCTTGACGGACACGTTCTCGCCCGCACGGATCTCCAGGGGAGACGTGATCGTCACCTTGGTGCCGGGGGTGTTCTCAGAAGCGCCGAAAGGCGGGAGGGCCTGAGCGGCCGGGGCAAGCGCGACGGCGCACGCCACGGCAGCGGAAGCAGCAAAAAGCTTCTTCATTAAAACTCCTTCAAATAGGAAACCATTAGAAGCTGCGGAACTCACCATGTCGGCAAAGAAGTAATCCCGCCGAGAAATTTCCGCAGAGGCAAGGAGTAGCGAAGAGCTCCCCGACAAAGTCTGGAAGCTATCTTCTTCACCGACACCCCTTATCGAGGTTCGCCTTGCCTAGTTATGAAAGATACAACGCGAACAACCTCAGCGCCAGTACTTTGTCCAACTTTTGAGGGGCCAGTTCGACACCGCAAACACATAAGCGCAGCTCAGGGCGCCAATGTAGGGAAAAAATTCCTATGCTTGGCTACCCTCATATGGGGGTGGATGTGGGTGCTCAAACCGGCAGAGCGCCCTGGGCTTGGGGTGCGAAGATGCGCTCGTTTTCGCTTCCTCCCCCACCCCGGCACTTACACCACCTAGCACTCCGGCACATTCACGGCGACGGTCAGTGCGAGACCGCCGCCCGCGGTCTCCTTGTAGCGTTCGGACATGTCGCGCCCCGTCTGGCGCATCGTCTCAATGACGTCGTCGAGGCTGACCCGGTGGGTCCCGTCGCCGCGGAGCGCCATCTTCGCCGCATTGATCGCTTTCCCAGCAGAGATCGCGTTGCGTTCAATGCAGGGGATCTGCACCAGCCCACCAATGGGGTCGCAGGTCAGCCCCAGGGAGTGCTCCATGGCGATCTCTGCGGCGTTGCACACCTGGCGGGGTGAACCGCCGAGGATCTCTGCCAGCCCCGCGGCAGCCATCGCGGCAGCGGACCCCACCTCCCCTTGGCAGCCGACTTCCGCCCCGGAGATACTCGCCCGCTCTTTGAGCAGTGAGCCGATGGCTGCGGCCGCGAGAAGGAAACGGCGGTGGGTGCCCACCGGGTCCGCCCGGCCGGCGGGGGTGAAGTGCTGGGCGTAGAACAGCACCGCAGGAATGATGCCTGCCGCCCCGTTGGTCGGCGCGGTGACCACCCGCCCGCCCGCGGCGTTTTCCTCATTGACGGCAAGAGCGACGAGGTTGACCCAGTCTTCGCTGAATTCGGCGGTGCGCTGCGGGTCGTCGGCGAGAAGCTGCTCGTACCAGCCGTGGGCGCGGCGGCGCACCCCCAGCCCGCCGGGAAGCACCCCCTGGGAGGCAATGCCCCGCCGCGCGCAGCCCTCCATCGCGGCGTGCAGCCGATCCAAGCCGGCGTCGATCTCCGCGTCGCTGCGCACGCTGCGTTCGCAGGCGCGCTGCACCGCGCTGATCGACAGGCCAGCATTCTCCGCGAAGGTGATGAGCTGCGCCCCGGAGGAATAGCACAATTCACCACTGAGCACTTCCCGGGCGGGGGTGTCGTCCCGGGTGCGGATGAACCCACCACCAATCGAATAGTAGGTGCGGCGCAGGGGACCGCACACGAACGTCACCGCGTTCGTGTGCACGGTGCGCACCACCGCCGGCCGGAGAATAATGTCTTCGAATCCGCACACGACCGCCCGCGCCGGATCACCCGCCAGGTGGATGGTGCGCTGGCTGCGGATCTCCGCCAGGCGGCGGGCCACCGCATCCGGGTCGGCGGTCTCCGGGTCAGCGCCATCGAGGCCGAGCAGGCACGCCCCCAGGGTGCCGTGCCCCGCCCCCGTCGCCGCGAGGGAACCGTAGAGAATCACCGTGATCCCCGGCCCCGCAGTCACCGCCCCGCCGGCCACCGTGCCGCCCGCCGCCTGCGACACCTCCTCCCACTGGGAGTGCAGCAGACGGGCGAACTCCAACCCGGCGCGCATCGGCCCCACCGTGTGGGAGGAGGAGGGGCCGAGGCCGATGGTGAACAGGTCGAAGGCGGAAACAGTCATGGGCACTCATCCTAGCGGCCCCTACTCCAATTGGGTGGCGAGCTCCATCCACTCCATTTCGAGTTCTTCCCGGGCGGCCACCAGCTCGCCGAGCTGGGTGCCGAGCTCCGCGAGCCGGCCGGTTGCCTGCGGGTCGCTGGCGAGCTCAGCCATGGTGGCCTCGATCTCCGCCTGGGATTGCTCCAGCTTGGCGGTTTTGCGCTCAATGGCGGCGAGTTCTTTCGTCACCCGCCGGTGTTCCGCGGCGCTGATCCCCTCCCGCGCGGGGGCGGGTTCGGAGGTTCCGAGGTTGACGACCCCGGTGCGTGCCGCCGCGGTGGCCTGCCGGCGGGAAAGGTACTCCTCGATGCCGCCCGGCAGGTTCGTCAGCGTGCCGTCGCCGAACAGCGCCCAGGTGCTGTCGCACACCCGCTCAATGAGGTAACGGTCGTGGGAGATGACGACGAGGGTGCCGGCCCAGCCGTCGAGGAGGGATTCCAGTTCCTGCAGTGTGTCGATGTCGAGGTCGTTGGTCGGCTCGTCGAGGAGCAGCAGGTTCGGTTCCGCCATGAGCACCCGGGTCAGCTGCAGGCGGCGGCGTTCCCCGCCGGAGAGGTCCCGGATGGGGGTGCGCTGCCGGGCGGGGCTGAAGCCGAGCCGCTCGCACAGCTGGGAGGCGGACAGTTGTTTCTTGCCGAAGTCGACGTAGCTGGCGACGTCCTCCACCGCGTCGAGCAGCCGCCGCTCGGGGTCAAGGTCGTCGAGTTCCTGCCGCAGCCACCCCAGCCGCACGGTCTTGCCCTCTTTCCGCCGCCCGCGGCTGAGCTCTCTTTCGCCGGCGAGTGCCCGCAGCAGGGTGGTTTTCCCGGAGCCGTTGACGCCGACGAGGCCGATGCGTTCCCCGGGCCCCAGCCGCCAGGTGAGGTCCTCGACGAGGACCCGGCCATCCGGGGTGGCGATGGTGGCGTCCTCCAGCTCGACGACGACTTTGCCCTGGCGCTGCTTCGCGAACGCCATGAGCTCCACCTGGTCGCGCGGCGGCGGCACATTCTTAATGAGCGCCTCGGCGGCCTCGATGCGGTAGCGCGGCTTCGAGGTGCGGGCGGGGGCGCCCCGCCGCAGCCAGGCGAGTTCCTTGCGGGCCAGGTTTTGGCGGCGCTGTTCCGCGGCATCGGCCTGGCGGACGCGTTCCGCGCGGGCGAACGTCCAATCGTTGTAGCCGCCCTCGTAGACGTCGACGTGCCCGTCGTGGACTTCCCAGGTGGTGGTGGCCACCGTGTCGAGGAACCAGCGGTCGTGGGTGACGACGACGAGGGCGCACTTCATCGCCAACAGGTAGGTCGCCAACCATTGCACGCCTTCCACATCGAGGTGGTTGGTGGGCTCGTCCAGGATGAGCACGTCCAGCTCACGCACCAGCGCCGCCGCCAAGTTCGTGCGGCGCCGCTCCCCACCGGACAGCGACCCCACGGGGGTGTCCAGCCCCAACTCGACGATGCCGAGGCCCTGCAGCACATCGCGGATGCGGGCGTTTCCCGCCCACTCGTAGGTGGCCACCCCCAGCGGCGCGAGCACCACGTCCGCCACCGTGTCCGCGGGGTTGAGGTTCGCGTCCTGGGTGACCACCGCCAGCCGCAGGCCACTGGTGTGGGACACCCGCCCCGCATCCGGGGTATCGGCCCCGGACAGGACTTTGAGCAGCGTGGACTTGCCGCCGCCGTTGAGGCCCACGACACCAATCCGGTCGCCGGCCTGCACGCCCAAGCTCACACCATCGAGCAGGGTTGTCAGCCCGTAGGTTTTGGAGACGTTCTCCAGGTTGATGAGGTTCGTCGGCTGTGCCACAGCAGTGTTCTCCTTTGGGTTAGAACTCGGCCGCGCCCACAGTGTGGGCGCAGGCCGTATCGTCGGCGACCTTCTCCAGGTGCAGCCGGTGGGCGACGCGGCGGGCGGCGGCCTCGTCGGCGCAGAGGAACGCGCACGTCGGCCCCGAGCCGGACACGAAGCCCCGCAGTGCGCCCGCCTCCTCCCCCACGGCGAGGGTGGCGGCGAGGTGCGGTGCCAGCGCCAGCGCCGGCGCCTGCAGATCGTTGGCGATCAGCGGCGCGACCTCTTCGGGGCTTCCTGCCGCCAGCAGCGCATCCGGGGGGCCGGCGGCCGGGGCGGTACCCGCGGCGCGCATGTCATCGAGTTGGGCGAACACCTTCGGCGTCGACAGGCCCCGCCGGTGGAACGCCAACGCGAAATGCAGGCGCGGGCGGGTGGGCAGCGGCTGGAGCAGCTCGCCCCGGCCCCGCGCCAGGGCGTGGCCCTCCAGCAGGCAGAAGGGCACGTCGGAGCCCAACTGGGCTGCCAAGTCCAGCAACTGGGCGCGGGTCAGCGGGGCCCCGCAGAGAGTATTCATGCTCCGCAGCACCGCCGCCGCATCCGCCGAGCCTCCCGCCATGCCGCCGGCGACCGGGATGCCTTTGGTGATATGCACCGCCACCGGCGGCACCGGCACGCCCGCAGCCCCAGCGAAGACCTCGACCGCCTGCCAGGCAAGGTTGCTCCCATCCACCGGGATGACGTGACTCGAGGGGCCCTGCACCGACAGCGCGGACACAGGCCCATCCGCCTCGGGTGTGGGCGTGATGGTCACCTGGTCGTGCAGCGAGAGGGACTGAAAGACGGTGACGAGTTCGTGATAGCCGTCCGGGCGGGCATCGCCGACGCCGAGGTGCAGGTTGACCTTGGAGCGGGCAATCTCCGTCACCCCACCGCGGGCGCGGCCGACCATGTGGAAGGGGCGCGGGTGGAGGCGGGCCTGATCGCCCGGGGTGGGCCTAGTGCTCACGGGCCACCTCCGCGAGGCGCACAAAGTCCGCCACCTCAAGCTTCTCGCCCCGCAGGGTGGGGTCGATGCCCGCCGCCCGGAGCACCTCCTCTGCACGCGCCCCGGACCCAAAGTGGCCGGACAGGGCTGCCCGCAGCGTCTTGCGGCGCTGCGCGAACGCCGCATCCACCAGGGGGAACACCTCCCCGCGCAGGGCGCGCGGCCAGGTGTCCGTGATGTCGATGCGCACGAGCCCCGAGTTCACGTTCGGTGCCGGCCAGAACACGTTCTTGCCGATGGTGTGCGCCAAGCGCACCTCACCGTAGAACGCGGCCTTGACGCTCGGCACCCCATAGATTTTGGTGCCCGGGGTGGCGGCGAGACGCTCCGCGACCTCGAGCTGCACCATGACGAGCACCGTGCGCAGGGAGGGAAACTCCTCGAGGACGTGCAGCAGCAGCGGCACGCTGACGTTGTACGGCAGGTTCGCCACAAGCGCCGTCGGGAGGTGGTCGGCCGGCCAGTGTTCCCGACTCAGGGTCATCCCGTCCGCCTGGATCACGGTGAGTTTCTCGGCGTGGTCGCCGGCGAAACGGGCCACCGTGTCCGGCAACTGGGCCGCCAGGCGGGGGTCGATCTCGCACACCGTCGTCGAGGCTGCGGTATCCAGCAGCGCCAAAGTCAGCGACCCCAGGCCGGGGCCGATCTCGAGGACGTGGTCGCGGTCGGTGATGCCCGCCTGGTCGACAATCATGCGCACCGTATTCGGATCGTGCACAAAGTTCTGCCCCAACTTCTTCGTCGGGGTGATGGCAACGGCCTCCGCGAGCTCGCGGATCTGGGCCGGCCCCAGCAGGGTGGCGGGAGTAAGTTCATGGTGCGCAGACATCGCATATCAACCTACCGCGCGGGGATGAAAAAAGCCCACGGCGACCGTGGGCTCAGTGGGCTTAGCGGATACCAAGCTTCGCAGTGCAGGCGGGCCAGGCGCCCCAGCCCTGCACGGCCTGCACCTTGGTCGCCACCGCGATCTGCTGTTCGCGGGTCGCCATGTACGCCATGGGGGCGTATTCGCCGCCGCCGAACGCCAGCCACGTCGACGGGGTGAACTGCAGGCCGCCGGAGAACCCGTTGCCGGTGTTGATCGACCAGTTGCCGGTGGATTCACACTGGGCGATGGTGTCCCAGATGGTGCCCATCGGCACGGCGGGCGCCTGCGGCTTGGTGCCGACCTTGATGGTGGCGGGGGTCGCGGGCACGAGCTCCTCGGTGGCGATGACAGTGTCGGAGACAACCGCACCGTTTTCGTAGCGGACTTCCCGCACCGTCTTGCGGGTGCCAGGGGTGCCCTCGACCTCGACGACCTGGGTGCCCTCGTCGAGCTCCGGGTCCTCCACCGTCACGGCCTCCGCGGTGAAGGGGGAGGTTTCAGAAATGACGTCGGTGCGGATGCGGGTGATGGTGATGTTCTGCCCCGTCGCCGCGGGCGTACCGGCGGCGGGCTCCACCACATCGTCCGCGCCGAGCTCAATCCCCTCGGCGGCGAGCACGTCACCGACGGTCTTCGCCGCCACGGATGCCTGCCGCAGCACCCCACCGTCGTTGATGCCGACAGTCTTCGGGGTGGTCACATCCAGGGTGAGTCCCTCGCGGGGGATGCGGGTGGTGCGCTCAGCGGAAATCTTGTCGGAGGAGCCCACGGTGCCCAGCTGGGCGAGGAGCTCATCGACGGTAAGCGCCGTGGTGTCCACGGTCTGCTCCTTGCCATCGATGATGAGCGCCACGGGGCGCACCGCGCGGATGGTGATGACCTGGCCGTCGGCGAGGCTCGTCTCCGGGGCGGGGGTGACCATGTCGCCCGCGCCGAGGTCGACGTGCGCCTGGCGCAGCGCGCCGTCGACGGTGCCCGACATCGTCGCAATGGTGCGCTGCTCACCGTTGACGTCGAGGACAACGTCCTTCTTGGTGGTCAGCGCCACCCCACCACCGACCAGCAGGGTGGCGAGCATGCCACCGGTGGCCAGCCGCAGCGGAACGCTGTGGGTGGAGTTAATGCGCGTAATGCGGGACTTCTTGTGCTCAGGCACGTTACTCTCCAAAGAAGTGGGGAACACGGTCGGCCGGCACGAGCCGGCAACCCCCACGATTGGGGGTAGACGCAACGATTGTCACAATACGGTAACAAAGCGGCTTTGTCGAGGGCTTTTCCTGCAACCGCGGTGGGAGAAACCTGAGAGAACGTCACATCAGTCTCAGGAATGCTCAGGCGTGTGCTTGCGTCACGAAAAAAGTGATGCTAGGTGAGACCGTACACACGCCGGAAGGTGGCGTTGATCTCCGACACAGTCTCCTCCACCTCTTGGCCGCGCGCCGCCGCCACACACAGCGCCGTGTGCCCAATGAGCGCCGGAGAGTTCTTCGCCCCGCGATACGGCTCCGGGGTCATATACGGCGCATCCGTCTCAATGAGATACTGCCCCGCCGGCGCGATACGCGCCGCCGCCCGCAGGTCCTCATTGCGCTTGAAGGTGACATTGCCCGCGAAGCTCAACACGTAGCCCCGCGCCAACGCCTCCTCCGCCACACTGAGCGGCGAGGAAAAACAGTGCAAAATCGTCGCCCGCGGCGCCGGCGCATCCGCCAACACCCGCAACAAGTCCTCGTCGGCTTCCCGGTTGTGAATCATCAACGCCTTGCCGCTGGCCACCGCCAGATCAATGTGCCAGCGCAGCGCCTCCTCCTGGGTGGCCAGATCGGCGCAGGTCTCGGAGTGGCGGATCCAATAGGTATCCAGCCCCGTCTCCCCAATCGCCACGCATCGCGGATCGGCCGCCATCTGCTGCAGACGGGTCCGCGCCGCGGCATCCAGCTCGGCGGCCCGCGTGGGGTGCACCGCACAGGCAGCAAACACCCGCTCATCCGCCTGCGCCGCAGCCAACGCCGCCTCGGCTTCCTCGAGACCGTCGCCGACGGTACAGATCAACTCCACCCCTGCAGCCCCGCACTCGTCCACGAAGCCGCGCACCTCCTCCGGGGTACGCACCCCACAGGACGCGAGATGAGTATGCGCATCCACCAACCCAGCAATCGGGTCGGCGGGCACAGGCTGCGGGCGGGGCTTCTTCTTCGACACGGCCCCCGACGCTAGTCGAGGCACCCACCCGCAGCCGGAAACAACACGCCCCCGCGTGGTTTAGCCGCGCACCACCGGCGCCCACTCCGGGCCGGTCTCGCCGAGCTCCACATCCAGCTTCTGAATGAGCGGCTTCGGCTTCGCCAGCGGCGTGCCCGCCACCAGCGGGGTGCGCGCCCACGTCGCCTGCGCCGCCGCATAATCACCCATGATCACCGGGTAGGTGCGGCCCTTCTCCGGCAGGCCCACACCCACCGGATCCACCGGCATGTCGTCGGTGACCTCCACGATCTGCGGCATCGCCGCCCACACACCTTCGCGACCCAAGGTCTCATGCACCTTCTGGGCAGTTGCCGGCAAGTACGGCGTCAGCAGCGTATTCGCGTCACTGATCACCTGCAGCGCCACCCACAGCACGGTCGCCAAACGCTCCCGCGCCTCAGGGTCCTTCGCCAAGTGCCACGGCTCCTGCTCACCCAAGTAGGCGTTGCACTCCCCCACCACGTGCATCGCGTGAGTAATGCCCGCCTTGAAACGGGAGTGCTCCAGGTGCTCACCGACCACCGCGAAGGCGTTCTCCGCCAGGTCCAACAGTGCCTGATCGGCGTCCGTCAGCTGCGCGGGCGCCGGGATGGAACCAAAGTTCTTCGCCGCCATCGCCACCGTGCGGCTCACCAAGTTGCCCCAGCCGTTCGCCAACTCGTTGTTCACGCGGCGCACAAACTCATCCCACGTGAAGTCCGTATCGGTGTTCTCGGGGCCTGCGGTCGCAATGAAGTAGCGCAACGGGTCCGCACCAAAGTCCGCCAGGAAATCCTTGACGTAGATGACCACACCCTTGGAGGAGCTGAACTTGCTACCCGACATCGTCAGGTACTCCGAGGACACCACCTCCGTCGGCAGCTGCAGCTCACCGAGCTCGCCGCACTGGCCACCGGAAGCGCCCATGCCCCGGTAGCCCAGCAGCTCCGCGGGCCAAATCTGGGAGTGGAACGTGATGTTGTCCTTCCCCATGAAGTAGAAGGACTGGGCGGTCTCCGCCGTCCAGAAACGCTTCCACGCCTCCGGGTCCCCACTGCGGTACGCCCACTCGATGGAGGCAGACAGGTAGCCCACCACCGCATCGAACCACACATACAACTTCTTCGCGTTGTTGTCCTGCCAGCCCTCAATCGGCACCGGCACACCCCAGTCAATGTCACGGGTCATCGCCCGCGGCCGCAAATCATCCAGCAAGTTCAGGGAGAACTTGAGCACGTTCGGGCGCCAATCCTCCCGGCCCTGCAGCCACGTGCGCAGCGCCTCCGCGAGGCTCGGCAAATCGAGCAAGAAATGCTCGGTCTCCACAAACTTCGGGGTCTCCCCGTTGATCTTCGACACCGGATCAATGAGATCCGCCGGATCCAGCTGATTACCACAGTTATCGCACTGGTCCCCGCGCGCGCCCTCCGCACCACAAATCGGGCAGGTGCCCTCAATGTAGCGGTCCGGCAGGGTGCGCCCCGTCGACGGGCTGATCGCACCCATCGTCGTCTGCTTCAACATGTAGCCGTTGTCGTACAGGCCCTTAAACAGCTCCTGCACCACCGCATAGTGATTACGAGTCGTCGTGCGCGTAAACAGGTCATAGCTCAACCCCAGGCCCGCCAAATCCTGCACGATCTGCCGGTTGTAGCGGTCCGCGAGCTCCTGCACGCTCACGCCCTCCTTCTCCGCCTGCACCAGCAGCGGAGTTCCATGCTCATCGGTGCCCGAAATCATCAGCACGTCCGCACCAGCCATGCGCTGGTAGCGGGCGAACACATCGGAGGGAACACCAAAACCGGCCACGTGGCCGATGTGGCGGGGGCCGTTCGCGTACGGCCAAGCGACAGCGGTGAGCACAGACTTTGTCATGGTGACTTACTGTATCCGACAGTCACCCGCCCCGTGAACACACCCCCACCCCCAGGCATGCCGAAGGCCGGCACACGGCGAGCACTCATCACTCACCATGCGCCGGCCTTCTCACAAGGGGCGCTAGTTCTGGCTCTTCACCCGGCGCGCCGCCAGCAGGCACGCGCCGCCGAGCACCAGGGCCGCGAACGCGGCGTAGAGGACACCAAACACGGTGGCACCCGTGTTCGCCAAGCCCCGGGACTCAGCAGCGGGCTTCGCAGCTGCAGGCTGGGACGCAGCAGACTTCGCGGCAGCAGGCTGAGCCGCAACGGGCTGAGCCGCAGTCGGCTTCGCAACACCCTTCACAGGTGCCGGAGTCGGCGCGGGCTCCGCTGCGACCTGGGTCGGCGCAGCAGGTGCAGGAGGTGCGGCCGGAGCCGGGCTCGACGACCCACCCACCAGCAACGGCACCAGTGGAATGAGGAACGGCCACCACGGCACCTCCGACGACGACGGGTCCTTCGGATCGGTGGGCACCACCGGCGTCGGCTTCTCCGTCGACGAGGTCGGCGTGGGCTTCTCAGTCGAGGGCTTCGGCGCAGGCTTCTCCGTAGACGGGGTCGGCTTCGGCTTCTCAGTCGACGGCTTCGGCGCAGGCTTCTCGCTGGACGGGGTCGGCTTCGGCTTCTCCGTCGAAGGCTCAGGCTTCGGCGCAGGCTTCTCCGTCGAAGGCTCAGGTTTCGGTGCCGGCTTCTCCGTGGACGGGGTCGGCTCCGGCTTCTCCGTCGAAGGCTCAGGTTTCGGTGCCGGCTTCTCCGTGGACGGGGTCGGCTCTGGCTTCTCAGTCGAGGGCTTCGGCTCCGGCTTCTCAGTCGACGGGGTCGGCTCTGGCTTCTCAGTCGAGGGCTTCGGCTCCGGCTTCTCCGTAGACGGGGTCGGCTCCGGCTTTTCCGTCGAAGGCTTGGGCGCAGGCTTCTCGGTAGAGGGATCCGGGGTGGGGTTCTCCTCGGAGGGGTCCGGCGTCGGGAAGCGGAACGGCATCGGCGGCGTTGTCTCGGTGGTGGGCGCATACGAGTTCGTCACGGTCGCCGTGGCGGCCGCCGCCACAGTGACCGGCGCACCCAAATCCTTGGTCACCGTGTAGTCGGTGACATCCGCGCCGTCTTCTGCGGTGATGGCGCAGACGGTGCCGGTGGGGAATTCCCCGACGAGCGCGTCACCGTCGGCGGGGACAGCGACAGTGAAGGGGACGTTCGCCGCGATGGTCTTGTCACGGGAATCGCGGTCGCAGGTCCCGGTGACCTGGAAGGTGGCGGGGGTGTCGACGGCTGCGAGGCCCTGAACGGTCTTGTGCACCGTGAAGGGCACGTAGGTGTAGTTGCCGTAGAGGTTGGTCAGCAGCACGCTGCGAACGGTGCCGCCTTCGGCGCGGATGGTGGCGGTGGGGCCGTCGGCGGTGAACCAGGTGGCCTGTTCATCGCCGTACTGGCCGGCCCCGAAGGCCGCGGATTCGAAGGTGGCACCCTCCGGGGTGTTTTCCTGCAGGGTGACGACAGCGTCGGCGGGGATGTTGCTCAGCACGCCGGGGGTCTCGGCGGTGACGACGAGGTCCGTGGTGGTGGTCTTAGCACCTGCGGTCCAGGTGGCGGTGACGTGGAAGGGGGTGTCGGCGCCGGGGGCGGTGTCGCCCCGGAGTTCCTTGTACACCTTGATTTCGGCCACCGCCGGATCGCCGGTGCCGCGGGCGATGGTGCGGGGGTGCACTTCCAGGCGGCTGGTGGTGGTCGTGGTGCCGATGGTGGCGACGTTGTCGACGGTCGCGCCGTCGTTGTAGGCGTCCGGGGCGGTGCCGGTGTACATCGCCACCCGGTAGGTCAGTGCGGGATCGGTGGCGGGGATGGTGACGCGGGCGACGTGGCGGCCGTCCTCGTCGAGGGTCCACGACACCTCGGCGTCGACGAGCCAGGCGGTGCCGCCCTGGTCCGCCAGTGCCCAGGAGCCGCCGGCGTCGCCCTCGGTCGTGGTGTTGCGGGCGCGGACCTGCACGGACTGGTTGTAGGCGGGGTTGTCGTCGAGGTAGGTGGCGCGCGCCTGGGGCCGCGGCATCGGGTCGGTGACGGTGATGGGGCCGCCGGTGCCCGGGGTGGACACAAACCAGCCGAAGATGGATTCGCCGCCGGTGAACTCGCGGACGTCCATGACTTCGCCCCACTTGTAGGAGTCCCCGCCCGCGCGGGGGCCTTCCCAGGGCTCCACATCCGCCAGCGGCGGCAGGGGTGCGGCCACAGGGCCCTCGCCCTCGCCGCCGACCACGCGGCGCGGGGTGATGACGTGGGGGCCGACGACAATGTCGTCGACGATGTCGCGATCGACCTGCTGCACAGTGGCCACGGACTTGTACCAGCCGTGAATGTTGTGCGGGTAGCGGGCCACGAAGTCCGTGAACGTACAGGTGAGTTCCGGGCCGACGACCTGCACGCAGCGGGCGATGACCTCATTGTCGGGGTTGGTCATGTCCACGCTCGCGCCGGGGAAGCGCAACCAGGCAGGCAGCGTGACGCGCAGGTAGTCGCCCGGCTGGGCGGCCTGGTCGGTGCGGTAGTAGGGGCTGGCGTCGAAGGTGAACCCGAAGGCGAGTTTTTCTCCTGCCCGCAGAGGCGTGCCGGGCTCGGCGTCGCGGGTGGCGGTGGCCTCCGTGACGTAGGCTGCGGTGCGGTCCACGCCCGACTGGGCGTGGGTGGCGGGGACTGTGAGCGCACTGACTGCCAGCGCCGCGGCGGCGGCCAGTGAGAACACTCTCCGGGGAGTGGACACGGTGTTTGTCTCCTGTGCTGTGTCGGCGGGGTGAACGCGCTTCATGCTAAGGATGCGGGGGCTAAAAATCAGCACAATCACAGTTTTAGGCTCACCAAAGCTGGAGTTTGTGCAGCACACACACCATTTTTCACCGTCACCTACACCCCCTTTTGGGGGTATGATAGCCAGCTCACAGTGGGCGCATACGCTGCACAAACGCACCCCGCCGACACTTAACGCGCACCTAAGAAAACCCACATCAGCCGCCCCGCGCACCACCCGGCTGGGCCAGCCTGCCGCCGCCCCACCAGCACCGCTGGCACGAACGACACCACCCCAAGACCTTTTCAGACAAAACCCCACGAACCCTCACACCCCTATGCACCCACTGTGAGAAAGTCCATGCCCGCAGCACGAAAAAAACGCCGCCCCGAGGGGCGGCGCCTGGGCACCTTAGTGCTTCGAACGGTGCGGGCGGTGCTTGCGACGCGCCTCCCGGCGACGCGCGTGCTCCGCCTCGCGGCGGGCATGCTCGGCGTGAATACGCCGCTCGCGGGCCAGCTTCATCGCAAACTTCTGCTGCGCCTTGTGATCCAGGTACAGCGGGTCATCCGACAGGCCCTTGACGAGTGCGAACATCAACCCAATGATGACGAGCAGGAAGGGGCTCGCCGCAATAATCGTCACGGTCTGCAGGTTGCTCAACGAGTCGTCACCGCCGGAGACGAGCAGCGTCAAACCAATCGCGGCCGTCAGCGCACCCCACGCGGCAGTCACGCCCCGGGACGCCTCCAAGCGACCGTTCTGGCTCATCGACCCCATCACCGTCGACGCGGAATCCGCAGAGGTGATGAAGAACGTCGCGAGCAACACCATCGCCACGAACCCGGCCACCACGCCACCCGGCATGGTGTGCAGCAGGTCGAACAGCTGCGCCTTGGAATCGCCGTCGCCCCAAATGGACTCGCCGATCTGCTCCAAGTGGATGGCGGTACCGCCGAAGATGGCGAACCACACCACGGTCACCGCCGCCGGCACCAACGTCACGCCGACGACGAATTCGCGGATCGTGCGGCCGCGGGAGATGCGCGCCAGGAACATGCCGACGAAGGGGCTCCAGGAGATCCACCACGCCCAGTAGAAGATCGTCCAGCCGGACAGCCACTCGCCGGCCGTGCCGTTCGCCGAGTCAGCGGTCCGGGCCGCCATCTCAAAGAAGGTCTGCAGGTAGTTGCCGATCGCGGTGGGCAGCAGGTTGAGGATGTGCACCGTCGGGCCCAGCACGAACACGAAGATCGCCAGCACGCTCGCCAGCACCATGTTCGCGTTCGACACGTACTGGATGCCCTTGCCGACGCCCGACATCGCGGACAGCAGGAACGCCAGCGTCAACACCGCCACAATCATGAGGATCGTCTTCGTGGAAGGATCCTGCACAATGCCCGCGGCCTCCAGGCCGGCGCCGATCTGCACGGCACCGATGCCCAGGGAGGCGGCGGTACCGAACACGGTCGCCACGATGGCGAGGATGTCGATGATGGTGCCCACCACGCCATTGGCGTGTTTCTCACCGAACAGCGGCACGAACGCCTGGCTCAGCAGCTGCTTCCGGCCAATGCGGAACGTGGAGTACGCGATCGACAGGCCCACGATGGCGTACACCGCCCACGGGTGCAGCGTCCAGTGGAACAGGGTGGTCGCGAACGCGGTGCCCACCTCTTGTTCCGCGTGGCCGGGCACGCCATTGCGGTAGTGGTACAACGGCTCGTTCGTGCCGTAGAACATCAAACCGATGCCCATGCCGGCGGCGAACATCATCGCGATCCAGCTCACCGTCGAAAACTCCGGTGCCTCCTCGTCGCGGCCCAGGCGGATGGTGCCGAAGCGGCTCATCGCGATCGCGAAGATGAAGAACACGAAGACGGTGCCGAAGAGCACGAACGCCCAGCCGGCGGAGTCGACAACGACGCCGAGCGCGGAGCTCGCGAAGTTCGAAAACGACTCGGCGGCAGTCAGGCCCCACACGACGACGGCGAGCACAATCGCCATCGCGGGCAGGACGACCGCCCAGTTGATGGGAGCGTCCTCGCTCTCGCCGTCGAGGACGATCTCCTCCTCGACGGGTTCGGGGATGTCCTCATGGTTTTCCAGCATGACAGCCAGCTGCTGCATGGCCGTCGCCGAGTCGTCCGTAAAGACGGTGTCCTCGGCGTCCTGAGGTTTCTCAGGGGTCAGGTCAGAATTGGTCATACTTACCACCGTGGGGGAAGACGCACCCCTTTTCAACCCACGGGCAGCCGCCTCCTGGGAAAAAGGCAGCAGACACACAGCCGCAGCCCCCGAGCACGCCCGAGGAAAGGGCAGGTGGGGCGGGATGGTGCCGCCACCACATAACAATTACGTAACAACTGCGCCCAAATCGCCCCACTTCGATAAGTGGAAGCTACATGTCGCGCGCGGCGAGCACCGCATCATAGAGCGCCTTCGGCTTCGCGCCATACTCCTTCGCCACCGCCTTCGCCGCATCCTTCAACCGCTCCCCCGCCTCCACCCGGGCGAGCACCACCGACACCAGATCGGCAGACTCCGGCGGCGTATCATCGGCCGCATCGACCACGACGGTGATCTCGCCGCGCACCCCACCCTGGGCCCACGCCCGCACCTCGGGCAGAGTACCGACGAACACCTCCTCATAGGTCTTCGTCAACTCCCGGCACACCGCCACACGCCGGGTATCCCCCAACACCTCCTCCATCTCCTCAAGCGTCGCCTCAATGCGGTGCGGGGATTCAAAGAACGCCACCGCCCGCCGCGACCGCGCCACCTCCTCCAACCAGGTGCGCTTCGCCCCCTGCTTGCGGGGCGCGAACCCGTCGAACGCGAAGTGGCCCACCCCCAGCCCCGACAGCGCCAACGCCGTCGGCACCGCCGAGGGCCCCGGCAGGCAGGTGACGGGAACGCCCGCGGCGTGGGCGGCGGCCACGATGTTCAACCCCGGGTCGCTCACTACCGGCATCCCCGCATCCGTCACCACGAGCACACTGCCGTGGCGGGCGGCCTCCAGCAGCTGCTCCACGCGGTCAGCTTCATTGTGGTCGAAGTTGGAGACAATACTGCCAGTGGGGGTGACCCCCAACGCCGCCGCCAACGCGCGGGTGCGGCGAGTGTCCTCGGCGGCGATGACGTCCGCCCGGGCGAGCGCATTGACAAGCCGAAACGTCGCATCACCCGGGTTGCCCAGCGGGGTGGCGGCCAGAATCACGCCCTGCGGCAGGGGTTCGCGCAGCTGCGCGGCAAACACGTCGAGTGGAGCTTCCATGGCTTCCAGCATGCCCCAAAACCCACCCGCAGCCCACCCCTGCGGCGGCGATGGCCTAGGATTTGGCTTCGTGACTACTACTGCCTCCCGCCTCCCGTGGACCCGGCTCGACTGGATCGTGCTCGGCGTGCTGTCGCTGGCCGCCCTGGCGACCCGCATGGTGGCGCTGGGGGCCGCCACCAGTGAAGGCACCCCCGTCTTCGACGAGAAGCACTACGTGCCGCAGGCCTACGACATGGTGGAGTCCACCATCAACCCGCTCACGGGCGGCATCGAATCGAACCCCGGCTACGGGCTCGTGGTCCACCCGCCGCTGGCGAAACAGCTCATCGCCCTCGGCGAGTACCTCTTCGGCTATTCCCCCTGGGGGTGGCGCCTGTCGGTCGCGATCGCCGGCTGCCTCGTCGTGCTCCTCGTGTTTCTCCTCGCCCGCGAACTCGCCCGCTCCACCTGGGTGGGCGCGGTGGCCGGCCTGCTGGCGCTCACCGATGGGGTGCTCATCGTCGCCTCCCGCTTCGGGATGCTCGACATTTTCACCACCCTGTTTGTGCTGCTGGCGGTGTACGCGCTCGCCCGGGACCACGCCGATGTCACCGCCCGGGTGGCCGCCGCCCAGGACGTGCTCTACAGCTCCCGCCTCGGCCCCTTCCTCGGGTTCCGGTGGTGGCGTTTCCTCGCTGGCGTGGCCCTGGGCTGCACCCTGTCGGTGAAGTGGTCGGGCCTGTACTACATGGCGTTCTTCGGCATCTACCTCGTGTGCCACGACTACTGGCTGCGCCGCCGAGCACTCATCACCCACCCTGCCCGCGGGGTGCTGCTGCGGGATACGCTGCCGAACTTCCTCGCCGTCGTCATCGTGCCGGTGGCGATCTACGCCTGGTCGTGGCGGGCCTGGTTCAGCAGCGAAACCTCCGTGTACCGCCACGCCCTCGCCCAGGGCAGCATCCCGGAGAACTCGGCGCTGCGGCAGCTGCCGGAGGCGCTCGCGAACTGGCTGTACTACCACCAGAGCGTGCTGCAGTTCCACGCCTCCCTGACGACGTCCGCGGGCCACCACCACCCCTGGGAATCGAAGCCGTGGACCTGGCTGGTCGCCGGCCGGCCGATCCTGTACCTGTCGGACCGGGACATCAGCTGCTTCGGCCGGGAGGACTGCGACCGCCTCATCTACATGTTCGGCACGCCGACCCTGTGGTGGCTGACGGTGCCTGTCGTCGGCTGGGCGCTGTGGGCGGGCATTGTGCGCCGCCGCTGGGGTGTGGTCCTGCCGCTCGTGGCGTTCGCCGCCGGGTTCCTGCCGTGGGTTGTCGGCTACGACCGGCAAATGTACTTCTTCTACGCCACCGCCCTCGTGCCGTTCACGGTGGTGCTGCTCGCGCAGCTGCTGCAGCAACTGCGGCGCACCCGCATCGGAGCGGCCGCCGTGCCCGTCTACTTAAGCCTCATCTGCGTGTCCTTCGTCTACTGGCTGCCGATCATCTACGGCATTGCCCTGCCGAAGGCCTACATTGACAGCCTGCTGTGGCTGCCCAGCTGGAAGTAGCTTAGGGGTACTGCGCGAGCGTCGTCTGCCCATCGCTGATGCGGGCCGTGCCCTGCGCCCCGTCGAGATACACCTCGAGGCGCTGCTGCTCCCGGCCGACGACGGCGTAGTGGAACGTGTCGTTAGTGGTGGCGATCTCCTCCACCCGCGCATCCACCAGCCAGGGGTGGCGGCGGCGCACCCCGATCAAGGTGCGCACCCACCGCAGCAGCGGCTCGCCGAGGGGGGACAACTCTTCCGGAGAGTGGGGGAAGGCGGGGCGCACCTCATCGTCGCCGCCGAGGCGCTCAAACTTCTCGCCCGTAAAGCCTTGCTCGTCGCCGTAGTACACCTCCGGCACCCCACCGACGGTGAACAGCACCGTGTGCGCCAACGCCGACCCCGCAGCGCCCACCTGCGTCGCGATGCGGGTGACGTCATGGTTGCCGACGAACGTCATGGGCCGGAAGTGCGCAACAAAGTCGTTGTGCCGCTGCAGCGACCACGCCAACTCGAAGAAGTTCCGGTCCTTGAGCGACGACCAGATGGCCTTCCACAGCTCGTACTGGGTGACGGAATCCAACCCGGAGTCGGCGACGTACTGCACGTAGTCGCCGTGGATCATCTCGCCGACGAACCAGGCCTCCGGGTGCGCGGCCCGCACCCGCGGCAGCACCCGCGCCCAGAACTCGGCCGGCACCGCATAGGCGGCATCCAGCCGCCACCCCCGCACACCCCGATCCAGCCAGTAGATCATGACCTCCGCCACGAGGTCGACGACCTCGTCTCGGCTGTGGTCGAGTTCTTTCAAGTCGCCGTGGCCCTCAAAGACGGTGTCGCGCACCAACTCCGGCCGGTCGAGGGGGCCGCCGGCGGCCACGTGATTAAACACCCCATCGAGGACCACCTGCAGGCCCCGTTCGCCCGCCGCGGCGAGGAATGCCGCGAAGTCCTCCTCCCCACCGAGGCGGTCATCGATCGTGAAAAAGTCGACCGTGTCGTAGCCGTGGGTGCGGGAGGAAAACACCGGCCCCAATTGCACAACGTTCGTGCCTAAGGATTGGGCGTAGTCCAACCACGCGCTCAGGTGCGGCCAGCGCACCGCCGGGTGGCGCTCGCCCCGGATGGGGGCGCCGACGAAACCTAAGGGGTAGACGTGCCAGAGGATTGCATGATCGGAGAAGCTCACGCCCTCCAGGCTAGTCCCCTTTAGCGGGATTCCAGCGGGACGGCGTTCAAGGTCTTCCACGTGCTGCGCAGAAGCACCACCCCGCTGCGGCCCAACCAGCCCGCAATCAACGTGACGGCGCACGCGCCCGCCAGCACGAGGAACCACACCTCGCCGCCGGTGATCGTGCCGAAGATGATGTCCCGCAGCCGCAACCCCACACTGAACGCGCACAGCGCCCCGTACATGGGCGCCAGGGCCGCCATGGCGTCGGGCCGCCACGCCGCGAACAACGCCCCAA
This sequence comes from Corynebacterium sp. 13CS0277, assembly GCF_002994655.1. GTDB lineage: Bacteria > Actinomycetota > Actinomycetes > Mycobacteriales > Mycobacteriaceae > Corynebacterium. The sequence goes on from NZ_PPDL01000002.1 coordinate 180,706, forward strand.
AGGCGAGCGTCATCCGCACCGCCGCCGCATCCAACGCCAACGCCTCCGCCCCCGGCGCAGGGGTGGTCAACGCCGCCAGCCCCGACCACACGAACAACAAGCCCAGCACGACGAGCATCACCCGGCAGCCCGTCACCCAGGTGGCACGGGCGCGGGCCTGCCGGCGGAACTCCGGCTCAATCGTCGACAGAATCACCGGCGCCAGATCCGGCACCGCCGGCGGGGCGGGCTGCAGAGACAACTGCCGGTTGAGGCTCGCAGCCGCCTGGAAGAACGCGGTGCACTCGGCGCACTCGCTCAGGTGGGCGTCGATGACATCATCGGGTGCATCAAAGGGTTCCCCATCCAGCCGGGCGGACAGGGCGGCCTGCACGTCCGCGCACTTCATCGGGACAGCACTTCGTCAACGCTGGCGCGCCCCGCGCCGAAGACCACAATCATCCCGAGCGCGACGACGAGGACGAGCGGGTACTCCACTCCCCCATCGGCAACGAAGAACCCGTGGGAGGCGTGGACGAAATACATGGCGCACAGCATGAACAACGCCAACGCACCCGCGCAGAACGTCGTCAACATGCCCACCATGAGGCCCGCCCCGCCCAAGATTTGCGCGACGCCAGCAATGTAGGCCGACAGGGTCGGCTGCGGGACGCCACTGGCGGCGAAGGAGTCCGCCGTGACGGACACCCCGTCGGCGAACACCATGCAGCCGTGGAAGATGAAGACAAAACCCAGCGTGAGGCGCAGCACCAACAGCGCCCCATCGCGGACGTACGGCTTATCCACGGACAACCACCTTCACAATCAAAGAAAACCCGGCGCCCACATCATACGGGGCGCCGGGAGGAGAATTTAGCTGACTTCGCGGTCCGGGGCGGGTTCCTCCCAGGACACAAACTCAGCCACCTCGAGTTCCACGAAATCGGGGGACTCATCGTCCACCATCACTGCCACTGTGCCGGGCGCCGACCGGCGCACGCTAGGGTCCTCGCTGGTGCGCACCCCGAGGCGCTGGCGGCGCAGGCGGGCGATGCGCTGCGCGCGAAGGTTCTTCTCCAGCACCACCTGGTTGCGCAACGCCACCAGGTAGGCAACGGAGAACCCGATGGCCAGCACCGGCAGCGCCCACGCGAAGGAACCGACCGCGAGGGCCACCAGCAGGCTCAGCACGCAGGCGATACCGAAGCCGGCAAGTGCCCGGCGGCGGCGGGCAGTGATCCGCGCCCACTTCTCCGCCTCCCGCTGGGGGTTGTAGGCCGTCGCCGACAGGCGCGACTCCGCGAACGCGCGGTCCTCGTCGCTCAGTTCCAAGTCGTCGGCAGTAAAGGCGTCGCGCAGGCTCGGCTGCGCCTCGTCGCGGTTCTCGGCGAGCTCCTCGACGTCGGTGGCCACGTATTCGGCCTCCGGGTGCAGCAGATCCGCCGGGCCCATGTAAGCGTCGTCAATGTCGTAGGCGTCCTCGGCGAGCGGCACGTCTTCGACGACGGCGCGCTCCTCCTCGTCCGCCTCGTCTTCCTCGACGAAGCCGTCCACCGGCACCAGGGTCGGTGCGGGGGCCTCAGCGCGCGGGGAGTCCTCAATGATGATGTCGGCATCATCGACATCTTCGGCGCCCGCCAACTCTTCACGGCTGACGTGCACGTCCGTCGGCAGCAGTCGCGGCCGGCGCGGGCCTGCGGGAATCTCCCCGCCGGAGACCACCACGCGGGTCTTCTCCAGGGCGTCGGTCGTCTTCCGGATGGGTTTCTGGTTGCGCACCACGATCGGCGCCAACACAAAAATCCACACGACGATCAGCAACGCCACGGCCAATGTGGAGGACATCGAACCCCTTTACACCTCACAACAAGCAAAAACAGGCAGCGCACCGGCATCCGGCGCGTGCGCCTATCTAACCTATCGTCTCGGCAGGGTGCGCACAGTCTGCGGCGCGCGGGAGTTGACACTTTCCCCACTCGTCACATGCTCCCCCGGGTACCAGGGCACGACGAGTAGCCCCCGGACCACCCCTGGATCCGGGGGCTTACTCGCCCCACTACCTACGGCCCCCGCAAGTGCCGCAGTGTTTCCCCCGCCGCGAACCGCGACATCGTCGACTCGCCCTCCGTGGCCCGGCCACGGAACTTGAATCTGACCTTGCCGTCCGCGTCCCGCTGGAACTGGCCCCGAGTCCGGTTCGGC
>NZ_PPDL01000030.1 GCF_002994655.1 Corynebacterium sp. 13CS0277
AAGCCCACCTGCGCCGATGGTACTGCACACGGGAGTGTGTGGGAGAGTAGGTCACTGCCGACATTATATCTTCATAAAATATTGCTTCAAGGCCCCGAAAACCAGTAACTCTGGTTTTCGGGGCTTTGTTGCGTGTGCAGGGGTTTTGGGGGTGCTCGTTGTTGTTGTGGGCGTGCACCGGGGGAGGGCGTTGGTGGAGCACGCGGGTCTCTGTTGTGGGGGCCGGCCGTGATCTAGTCGTTGCCTGTAGTAGGTGCGCTCAGTTCTGCTGGGGTGGTTGGGGTGGTCATGATCCGCCGATAACAATTTTTCACGAACACCCGTGGCGTAGCTTGGCGGATGCTCGTCAGCTCCGCCGTCGGGGTGGGCCCTCGAGTCGACGGCGGGGACGCGGCCTGCGCGATCGCGGCCTGGCCGTCTCATCCACACGGCCTGTCCTCTCGTTGGGGGTTGTGACGCCCAACTTTAGCGACCGCCGATGTCTGTGCTGTGCGCCCATTCCTCATCTTCATCAACCCCTACTAGGTGGGGATGCTCGAGTGGTCCGCACCGGCCTATTGGATTCGTCTGCAGCTTCGTGGCTTCCCGTGCGTGTGGGGTGATGGTTCGCCACCGTGGGTGTGGTGGAGCTGCCGCACGGACGCGACCCATCCGGTCAGCCATCTAGCGGCAACGGTGGATCGTTCCGCCCAGGGCGTCTCCTGTCGGCGTCCGGCTGTGGCAGTTGGCGTGTGCCTCTGGCGATGCGGTTTGCTGTCGCAGCGTCCACGGCTATCGTGCCGGGCTACAGGAAGTAGGTGTCTCCTTGGCCCCGAGGCTCAACCATTCCGCAGCAGTCCCGTCTGGCCCTCGTCGCGTCGTGTGCTCACGTGCGCTTTGCCCTACGGTGCCGTTCCCCGGCCTTCGTCTCCTTCGCCGAAGGCGTCGTCACGCGCATGAAAAACTCCCGACGGGCCGGTGTGTGCTCGTCGGGAGTGGGGTGGATTGGAAGGGGGCCTGTCCGCTTGGGGGTTGCTGCCTACTCGGCGATCGCTTCGAGGGGCGCGGTGCGCGCGGCTTTGAGGGCGGGTAGCACTGCGGCGAGGATGCCGATGACAGCGGAGGCGATGAGCATGCTGCCGACTTGGCCCCAGGGGATGACGATGGTGTCGAGGCCGTCTTGGCTCAGCGCGGAGACAAAGCTGTAGCCGACGCCCAGGCCGACGAGCGCGCCGGTGAGTGCACCGAAGACGGCGATGACGGCGGATTCGATGTAGATCATGAGCCGGATTTGGCGGCGCTGCATGCCGACAGCGCGGAGCATGCCGATTTCTTGGCGGCGTTCGACCACCGACAGGGCAAGCGTGTTGACGATGCCGAGGATCGCGACGATGACTGCCAGCCCGAGCAGCCCGTAGAGGATGCCGAGCATCTGCCCGATGGCGGCGGTCTGTTCGCCTTTGAATTCTTCCTTGTCTTTGACGGTCACGACGAGGTCGTCGGCGACGGCGTCCTCGAGGGCGGTACGCAGTGCCTTCTTGTTGGCGTTGTCGGTGCCGACGAGGATGTAGCGGGTGGTGATCTGCCCGGGGTGCACGTGGGCGTCGAGGGTGTCTTTGGGCACGACGCCGTCGCCGAGGATGGGGTTGTCGGCGTAGACGCCGGCAACGGGGGCGGTGGTGGTGTCGTCGCCGAGTGGGATCTCGACGCCTGCGCCGGGGGTGAGGTTGTGGGCGGCGGCGAACGTCTCAGAGACGAGGACCCCGGGGTGGCCGTCGATGGAGGGTCCGCCGCGGGTGAAGTCGATGTCGAGGGTGCCGGTGAGATCCCCGGTGTAGCCGATGGTGCCGAAGCCGCCGGGCATGGCGGCGGTGTGTCCCTGGGTGACGGTCACGATGGTGGCCTGTCGGGCCACGCCATCAATGCTGTGGATGCGCTCGTCGACGCCGGCGGGGATGGAGATCCCCATGTCTTGCCGCCCGGTGAGCACATAGTCGGCCCGGAGGCCGGATTCGAGGACGTCGTCGAGGGAGGCTTTCATCGTGGCCCCCAGCATCCCGATGGAGCTGACCATGATGAGCCCGAGGGTGAGGGCGAAGGCGGTGGCGGCGGTGCGGCGGGGGTTGCGGTCACTGTTCGTGGCCGCGAGCCGCCCCACCGCCCGGAAGGGCTTGCCGGCAACCCTGCCGAGCACCCCGACGACCGGTACGGACAGTGCCGGGCCGGCGAGCCACAGGCCCACGATGAGCAGCAGGGCGCCGATACCGACGCCGATGGCGCGGGGCTTCGCGGCACCGGCCATGTCGCCGCCGAGAACGCAGGCGAGGGCGCCGGCGAAGAGGAACACCGCGCCGACCATGGTGCGGGGGCCCAAGCCGCCCGCGGTGTCGGTGCGCAGCGCCTGGACGGGGCGGATGGCCCCCGCCCGGCGGGCGGGCGCCCACGCCGACAGGACAGTGACCACGGTGCCGATGACCAGTGGGCTTGCGACGGAGGTGGGTGTCAGCCCGAAACCCCCGGCCGGGAGGCCCACACCCATGAGGCTCAACAGGCCGCTGAGCAGCTTGACGAGCCCCATGCCGGCGAGCACACCCAGCCCGGAGCCCACGAGGCCGACGAGGACCGCTTCGAAGACGACCGCGCGGCTGATCTGCTGCGAGGAGGTGCCAATCGCGCGCAGGAGGGCGAATTCGCGGTTGCGTTGCGCGACGATCATGGAGAACGTGTTGCTGATGATGAACGTGCCGACGAGCAGCGCGATGCCGGCGAACGCCCAGAGGAAGTAGTTGACGAAGCTCAAGATCTGGCGCACCAGTTTCGAGTAGTCCTCCGCCAGGGTTTTCCCGGCCTGAACTTTCAGCTCCGGGAACTGCTCGGCAAGCGCCGTGGTGGCGGCGTCGACGGCGTCGTGGTCGACGAGCGACACGGAGGCCGAATCAATGAGGGGGAACAACTCCCGGTAGGCGTCCTCGGGGAAGGCGACACCGATCCACCCGCCGGTGGAGGTACCGGCCTCAAAGGTGCCGACGAGGGTGCGGGTGACGCGCGACTGCGGGGTGACGATGGTGATCTCGTCGCCGAGCCCGGCGTGCCCCTTGACCGCCGCCTGCTCGTTGAGGGCCACCTCCCCGGGTGCCGTCGGCAGGTGGCCCTGCACCACCCGCCCCTGGGTGGAAATCTCACTCGTGCCGGGCGCGATCGCCAGCGCCTGGGAGGGCGCCCCGCCGGAGGAAATCACCTTCTTATCCGGGCCTGCGACGATGACGTTGGCGCCCCGGGAGGCGATCTCCACCTGGGCGACCCCGTCGGCGGCGCGGAGGCGATCAATCACCTCGGGCGTGAGTTCGCCGGTGACGGCGATGTCGACGCGGTCGAATTGGGTGGCGATGATGTTGTCGAAGCTTTGCGACAGGCTGGAGGTGAACATCGCTGAGCCGGCAATGAACGCGGTGCCGAGCACCACCGACAGGATCGTCAGCAGCAGGCGCACCTTGTGCGCCAGAAGTGTGCGCACACTGATGGTGCGCATCGCGCGGGAAGACATAATCGTGGATTCCTCTGGTGTGCGGCCTACAGCTTCTCGATGCCGGCCATGAGGGAGAGAATCTCCTCCGGGGTGGGATTGCGCAGCTCGTCGACGAGGCGCCCGTCGGCGAGGAACACCACCCGGTCGGCGAAGCTCGCCGCCTTCGCATCGTGGGTCACAATCACCACGGTCTGGCCGAGCTCATCGACGGAGGTGCGCAGAATGGTCAGCACCTCCGTGGAGGCGTTGGAGTCCAGGTTGCCGGTCGGTTCATCACCGAAGATGATCTCCGGGCGGGAAATCAGCGCCCGGGCGACGGCGACGCGCTGCTGCTGGCCCCCGGAGAGTTCACTGGGGCGGTGCGCCAACCGGTGGCTCAACCCCAGCCGGGTGGTGACCTCCTCAAACCACTCCTCGTCGACCTTCTTTCCCGCGATATCGACGGGCAGGGTGATGTTCTCCCGGGCCGACAGCGTCGGCACAAGGTTGAAGGACTGGAACACGAACCCCAGCCGATCGCGCCGCAGTGTCGTCATGTCCTTATCGTTCAGCTGCGACAGGTCGGTGTCGCCGATGAAGGTGTGCCCCGCCGTGACGGAGTCCAGGCCGGCCATGGTGTGCATGAGCGTCGACTTGCCGGACCCACTGGGCCCCATGATGGCGGTGAATTCGCCGGCGGCGAACTCGATGGAGACATGGTCGAGTGCCAGCACCTGGGTTTCTCCCTGGCCGTAGGCCTTGACGAGACCCACTGCGCGGGCTGCTGTGTGCGTGGACAATGCACGAACCTTCCCCGCACCCCCACCCACACCCCGCGCACCTGCGCGGGAGTGCCGGTGTGCGGGGTGCGCACACGAAAACAAAAGAACAAAAACAGAAGACGAGAAAGAACAGAGACGAGTGAAGAAGAGACGAAGGAGAACGTGAGGAACAGGCGAGAAGAGAGGAGAAGCCACGGAGACACACAAAGAGGCATCCCGGCGAGCTCGTCTCACCGAGAGAACTCTCACGCGCTCTATGGGATGCGCCTCACAGTTCAGGGGAGAAACAGCTCACCTGAGAGGGGAGAAGCAGCTCACTGACAAGAGGAGAAAATTCTCACATCGTGTCTTCCTCGGCTCGCGGCTGCAGTCGGCCCGGGCGGGTTGTCTCTAACGTGCCCCAGCGTACACAGCGCGCCGGGTGCTGAAGCGCCGCAGCTGGCCGTTGAGGGGGTCGGAAAACTCGAGGGTGCGGGCCAGCAGCCGCAGGGGGCGGCTGTAGTCGTTGTGGGCGTCCCGCAGGAACTCCGGGTAGACAGGGTCGCCGAGGATCGGCACCCCGGCCGCCCACATGTGGAGCCGCAGCTGGTGGGTGCGTCCGGTGCGCGGGTGCAGTTCGTAGACAGCGAGCTGCGGCTGCGGGCCGTGGGCGGCCTCCATGAGGGCCTGCTGCTCGAGCGACAGTGGCGTGACTGCGGCGACTTCGGTGATGGCGTTGATGTCGCCGTCCACGATGCGGGCTTTGACGTCGCCGTGGGTTTTTTCCATCCGGTGCTGCCACACAGTCCCCGGGGTGATGGCGGGGTCGAAGGCGGCGATGGCCTCGTAGGTTTTGCGCGCCTCGCGCCGGGCGAACAGTTCCTGGTAGGCGCCCCGGATCTCCCGGCGGGCGGTGAACAGCAGCACCCCGGCGGTCATGCGGTCGAGCCGGTGCGCGGGCGAGAGTTCATCGTTGCCGAGCGCCCGCCGCAGGCGCACCAGGGCGGTTTCCGTGATGTGGCTGGCGCGGGGGAAGGTGGCCAGGAAGTGGGGTTTATCGATGACGATGAGGTCGGCGTCCTGGTGCAGGATATCGATGTCGAAGGGGACGGGTTCCTCGGGCGCGGGCATGCGGTGGAACCACACATCCTGGTGTTCCTCAAGCACACTGTCCGGCTGCAGCTGCCGGCCCCGGCCGTCGATAACCTCACCGGTGGCGAAGCGTGCCGCCAGGGCCGCCTCGTCGTCTTCGGGGGCGCGGTAGCGCTGGGTGGCGATGAGGTGGGCGAGCAATTCGCCTGCCGTGCGACCTGCCCATTCGTGATCGACTCTCACCCGGGAGGGGTTGAGCCCGTGTTTGATGGGGAGGCGATGTACTATCCTCTGCTCCATGGATCTTAATGCTCTTTCTGAATGGCTCACGCAGTTCCTGCAGTCGTCCGTCGGCCAGATCGTCGCGAACGTGACGAAGGTGTTCTACACCCTCTCCTACCCGGCGAACGCTCCTGCCGCACATCTGCCGACCGAGTAAACTCGCAATCGTACGCTAATACTTTCACTTGTTAAGGAGAGCCCCATGACCCGTGATCGAAGTGTCGTGGTGGCCGTCGACGGTTCGGCGGCCGCAACTGCAGCGGTGGAGTGGGCGGCGGCCACGGCGGAAGCCCGTGGCCTCGACCTGCGGTTGGCGGCGTCGTACACGATGCCCCAGTTCCTCTACGCGGAGGGGATGGTGCCCCCGCAGGAGCTCTTTGACGAGCTGCTCGCGGAGACGATGGAAACCATCCACGCCGCCGAGGAGCGCGCCCGCGCCGTCGCCCCCAGCATCAAGGTGGGCCACACGGTGGCCGAAGGATCCCCCATCGACATGCTGCTGGAGCTGTCGAAGGATGCGACGATGATCGCGATGGGTTCCCGTGGCCTGGGTGGCCTGTCCGGCATGGTGCTGGGGTCCGTGTCGGCGGCCGTGGTGTCCCACGCCGCCTGCCCCGTCGTCGTCATCCGCGAGGACCACGCGCAGGCCTCCGGCCCCATCGTGGTCGGCGTGGATGGTTCTGAGGTGTCCGATCAGGCGGTGGCGTTCGCGTTCGCGGAGGCCGCTGCCCGCAACGTGCCGCTGCGTGCCGTCCACACGTGGATGGACATGCAGGTGCAGGCGTCCCTGGCGGGCCTGTCGGCCGCCCAGGAGGAGTGGGATACCGTGGAGGCGGAACAGCAGCAGTTGCTCGCTGAGCGTCTCGCCGGCCACCAGGCCGACTATCCGGATGTTGTCGTGGAGAAGATCATCACCCGCGACCGTCCTGTCCGCGCCCTCGTGGACGCCGCCCAGGGCGCTCAGCTGCTGGTGGTGGGTTCCCACGGCCGTGGTGGTTTCCGCGGCATGCTGCTGGGTTCCACCTCCCGGGCGCTGTTGCAGTCCGCCCCGTGCCCGCTCGTGGTGGTTCGCCCCACCGCGAAGGAGAAGTAGCAGCCCCCAGGGCGCAACCCCAGGGTGAGCCCCAGGGGTTCCACCCCTCGGGTGGCTGATGCCGCCGGCGCTGAAGACTCCCGCGCCGGCGGATGTCTTCTCTGTCATCCCCTCAGGTTGCGGCACCCGCCGCCAGCCGTCACGGGCACATCAATACACACAAAGAAAGTGGTGCACACATGTCTTCTCTGTCTCTGGGTTTCCTCGGCTGGCTGATCATCGGTGGTCTTGCCGGCTGGATTGCCTCCAAGCTCAAGGGCACTGACGCTCAGCAGGGCCTCGTCATGAACATTGTCGTGGGCATTGTTGGCGGTATCCTCGGCGGCTGGCTGCTCAGCCTGTTCGGCGTCGATGTGGCCGGCGGTGGTCTCGTCTTCAGCTTGTTCACCTGTGTGGTGGGCGCGGTGCTGCTGCTGACCATCCTGCAGAAGGTCCGCAAGTAAGCACCTGCCCCCGGCAGAGCATTTCCCTCCCACGCCGCCCGCTGTGGCCCCGACGTTTCGTTCGTCAGGCCGCCGCGGGCGGCGTGCTGTGTTGTGGGGGTCTGTCCCCGCCCACGGACCGACCTGTCCGCTTGCGCGCGCATGGTCCGTATGCTGTGGCTGCACCAGCAGGTCAGGAACACTGTAGACCTGGTGGGCGGGGTGGGTGGTGTGGGCGCAGGTATTGGGGGCAGGGTCATGTCTACAATAGGGTGGTTCATGCACGACAGAAGTCGACGCGTCGGATACAGACCCACAGAAGGAAAGACACGCAGCGATGGCGAACGCAACGAAGGGTAAAGGCCGCCGCCGGGACCGGCCCAGCCCCCGGGAGCGTCTGCTGGCCTCGGCCACGAACCTGTTCACCACGGAAGGCATCCGGGTGATTGGTATTGATCGGGTGCTGCGGGAAGCGGACGTGGCGAAAGCGTCCCTGTATTCGCTGTTCGGCAGCAAAGATGCCCTCGTGATCGCCTACCTGCAGAACCTTGATGAGCAGTGGCGGGCCGACTACTACGAGCGCACGAAGGACATGACGACCGCCGAGGAGAAAATCCTCGCGTTCTTCGACCAGTGCATCGAGGAGGAGCCCGGGAAGGATTACCGGGGTTCCCATTTCCAGAATGCGGCGAATGAGTATCCGCGCCCGGAAACCGAATCGGAGCGCGGCATCGTGGCCGCCGTCCGGGAGCACCGGCGCTGGTGTCACCAGACGATGACGGATCTCCTCACGGAGAAAAACGGCTACCCGGGCACCACCCAGGCAAACCAGTTGTTGGTGTTCCTGGATGGTGGTTTGGCGGGCACCCGCCTGAGCCGTTCCCTGGAGCCCTTGCACACAGCCCGGGATTTGGCGAAGCAGCTCCTGTCGGCCCCGCCGGCGGACTACTCCATCTAGCGCCCCACCCCCGGGCCACGAGCCCCACCGGGCGCACAGAGAGCAACGGGCGGCACCGGTTTTCCCATCCACACCCTTGCGTGGAGGGAACCAGTGCCGCCCGTTGTTGCGTGTGGGGCGTACCTAGTCGTCTTTGCGGTGCCGGCCCCCGCGCCGGGCTCGCGTGTGCGCGCCGGGCGTGGCATCGGCGGCGCCCATGGGCGGGGTGTCCGCGAGGCCGGCGTCCGCTACGTCTGAGTCTGCGGTGCCCGCAGCGTCCACAGTGTTCCGGGTACCCGCAGTATCCCCATCCCTATCGGTGGGGGCAGTGTTGGTGGCGTCGGTGGTGTCGGTGCTGTCGGCAGTGCCGTTGCTGCCGGTGTTGTCGGCGGTGTCGGGCGTGTCCTTGGTGGCCTGGAGGGCTTTGAGTTCTTTGCGGGCTTTCGCGCGGGCGTCTTTGGCGCGCTGCGCGTCGGCGGTTTTCTCGGCGCGCTGGGCGCGGAGTTCCTCCCGGGCATCCCGGTGGAGGCGGGCGCGCCGCTTGAGGCGCCGGTATGCCTTGTAGTCCGCGTGCTCCTGGTTGCGGATCTCCCGGAATTCCTCACTGATGGGCATCTTGCGGTCGAGGATCATGTTGAGGACCACCATTTGCACGGCCGTCCAGAGGGTGTTGAGGAACCAGTAGAAGGCGAGTGCCGCGGGGCCGGGGCCGGTGAGCCCGAAGCTCAAGGGGAACAGGGGGGTGATGATCGCCATGACGATGAACGTCTTGTACAACCCGCGGCTGTTGCGGGAGCGAAAGTCCATCGTCAGCCAGGAGCGGTACAGGGAGTACAGCATGTTGAGGGTGCTGAAGATGGCGGCGGCGATGAAGAAGGGGGCGACGAAGTCGAAGACCTGCTCTTGGGTGACGCCGAGTTCGGCGTACTGCTGGGCGGTCATGCGCACATGGGCGGGCAGGGGGATACCGTCGACGCGGACCGCGAGGAAGCTTGTCACATCATCGGGTGTGAGGAACCCGATGGCGTGGTGGACGCCGTTGATGCCTTCGGTGGGGCGCGCCATGCGGAGCAGCACCTGGTACAGGCCGATGAAGACGGGGATTTGGATGAGCGCGGGCACGCAACCCGCAGCGGGGTTGTGGCCCGCCTGCTTCATGGCCTGCTTCTTCGCATCCTGGTGGGCCTGGAGTTCTTCGCCGGTGTCGATGAAGCGGCCGGAGTCTTCCAGGCGGCGCAGGGTGGGCCGCAGGTTCACCATGATGCGGCCGGCCCGGTACTGGATGTAGGAGAAGGGGGCGATGATGCTGCGGACTGTCATGATCAGTCCGCAGAGACTCACCACCCACGCCACGGAGGTGGGGGCACCCAGGGCGCGGATGGCGAGGAACCACAACTTCATCACCCCGGACACGGGGTAGATGAGCCATTCAATCACGGCAGGTCCTCCTTTTTAACCCCACCAACCCTACCCGGATAAGATAAGCGCCCATGAGCCGCCCTACGTTTTTGTCCGTGGTGGGGGAACTGTTCCTCACCGCCGGTGCCCTGCTGTTATTGTTCGCCTTCTACGAGGCGTATTGGACGAACCTGGAGGCCGCGGAGGAGCAGCACCGGGTGGCCGACACGATGGAGGAGCGGTGGGCGAACCAGCGCACCACCCGCACCCCGGAGCTGGGTGAAGCGTTTGCTCGGATGTACATTCCTGCCTTCGGCCCCGATTTCCAGTTCGCGATCGTGGAGGGCACCTCCGATGCGGATTTGTTGGCGGGCCCGGGCCGGTATGTGGATACGCAGATGCCGGGCAAACCGGGGAATTTCGCGGTGGCAGGCCACCGCGTGGGCAAGGGGGCGCCGTTTAATGATTTGGGCGTGTTGCGTTCCTGCGATGCCGTCGTCGTGGAGACGGAGGACAGCTGGGACATTTACCGCATGCTCCCCGTCGATGGTGACGACCGTGAGGCCGCGGCGGCGGGCTGCCTGAGCCCCGAGCAGGTGCAGCGCGTCGCCCACGGCGACTACTCGCACGTTCCCGGCCGGGAGATCACCGTCCCCGGCGATATTGCCACCATTGATCCGATCCCGGGGATGGATCTGGCGGTGAATGATTCCATGGAGGGGCTCATGACGATGACGACGTGTCACCCGCAGTTCTCCAACAAGGAGCGCATGATTCTGCACGCCATGCTGGTGCGCACTGACCCCAAGACCCCCGGGTATACGCCCGCCGAATTGCAGGAGAACTAGCCGATGTATGCCTTTTTGTGGAACAAGATCCCCGGCCCCTTCCTGGTGAAGTTGCTCGTGACGCTGGCAGTGCTGGCGGGTATTTTCTGGCTGTTGATGACGGTGGTGTTTCCGTACGTGTCGACGTTGATGCCGTACAACGACGTCAGCGTCTAACCCCCGCCTGTGGCGGGGAGCCGCGTGGTAAGCGGCATCGACCCCGCCCGTGATGGGCGCGGCCCCGCGGCCGGCACCGCAGCACACACTGGGTGACACTGGGTGGCACTGGGTGACGCCCCACCACCGTGCGTGGTGTGGTGATGCGGCAGGGTTCTGCCGGACAGACGAGTAAAGGCCCCGGATATCCGGGGCCTTTTTGCGCGTCTTTAGGACTGTGCGCTGTGTGTGGTGGGCGTGGCAGCGGTGTCGTCGGTGTGGGGACGCCGCAGCCCCTTGATGTAGGTGACGAGCGGCTCGATGGAGATGACCACTGCGATTGCGAGTGCGATCCAGGAGAGTTCCGGCTTGTGGAACACCTTAACGATGAGCGCGTTGATCAGAACCAATGCCACGAAGAAGGGGGTGAGGGCGTCGAAGAAGTTCCAGAGTGCCTTGAGCGGGTTTGTCATATCTTGACGTGGGTCCTTGTGCGTCGGTGGGGTGGGCGTCGATCGGCTGCGGGGAGGGACCTTGAGCCCCTCGCACGGTGTTCGACTCCGTGAACCCTAACAGCCCCGAACTATATGTGTAAACCCTTGGCTGGCGGCGGTATGTGCTGCAAATCTTCTATTTCTTGGAGGCTGCGGGAGGTGCCTGCCCGCGGTGGTTCTTGGGGTCACAGGGAGTTCCCCGTCGTACCTTCCAGCACCCCGCAGCACCCGCCGCCTGCCGCGCGTCTACGTCGCCCTTAGAGCCCGAGGTTGCGGATCGTCTCCTCGGCGACGAGCTGGGGCTTGATGGTTTGTTCCTGGTTGGACCACACCACCACGGCGGTGGTGTCTTTAAACACCGCGTACACCGAGGAGTCCGGGCCCAGCACCCCACGGCCGCCCTCCCAGCCTTCGGGGCCGTGGGCGGGGCTGGTGGTGTCGACGGGGGCCGCCCAGTCGATGACGGCGGCGGCGTCTTTCTCCGTGGGGAGGTGCCGCACCATGACGGTGAGTTGCGGCTCCGGGGGGTAGGAGAAGAACTGGCAGGCCGGCGGGTCGAAGGAGGGGTCGATGCTTTGGCCGGTGACGCGCTGCCCGTTGGTGTCGGCGACGAATTCGGTGCTGAGGTACGGGCACTCGGTGAAGTCCTCTCGCCCGGCGGTCTGGGGGACGAGGTCGACGGCGACGGCCTCCGCGGGGGCCGCGGCGGCATCCTCCTGGGCGCCCTGGTCGGCTTGGTCGGTGTGCGTACCCTGGGCGGCGGCGGTGTCCTGCCCGCCTGCGTCGTCGGGGGTGGTGCTGCAGCCGGTGAGGAGCAGCCCGGCTGCGGCGGCGAGGGCTGCCAGGGTGGTCGTGCGTGCGCGGAACATCATGCCACCACTATAAGGTGGCTAGGCGTGGAGACAGCTAAGCAGAAGCCCCGCTGGAAGCGGCGGGCCGCACCGAATGAAAACAGCGTCCGGACCGGCATTCACGTGCTCACCACCCTGCTGCTGGTGGTGGTGATGATGGGGGCGTTCCGCGACGACCTCACCCTCATGCTCGTGACCTTGGGCCTGTGCCTCGGCTACGCGGTGGTGTACGTGTTGGGGTTCCGGCTGCGGTTGCCGACGGGCAGCATTGTGGCCCAGGTGTGGATGATTGCGCTCACCGCGATCTGGGTGGCGTTGATCCCGGTGTCGCCGGCGGCGATTTATTTGTTGTTCCCCCTGTTTTTCCTCTATTTGCATGTGCTGCCCGACTATCGGGGTGTGGTGGCGGTCGTGTTGGCGACGGGTATTTCTATTGCCTCCCAGCACAACCACATGACCCCGGGTGGGGTGTTGGGGCCGACGATGGCGGCACTGGTGTCGGTGGGTATCGACTACGCCTTTAAGGCGTTGATGAAGGTGAACCGGGAACGCCAGGAGCTCATCGACGAGTTGTTGGCGACGCGGTCCCAGTTGGCTGACAGTGAGCGCGCGGCCGGCGTCGCCGCGGAGCGGCAGCGCATCGCCCACGAAATTCACGACACTCTCGCCCAGGGGTTGTCGAGTATTCAGATGCTGCTGCACGTCACGGAGCAAGACATTGAGGCGTTGGATGTGGCGGGGAAGGATTCCCTCGTGCAGCGCATCCGCCTGGCGCGCACCACCGCCGCCGATAATCTGCAGGAGGCGCGCGCCATGATTGCGGCCCTCCAGCCGGCGGCCCTGTCGAAAACGTCCCTGGAGGGTGCCCTGCAGCGGGTGGCCAACGGGATCGATGGCACGGAGGTCCACATCCATGTGGAGGGTGAGGATCGGCAGCTGCCGATGCGGACGGAGGCCGCACTGCTGCGCATCGCGCAGGGCGCAATGGGCAACGTGCAGAAGCACGCCCAGGCCACCGCCTGCCACGTCACCCTGACCTACGGGGAGGATGAGGTCCGCATCGATGTCGTCGATAACGGGGTCGGTTTCGATCCTTCGGCGGTGGCGGCCCGGCCGGCAGGCCTGGGGCATATTGGGCTGGATGCGATGAAGCAGCGCGCCGCCGAACAAAGCGGTGTCGTCACCGTGGAATCCGCCCCTGGGCGGGGAACGGCCGTGAGTATCGCTATTCCTGTCGATGATGGGGGCGGCAAAACGGTGGAGGGCACCTCCACCCCCGCCATCAGCCCCGCAACCACCGGCGACCACCCAGTACACTAGGTAGTCATTGCCTTCACGCGCCCCGCAGGCCCCACCCGCCCGCAGCACCCGGGTAGCGCAATCACCCCGAAGGCAAGAGAAGACAATTCGACAATCTTGTGAAGGAACTGTGATGATCCGCGTTCTTCTTGCCGACGATCACGAAATCGTGCGCCTGGGCCTGCGGGCCGTCCTGGAGCACGCCGAAGACATTGAGGTCGTGGGTGAAGTGTCGACCGCCGATGGGGCGATCGCCGCCGCCCAGGCGGGCGGCATTGACGTCATCCTCATGGACCTGCGTTTCGGCCCCGGTGCGGAAGGCACCCGGGTGTCGACGGGCGCTGATGCGACCGCCGCGATTAAGGCGACGGCGGCGAATCCGCCGAACGTGCTCATGGTGACGAATTACGACACGGATGCGGATATCCTCGGCGCGATTGAGGCGGGGGCTGTCGGCTATCTCCTCAAGGACGCCCCGCCGGCGGAACTCATCGCTGCGGTGCGCTCCGCGGCGGAGGGCGACTCCACCCTGTCCCCGGTGGTCGCGAACCGCCTCATGGAGCGCGTCCGCACCCCGCGCACCTCGCTCACACCCCGGGAGTTGGAGGTGCTCAAGCTGGTGGCGGCCGGCAAGTCGAACCGCGACATCGGTGAGATTCTCTTCCTCTCTGAGGCGACGGTGAAGTCCCACCTGGTGCACATCTACGACAAGCTGGGTGTGCGTTCCCGGACCTCTGCGGTCGCTGCCGCCCGCGATCAGGGCGTGCTCTAAACCGCTCAGGCGACCCGCCGGACCCGCCGCACTCAAAGGGCCCAGGCCATGGGCGATGCTGCCAGCAGCGCGCCCGTCGACCTGGGTCCTTTGTCGTGTGGTGTGGGATCGCGCCCGCGCAGCCTCAGGCCGATGGCACCACGCCACACTCCGATGTGCCGGGATGGGGATGTGCTCAGCCGCAAACGCGCGCAATCGGCTCCCGGATCGCTCACCTTGGGGGCGTTTTCGGGTTTCTCGCAGGAGAAACCGGCAAGAACTCACCGGCACGAACCACTCACGTTCAAACTGTCCCCGCCGGGTGCGAGGGGTGGGCGTTTCTGTCGCGAAGTCTCATGCCTGCTGAGGTGGGGTGAATTCCTCTGCTAGCTAGCAATATGATTCACCCGCTGGCGTGCGGATACCCGGTGATTCGGGCGGCTTAGTTGACCCGTCGAACAACTGGCAGTGGTCTGATGATTCTTGGGTGCCGCGGTGACCGCCCCCACCCCAGGGTTCGTCCGCGGTCAAGAAGAAAACACCCGCGCGTATTCTGCCGCCATTGCGGGGATGATTCCCGCGCATTCCCCGCCAAATCACCCCATCCCGCCACGCGCCCCACGCGTGCTGCGCGCCGGGCAGGAGTCGCTGCCGTGCCTGTGTGGCAGCAGGCCTGCGGGTGTGCACGCGGCTGCCTGTTACCGGGCCGGGGATGGCGATGGGCGCGTCTGGGGCGCCCTGGGTGCCCTGGGTGCCCTGTGTGGGCGCTGGCGCGGCTGTGGGCGCTCAGGGGTGCTCTTCAACGCCACAGGCGGCCCCGGGGAGCTGTGTGCTCTCCTGGGGCCGCCTGTGGGTGTGCGGGGCGGTGTTAGAACTGGCCGCCGGCGCGACGGTACTGGTCGACGATCTCCTGGGGGAGGCGACCGCGGTCAGAGACCTCGATGTTGTTGGCGTGTGCCCATTCACGGATCCGCTTCGCGGGGATGCCACCGGTGTTGGAGCCGGTGCGGGCGCGGCGGGTGTTGGGGCGGGAGTGGTCACGCTGTGCGGCGTCCCGGTAGCTCGAGATGACCTCGTAGAAACGGTCGGCGTTGCCCTGGGAAACTTCCAGCACGTAGTCAGTGCCATCGACACTGAAACGCACGGTCTTGACCTCGTCCTCGGTGAGGGGACGGCCGTCGAGATCGTCGAAATACTGGGTGACCTGCTTTTGGGCCATAGTGGGACTCCTATTAAAGGTGTGACTTCACATTCAAGCGTCGAGTTTAGACGATGAATGTTTAGTTGCGGAATTCGCGCCCAGAGTTGTTAAATGTCTCACCCCTAAATGGGGGATGCGGCGGGGAAGATGCCTTTGCCTTTTTCGGTGCGGAGCGACTGGGCGATCCACATGGGTGAACCGGGAACGTCCTTGTTTGTGACGAAAATCCAGTCGCACTGGACGTGATCGGGGGTGACTTCGACGACGCAGTATCCGTGGTGTTCCAGATCGCAGTACTTCAAATAGGGATTCACTGCCCGAATCGCATTTGATGTGATGTGGGGGATGGGGCTGCCGTCGGGCAGGTTCCACATCTCGTCAATGTTGGCGGAGGTGACGGAGGGGCCAACGAATTCGGCGGCGACGTAATCCCCGGGCCGGTAGCGCGCCGGGATGAGGGGGAGTTCGCCCGCCCAGGAGGTGTGGATGTCGCCGGTGACGAACACGACGTTGTCGACGTGTTTCTCCCGCAGCAAGCTGAGCAGCTTGTGGCGTTCGGAGGTGAACCCGTCCCACGTGTCGGAGGTATAGGGGTAGCCGTCGCGGGCGAGCCCGGTGAGTTCGGTAATGCCGGCGGCAAGCTCCGGGTCGAGTGGCGGCAGCAGGATGGGGGAGATCATCACCGGGTTGCCGACGATTTGCCAGGCGGTGTCGTTGGAGGTGAGTTTCCGCGTCAGCCACGCGTATTGGTCCGGGCCCAGAATGGTGCGGTCCGGGTTGTCGGCGGCCCGGTATTCGACGTATTCGGAGCGGTAGCTCCGCAGGTCGAGCATGTGCAGCTCAAAGAGGCGGCCGAAGCCGAGGGAGCGGTAGATGTGCCCCTCGCCGCGGATGGGCAGCCATTCGAGGTAGGCCTGCATGGCGGCATCCCGGCGGGCGGTGTAGTCGCCTTCGTCGGCGCTGTGGTTTTCGGCCCCGGTATCCCAGGCGTCGTTGGCGACTTCGTGGTCGTCCCAGGTGACGATCCAGGGGCAGGCCGCGTGCCCGGCCTGCAGGTCGGGGTCGGTGTGGTAGTGCCCGTAGCGGGCCCGGTAGTCGGCCAGGGTGACGGTTTCGTGGGCGGGCACGTGCGGCCGGATGACACGGTTGCCTTTGGCGGCGTATTCGCCGGTGGCGTACTCGTAGATGTAGTCGCCGACGTGGACGGCGATATCGATGTCGCCGCGGGTCGCGAGGTCCCGGTAGGCCTGGAAGTAGCCTGCTTCCCAGTTCGCGCAGGACAGCAGCGCCAAGCGCAGCCGGGAGACGTCCTCGCCGGGGGCGGGCGCGGTGCGGGTCCGCCCCACCGGGGAGGTCTGCCCCAGCGCCCGGAAGCGGTAGTAGTACGCCGCGGAAGGTTCCAGGCCGGTGGCCTCCAGCTTGACGGTGTTGTCGCGCGCCGGGGTGGTGTGCACCGTGCCGGTGGCGACGATGTGTCGAAAGTCGGCGTCGCGGGCGACCTCCCAGGCCACATCGACGGGCCGGCCGCGGCCGGACCCGGGGGCATCATCCGGGGTGCTCGTCACCCGGGTCCACAGGATGACGCTGCGGGGGTAGGGGTCCCCGGAGGCCACGCCGTGCTGGAACACGACATGCCCCGCAGCGCCCGCAGGGGTTGCGCCCGCAGGTGCTGTCGCGTCGGCCGCCCCCGCGAGGGCGCGGCTGGCGGCGGTGGCTCCGGCGGCAAGGGTGGCGGCGGAGGTGGCTTGGAGAACGCGGCGGCGGCTAACCATTAGCGGTGGCGGCGGTCGATCTCGGCGACGACGGCGTCGACGTCCTGGTTGATGCTGCGGTGCGCGCCGCGCCGCTTCTCCGGGGTGAGGAACTCGGCGTTGTCGACCGCGTGGGAGAGCTTCTCCAGGCGCTCGCGCATGTCGCGCACGAAGCCGCTGGGAAGCCCGGAGCCCGCCAGCTGCTCAGAGATGCCGTCGATGCGGGCCTGGATCGGCGCCCCGTAGCCGGAGTGCTGGCCCAGGCGCTCCGGGGCGACGCCCAGCTGCTTGGCCTGGGCGCTGGTGCTCACCGAGCGCAGCTTCGTGATCGCCTGGTACACCAGCGGCACCAGCACCGGTGCGGCGAGGCGCGCCGCCCCCAGCACCCGCGCCACCGACGCCCGGTTCACTCGGCCGGCCTGGATCTGCTTGAGTTTCGTTTCGGCGAGTTTCTGCTTCGCTTTCAGCCCCTTGGCCTCCGCTTTGCGGAGCTTCGCTTCCTGCTTGGCCAGAAGCTTCGTCTGGCTCTTCGTCAGCTGGGCGCGGGCCTTCACCTCGGCCTTGGCGCGCGACTGCGCGGCCTTGACTTCGGCGCGGGCGTTGCGGCGGGCTTTCATCAGTTTCTTCCACATGGCGTTCTCACAAGTCCTTCCCGGTGGGGTGTGCGTGACTGGGTTCAACCCTACCCGGCCCGGTACTGTGAGTTCTGCTGTGTGCCCACCAAAACCCCGTGCTGAGTCCCCCGCCACCTGTGTCCCCGACCGCGCTGCCGATGCGGCGCAGACGGTCGGCGAGTTGGTGGCGCGCGACCCCGGGGTGGAACCCCACGAGCTGGTGGGCTGCCGCTACCGGCTGCGGCAGCGGGCCGCCCACCCGGATGTGGCGGCCGCCCCGTCCGCGCGCCTGCTGCGCGCCCGCGCCCAGGCCGAGGAGATTCGGGCGTTGTTGCCCACGGCTCCGGCACTGGGGGATAGCAAGCAGTTTTCGCGGGTGCAGGCCACCGACGAGTTCGACACCCTGGAGGCACTGGCCGCCGGCCACACCCTCATTGAGAACGCCCGCATCGAGGTCGGCGCGTACGCGGCCACGGTGGACGTGCTGGTGAAGACGTCGCAGGGCTATGTGCCGGTGATTTTCTCCACGCACCGGGTGGCGCGCGCCGCCCGCGGTGCTGCGACGCCGATGGTGGCGACGAGCCGGCTGGGGCTGGGCGCACCCGTGGTGGGCGAGTACCGCCTGCGGCACCATGTGGGTGATGGCTACCGCCTGGCGGTGGCGGCGATGTTTCTGCGCGAGGTGGGCCTGGATACGGGTACTGGTGGCGCGATTGGGCAGGACCCCACCCGCTGCTTCCTCGTGGACACCGCCCCCCTGGTGGAGACCTTCACCCAGGTGGAATCCTCCCCGGTGCCGACGCTTCCCCGCCGCACGAAAGAATGCCGCACCTGCCGCTTCTGGCAGTTCTGCGAGCCGATCCTCGTCGCCCGCGACGACATCAGCCTCTACCTGCCGGGGGATGCGGCGGATCGCTTCCGCGCGCTGGGGATCGACACGGTGCAGGCGCTCATCGACTCGGAGGAGTACCCGTCGAATCGTGTGGCCCGCGCCTGGCGGGAGGGCACCCGGTTGCTCAAGAAGCGGGGGTTCACCGGCACCCCGAGCGGCCAGCGTGCCGCCGGTACCCCTGGTGGTCAGCGCGCCGGCGGTACCCCGGCCACCACTGCCCGCACCATGGCTGAGGCGGTGCTGGTGCCACAGGACCTTGAGATCGACATCGACATGGAGGCCTACCTCGACCACGGTGCTTACCTGTGGGGTGCCTTCGACGGGGAGGAGTACGTCGCCTTCGTCGATGTGGGGTTGGCGGATGAGGCGGCGAACTTCGCCCGCTTCTGGCACTGGCTCATGGGGCGCATTGCCGCCCAGCAGGCGGCCGGCGGCACCGTCGGCGTGTACTGCTACTCCAACCACGGGGAAAACCACTGGATGATGAGCTCCGCGCGGCGCTTCGGCGGGCAGCACACCCCTGACGGCCTGGTGTGCCCCACCCCGGAGGAGGTACGCCACTTCCTCCAGTCGCGTGTGTGGATGGACGTGTTCTCCCAGGTGCGCGCGAGCCTGGTCAGCCCCTTCGGGCTGGGGCTTAAGGATGTGGCCGCGGCGGCGGGGTTCCACTACCGGCAGGCGGATCTCGCCGGCGAGGGCAGCGTCGACGCCTACCTGGAGGCCATCGACGACCCCGAGATCGCCGCCCGGATCGTGGAGTACAACGAGGAGGATTGCCGGGCGACGCGGGTGGTACGCCAGTGGCTACGCGCGGGCGCGCCGGGTACCGAGGAGCTGTAGCAGCACCGCCACCCCGAGAAGCCCACCCAGGGCGAGGACGAGGCGCGCCCAGTGGCCGTCGGCGAACACCCCGCCCGCGGCAGCGCCGACGACCGCGGAGCCGGTGTAGTAGCACAATAGGTACATGCTGGAGGCCTCCGCCCGGTCGCGGATGGCTACCTCCCCTAGCCACCCGGAGGCGGCGGTGTGGGTGGTGAAAAACGCCGCGGTAAACACCAGTAGCCCCACCACCACGACGGCGAGGTTGTTCACCAGCAGGCACCCCAGGCCGGCCAGCATCCCAAGGGTCCCCCCGAGGAGCATGCCGCGCCGTCCGCCGCCGGCCTTCGTGGAGGCCACCGTGCCCGCGAGGTAGAGGACGAAGACACTGCCGGCGAGCGCCTCAGACAGGCCGAAGTGCTGCTGCAGGTAGTAGCCCAGGTAGTTGTACACCGACACGAAGGTGCCCATCGCGAGGAACCCCATCGCGAACAGCAGCGCGAGGGTCGGGTTGCGCCAGTGCCCCAGCATGGCGCGCCCCTCGCTGGTGAAGGTGAGCTTCTTGGGGTGGAAGTGCTGTTGTGCGGGCAGCAGGCGCCACATGGCGATAGCGCAGCCGAAGGCCGGCAGCGCCCCGGCCAGCAGTGCCGCCCGCCAGGGGAGAAACTCCGCCGCCACCGCCGGAATGATGCGGCCGGCCAGCCCCCCGAGGGAGGTGCCCGCAATATAGATGCCCATGGCTTTGGGTGCGGCCGCGCCGAGTTCTTCGCTCAGCCACGTCATGGCGACCGCCGGCACTCCCGCCAGCAACGCCCCCTGCACCCCGCGCAGCACAGTGAGCACACTCATGCTGGGGGCGAGGGGCACGAGCAGGCCCATGAGGGTGGCGGCCAGTGCCGAGGTGAGCAGCACCCGGTTGCGCCCGTAGCGTTCCGACAGCACGGAGGCGGGCACGATGCACACGGCGAGTGCCCCGGTGGCGGCGCTGACGGTGCCGGCTGCCTGGGTGGCTGTGCCCCCGAGGGCGCCCGACAGGCTCGGCAGGATGGCTTGGGTGCTGTACAGGCTGGCGAAGGTGGCGAGTCCTGCCAACAGCAACGCGAGGACGGCCCGCCGTTCGTGGGTCATGTGAGCCAGGCTACCGAACAACCCACCCCGGGTGCCCCCACCTTGACAGGGCAGGCATGCGAAACCCCCGGCACTCCGGGGGGACTCGAGGAGTCCCCACACAGGTACCGGGGGCAGGTGCGCGGTGACCGCGCGGTGACCGCGCGGCGAGCGCGGCGCGTGGTGTTACTTGGCGGCCGCTGCAGCGTAGCGGGCGGCGACGTCATCCCAGTTGAAGACGTTCCACACGGCGGTGACGTAGTCAGCCTTGACGTTCTTGTACTGGAGGTAGAAGGCGTGCTCCCACATGTCGAGCATGAGCAGCGGGGTCAGGTTGATCGACAGGTTGCCCTGCTGGTCGGTCATCTGCTCGATGACGAGGCGGTCGGCGATGTGGTCGTAGCCGAGGACAGCCCAGCCGGAGCCCTGCAGGCCGAGAGCCGCAGCGGTGAAGTGGGCCTTAAAGTTCTCGAAGGAGCCGAAGTCGCGGTTGATGGCCTCCGCGAGGGCGCCGGTCGGCTCGCCGCCACCGTTGGGGGAGAGGTTCTTCCAGAAGATGGAGTGGTTGGTGTGGCCACCCAGGTTGAACGCCAGGTTCTTGGACAGGGCGGTCACCTCGGCGCCGATCTTGCCTTCGGCGCGGGCCTTCTCCAGGGCCTCGAGGGCGGCGTTGGCGCCGGCGACGTAGTTGGCGTGGTGCTTGGAGTGGTGCAGCTCCATGATCTCCGCGGAGATGTGCGGCTCCAGAGCGTCGTAAGCGTAGTCGAGTTCCGGCAGAGTGTAGACAGCCATGAAGATTCCTTCGATTGAAAAGTGAATAATTACCAGTACCCGCCTATGGGGCTGGTGTCACACCACTATAGGGGATTTTGTGGCCGCTGTGGGAACACCGGGGGGAGTGCACGCCGTTGTGCAGGGTGACGGCCACGCCGATCACGCGCGGCCCAACACGGCCCAGCATTGGCCAGCACGGCCCAGCAGGCATGGCCCAGCATTGCCCGGCATCACGAGATGTCGGCTGTGGCAGTGGCCGCTGCCGAATGAAAAACACAAAGAAAGTAGGAACGCTATGGGTTGGTTGTTTGGCAACCCCGGTCCCGTCACCGCAGAGACCGCACTCAAGGGCGGCCGGCACCCGGTGCTGCCCGACCCGCAGCCGCACGTGGTGCTGGGCACCCCGATCGCGGATCCTGTGACGCAGGGCCAGGGCGAGATCTTTGTCGGCATGGGGTGTTTCTGGGGCGCGGAGAAGCTGCTGTGGCAGCTGCCCGGTGTGGTTACCACGGCGGTGGGCTATGCGGGCGGGTTCACGCCGAACCCCACCTATCGGGAAACGTGCACCGGGCGGACGGGGCATACGGAAATCGTGCGCGTCGTCTTCGATCGGGCGGTGACGGATGCGGCGGCAATTGCGCTCGCAGCCCTGGAGGGACACGACCCCACCCAGGTGGATCGGCAGGGCAACGATGTGGGCACCCAGTACCGCTCCGCGCTGTACGTGACCACGCCTGAGGATCTGGCCGCTGTGAAGGATGTGGTGCGCCGCTATGGGGAGGCGTTGGCGGCGGCGGGTTATCCGCCGATCGCGACGGAGGTGATGCTGCTGCAGGACACTCCGGCGGGCGAGTTCTATCTGGCGGAGGACTACCACCAGCAGTACTTGGAGAAGAACCCGGGCGGCTATTGCCCCCACCACGCCACGGGCGTGTGCCTCGAGGGCTGACCGCACCGCAGCTGGCCGGGGCCGCGCTCGCAGCGGCCTGCCTCGGGTGGACCCGCTGCCGAGGCGGGCTTTGTGAGACCCGTGATCAAGGCAGGTGCTGAAGGGCCCCGGATCAACCCGGCATCAACCCGGGATCAACCGGGGATAAACCCTGGATAAACCGGGTATACAGCACTCAACCCCGGGACGCGGGAGTGCGTTCCGGGGTTGAGTGCGTGGTGCGCAGTACCCGTGCGCGGTGCGCGCGGACGTGCTGTGCGCGGGCGTGCGCCTGGCCTGCGGCTGTGCCGTGGCCCGAGGGCTGGTGCTTAGTTGGCGAAGACCTCGTCGGTCTGCAGGACGACGTAGGTGCCCTTGTCGTTGCTGGCCACGCCCACACCGAAGTTGATGGTGCCGTCGTAGGTGAAGGGCTTAGAGGTCTTCAGCTTGTCGGCGAACTTCGCGGCGGTCGGGTTGTCTTCCTTCTTGATGTAGAAGGCGACGAGGGTGTCGCTGCTGCTGGGCAGGCGCTTGTCCTTGGCGGCCTTCTTGGCAGCGTTCTGGGCGTCGTTGGCGAGGCTGTTGTCGTAGAAGGAGGCGGAGCCGCCGTTGCGGACTTCGTTCTTCAGGGAGTTGGCGATCTCCTCGCGCATCTTCTCCTCAGAGGAGGAGGGCTTGGAGCCCGGCTTCGTCACGACGACGACCTGGTCGCCGGAGTTGGGCTGCTGGGAGGACATCTCGGTGCCGCCGAGGCCCAGGAACACCAGGACCAGGGAGAGGAGGGTGGCCAGGGCGCGGCCGATGTCTTCCGGCTTCAGCGGGGGCAGGCCGGGGATACGGATCTCGGGGGGCATGGGAGTGAATAAACCTTTCGCGGGCTGGGGTGCTGGGCCCATCGGCTGCGCGCCGGGGGTATCGGGTGGCCTGTCGGGGCCAGCCGCACCGGGGGTGTGTGCGCAGTCGGGGTGTTGGCCATGTGGCTTTTAACCTAGCCCAGGTGCAGCCGCCGAGGCTAGTACTTGGACTATCGCTTCGACCCCCGGGGAAGGTTACGTGCGTCGCCGGATGCGCGTCGCGATGTGGGATTGGTGACTCGTCATGTGGGGTCGACCTGGGGATTTGGGGCCCAACACTGAGAAATCCCACACAATTCGGGCATAAATGTGGCCCAATCGGGCATAATAGTTTTTGGAACGGGCACGCGAGGCCCGCGTGATGTGAGCCCCGCAGTACCTGCTGTCATCTGACGCAACCGCCGACTGCCACACCACCCGCCCACGATCCTCCTGACACACACTCCCACCGCCGGCACGCACCCACTGTTTCTCCCGGGTGCGCCGGCCAGGACGTGGAGAACACAGGGGATAAGGACCCGTGGTGCCGGTGCCGGCATCACCTCTACTCGCAACTGCAAAGGATCGGTACCGCCGTGTACAACCCCACCGGAAACAAAGTCGTCCTCATTGGTGCTGGCGACGTGGGAGTCGCCTACGCGTACGCCCTGGTGAACCAGTCCACCTGTGATCACCTCGCCATCATCGACATCGATGAGAAGAAGCTCGAAGGCAACGTGATGGACCTCAACCACGGTGTGGTGTGGGCCCCGTCGCGCACCAAGGTCACCAAGGGCACCTACGAGGACTGCCGCGACGCCGCCATGGTCGTCATCTGCGCCGGCGCCGCCCAGAAGCCGGGCGAGACCCGCCTGCAGCTCGTCGGCAAGAACATGAACATCATGAAGTCGATCGTCGACCAGGTCATGGCCCACGGCTTCGACGGCATCTTCCTCGTGGCCTCCAACCCGGTGGATGTCCTCACCTACGCGGTGTGGAAGTACTCCGGCCTGCCCCACGAGCGCGTCATCGGCTCCGGCACCGTCCTCGACTCCGCCCGCTTCCGCTACATGCTGGGCGAGCTCTACGACGTCGCCCCGACCTCCATCCACGCCTACATCATTGGTGAGCACGGCGACACCGAGCTGCCGGTGCTGTCCTCTGCCACCGTGGCCGGTGTGTCCATGCGCAAGAAGCTGGAGAAGGACCCGGAGCTCGAGGGCCGCCTGGAGAAGATCTTCGAGGACACCCGCGACGCCGCCTACACCATCATCGACGCCAAGGGCTCCACCTCCTACGGCATCGGCATGGGCCTGGCCCGCATCACCCGCGCCATCCTGCACAACCAGGACGTCGCCCTCCCGGTGTCCACCCTCCTGCAGGGCGAGTACGGCGAGGAAGACATCTACATCGGCACCCCCGCCATCGTGTGCCGCAAGGGCATCCGCCGCCCGGTCGAGCTGGAGCTCACCGAGCACGAGATGGAGCGCTTCAAGCACTCCGTCAACACCCTGCGCGCCATCCAGGAAGAGTTCTTCCCCAAGGAGGGCTAAACCCCTGGGAGGCTCATCCTCCTGGAGGGCAGCCCCCTCACCCCGTAAGTCTCGCGCCCGTACTCGGGCGTGAGACTGGGCCGCAACGCAGGCCCGCCAAGACACCGCCGGCGCACCTGATGGTGACGCGCGCCGCCGGCGCACCTGACACGCACACCCACGCACCCCACGCGCGGGCCACGGCACACTGCCGAGCCCGCCACCCAAGGCCACGCCAGTGGTCCTGGGCGCAGGGAGGCGTGGGTGTGCGTCTGCGTGTGGGGATCTGTCTGGGGGGGACTGCCGCACTGTGTGGTGCTGTGTGGCACCGAGTCGCACTGGGTCGCGCTGTGTCGCACTGGGTCGCACTGGATGTGGGGGACGTGGGCCGTGCGCTCAGCGGAGCTCCACACCACGCTCCTGGGGGAGTGGGCGGTGGCGGGCGGAGTAGGGTGTGAACCCATGCTGATCATCGGACACCGCGGAGCATCCGGCACCTGTGCTGAACACACTGCGCGCGCCATGCGCGCCGCCCTCGCCCAAGGGGCCGACGGCATTGAATGCGACGTGCGGCTCACCGCCGACGGCCACCTCGTGTGCCTGCACGACCCGGTGCTGGATCGGGTGTCCAACGGGACGGGGCGGGTCAGTTCCCACACGCTGGCACAGCTGCGTGAGCTCAACATCGGTGACGACACGGTGGAGCCGGTGCTCACCTTCGCGGAGCTGCTCGACATCTATGAGGCCTACCCGGGGGCGCACCTATTCGTGGAGACCAAACACCCCACCCGCTTCGGCGGGCGCGTGGAACGCGCCCTCGTCCGCATGCTCACCGCCCGGGGGTTGGCATCCTCCCCGCGGGTGCACATCATCAGCTTCTCCCCGTGGTCGCTGTGGCGTGTGCGCCGGCTGGCACCACAGCTTGATGTGATCTGGCTGCACCGGGATCTGCTGTGGCCGGTCTCGGCGGTGCTGCACCGCTGGGTGCCGTTCGGCTATGGCGCCAACATTGATGTCATCGCCCGCCGCAGTGCCGCCCTGCGGAGCATTGACGGGCCCCGCTACTGCTACACGGCGAACACCCGGGAGCAGATCCTCGCCGCCGCCCAGGCGGGCATGGCGTATCTGGCGACGGATTTCCCGGCGGATGCGGCCCGCATCCTCACCGCCGGCGACACCACCGGCGCGCACGAGGAGTAACCCCCCGCCCGCGCACACGGAGTAACCCCACCGGCGCGCTCACGGAGTACCACCAGCAGCGCACGGATCGCGGCCGGGGCGCACTGGGGGACACGGGCCGGGAACAAGGGGTGCTGTCCGCGCCTGGGGCGCGCCCACCGGCCGCCCGTGCGTGGCCTGCGGCAGCCTGCCGGGTACCATGAGCGCCATGGCTAAGAAGAACAAGAAAAAGGAACAGCTTCCCGAGGGCATGAGCCGCCGCCAGGCGAAGCTCGCCGCCCGCGCCGCTGAACGCGCCGCCCTCGAACGCGACCCCCGCCCCTACGGCGGCTTCGCTGAGGAAGCCACCCTCGTGGCCCTGCAGGAGTTCGTGCCGTCCGCCAAGGCCAAGATCAGCGTGGCCGGCGTCGACCGCGACGTCTACCTGTGCACCGTCCTGCCGGGTGCCGTCGCCGCCGTCGTCCGCGACGAAGAGTTCGGTGGCGACGCCCTCGTCGCCCTCCAGGTGGCGGGCCACTCCCACAACCCGGGCCGCGACCTGGCCTACGCCCTCAACTGGCTGACCACCGCGAAGCCCGGCGACACCCTGGGCTCTACTGCGGCCGACGGTTCTGAGCCGAAGCTCGACACCCTCCTCGACCCGCAGCAGACCTTCGATGTCGAGGTGTACGAGAACTTCGACTGGTGGGTGCCGGAAGGCTCCACCATCGACCCGATGTACGCCCAGGCCCTGCAGGCCGCCAACGACTCCGTCATGCCGTCGAAGAAGATCGAAGGCGACTTCCACGGTGCCGCCTGGTGGATTGACGCCGGCGACAAGGCCCACATCCGCTGGGTGCGCACCGACGACGAAGACAAGCTGCTGCGCGCCCTCGCGCGCGTCGCCGCGAAGGGTGCCCTGCACCTGGGTGAGGACACGAAGTTCGCTGGTGTGTTCCGCACCCACGGCGTCGTGGTACCCGTCTTCGACCTCGACCCCACGGTCGACCCGGCCACCTACGGCCCGGTCCTGGCGGAACTCGCCAAGGGCATTGAGGCCGACATTGACTCCGATGCGGAGCTCACCTCCGAGGAGCGCCGCCGCCTGGAGAACATCAAGTCCCGCCAGGTCACCATCCGCTAACAGCGGAAGCTCAGCCCTGGGCCCCACCCCATCAACGACCCGCGAGGAGTGCATCCACGATGCAAGACGACAACACCACGCACACGGTGGTGGGCTTCGTCCTCCTCACCGTGGCGGTGGTCGGGCTGTTCCTCACTGGCGGCCACCATGTCTTCATCGGTGTTGCCCTGGCTGTGTGGGTGATGGCCGGGCTCAGGATGCTCACAGCGCTCGCGGCACGCCGCCACGCCCGCCGTGAGGTACAGGACGCTTCGCACAGGGTCGCCCCCGCAGGTGGCGAAGCAGAAGGCGTCACGCCGCCGGAGCCCTGAGATTAACGGGTGCGCGTGCGGCTTACTCACGCGAGTTGCCGCCAGTCACCGAAGAGCCCACGCCCGACCCCCGTGGTTGGCGCGTGGGCTTCGCCATGCTCGCCCCTGGAAATAATGTGCTCACACAGCCGGATTATCAGTGCCCACCGGCGCAGATGAGATTGACGCGTTGGCATAGGGCACACAGGGGCATAGGGCACACGGGGCCCGGGATACCCCCGTACATTCCGCGCACTCCCGAGCGTCCCACCGCGGGAAATACCACTGCCCCGCACGAGTACTGGCGTGAGTTAGTCTTCTAGTGTTCCCTGCCCGGAGACGATTATTGAAGGATCCGGGCCCTCATTGTCGCGCGAAGGAGTCATCTGTGCGCACCCTGCGCAGCGCCACCACACTGTTGACTTTCGCCGCACAGGCGGCAATGAAGGACCCTCACGGTCTGGCGCTCAACATTGCCCGGAAAATCCCGGCGCGGGCGCGCCGGGCAGTGACAGCGACCGCGCGGAAGGTTCCGAACCCCGCAGTGCAGGCTGCGGGTCTGCTGTTGGCTGATGAGCGCCAGGCCGCTGCCGCGCTGCTGGCAGCGAGTGATGGGGGAGCGTTTCGCCACCTGCGGGACTGGGTGGCTGTGGGTTCCCATGCGCAGGTGCCGGTGCGTGGGGCGGCGGCCCGCCGCCGGCAGGACTTCGCGCTGGGGGAGCTGGACGTTGATTCCGCCGCAGGGAGCGCTGACGCCGCAGGTACCCGCAGGGCGGGGCGCGCATCGAACTGGGCGGGGATGCCGCAGTGGCCTTGGCTGCGGCACGTGCTGCGACCGGTGTCCGCGTGGCGGGCGGATGAGGCGCGGGTTCTGCGCGGCGAGTGGCGGCCCGACGAGGCGCCCGACGCTGTGGCCAGGCGGCGCCTGGCGCGCAGCCAGGAGGCAGCCGGCCCCGGCCCCCGGCCGGTGCTGGTGCTGACGAACTCGTACCCGCATTCCACGGCCGGCTACGCGCAGCGCACCCACACCCTCCTGCAAGCGATCACGCGCCAGCTGTGTGAGGGCACGAAGGGTCAGACATCGGATGGTGCGGGCACGAAAGGTGAGACCCCGGATGGTGCGGGCGCGCGGCAGGCTTGCAGAGAGTGTCTGCGGGCGGTGACCCGCTACGGGTACCCGGCCATCATTGGGGTGCTGTCTGCGGGGCCGGATCAGGTGGACGACGTCACCTACCACCGTCATATCCCAGGGCTCTTCCACCCCCTGCTCAGCCGGCGGCTGGCAGCCCACACCGACCATGTCGTGGAGCATGTCATCGCCTGCGGGGCGACCGTCATTCACGCCACCACCGACTACGAGAACGGGCTCGTCGCCCGCGCGGCCGCCCGCCGCCTGGGGTTGCCGTGGGTGTACGAGATGCGCGGCGAGAGGGAACGCTCCTGGGTGGCCTCCCTGCCGCAGGCGTGGCGGGAGCGTGCCGCGGCGTCGCCGCGATTCCGGGCGCTGCGCGCCCGAGAAGCGGAACTCGCTAACGATGCAGACCGCGTCATCGTGCTCTCTGAGGTGCAGCGGGCGGCGCTGGCCGCCCGCGGGGTGACTACCCCGATCCTCGTGGTCGGCAACGGTGTGCCGCAGGCGAGCCTCGAGAAGCCACTCGACCGGGCGGCCGCCCGCGCGGAGGTGTGCGCCGAATGGGGACTGGAGACTGACACCCCACTGATCGGCACCATCACGGCGGTGGTGGATTACGAGGGCCTCGACCTCCTTGTGGATGTCGCACAACTGCTCGCCACACGGCTGCCTGCCGCCCGGATCCTTATCGTGGGCGACGGGGTTGCCCTGCCGGAGCTGAAAGCTCGGGCCGCCGCCCAAGGGGTGGACACCATGATCTTCGTCGGCAAAGTCCCCCCGGAGCGCGCCGCCGTGTACTACGCCGCCCTCGACGTGTTTACTGTGCCCCGCGCCGACACGGACGTCACGCGCACTATCACCCCGCTGAAGAGCATCCCGGCGCTGGGTGTGGGGTGCCCGGTGCTCGTCAGTGATGTGCCGGCCCTGGAAGAAATCACCCCGCCGGAGGCGGCCGAGTGGATCCTGCCCCGCGACCCGGAGATCTGGGCGCAAGCCATCGTGGACTGCGTAGGGCAGCTCGACGACACCCGCACCCACCCGCTCGCACCCGCGGCCCGGGCATTTGCCGCATCCCGCACGTGGGAACGCGGCGCCGCCCGCATCGTGCGCGCCTACGAGGAATTGGGCGAGAAGCCGAGCGCGGCGATGAGCGCGGCGCCGGCCGAAGACCCGCGCGGCGAGGAGCGCTGACCACACACGGTGTGGCGGTGTGATTGGGGCTGAGGCGGGGTGTCCCACGGGGGGCGGTGCCCGTGGGGTGGGTTAGCTGTACTTCCTCGGGAGGTTGTGAACGCTGCGCGAAGGACGGGGGCTCTTCGGTGGCGGCGTGCCCGTGCGGTACCGCAGGTCCTGTCGCCCGGTCGGGGGTGGTTGTGGGGGTGATTATCGGTGGGGATGGGCGTTCTTCCTGCGGACTCATTGCGTGCTTGCAATAATTGCGCCGAAAACTGTTCGTGGAAGGATGCTGATGATTCCCAAGCTGGCGGTCAGTTCCGTCGTGCGTGGTGCCGGCTCATGGTTGTCGCTCATCGTTACTGCGGTGACCTTGGCCGTGGTGTTGACGTTGAATATTGCGCTCATCGTCGTCGGTGCCGGCGCGGCAGGTGAGGCCCAGCAGGCCTACGTCACCATGGGTGGCGCGGCCTTGGGTTTCAGTGTGCTCACCGGCCTGGTGTCGTTTGCGACGGTGGTGGGGATCTGTGTCCGCGGTTGTGTCCCTTAGAGTGGTGTAACAGGATCCTCGCAGGTGGCGTGCCCAAGCACAAAAAACGGCCACCGCTGACCCATAGCCCTTCGTCATAGTTTGCAGACCAACACGAAAGGAGCCAGCGATGACCGCTG
>NZ_PPDL01000031.1 GCF_002994655.1 Corynebacterium sp. 13CS0277
GTGTTGCCCACCGATCAGGAGCTGCTGGACATGATCGCGAACGAGATCAATATCCGTCCCCGGCGGTGTTTGGATTCATGGTCCCCGGTGGAGGTCTTTAATAAACTACTGTCCGATGAACAACTTGCTTAGGCGACTTGACACTGCCCGGTGCTGCATCCACACCCTGTGATTCACACAGTGCACGACCCCTGGGGATAACACACAACCCGTGTTTATCCACAGGGGTTATCCACATTGTGGATGGTTACACACGTGTGATTCCTGTGTCTTGTGTGCGAGAAGTGCCCCTCGTGATTCGAAAACGCCAGGTCGCCACATGACTCGTTCGACGATGGTCGAACATCAGACGTCTGTGTGGATTCGTGCACAGCTTTATCCACAGGTTGTGGATTGTGCACTGTCCCCAGATTGATCCACAGCCTGTGGATAACTCTGTGAACAACCCGGGTGGGGGAGTTGTCCACAGATTACCTGTGTGTAATTCCCCGATCCTGTGGATAACTTCGCCCCACCCGTCACACCCGTACCGCGCCCCACAGGAGTGCGCAGCCGTCTGTGCACACCGCCCCCGGTCCCCACACTGCGTTTCACAGCTCGCCTCACAGCGCACCCCGTCCCCCAGCGCCTTCCCGTGGCGCGCAGGCGGCGCACACAGACGAATCTGGCGTCGGCCCCGCCGAACAGTGGAAACCAGCCTCCACGGGCGCATCGTGATAATCCTGGCGCACCGTGGCAGGCTCGGGCTCTCCCGGTTCTCGTGCGTGGTGCGGCCGTGGACCCCACGACGCCGTGGACGGCACGCGCCCAGGCCACGCGGCGTGGGCAGGCAGTGCCGTGCACGTTCGCACCCCCGGGTGTCCCTCACCCCTGGGAGCCTCCTCGAAGCAGCAGGTGCCACGTGCCGGGTGAAACGACAGAACGTGCGCGTGGCGTGGCAGGTGTCAGCCCGGTGGCACCGCGCGTGCCGCTACCCAGCCAGCCCCAGAGACGACGAAAGAGCCCGACACCACCAGGGGTGTGGGCTCCTTAAGCGACTGCGTGTCGACGGTTAGCGCCAGCCGACCGTCATGAGCAGTCCGATGATGAACATGCCGAAACCAATGCCGTAGTTCCACGGCCCGAGGCGCACCATGAGATCGATCTCGGGGCCGGCGAGGTAGTTCACGATCAGCCAGGCCAGGCCGAGCAGCATGAAGCCGAACATGATGATCTTGTACCACAGCGGGGTGCCGCCGGAGTTGATCTTGACCGGGGTGCGGTTCGCCGAGGAACCAGACGCGACAACGGGGGTGCTGGAGACCTTGGACTTGGGCATGGGGGTTCCTTTTGTGGAGTGGGTTGGTGGTACATGCCTGGCGCGCCGCGCGCACCAGGGGAGGCCGAGTTACAGACTTTACCAGGTTTCCCTGGGTGTTCTCCCCGCCGGCGGTAGGAATGCGCGGCGGCGCGGGAAGCGCCGGCGGGGTGTGGGCCTATTGTTCGCCGAACATCAGCGGGTCGAATACATACACGCGGACGGTCACCGGCTGGTTCTTCGTCAGCGGCTGCCCCGGGGCGGGCGTCTGCGAGGCAATCTTGCCCTGGTTGATGAGCCCGCCGGTGCGTTGCTCCTCGACAATGAGGTCACTGTCGGCACCCACCCAGCCGGCGGCCCGGAGAGTCGCCAGCGCCTTGGTGGTGACCTGGCCGCTCAAGTCGGGCGCGAGGATCTGGGAGCCCTTGGACACTTCCACCCGGATGGTGTCGCCCTTGGGCTTCTCGCTGCCCTCCCCGTCGATGGTGAGGACCGTACCCTCCGGGGCATCGTTGTCGACCATGGCGACCTGGGGGACGAACCCGAGGGCGGTGAGGTTGCCCTCGGCGCGCTCCCAACTAAGGCCCGTGAGCACCGGCACCCGCACCATGTCGGGGCCCGTGGACACCGTGATCATCACCTTCGACCCCTTCGCACTCTGGGTGCCGGGGGTGGGGGACTGCTCAATGACATCGCCCTTAGCGACGTCGGCGCTGGGCTGCTCCTTGACGACGGCGTCGAGTTCCAGCCCCGCCTCCTGCAGCGCATCGCGGGCTTCCTGGGTGGTTTTGCCGCGCACGTCAGGCACCTCGGTGACTTCCTTACCGGTACTCACGGTGAGGGTGACTTGGCTGCCGGGCGGCAGCTGGCTGCCCGCGGCGGGCATCGTGCCAATGACCATGCCCTTCGGGATGGTGGCGTCGGCCTGCTCCAGGCGGGCGACCGTCAACCCCAGGCCGCGCAGCGTATCCTCCGCCGCCTGTGCCGACAGCGTCGCCACATCCGGGATCGTCACCGCCTGCGTGCCCTGCGTACTCGAGCCGGGGGTGCCGGTGGTGAGGTAGTCGTAGGCAAACAGGCCCGCCCCCGCCAGCAAAGCCACACCGAAGAGGCTGGCCACCCACACGCCGGCGCCGCTGCCGCGGCGCTGCTCGTGCAGCGGCTGCGGGGGTGCCGGCGCGGGCGCGGGATACGCCACCGGCTGCGCCGGCGCGGCCTGGGCGCGGGGCTGCGGCTGCTGCTGCGGGTACGCCTGGGTGCGTTGCGTGACGGCCGGCACCACCGTGGTGGGGGCGTCATCGCCACGGTTCGGCTGCGCCGGTGCCGGCTGCTGCTGCAGGTGCACCTTCGCCGCCTGCGACACCGCATTGCGGGAAATCGCGCCCAGGTCGAGGGCGAACTGCTCCGCGGAGGCATAGCGGTCGGCCACGTTCTTCGCCATCGCCGTGAGCGTCACCGCATCCACATTGACAGCTGCCGCGGGGGTGAGCCCCGGGATGAACGCACTCGGCGGGGTGGGGTCCTCGTGGACGTGCTGGAACGCCACCGCGAAGGGCGACTCGCCGGAAAACGGCGGCCGGCCCGTAATCGTCTCGTAAAACACGCAGCCCAAGGCGTACACGTCCGAGGACGCCGAGGCGGTCTTCCCGCGCGCCTGCTCCGGGGACAGGTACTGGGCGGTGCCGATGACAGCACTGGTCTGCGTCATCGCCGACGTGTTGTCGTCGACGGCGCGCGCAATACCGAAGTCCATCACCTTCACCCCACCCGTGTTGGTGATCATGATGTTCGCCGGCTTGATATCGCGGTGAATGATCCCCGCATCGTGGGACACCTGCAGCGCCTCACACACGGGCAGCAGAATCTTCGCCGCCTCCGAAGGCTTCAGCGGACCATCCTCCCGCACAATGTCCCGCAACGTGCGGCCGTGGACGCGCTCCATGACGATGTACGGCACCGCCACACCATGCATGTCCACCTCGCCGGTGTCATACACCTGCACAATATTCGGGTGGTTGAGCCGGCCAGCGTTCTGGCCCTCCCGGCGGAAACGTTCCCTAAAGCCGGTATCGCGGGCCAGCTCCGCCCGCATCATCTTCACCGCCACCGTCCGCCCCAGGAGGGTGTCCTCCGCGGCGTACACGTCGGCCATGCCGCCGGTGCCGATGACCTCGCCGAGCTCATAACGATCGGACAGGATCATTGTTCCTCCTCTTCCGTGGGGTTCTCCGCGGGCGCGGGCTCCGCCGCGGGTGCCGCGGGGGCGGCCTCAGCCGCGCCGGTGGTGGGCTGGGCCGGCTGGGTGGGCTCCGGGGCGGGCTCCTCGTCCTCCACCGGGGCGACCGTCTCCGGGTCGGGTTCCACAGTGACGGTGACAGTATCGGGCTCCCGGGTGACGGTGTCGCTCGGGGTCGGCTCCTCCGACGACGTCGGAGCCGCCGAGGAGCTAGTTGTCGTCGGCGTCGGCGCCTCCGTCGGGGTGACGGAGACCGTCTCCGTCACGATCGTCACCGGCGGCGGGGTGGTCTCCTCCGGGACGGTGGGGGCGGGCTCCCCACCGCGGGTCACCATGTAGATCGCGGCCGCCACCCCGCCGAGCACGATGAGGGCGGCGGCGACCCACGCCGCCGTCGTCTTCACCCCAGGGCCCGACGGCGGGGCCGCCACCGGGGCCACAGCCGGTGCCCTGCCCGCCTGCGTGCCGGCGGCCGTGGCGATAGTCGTCGGCGTGTTCCGCACCGCGGTCGTCATCTGGGTGGGGCGCGCCGTGCGCTGCGGCAGGGACTGCGGCTGCGGCGGCCGGTGGCCGGCCCGCACCGCCCGCACCGCGGCGAGGAACTCCGCCCCGTCCGCGTAGCGGCGCGCCGGATCCTTCCGCAGCGCAATACCAATGAGCTCCCGGGCATTATCGCTCACATTGGTGGTGATCTGCGGCGGCGGGGTATTGATGTGCGCGATCGCGACACTCACCCCACTATCCCCGTGGAAGGGGCGGGTGCCGGCCAGCATCTCGTAGCCGACGACCGCCAGCGAGTACACATCCGTGCCCGGGGTGACGTCGAGACCCTGGGCCTGCTCCGGGGACACGTACTGGGCGGTGCCCACCACCATGCCCGTGCGCGTCAACGGGGCGGCGGCCGCCGCCTTCGCAATCCCGAAGTCAGTGATCTTCACATCCCCTTCCGGGGTGATGAGAATATTGCCGGGCTTCACATCCCGGTGCACCAGCCCATGGGAGTGGATCGCCGCCAGGCCTTCCGCCGCCTGCTCGAGGATGTCCAACGCCCACCCCTCGTCGAGGGCACCATGCTCGGCGAGGATATCCGCCAAGGACTGGCCATCAACGAACTCCATCGCGATGTAGCACACCGTGTGCCCGGCGGCGTCGGTGACTTCCTGGTAGTCGAAGGTGCGCACCACGTGGTCGCTGACAATGTCTTCGCTGGCGAGCGCCTCGTTGCGGAAGCGGTGGAGGAATTCACCATTGTCGGAGAATTCCTTCCCCAGGATCTTCAGGGCGACCGGCCGGCCGGCGCGCAGGTCCTCGGCTAGCCACACGGTCGACATGCCGCCGCGCCCGGCGACCCGGAGCAGCCGGTAGCGGTCGACACCGATGACACGTTGCATGTCGTCGCGGTTGTCACTCATGGTGGTCTCGTTTCCTTGAAACTTGAAAATAAGAACGTGGTGGGCAGCGGCCGGGCTTCAACGCCTGGACGGGATGCGGTGGGCCGGGGGAGAAGAAGAGAAAGAGAAGAAGAGGAAGAGAGGGTGGGTCGGGCGAAGAGGAGAAAAAGGCGAAGAGAGAAGAAAGGGGGAAACCTGGGATTCGGGGCTAGCGTTGCTCCCTCAGGGCGGCGTCAATGACGGCGCGTCCGATGGGGGCGGCCACGGAACCGCCGGTGGCGGCCTGCCCGCGATCGCCGCCGTTTTTCACGACGACTGCGACCGCGATGTCCGCGTCCTCGGTCGGGCCGAAGGCAATGTACCAGGCGTGCGGGTTGGAGTTCCGGGAGTCTTCGCCGTGCTCCGCGGTGCCTGTCTTGGAGGCAATATCCGCCCCGGTGGAGCCGATGGTGTGCCGCTCGGAGGCGCGCATGAGCTCGGTGAGCTGGGCGGCGGTGTTCTCGTCGATGGCCTGGTCGAGTTCCTCCGGCTCGTACTTCTTCACGACCGACAAGTCCGGGCGGGTGACCTGGCTGACGAGGTAGGGCTTCATCCGCACACCCTTGTTGGCGACGGTGGCGGCGATGACGGCGTTCTGCAGCACCGTCATCGCGACGTCGCGCTGCCCGATCGCGGACTGGCCGGTGGCGGCCGGGTCGGCCATCTCACCCAGGGTGCCGGGGTCCATCGGCAGGCCCAGGTCGTAGGTGTCAGTCACGCCGAAGCGGTGGGCGACATCGCTGAGCTTCTCGGCACCGACGTCGATGCCCATCTGCACGAAGGCCGTGTTGCACGACAGGGTGAACGCGGTGAGCAGGGTGGCGGTGTCGCCCTCTCCGCAGCGCATGCCGGCATAGTTTTCCAGGGTGGTGGTCGTGCCCGGCAGGGTGATCTCCGGGGCGGCCGTCAGCGGAGAGCCGGCGGTGAAGCCGCTTTCCAGGCCGGCGGCGGTGGTGATCACCTTGAACGTGGAGCCCGGGGGGAGGGTTTCCTGGGTGGCGTGGTTGAGCAGCGGGGAGCCCTCGTTGTTCGTCAGCCGCGCCCACGCGGACTCGGCGGTGTCATTGTCGGCGATCTCCGCCGGGTTGAACGACGGAGTCGACGCCATGGCGACGATCTCCCCGGTGGCGGGGCGGATCGCGACGACCGCGCCCTCGTAGCCGC
The DNA here is from genome assembly GCF_002994655.1 of Corynebacterium sp. 13CS0277. Taxonomy (GTDB): domain Bacteria; phylum Actinomycetota; class Actinomycetes; order Mycobacteriales; family Mycobacteriaceae; genus Corynebacterium. The sequence goes on from NZ_PPDL01000031.1 coordinate 6,128, forward strand.
GGGAGGCGAGCTGCGAGTAGGCGACCTTCTGCACCGCCGGGTTGAGGGTGAGCTCCAGGTTCGCGCCGGGCGTTTTCGTCCGGGTGAGTCGATCCATGAAGGACTTGCCGCCCAGGTCCGGGTCGGTGCCATCGAGGACAGAGTTGAAGGACTTCTCCAGCCCGGAGGTGCCGTAAATGTCCGACAGGTAGCCCTCGATGGGGCCGTACTCCTCCGGGGCGGTGACATAGCGGCGGGTGTAGAACCCGTCGGCATCCTCCACCGACTCGGCGAGGATCTGCCCGCCGGTGGAGATCTGGCCGCGCGGCACCTGCTTGAGCTCGATGAGGGGCCGGCGGTTGTAGTCGTTGTTGGCGTAGGTCTCCTCAGTGAAGGCCTGCACGTAGGTCAGGTTGATCAGCAGCGCCAGCACCAGCAGCAGCGCGAAGGTGGCGGTGCGGCGGATCGCTTTATTCATGCTCACGACGTGTGGTGCCTTTCCCCTTGTTGCTTCACGCCGCCACCAGGGGAGTGCTCCCCGGGCGGCGGGCTTCGTCACTGGTGCGCAGCAGCAGGCCGAGCAGAATGTAGTTCGCCATGAGGGCGGAGCCGCCCGCCGACATGAACGGCGTCGTCAGGCCCGTCATCGGCAGCATGGCGGAAATGCCACCGACGACGACGAACACCTGGATTGCCAGCGTCAGCGCCAGCCCGGAGGCCACCAGTTTGCCGTAGGAGTCCCGCACGAGCAGCGCGGTGCGGAAACCCCGGCTGATGAAAATGGCGTAGAGCAGCAGGATCGCGGCCAGGCCCACGAGGCCCAGTTCCTCACCGACGGCGGCGAGAATGAAGTCGGAGAACACCACCGAGACGAACTCGGGGTGGCCTTGGCCCAGCCCGGTGCCGGTGATGCCGCCCCAGCTCATGCCGAACAGGGCCTGCGACAGCTGGTGGGTGGTCCCCGTCGGATCCGACAGGGGGTCCAAGAAACCACCGACGCGGGCCTGGATCTTCGCGGAGATGAAGAAGATGGCCGTGCCACCCAGGGCGGCCAGCAGGCCGCCGATGAGCAGCCAGCTGGCGCGCCCCGTCGCGAGGTACAGCATGCCGAGCACCGTGCCGAACAGCAGCAGCGCCGGGCCGAAGTCGTTCTCCCCGGCCATGATGACCAGGGCGATGCCCCACACCGCGAGGATGGGGCCCAGATCGCGCAGGCGGGGGAACTCGATGCCCATGACGTTGTAGCCGGCAACGGTGAACAGTTCCCGCTTCATGGTGAGCAGCTGCGCGAAAAACAGCAGCAGAAGAATCTTGGAAAACTCGCCCGGCTGCACACTGATCGGCCCTAAGGTGATCCACAGGTCGGCGTCGGCCGCGAGGTCCCCCTTGAGGGCCTTCGGCCACACCATCGGCAGCGCCAACAGCACCAGGCCCACCAGGCCCAGGATGTAGGACACCTGGGAGAGCACTTTGATGCTCGGGAGCAGGATCATCACCGCCGACATCATCGCCACCCCGACGAGCGTCCACAGCACCTGCCGGGACGCCAACGCCTCATTGAGGCGGTAGATGATGACCAGCCCCAGCCCGTTGAGGAGGGCGGCGACCGGCAGCAGAATCTGGTCCGAGTGGGGTGCGGTAAAGCACAGCACAATGTGGGCGAGCGCGAAGACGACGATGAAGCCACCCATGGTGACCAGCATGTCGGAGGTCAGCTCATTGCCCTGGCTGAGTTCCAGGTTCGCCAACGCCACCGCCGTGATGAGGGCGGCGACGAGCAGCAAACCGAACTCGACGCGGCGCCCCACCAGCGTGGTGGCGATAGTCTTCACCGTGCTCATCGGGCCACCTCCCGGCAATTGACACCCGGGGTCGCCAGATCGGAGGCGGCGCGCGCCTCCGAGGTGGGTGCCGCGGAGGTTGTGGGTGCGGCGGAGGAGTTCGCGGGCTCCGTAGTGGGTGCCGCGGATGCGCTCGGCGCGGCCGCCGCGGAGGTTGTGGGTGCGGCGGAGGAGTTTGCGGGCTCGCGGGTCACGCACACGGGCAGCGCCCCGCTGGCTAGGGTGGTGAGCTGCTCAACGACGTCGTCGAGGCTGCCGCCCGGCAGCTGGGACACCTGCGAGCGGTGCGCCGGCGGCAGGTCCGTGATGGCAAACGGGGCGCAATCCTTCGGCACGTCGCGCGCAGCACCATCGCCGTCGAGGGCGACAGTCTTCACGTCGGCCGCGGCACCCAGGCAGGTGCCCAGCGCGGTGTGGTGCAGGCTGCGACCAAAGATGGTGTAGTTCGCGCCCTGCTCCACCACGATGTGGTCCTGGTCGTCGACGGCGAGGAAGTAGTGCTTCTCCGTCTGCTTGAGGGCGACGACCGAGCCGATCGCGAGCAGCGAGACGACCACGACGGCGGCGAGCAGCCCCCACCACAGCCGCCGCGGGGAGCGTCGGCGCGCACCAGCATCCGGGGTGTCCGCGTCATCGCCGGTGGGGGCGTTCGTCGGCAGGACCTCCCCCTGGGAGGGGATGGTTTGCGGGGCGCGTGCCGCCATGAGGGCCGCCCGCCCGGCGGCCGTATCCGGCCGGGGGTCTTCCGGCTGGTCGGCGTTGAGGGCGCCGGCCGTCACCGGTTCGGCGGGCACCACGACGCGGCTGCCGTCCGGGGTGGAGGTGTCCACAATGTCGGCGACGACGACGGTGACGTTGTCCGGGCCGCCGGAACGCAACGCCAACTCCACGAGGCGGCGGGCCGCCTCCTCCGGGGTGCCGGCGCGCAGCGTCGTCTCAATCGTCGCCGCGGTGACGGGGTCGCTCAGCCCGTCGGAGCACAACAGCAGCCGGTCGCCCGGCCGGGCGTCCAGCATCTTCAGCGTCGGTTCGACGGGGCGGCCGGTGTAGGCCTTCAGAATCAGGGAGCGCTGCGGGTGGGTGGACACGTCCTCCGGGTCGAGTTCCCCTTGGTCCACCAGAGACTGCACGAAGGTGTCGTCGACGGTGATTTGCTCCAGCTGCCCGTCGCGCAGCCGGTAGCCGCGGGAATCACCGACGTGGCAGAGGCCGAACTCGTGGCCGTCAAACATCAGGGCCGTCAGCGTTGTGCCCATGCCGTCCGTGTCGGGGTGGGCGCGCACCTGGGCGGCGATCGCCCGGTTGCCTTCGTCAGCAACGACCCCGAGGACGGCCAGCATGTCGAGATCGTCACTGGCGACATCGAGGCGCCGCATGTGGCTGATCATGATCTGGGAGGCGACTTCGCCGGCGGCGTGGCCGCCCATGCCGTCCGCCAGGGCCAGCAGGTGGGGGCCCGCGTACGCGGAGTCCTCATTGTTGCCGCGGACCAGCCCCCGGTCGGAGGCCACCGCATAGTTCAGTGCATAGCCTGCGCTCACGCCGCCAACCTCACTGTCGTCCGCCCAATCTTGATGTCGGTGCCCGGCTGCACCACTTCCGCCTGGTCGATGCGGAACCCGTCGACGAAGGTGCCGTTGCGGGAATCCAGGTCCTCCACCACCCAGTCGTTGCCGCGCTGGAAGAGGCGGGCGTGGCGGGCGGAGGCGTAGTCGTCACTCAGCGGGAACGTGCACTGGGAGGAGCGCCCCAAGGTGACCTCGTGGAGGCCACCCAAATCCAGGTAGGAGCCCTGGGCGGGGCCGTCGACGACCTCAACGCGGCGGGCCTGGCCCTTGGTGGCGCGTGCCGGCTTCGCGGGCGCGCCGTGGCTGCGCAGGTCCCGCACACTGGCGGCGGCCTGGGTATCGCGGCGCAACGCCCGCAGTGCGAGCAGCACGAACAGCCACAGCAGCACGAGTAGGCCGATGCGGAAGATGAGAAGCACCATGGGCAATCGTCTCCTACGTCTGTCAGGCAGGGGTGGCGGGTGGGGCGCACCCGGTGTGGTGGTGCCACCGCCTGCGAATGGCTTTTAGGCTAGTAGGCTCCCGCGCGCCCGCCGGGGTGTGGCACACGGCGCGACTGTCGTCGCAGCCACAGATCACTCGGGGTGAGCTGCCGGGAACCCGGCGCCCCGCAGGTGCACTAAGGATGATCTAACTGACTAAGCTACGGCATTGTGCGCCACCGTGCCGTGCGCCGCGAGGAAGTTATCCACAACCACCCCCACACTCATGCGGGGATGATGATGCGTGGTGTGCGTGGTGTGGACACCACCGCACCCGGGTGCGGCACAGGGGACCGTGCGGGGCGTGCTACGCCCCGGTGATGCGGACCTCAATGAACGAGTGGCCCACAGTGATGACGTCACCATCAGCCAACAGCCAATTCTCAATCGGCTCATCGTTGACCGTCGTGCCGTTCGTCGACTGCAAGTCCACCAGCACCGCATCCTGGCCGTCCCACACGATCTCCGCGTGGCGGCGGGACACGCCCGTGTCCGGCAGGCGCAAATCCACGTCGCTGCCGCGACCAATGATGTTCGACCCCTCGTGCACCAGGTAGGTGCGGGAGGACCCGTCCTGCAGCAGCAGCGTCACCGTCGGCCCGTGGGTGACGGGCGGCGGCGTCGGCTGCCCCGGGTGGGGTGCCTGGAAATGCTCGGTCGGGGCGTGGGCGTGCGATGCCGCAACATCGATAGCGATGGGATCCTCCTGGACGGTCGGCGTGGGGGCCGGCGGCGCCACCACGGGGGCGGGCGCCGGGGCGGCAGCGATCGGTGCCAGTGGCGGCTCCCACGTCGCCGGCTCCGGCGCGGCAAGGAACTTCGCCTGGCAGTGCAGCTGGCCGGTGCGTACAGACTCGTCACGGACGAGGTGCACCGCCAGCGGGCCCATCGCGCCCCACTGCTGATTGCGGTAGAAGCGAGTCAGCCTATCAGAGAAATCCTGCGGCAGCAGGGGTGCGTTCTCACTCAAGTTGCTGAAGTCTTTGCCCGACAGGCGCACCACGAACACGTTCGGGGCGTCCACGCCACCATCCTCGGTGCGGACGATTTCGTCCGCCGCCGTGTCCTTGAGGAGCTGCTCCAACTCGGTGGGGATCACGCGCCCGCCAAACACGGCAGCGAAGCCGTTATCGAGTCCTCGCTGCAGCGTGCTGTCTAGTTTGGCGATTTTGCCAATCAGCGACATGACTGCACCGACCTTTCTTGAAAAACCGTCACACGCCCCCGCAGTGCACCGTCAGGCCGCGCCGGCATACTCACTGTGCGGTGCGTGCGCGTGAAGGCCACGAGGGGCGTGGCGTGTGTGGACAGTAAAGCCCAAGTATAGACGAGGGGCAGTAGCAGAGTGCCCGGATTCACCTGCGGAAACCCTCCCCACACCCCGGATCGGAGCAGGACAGCACCCGTGGATGCCACCCGTGCAGCAGCTGCGGCCCGCTCGTCACCGCCACCACGCGCAGGCGCATCCACCCGGTGTCTTTCCGCGCCCTGAACTGGCGATTTGTACGCATCCGTGTGGTGGGTGCTAAAGTAGTCCAAGTCCACAGCGACGCCACGGGCGAGTGGCGGAATGGCAGACGCGCTGGCTTCAGGTGCCAGTGTCCTTCGGGACGTGGGGGTTCAAGTCCCCCTTCGCCCACAGATGAAAACCCCCTCACACTAGTGAGGGGGTTTTCGCATGTCCACCCAATCCTTCAGGGCAAGTGATTGTGGGGTCGGGGGGTTACGTGTCAAAAAGTGTGTACGGCGGCGTAGTGCGCTCGGCCGCGGCACAAACACACTGAGCACCCCTCACCACAGCAGTCCACCCGGGTGCCCTGTGGGACCGGGCAGGAGTATCCAACCCGCATGAGGACGGAGAGAGCCCTTGATCGGCCCGGACGTAGCTAACGTTCGCACTGCATCGGTTGCGCGGCTCAAAGGGGGGTGTCTCCGGGTGGCTTGGCTGGATCATGGGCCGGGGTTCATCGCTCGTCTACTTTTTCGCCGAAGTCGGTACCCGGCCCTTGCTTGGGTCGAGCGTGAATCATCCGTAGCGATGGCCTGGATCCCCCGCTCCGAGAAGCTAGGTCACTCTCCATCAATGTGCTTGAAGACGATCTCTTCAAGTTTGTTTACTCGCTCTTCCTGGAATGCAATGTTGGATACCAGAAATGATGCGAGATGATTTGTATCAATCTGACCATCCACGACAAATCTATCCTCGGTAAGCATAGTTAGAACCCTAACGAACGCCGTTGTCGCTGGGTAGAGATCGTGGTCAATGACGTTGGATGCATCGTCAAGCACCTTGCGCACAAGGTCGATATCGTCTGCCATGCCCTACTCCTTCAGGGTGTTGGTATGAAAATTGTTCAGGCTTTTTCGCCAGTGTACTGACGGCTGTGTCATGGTCTGTGTGTAAAACAGTGCTTGAAAAGGTAGCCGCCACCACTGCTGGCCCGTGTTTGGGTCGAGCGTGAATCATCCGTAGCGATGGCTGGGGTTCCCGGTCCGAGAAGCTAAGTCACTCGCAATTAATGTGCTTGGAGATAATCTCTTCAAGTTTGTTGACCCGCTGCTCCTGGAGCGAAATGATCGTTATGAGGGCAAGCGCTAGCCGATTTGTGTCAATCTGACCATTCACCACTAACGAATCCTCGGAAATCATAATTAAGTGCCTAATGAATGCCGTTGTGGCTGGGTAGTGATCCTGGTCAATGGCTTTGTATGCCTCTTCAAGTGTCTGGCGCATAAGTTCGATATCGTCTGCCATGACCTACTCCTTAGGGTTGTTGGTATGAAAATTAATCAAGGCTTTACTTCAACGTAGTGGCTCGTTGAGCATGTGTCAATGCTGGCACGTGCTGATTGTGCTGGTGAGCGACACGAGAACGACTGCGCCACAGATGCGCGAAGCCCCGCCCGGTTGCTGTGTGTGCCCGGGCGGGGCTTCGGTGTCGCGTCGAATGGTCGACGTCTCGTCGTGGGGTGGGGGGTTATCCCACCACGGAGAGGATGCGGCCCTTGTTCTCCGCGAGCTTCATCTCCCACGTCGGCCAGGCGTGAATACCGGGGCCGGTCTGGTGCTCGACGCGGATGCCGCGGGAGCGGACCTTCGTCACGAACAGGGCAGTGGAGGCGTTGATGGCGACTTCGCCGGTGGTGGCGACGATGGCGCCGAAACCGCCGGGCAGCCGGTGGCCTGCCGGCGGCAGACCCGAGCCGGAGAACACAATGACGTCGGTGTTGCGTAGGCCCTCCGCGGAGGCGACAGGATCGTTGCGGTACATGTTGTCGACGAAGGAGGAGGGGGAGGAACCCCACATCTCAGTGACCTGGCCGCCGCCAACGTTGGTGGCCAGCGCGAAACCCGTCGCCATCGACAGGTGCGTGAGCGCGGCCGGGTCCAAGAACCCGGAGAACGCCAACACCTGCTTGAACTGGTCGGGGTGGTGGCCCGCCAAGTTGATGGCGCCGACCGCGCCCATGGAGATACCGATGACGGAGTTGCGGTGGCGGCTCACCCCGAAGTTGGCCTCCAGGTAGGTGGGCAGCTCCGCGGTGAGGAAGGTGTCCCACTTGGCGATCTGGTTCGCGGGGAAGAACTCACCGGAGTTGTTGAACAGGGGGTGGCCGGGGTGCTCCCAGTCGGCGTAGAACTCGCCCTCGCCGCCGTGCGGCATGACGAGCGTGACGTTCGCGTCATCGAAGATGATCGGAGCGGGGGTGTTCGCCCACTGGTTTTCGTTCGGGGTGGAGCCGATGCCGCCCAGCATGTACAGGGCGCCGTTACCGCCGTTGCGGGCGGGCTTGATGCTCACCTCGATGGGGCGGCCCATGGCGGCCGAGTAGACGGGGCAGACCTGCATGCCGAGCCCGCGGGGCGACCACCAGCAGCCCTGGCGGAGCCAGCCGCGGTTATCGGCGTGGGCGGCGGGAGTGGTGCCGAGGATCAGTGCCAGGGCGCTCAAGATGGCGAGGATGACGCGCCCTACGTGACGGGTCGTGGGGCGGGTGGTGCTTGTGGTGTGACGCGACATGCTCACCATCCAACCACACCGCGCGCACCATGTGCACATAGAAATGCCAGCGTGTGCCAAGTTTCACCCCAGCCGACAGGCAGGCTGTGCGCCTGCGCGTCCCGGGGAGCGCCCGGGTGTCGGCGTTCGTGGTCGGGTCGGCGCCTGCCGCACCGTGGGGGGTAGGAGATGTGCAGTCGCCCCATCCGTCCGTCCGTGGTCCGGGTGGCGGGGTGGGGGGAATCGGTGGCAGTGGGGACAGGGGGATTGCGCGCGGCGGGCTGCGCGATGCCGCGGGGTTTCCCCTTAGTTCCCCTTGACCGCCTCGTAGCGCGCCAGCGCCACCCGGCGTTCCTCCGCATGGTCAACCATGGGCCGCGGGTAGGCGGCGGGCAGGTTCCGCAGCGAGTGAATATCGGCGGCCGGGACGCCGGCGAGCTCCGGGACCCAGCGGGTGATGTAGGTGGCATCCGGGTCGAACTTCTTGCCCTGGGTCAGGGGGTTAAAGATCCGAAAATAGGGGGACGCATCCGTGCCGGTGCCGGCACACCACTGCCAGGAATGCTGGTTGATTGCCGGGTCGTAGTCGACGAGCAGCTCGCGGAAATGTCCGGCCCCCACCTGCCACGGCAGGTGGAGATCCTTGGTGAGGAAGCTGGCGACAAGCATCCGCACCCGGTTGTGCATCCACCCCGTGGCGGCGAGCTGCCGCATCCCGGCGTCGACGATGGGGTAGCCAGTGCGGCCCTCCTTCCACACCTCGAGGTCCTCCCCGGGGGTGTTCCATGTGAACCCCGCGAAGCGGGGATTGACGTCCTCCTGGAGGGTCTCGGGGCGGTGGTAGACGAAGTCGGCGTAGAACTCCCGAAACGCCAACTCCCGGGCGAACGCCACCCGATCCTCCGCGGGCGCGGTGTCCTCGTCCGTGGCGGCGAGGCTCGCCAGCAGGGTGCGCGGGTGCAGCGCCCCCGTCGCCAGGTAGGCGCTGATCCGGCTCGTGCCATCCACAGCGGGGAGGTCACGGTGCTCCGCGTAGCCGGCCAGGCGGTGGCGGCGGAACTCCTCCCAGTGATCCCACGCCCGACTCGCCCCCGTCGCAGGCGCCGGGGAGGTGGGCGCATCCGCGCCGCAGTCCAACCAGGCGCGATAAAAGGGCGTAAACACCTTGTAGTGGCCGCCCGCACCCGTCCGCAGGGTGCCCGGCGGCACCGCATACCCGCTGCCCAACGCCCGCAGGCGCACCCCACCGGTGGCGAGGATTTCCGCCACCGTCTTGTCGCGGGCCAGGCCCTTCGGCGTGTAGTCAGCCTGGACGAGGACCTCCTCCGCGCCGGCGGCGCGGGCGTGCCGCAGCAGTGTGTCCGCCGTCGCCGCCCAGCGTGCTTCCCGGGTGGGGTGCGTGGGCGCGGGCTCCACCACGAGTCGATCCCCCAGGGCGTGTCTCATATCCGCGAGGAGTTCCTCCCACAGGGCCCGCCGGGCGGGGCTGGCGTGCGTGGGCCGGATGAACACTGCCGGCCCGTCCGCCTGTTCCAGGGCGGGGTGGTCGTGGGCCCGCAGGTCGCTGCGCAGCCACGTGATCGCAGGACCCGCCCCGCAGGGTGCCTGGGGCGCGGGGTGTGCCAGATCCCCTGTGAGGGTGGCTGCCTGGTCGGGTGCGGGTGCCGTCTGTGCGGGGGTGTGGGGCATGGCCCCATGATGCCAGCACCCGCACCCGCAGAACCACACCCACCGCCCGAGTCATCAGTGGCCGCGCATGCCCCGGCGCCCGGCGGTTGACCTGGGCTAGGGTGGGCGCCATGAGCCAGCACGAGCACCCCCGCCCGGCGCCACGGCCCTGGCGCACCGACCTCACCATCGCCGAGGCCGTCGACTACCTCATCGACATCTACGACCATTCCTGCGCCACCGCCCGCGAGCTGTTGAGCCGCCCACAGGACGCTGCCCCGCAGGACGCGGCGGGCGCGGACAGTGATGCCTGCGCTGTGGCCGGTGGGGTGACCGGCTATGAGGAGGTGGTGTACCCGAAGCTCGTCGTAGAGGTCACCGACTGGGTGCCCGCCCCACGCACCGAACCCTTCGGCTACGTCGACCACGCGGGCACGTATTCGGCAGTGCTGTCCCGCCCGGGGCTCATGCGCCGCTACCTCACCGAGCAGTTGGAGCGCCTCTGCGGCAACTACCCCTGCGTGCTGTCCGCCGGCCCCTCCCACGTGCAAATCCCACCCGAATACATCGACGACCTTCCCGCCCTCCCGGAGCGCACCGCCGGCCTGCCGCGGCCCAGCCTCGACGATGTCGACGACGCCATCATCGACGCCGAATGGGACGCCTTCCACGGGGCGGAAGCGCCCCTGGTGCAGTTCTCCCCGCAGCGCTTCGACATCGCCTGCAAGCGCATTGAGCACTACACCGGCGTGAGCGTCGACACCGTGCAGCGCTACATCCTGTTCACGAACTACCCCATGCACATGGAGGAATTCGAGGCCTTCGGCCGCGACCGCGTCGCCGACCCCGATTCCCGCTACACCGACTTCCGGGCCGCCGCGAGCACCGTGCAGATGCCCCGCTACGATCTCATCGCCCCCGACAACACCGGGGTCACCATGATCAACATCGGGGTGGGGCCCAGCAACGCCAAAACCATCACCGACTGCCTCGCGGTGCTGCGGCCCGAATGTTGGATCATGATCGGCCACTGCGCCGGCCTCGACGGGCGCATGCGCATCGGCGACCTCATCCTCGGCAACGCCTACCAGCGCCGCGACCACATCCTCGATGAGCGGATCGGCTGGAACGTGCCCATCCCCGCCATCCCCGAAGTGCAGCGCGCCCTCGAAAAAGCGGTGGTGAAGGTGTACGGCAAAGACAACGAGCTCATGCGCACCGGCACTGTCATGTCCACCGACGACCGCAACTGGGAATGGCACACCGACAAAAACCTCTGGGAGATGCTCCGGGGCTCGACCGCCGTGGCCGTCGACATGGAATCCGCAGCACTAGCCACCAACGGCTACCGCTACCGGGTGCCCTACGGCACCCTGCTCAGCGTCAGTGACCTGCCGCTGCACAACGTGCCGAAACTCCCCAGCGGGGCGCAGGCGTTCTACGCCTCCAGCAAACAGGCCCACGTCCTCTGCGCACTCCGCGCCGTGGAGGCGCTCGCCGCGAAACCCCACAAGCTGCACACGAGGAAGCTGCGCCGCACGATCGGCGAGGTGCCCTTCCGCTAACCCGGGGAGGACAGGCGCGCCGGGTGGCCCGCCTGTGGGGGTACGCGTGGTGGTGGGGGCGCACCCACCGCGTGAAAATCCCACCATGAAATGCGTCCATCATGGTTTACTCCGCGTTCATGAAAATGTGTGGAAATGTTGCCCGAAAAGGGGGTTTCTTTCCGCAGGAAGATTCCTAGGATTTCTTAGTAGCGCACACCGGAATGTTGTTCTCCGGGTGCGTGACAGGAATGAAAGGAATCCGAATGAATCGACGTGGAATTCCCCGCACGGCCCGCGCGGCGGGCGCGCTGGCGGCCGGGGTGGTGCTCGTGGGGGCGCTCGCGCCCGCGGTCGGGGCCGCCGGCGTGGACCTGCCCGGCACCGGCTACAACGGGCCGCCGACCTGCCAGGTGCGCGGGGCGGACGGCCGCCTCCGGGCCCTGGGCCCGGGGGACTGCGCCCAGTTCGGCACCGTCGGGCAGCAGCGCAGCGACGCGCGCGCCCGCAACGTCATCCTCATCATTGGCGACGGGATGGGGCAGCAGGAAATCACCGCCGCCCGCAATTACCTCCACGGGGCGGCGGGCCGCTTCCCCGGCCTCGACAACCTCACCTCGACGGGCACGTACACGCACCACAGTGTGAACAAGGACGGCACCGTGAGTTACGTGACGGATTCCGCCGCCTCCGCCACCGCGTGGGCGACGGGGACGAAAACGTTCAACGGGGCGATCGGGGTCGACTTGGATGGCGCCCCCGTGGAAAACCTCCTGGAGAAGGCACAGCGGGCGGGGCTGCGCACCGGCACGGTGACGACCTCGGAACTGCAGGACGCCACCCCGGCGGCACTCGTGGCGCACGTGACGAACCGGAAGTGCTACGGCCCCCAGGAGGAGGACAACGGGAAGTCCTGCCGGGGTGAGGCGTTCGCCGACCAGTACCGGGCGCACGGGGGCCTCGGGTCGATCAGTGAGCAGCTCGTCGACACCCGCCCCGATGTGGCGTTGGGCGGCGGGATGGCCGCCTTCCAGCAGATGGTGCCCACCGCGGGGGCGGGTGTGCGGGCATTCCCGGGGCCGGACGGCCAGCCGGTCACCCAGTGGGAGGCCGGCCGCAGCGTCCTCGACAACGCTGAAGCCGCGGGCTTCCAGGTGGTGACCACCGCCGAGGAACTCGCCGCCGTCAATGAGGCCAACCAGGCCCGCCCCCTGCTGGGCCTGTTCGCGGACGGCAACATGACGCCCCGCTTCGCGCCCACCACCGCCACCCCGGGCGGCTCGGCGGGAGCCCCCGTCGAGTGCGTGGCGCAGCCGCAGGGCACCCAGCCGGAATTGGTGGACATGACGACCACGGCGCTGCGGCTGCTGGACGACCCGGCCGCCGAGAAGGGCTTCTTCCTGCAGGTGGAGTCCGCCAGTGTGGATAAGCGCAGCCACGCCGCGGACGCGTGTGGCGCGATCGGGGAGGTGGAGCGCCTCGACGAGGTGGTGCGCGCCGCCCTCGACTTCGCGGCCGCCGACGGCAACACCCTCGTCGTCGTCACCGCGGATCATGCGCACTCCACGCAGATCCTCTACGACGCCACCGACACGGTGTCGGCGACCACCAGGCTCACCACCGCTGATGGGCTGGGCATGACGGTGGGCTACGGCACCATCACCGACGAGGCCTTGCAGGCCACCCCGCCCGCCTCACAGCAGCACACCGGCAGCCAGCTGCGGGTCGCGGCCTTCGGTCCCGGTGAGGAGAACGTTGTCGGCCAGACTGACCAGACGGACCTGTTCTTCACCATCGCCAACGCCCTCGGCATCAACGATGTACCCACCATTCCAGCGCACGCAGCCGCGCCGACGAACCCGGTGCGGGCGGGGCGGGTGAACGCCCCCCGCGGCGATGTTGCCGCCACCTGCTACGGCACCGGGGGCGCCCCGGGGCCGGGCGACTGCGCCCAGTTCGGCCCGGCCGGGCCCCTGGGCGGGGATGCGCCCCGGGCGAAGAACGTCATCCTGTTCATCGGTGACGGCACCGGCGACAGTGAACTCACCTCGGCACGCAACTACCTGTACGGGGCCTCCGGGCGGCTGCCCGGCATCGACGCCCTGCCCTATACCGGCTCGTACACCACCTATGCGCTGGCGGCCGATGGTTCCGGCCCGGAGTACGTCACCGACTCCGCCGCATCCGCGACCGGGTGGGCCACCGGCACGAAAACCTACAACGGGGCCATCGGCGTCGACCTCGACGGCACTCCGGTGCCGAACCTGCTGGAACTCGCCAAACTGCGGGGCATGAAAACCGGCAACGTCACCACCTCCGAACTGCAGGACGCCACCCCCGCCGCCCAAGGCGCCCACGCCCTGCACCGCAAGTGCTACGGGCCCGAAGAGGAAGAAAACTCCTCGTCCTGCCAGGGGGAGAAGGTGGCCGCCCAGTGGCGGCGCAACGGTGGCCCGGGCTCCATCAGTGAGCAGCTCATCGACACCCGCGCCGACGTCACCCTCGGCGGGGGGAAGAAAGCCCTCGAGCAGATCGTGCAGACCGGCGGCACGTTCGGCGGCCACACTTGGACTGCGGGCGACAGTGTTCTCGCCAACGCGGCAGCCCAGGGCTACCAGATCGTCGACAACGCCTCCGATCTGGCCGCCATCACCCACGCCGACCAGGACGCGCCCCTGCTGGGGGTGTTCGCCGACGGCAACCTGCCCCGCCTGCTGGAGCAATCCATCCCCACCACCACCGGGGCGAAAGACGACCCCCAGCACTGCGTCGCTAACCCCTCCCGCCCCGCAGACACCCCCAGTCTGGCAGCCATGACGGAGAAAACCCTCGAACTGCTCGACGGGGACGAAGGCTTCTTCCTGCAGGTCGAATCCGCCAGCATCGACAAAGCCAACCACGACGCCGACATCTGCGGCCAGGTGGGCGAGGCCTACCAGCTGGACGAGGCCGTGCAGGTCGCCCGCGAGTGGGTGGCCCGCACCGGGGAACCCACCCTCATCGTCATGACCGCCGACCACGCCCACACCTCCCAGATCACCACCCCCGGGGTGCTTACCGCGGGCCGCACGAGCACCATCACCACCCTGGAGGGAGACACGATGACCATCAACTACGCCACCGCGAAAAGCAACGACGATGACGTGGCCCTGGGCGGGCAAACCCACACCGGCGCCCAGCTGCGGGTCGCGGCCGAAGGCCCCGGCGCGGAGGCCGTGGTGGGGCAGCTCGACCAGACGGACATCCACTACGTCCTCGCCCACGCCCTCGGCATCACGGAGGCCGACCGACAGCGGGCACTGACCGCCGACGGGCAGATCGACGGCGACGCCCTCGCTGCCGCAGGACACAGCCGCAACAGCACGGGCACCCGCTGGTGGCTGCTCGGGGGCTTGGGCATCAGCGTCCTCGCCATCGCCGCGGCCGCCGCCTGGGCCACCCGCAGGCAGCAGGCTCGCGCGTAGAACGCCACCGCCACCACCACCGCCATCAACACCAACACTGACACCGATGAATGACCGAGGAGACGGCGTGCACGCACAGCACCACCACGGTGACCACACCCACGAGGAGATGCACGCGGAGGCGCACACGCCATCGGCGTGGACGCTGCTCGCATGGCTCGCCCTGAGCAGCTGCTGCATCGGGCTCGTCGCCTCCGGGAGGGTCGGCACCTACCTGCGGCCCCTGTGGCACCCCGTGCTCCTCATCGTCGCGGTCGTCGTGGCAGCCGCCACGGGCTGGATCTGCTGGGAGCAGCGCCACCGCTTGCGGCTGCGCGGTGACAGGGTCGGGCCCCTGGTCCTCATCCCCGCCTGCGTGGTCGCCCTGTGCGCCCCACAGGCACTCGGTGGCGGGATGCTGCAGGCCACCACCCAGGCCGCCGACACGCCCCGCAGTGCCGCGGGCACCGGCAGCCACCGGCAGCCGCGGTTTGCGCCGCTGGCGGCAGGAGAGGTGCACCCCCTGACCCTGGAGAACCTCTCCGACAGGTACCTGTTCGGGGACGCGGGCGCCCTCGACGGCGTCGAGGTCGACGTCGAAGGCTTCATCGCCCATCACACCAGCACTGGGCAGGCAGCCCCACCCGGGGAGGCCTACCTGTACCGCTTCAAGATCTACTGCTGTGCCGCCGACGCCATCTCCTACGGGGCGATCCTCCGCAGCGCCGACGCGGCACACCTGCCCGAGGAGCAGTGGGTGCGGGTGCGCGGCACCGTGCGCACCCGCACTCCTCACACCGATCCGGGGGCTGCCCAGGGGGCTGCTGCGGGGGCGGGCACCCCCGCCATGGTGGTCATCGAACCCCACAGCATCACCCCCATCGAGGCGCCCGACGACCCGTACCTCTAGGGGCGGGGCTGGAAGAACCCGCCACCCCACCCCACCCCACGACGACACCACCCACCGATCCACCCACGAAGGCCCGCCCGCGCAACCACACTGCCCCCACCTGTGCTCGTTGTGTCGGCTGTGTTGTTCCCGTGGGGCAGCTGCCCAGAAAACAGGCTTGTGACACCATGACACCCCTTCACATCACCGGTCCTCCAGCCGCGCCGCAGGACGCCCACCGGCGCAGCTCGGCACCCCTCACGCCCACCCGCAGCCGCCACCGGGGTTCCCCCGGCGTCCCCCGCTGGGCGTGGCTGCTCGGCGGGATCCTCCTTGTGCTGCTCGTGTGGGCGCAATCCCGCACCGCACCCCTAGTACCACTCCGGGGCACACTGTCCGCGTGGGCGGTCGTCATGATCGCCATCGTGGTCCAATCACTGCCCTTCCTGGTGCTCGGAGTGCTGGTCAGCGCCAGTATCTCCACGCTGCTGCCCGCCCACATCCTGCAGCGCATCCTGCCCCGGCATCCCCTCTGGCGGGTCCCCGCAGTCAGCCTCGCGGCGGTCGCCCTCCCGGGGTGCGAGTGCTCCGCCGTGCCGGTGGCGCGCTCTCTCATGCACCGCGGCGTCAGCCCCGCCGCCGCCCTGGGCTTCATGCTCGCCTCCCCGAGCCTCAACCCGGTGGTCATCGTGTCGACGGCGGTGGCGTTCGCCGACCTGCCGCAGATGGCGTGGGCGCGCTTCGCCGCCGCCTTCCTGGCGGTGGTGGTGGCGGGCTGGCTGTGGCTCATCGTCGGCGATGATCGCCTCGTGCGCGGCGCCCATGAGGCGGGCGCGCCGGGCGGGACTGTGTCCTGCGGCTGTGGCCCGGCGGGGGACACCACGCCGCGGCGGGTGCGGTTTGTGCGGGCGGCGACAGCGGACCTGTACCAGGCGGGCGGGTTTCTCGTCGTCGGTGCCATGCTGGCCGCGAGCGTGAAAGTGCTGGTGCCGGCCCGCTGGTTCGTGGAACTCGCGCAGCAACCGTGGCTCGCCATCCTGCTGCTGGCGGTGCTCGCCATCGTGTTGGCGTTGTGCTCCGAGGCGGATGCGTTCGTCGCGGCCTCGTTCACGGCGGTGTCGCCCACCGCCCAGCTGGTGTTCCTCGTCGTCGGGCCGGTGCTGGACATCAAGCTCATGGCGATGCAGGTCGGCACCTTCGGTGCCCGCTTCACGTGGCGTTTCCTCTCCCTCGTCGGGGTCAGCGCGCTGCTGTGCGCGACGTGCGTCGGCGTCATCGTCTTCGGCGCGTGGTAGCGGCACCGCCCCGCGGGCGGGGGTTGCGGCCATAATGGCGGGTATGACGACGAATGACTCCCAGACGAACACCCCTAACACCACCGCTGCCGCGGCGACGGCGGCGGCGGCCGCGGCGGCGCCTGCGCCGCTGATCCTGTCCTTCGGGGGCAAGACGCCCCGGATTCACCCCACCGCTTTCATCGCCCCCGGGGCGACGATCATTGGTGATGTGGAGATCGGTGCGGACTCTTCCGTGTTCTACGGGTGCGTGCTCCGGGGCGATATCGGCCCCATCCGCATCGGTGCCCGCAGCAACATCCAAGACAACTCCACCATCCACGTCGACGCGGATGCGCCGTGCACCGTCGGCGACGATGTGACGGTGGGGCACATGGCGTTGCTGCACGGCACCACCATCGGCAACGGCACCTTGGTCGGCATGAAAGCGACGTGCCTGTCGCACTCGACGGTGGGGGAAGGGGCCCTCATCGCGGCGGGTGCGGTCGTGCTGGAGGGGCAGGAGATCCCGGCGAAGTCCTTGGCGGCGGGCGTGCCGGCCAAGGTGCGCCGGGAGCTCAGCGATGAGCAGTCGGCGGCGTTCATTCCGCACGCGGGCCGCTATGTGGACACCGCCCGCCGCCACCGGGAGGAGCTGGGCCTGTAGCGGGGTGGGTGAGGAGCACCGATGCGGCGGTGCCCGTGTGAGGGCGCGCCGGGGTCGCGGGTGCGTGTGGGCGGCGTCGCGTAACTGTCGCGTGAAAGGAATAAGCGGTTAGGGTGGAAGCCATGACCCACGTGTTCCGCCCCATGACGACCCACGACACCACCCTGCGCGAGGAAGCCATCACCCGCAACCTGCAGGAGCACTCCCTGCCCCTGGACGAGGCCGTCGCCCGCAGCCTCACCCACTTCGTGCCGCAGCGCGGCGACGCCGGCATGGTCGCCACCGCCGCCGACAATCCGGAGAATGTAGTGGGATGCGCGTGGGTGACCTTCCAGCGCGGCAACACCATGCCCGACCTCGTGACCTTCGTGGCGGACGGGCACCAGAACCTCGGCATCGGCACCGGGCTCATCGAGCACCTTGTCGCGCACGCAGAAAACGCCGGCTGGGCGGGCCTCATCCTCCCCGTGGAGGACCACCACCCGGCCCGCCGCGTGTACGCTCGCCTCGGATTCGAATCCCGCGCCGAAGAGGAAGACATGGTGCGCTACCTGCACCCGCCGCTGCGGCGGGTGGCTGTGTACTGCGGCTCCGCGGCGGGCGCCCGCGCCGAGTACGTGGACGCCGCCGAGGAACTCGGCGCACAGCTCGCCGCGCGCGGCATTGAGCTGGTGTACGGCGGCGGCAACGTCGGCCTCATGGGCGCCCTGGGCAGCGCCGTCGTCGACCACGGTGGTGTCGCCATCGGTGTCATGCCCACCCAGCTCGTCGACAAGGAGATGGCCCACCCCCGGCTGAGCACCCTCGAAGTCGTCGACACGATGGCGGCCCGCAAACAGCGCATGGAGGACCTCGCGGACTGCTTCGTCGTCCTCCCCGGCGGTGTCGGCACCCTCGAGGAACTCTTCCAGGCATTCACCGGCCAGCAGCTCGCCGGGCACAACAACCCCATCGCCTTCCTCAACGTCGAAGGGTTCTACAACCCCCTGGTCGCCTGCCTGGCACGCATGGCCGAGGAAGGTTTCATCCAAGACAAGTACATTGATGCGCTCATCGTGGCCGACAGTGTCGACGACCTCTTTGAGCAGCTCGACACCTGGCGGGCCCCGGGCCCGAAATGGGGCGACGCCTAAACCGCGACACCGCACGCCTCCCGCCGGCCCGCCACCGGCCGGCTCATGACAGGTCGCAAGCATGGCGTTGTCGCGCGGGGGAGTCGTGAGGTCGGGTGCTGTGTCCGTGCCGGGTCCGGCTCACCACGGTGAGCACACTGTGCCACCCGGGGCACTACAGCGTGTCGCCGGGTGGGTGCAGGGGAATAGAGCGCCCGCGGGGGTGTTGTGGACAGCGTGAGCACCGCACCACAACTCGTGCAGGGTGCTCTGCTCTGCCCCGCCTCCTGTCAAGGAACCTTCCCCTATGGCTACGCCCACCACCCCCGCACCCCACCAGTTCGACCTCATCGTCCTCGGCTTCGGCAAAGCCGGCAAAACCCTCGCCATGCAGCGCGCCCGCGCCGGCGAGCGCGTCGCCCTCGTCGAGCAATCACCCACCATGTTCGGCGGCACCTGCATCAACATCGGCTGCGTGCCGACGAAAACACTGCTGCACTCCATGTCCGCCACCGAGGCCCTCCGGGAGGCGGGCGTGGACGTGGATGACACAGCCGCCCACGCTGACGCGGTCGCCCGCCGCAACGCGCTCATCGCGAAGATGAACGCCGCCAACGCATCCATGGCAGAAAACGCCGGCGTGACGCTCATCGTGGGGCGGGGGAGTTTCCTCGACGGCCACACCCTCCGGGTGGAGGCCTCCCAGGAGCAGGCGCCCGCGGGGGAGGAGCTGCTCATCACCGCCCCCACCATCATCATCAACACCGGGGCGCGCCCCGTCTGGCCGAACCTGCCCGGCATTGACGGGCCCGGGGTGTACGACTCCACCACCATCCAGCAGATCACCCGCCCGAAGCACCTCATCATCGTCGGCGGGGGTCCCATCGGCCTGGAGTTCGCCACCCTGTTTTCCGGTTTCGGCACCACCGTCACCATCCTGGATGCGGGCCCCCGCCCGCTGGGAAAGGTGGATGAGGACATCGCCGCCATGGCGGCGGACCTGCTCCGCGCCCGCGGCGTCACGTTCGTCAACGGCGCCCGCGCCCAGGCCTTCGCCCACCACCCCGCTGACGGCACCGTGACGGTGACGTACACCGTCGGCGGCCCCGGCGACAGCAGCACCACCGACACCGTCACAGGGGACGCGGTCCTCGTCGCCATCGGCCGCCGGCCCGCCACCGAAGGGCTGAACCTCGCGGCCGCAGGCATCGCCACCACTGAGCGGGGAGCGATCGTCGTCGACGAGCACCTACGCACCACCGCCCCCGGCGTGTACGCCGCCGGGGATGTGACCGGCGGGCCCCAGTTCACCTACGCCAGCTTTGACGACCACCGGGTGATCCTCCACGACCGCTATGGTGTCGGCGCACCCCGGGTCACCACCGGCCGGCTGCTGCCCACCACCACGTTCCTCGAGCCGCCGCTGGCGACAGTCGGCGCCACCCGGGAGGAACTCACCGACCGCATCGCCGCCGGTGAGGTGAGCGACCGCACCGTCACCATCGCCGACGTGCCGATCCTGCCGCGTCCGAAAATCGTCGGCCACCCGGAAGGCATGGCCCGCCTCCTCGTCGACACCACCACCGATGCCATCCTCGGGGCGACCCTGCTGTGCATCGACGCCCAGGAACTCATCAACACCGTGGCAGTGGCCATGCGCGCCGGCATGACTGCCGCCGAATTCACCAGCGGCATCTACACCCACCCCGCCACCAGCGAAGTGTTCAACGCCCTCGGATGAACCCCGCGGATTGACCCCGCACGATGGAGGTGAGCACACCCGGGAAGTTGGCACCAGGAGCCCGCGCCGCAGCGACGAAGCCACCACCTCGATGGGGATACACATAATTCTGTAACGGGTTTGTCATATTTGGTAACACAGGCTCGCTACCCCCGTTGGCGTGAACCACGGTGAGCGTTTGGAGACCTCGCACGGCCCCCAAAGCGCGTTCCGGCGGGCCCGGAGACATGGGATCGGTGGAACGAGGTCGATTCGTCCCCGTCAGACAGAAGCAGTTGGACATTCAATGAGCCGCCCTTGGGCGTTACTATTTATGGCAATCTCGTTACAGAATTAGTTGCATATACACTCGATGCGTGGCTCCGTGCTGCCGGTCGGGGTCGACACGTCGAACCCCTGCCCAGTGCAGTCGCGAATGAACGGACTATTGGGAAAATGGACCAACAATATCCACACGATATCTCCGTGGTGATATCCGTGGCGTCAAGCAAAAACGCCGTTCATGACCAGTTGTAAAAGTGCGTGCACGTTGAATGCCGTGGTGATCTTCGGTTCAGCTGTAAGCTGCTTGAACGTATTTCGTTAAATCGATGCTAGAGGAAATTCGACTTCTCCTTTCCACGCCTCCATTCCTTCATGAACCGCAAGTGCTGCGACAACAAGAGCTGCGACAGGATCAGCCCACCACCAACCAAATAAACTATTTAGCAATAACCCAAGTAAAACCGTCCCCGACAAATAAATGCACAGTAAAAGTTGCTTTGCGTCCGACATGACGCTTTTAGATTGAAGTTCACGACCAATTTGCGACTCGAAAAATGCGAGAATTGGCATGAGCAACAAACTAATCGCAGTGATTGATAAACCGAAAACAGTGTGCTCGGGCGCTTCTTTATTCCACAAGGTCAGCACAGAATTTAGGCCTACGTAAAATGCAAGCAAAAAGAAAGAAACGGCGATTGCTCTAACGGTCACTTTTTCCCATTTTTCGGGCTCTTTTCTCGCGAATTGCCATGCAACCGCTAGTGCAGAAAGGACTTCAACTACGGAGTCCAACCCAAACCCTATCAACGCAACAGAAGACGCCTCAAATCCTGCCCAAATTGAAATCAGCGCTTCTAAAACATTGTAGCTAATAGTGAAAGCTACAATAAGTCTGACTTGGCGATGCAGGATTTCTTTACGGTTTTTAGTCAGTCCCACAACATTTTCCTTCCTCTTTACATGCTGGGTATTAATTTTTATCCCCAGCATCGCATTCGCATGTCGGATCAATATGGAGAACAAGACGCTGAGCGTGCAGCAGGATATCTTCCACTTCGTGTGTTGCGATCGTGTAGAGAGTTTTTCTCCCACGAGGCTGAATGGAAACAATTCCACAATCTCGCAAACATGTTAGATGGTTGGAAACATTGGAGCGAGTAAGACCTAAATCTGCTGCGATATCCACGGGAAAAGATGGTTTTTCGAGCAGTGTGAGAAGAATCCTTGACCGGGTGGGGTCGGCAAGCGCTCTTCCTAACCGATTCATTGCATCTATTCCTGAGGCGTGGTGATTCATGCCAACGACTGTACAGTACCCGCTGTACAGTTGCAACTTTCTCATGCTCGAGCAAAGCGACTGGAATCAGACCCTATCGAAAGGATGTTTTTCGGGCTCCGGCAGTGTCATACCCTGTAAGCAAAATCTGAGCTTGAGAAGGTCTTGACATGACAACCGCCACCACCACTACCGAGC
>NZ_PPDL01000032.1 GCF_002994655.1 Corynebacterium sp. 13CS0277
GCGTTGGGCGGGCGGTCGCCTGCGAAGTTTGAGCTGGCGTTTATCGCGTCGCTGGAGTCTTCCAGTGGCCGGGAGGATGCGGTGATGGCTGCCGCCTAGTTGGCGGGTCCCTGGTCAGGCTGGTTGTCCAGAACAGACCATGCCAAAATTTGACTCAGACCCCTGTCACCGCGGCGGGAGTCTTCACCACTAGCCGTCCACGAGTTGCGGGGAGCCCCTACTGCGCCGATGATTAAAACGTTTGAGAATTTTGAGGGCCATCGATTCCTGTGGCCCCTACTGTGAGGAAGAAGGATTGTGATGCGCGCTCAGCGTTTCATCGCATCGCTGCTCTGCGGTGTCGCTCTTATCAGCGCTCCGGTGGCGGTTGCTGCCGATTCTGATGTGTCGAGCTCTTCGTCGAGCACCGGTTCCGTCACTGCCGACTATGAGGGGACTCCTGCCCTTGACAAGGCCCGTCTGGCGATGACTTATGGCGTCACTGAGGAGGGTGCGGCGAAGGATTGTGCCGCCCGGCTTCACAAGGGTGAGCCGGGCCAGATGCGGCCTCTCATGTACGTTCCTGAAGACTGCTCCTGGATGCCGATCACTGAGGATGATGTCCGCGATGCCTGGGCAGGCTCCGCGGAGACCCCGGCGGTGACGGCCAAGGCGCTGCTTCGCCGCATCTTCGTGACGGTTCTGAAGATCGCCGACTTCGCCAACTACATCTTCTTCGAGCCTCTGCAGGCGATCCTCGGGGGGATCTTCGACTAGATTTCCCTCCGGGGTGTGATCCCCGGTATGCCTGTGTTGTGAGTCCACTGCGGCGGTTTTCCCTGCAGTGGGCTTCTGCGTATCCTCCCACGGGGCGGATTTATGTGGGGGTGCTCTCAATCGGGATGTGTGTCCGTGTGCGCATGTCGCAAGTAGGTGTAAGTCTGCTGCTAGTGGCTACTTCTTGGGGGCGGTGTTAGCGATGGTGCTACTCTTGGTTCTCGTGCGTGGCCGTTGTGTTGGCGGTGTGCGGACTGCTGCTTCCACGTGCGATCCCATCCCCTCCGTCTTGACACATAAGGATTTCTCCATGACTCTTCGTCATTCTGTCCTCGCCTGCGCATGCGCTACGGCCGTTGCCGCCGGTGCCCTCGCAGCCCCCGCCGGTGCCGCCGAACTCTCCTCCGACCAGACGACCACCACCATGAGCGAGGAGAAGGTTCGCCTGGCGTTGACCTTCGGTGAAACCTCCGCCGAGGAGGCCGAAGCGTGCTCCACGAGCATGGGCCGGGGCCCGGGGATGACGCCGAAGGACGTGTCGCTTCGTTCCTGTTCCCCCGAGGTGATCACCGCCGATGAGGCGCGTGAGGCGTGGGCCGGTTCCTCCCAGCACCTGTCGCTGCTGCCGGGCGCGCTGCTGGAGCGCCTGCAGAACATCGTGGTCTCCCTCTGGGAGCTGTTGAGCATGGCCTCCGGGCAGCTTGGGCGGGGCCTGGTCTCCTTCTCCTAGGGCTGACAGCTTCGGTTGCTCCTTGCTCTTCGCGTCCCTGCGGGAACCGAGACTCTACCCACCGTCGATCCTGGTGCCGCTGCGTGCGGCAGGGTCGCGCGGTGGGTTTTTGTGTGCCTGGGGTGGGGCGCAGACGCCGTCGCCCCCACGCGCGGTGGTGCGCTGTGGGGGCGGGAAGGGACACCTGGACTGGTGCGGGTTAGTCCTTGTTGTCGTCGCTGATCTTCATCGGGCCGGGCGTCCACCAGCCGGTGCGGGTCACATCAGTGATGGTGATGTCCGCATCCGCCGGGGTTTGGCCGCGCGAGTTCGTGCGCAGGCGGTAGCGCTCCAGGGAACCCCAGTCGCGACCCCAGTCGTCCTTGAGGTAGGCGGGCACCTCGACGGAGGTGTTGATGGCCTCGGCGATACCCATGACGCCGCCGCCGGCGTAGTCCTGCCACGGGGACAGTGTCACCTTGCCGGCGTGGTCCGGGCTGACGCGGAACACGGGCGTTTCCGCCACACCGGCGTAGTGGTCGAAGGGGCGCTGGCAGGGGAACTGCAGGGCCACCGACCAGTCCAGCAGGCCGGGATCTTCAGAGCCGATGACATTGTTCAACGAATCAAGCGTCGGCACCCGCGGCGGGGTGAACGCCAGCCACTGCTCCGGGTCGAGGGAGGTATCGACGGCGCGGATGCGCACCACGTCGGCGTCCGCCGGGATGTCGGCCAGCGGGAAGCGCAGGTTGCGCCAGCTGGGGCTGGGGCCAATGTCGAGGGGCTCCAGTTCGCCGGCGACGGTGCGGCCACCGTCAGTGGAGTACTCGAGGACGAGTTCCTGGCCGCTCTGGTACACGCCGTTGATGTCGTGGTGTTCGATCTGGCCGGCGGCGCTGACGATGACGAGGGGGGCATCATCGCTGCGCTGCGGGAGGGTGTACCAGGCGGTGGTGACCTCCGCGGGGAACTGGGGGCCCTCCGTGAAGGAACCCAGCAGCGGCACGGTGCGGTAGTCGAGGGAGAACGGCAGGGTCGCCACCGACCCGTTGACACCGGCATCGCGGCGCAAACCACCGGTCGTGCCGGTGTCCTGGCCGGAGGTGTCACCGCTGGCGGTGTCATCATCCGTTGCGCCCGCGATCGAGCCGGCGGACGCGCCGGAGGTATCCACCCCGGAGGTGTCAATGTAGCTGGGCACATTATTCGGCCCGAAGCCGCGCACCTCACCGGACTCGAGGGAGTCACCCAGGGTGCCGGTGGTGGGGGTGAGGAACGAGTCGTTCGTGTTGGTCTCCACCATGGCGTCGTTGGCCAGGTTGCAGGAGTTGCCCGCCAGGGCGCGGACGTTACCCAAGCCGACGGAGTAGGCGGGGTACATGGCGACGAAGCCCTTACCAAGGCTCAGCATGTCGAACACCACCACCAGTGCGAGCACCACGGTGATCGGTGCGGACAGCACCCCGTTGAAGCGCATGGAGCGCTTCACCTTGTGCCCCGTCTGGTCGGCGACATCCGACTGGAAGGACTGGAACGCGCCGAAGGCGAGCACCACGAGGGAGATCCCCAGCATGATGTTCGTGGCCTCCACGTGGCGGTACTGGATGGTCTTGTCCCACCACGGCACACCGAAGGAGCTGATGTACCACCAGCCGTTGATGCCGGCGAGGCTGATCGCCAGCACGAACAGAGTCGCGCCGATCATCAGCGTGCGGTTGCGGGCGCTGCGGACCGCCATCTGGCTGACGGCAACCGCGGCGAGGGCTGCGAGGCCGGCACCGATGCCGGCGTACACGCCGAAGTGGTGCGACCACTTCGTCGGCGTGAACATCATGAAGAACATGGTGCCGAAGAACACCAGCATCAGCCGGTTCGACGGCCCCGGTGCCGCCCCCGGCACCCGGCCGCGGCGCAGCACCGTCGCCAGCACAATCGCCAGGCAGAACAGCATCATCAGCACCGCGAAGCGGCGGGGGAACGAGCCGTCGACGTTCTGCGTCATCAGCGTCTCGTAGCGCACCCACTCGTCGTACCACACCAGGGACGGGCCCTTGGCGCTGCGCACCCGGATGGATTCCAGCACGGTCGCCAGCGTCTGGTCGCCGAACACACCCATGAGGAT
This sequence comes from Corynebacterium sp. 13CS0277, assembly GCF_002994655.1. Lineage (GTDB taxonomy): Bacteria > Actinomycetota > Actinomycetes > Mycobacteriales > Mycobacteriaceae > Corynebacterium. The sequence continues at coordinate 3,588 of NZ_PPDL01000032.1, forward strand.
CGCGAAACCCGCCGCGAGGAACGGGGTGACCTGAGCGAGCACACCAAAGGAACCGAGGAGTGCGCGGCGGCGCACAATGATCCGAATGATCGCCGACAGGCCGACGAGGAGGGCGGCGACCGCCATGAGGCCCGTCGGGCCGGCGCCCAGCGACATCGTGGCAATGATGACGCCGATCGCGGCGGGCAGCAGGCGGGAGGTGGCGATGGCGCGCTCAATCGACACCCACGTCAACAGGGCGCCCATGGCGATGACCGGCTCGGGGCGGAGGCCATTGTTGTACACCATCCAGAACCCGAGGAAGGAGAACGCTGCCGTCCACACCGCCAGCGGGCGGGCCGCAATCTTCGCGCCGAGGCGCGGCAGCACCTCCCGGGAGATGACGAACCACGTCACCACGGCGGCGACGAGCTCCGGCAGGCGCATAAACACACTCGAGGTGCTGATCTGCGCCATCAACCCCAGCAGATCGTAGTAGGGGGAGCCGAAGGGGGATTCAGGCACACCGAACCAGCGGTAGTAGTTCGCCATGTACTCGGCGTGGTGGCTGACCCGGGCCATCGTCAACAGGTAGCCATCATCGGAGGTGTTCGCGCCGAAGATGTACCAGTAGCCCAGGCCACCGAAGACGGCGGCGTCGACGGCGCGGGGCCGGAATGCGCCCTTCGGCCACATCCGCTTCGTGGTGCGCCCGTCGAGCACATCCATCTTGTGCAGCGCCCACAGCGCCACCACGGTGAGCAGGGTGCCCAGGTACATGGCGATGTACTTCACCAGCGACGGGGTGGAGGTGAAGCGGGAGTTGATCTCCACGTGGGCGTGCAGGCCCGCATCCTTCGCGGCGGCGACGTCGGCGAGCTCGGTGTAGATGCCGGTGAACTGGGGGCGCTCATCGGTGTCGACCTCCCCGGAGTACTTCGTGCCGGGGATCTCGACCTCGGTGGCCTCGTGGGTGGAGGAAATGTGCAGCACACTGCCGGCGGGCAGGCCCTCCAGTTCCTCCTTCGTCAACTCGAAGGGCACCTTGTCGCGGGCCACCACATCCAGGCCCCCGTCGGAGAGACGAACAAACAGGCCGCGCGTCGTGGCGTCCTTACTGTCCGGCGGCAGGGTGCCGAACACCATGTTCTGCCCCGGGTTCATCGCGCCGACGGGGAGCGGAATGTCCGCCTCAATGGACTCCGGCACGTAGGAAATCAGGGGCGCGTTGATGCTGCCCAGGTTCTCCTGCGGGAAGTCGATCGACGACTGGTGCTGCACCACGGGAAGGAACGGGGTGGCCAGAAACAGTAGGAACCCCGCGATGCCACTGAAAATGGCGAGGGCCTTGATTCTTTGCAAAGTCACCGGAAAATTGGTCCTTTGGTGTTTGGCGTCCCTTGTACCCGCCGCCCGTGGGGGCACGTGCGGCCGGAGGAGGCTGGGTCGGACTGGGGATGGAAGAGGGGTGAGTGAAGAAGAACGAGGGAAGAAGAAAAGGTGGGGCTATGGAGTTGTGGCGCCGCAGCCGGGGGCTTAGCGGCGTGTGACGACGACGAAGGGGCCGATCTGTTTCTCCACCCAGCCGTCGAAAGCATCCGGGTTGAAGTAGATGCCCCGGAAGCGGACGTTGGGGTTGTTCGGGTACAGGTCCTCGGCGAGGTCGTACTTGAAGTCGCGGAAGATGAACACCTCGGGTGCCGCCCAGGGGAGTTCTTCGAGCCCCTCGGCGAGGGCCTGCGGGCCATCCCAGGAGGCGTCCGCGAGGGCTTCGATGGCGTCGTTGCGGAGATCGAACTCGCCCAGCGGGTTCGCATAGTGCGAGGTGAACGCCTGGAAACCGCGGTAGGGGTAGAAGCTCATGAAGTTCTGCTCGTCGGTGAGGACCACCGTATCACCGGGGGTGTAGCCCAATCCGGTGAGGTAGGAGTCGATCTCGGGGTAGAACTTCCCCGCATCCGCCGGGTACTTGTCGGCCCGTTCGCCATAGCCGTCGGTGTCGGTGTAGGCGCGGTCGATGGCGTCGGCGTTCTTGTTGGGGATGTTCTGCGCGTAGGAGATTCCCGCCAGCGACAGCAGGGACACCATGACGAAGGTGATGCCGCGCGCCAGCTGGGGGGAGGTGGCTTGCGGGTAGAACGCCTCGAAGCCGATGAGTCGCATCTCCGCGAGGGCGAACACGCCGGCGGTGGCGAGCTGCACCGCGATGATGACGTCGAGGCGGAAACCCAGCAGGGTGCCGCCGGCGAGGGTGACGATCATGGAGGCGACGATCCACGCGTAGAACACCACCAGGGAGATGCCCATGGCGCGGATGTCGCGGTCGCCGGCGCGGAGCACGAGGAACACGAAACCCAGCAGGCACAGCACGCCCAGCATCGACAGGGAGAACATCGGCAGCGGGACCTGGGTGCCGTTCGGCGGCAAGTAGTGCGTTGCCGACGCACCGGACCGCGGGGCCCCCGTCACGATCGCCATGAGGTACGGGCCCCACGCCACCAGGGCGATGAGTGCCGAGGCCACCCCGATGAGCAGCAGCCGCAGCAGCGGCCGCACGGAACGATCAATGAACACCGCACTCGCCGCCGCGACCGCGGTGACGCTCAGGGCGATGACGGCGGTGAACAGGGTGTACATGCTCGCCGAGATACCCAAGTAGACGATGATGCCGGCCATCGCCCACCGGGCGCCACCCAATGCGCGGCGGCCCACCACGGTCGCCGCCGGGGCGCCCATCGCAATGATCGCCGCGTAGGGCTCATCGGAGGCCATGACAAGCACGATGGACGTCGTCACGAGTGCTGCCGCGGTGGCGACGACGACGGAGCCGCACAGCCGCTGCCACACGGGCACCAGCATGCAGGCCGCCGCCGCCATACTCACCAGCGACCACGGCTGGAACACCGCCCAGCCGGGAATGCCCAGCAGGTTCGCCAGGCGGCCGCCCGCCCAGAACCAGGCGCCCGGGTAAAACGTCGGCAAGTCGAGGTAGTTCATGTCGGACAACGCAGTCGTGTCCGCCATGCGGGTGAGGAACTGGGTGCGGAACCCCTGGTCGACCGTCACCCCGTCCATGTACAGGCGGGTGGCGGCCAGGGGAATCGCGGTGGTGGTCACCACGAGCCCCGCGGGCGAGAAGTAGAACACCAGGTAGCTGAAGATCCGCCAGCGGGGTTTCTGCAGCCACAGGAACACCAAGCCCATGACCAGCAGCAGGAGGAAGACCGTCCCGCCGGTGGATACCGCACGGGATAGCTGCGACCCGCCGAACGCCGGCAGGTGGGTGTGCTGCAGCAGCAGCCACGCAAGCAGGGTGAGCACACCGCCGCCGAACCCGGCGGCGGCAATGCCGCCCAGGGTGCGGGGCGTGCTCACTATGTCTGACGTGTACTCCTCCGCCACCCGCGGCTCGACGAGGTTCGGCATGGGGGTGTGAGACCTCCTAGATAGGCAACTTCCGCATGATAGCGCGCGGGATGTGCTGGAGCACCATGGACACATACTTAAATGCCGGGTGCACCCACACCACATCCTTGCCGTCGGCGACGGCCTTGACGACGGCGCGGGCCACCTCCTGGCGGTCCACGGTCAGGGGGGCCTCGTCCATGTCGGCGGTCATCTTGGTGCGCACCTGGCCGGGGCGGACCACAACGACCCGCACCCCGCTGTCGCGGAGCGCTTCGCCGAGCTGGGTGTAGAAGCCGTCGAAGCCGGCCTTGGTGGAGCCGTAGACGAAGTTGCTGCGGCGCACCTTCTGGCCCGCGACGGAACTCATCGCGATGATGGTGCCGTGGCCCTGGCGGCGCATGAGCTGCCCCAGCAGGGTGCCGACGGACACCGCACCGGTGTAGTTCAGCTGGGCGGACGCCACGGCCTGCGCCTGGTCCTGCCACAGCTGCTCCTGGTCGCCCAGGGACCCGAACGCCACGATCGCGACGTCGATGTCCTGCTCGAAGACCTTCTCCAGCACCTGCGGGTGGGAATCAAAGTCGGTGGCGTCGAAGTCGACGACCTCGACGGCAATGCCGCGGCCCGCGAGTTCGGCCTTCGCCTCCTCCAGGCGGGGGCTCGTGGCCCGGGCGGCGAGGATGACGCGCTCAGGGGCGAACTCCTCTGCGATGGCGCGGCCAATATCGGAGGTGCCGCCGAGCAGCAGCACCGTGTTCGGCTTTCCAACAGCGTTGAGCATGTGGAGGGTCCTTTACTGTAAGTGGTGTGGGGGCGCGGGGCACACCCCTTACAAGGGGGCGCCCCGCAGAAGAAAAGAAACGACGACTGCTTAGTGCAGCTCGAGGCGGCGGGACATGTCGGAGGCGAAGATGCCGTTCGGGTCGATCGCGTTGCGGGTGTCCAGCCAGCCCTGCATGCCCGGGTACATGCGGTGGAAGTCCTCGGCGCTGGTGCGGGACTCCTTCGCCAGGTACAGGCGGCCACCGAACTCCATGACGCGACGATCGAGATCATCGAGGAATTCGCGCAGGCCCTTCTTGATGGGGAAGTCGACGCACACGTTCCAGCCGGGCATCGGGTACGACAGGGGAGCCTTGTTGCCCTCACCGAACAGCTTGAACACGTTGAGGGCCGAGTAGTGGCCGGAGGCCTGGATGTCGCGGATGATGTCCTTGAACGGCTCCACCGCCTCGCGGGGGACGACGAACTGGTACTGCAGGAAGCCCTTGGAACCGTAGCCGCGGTTCCACTCACCAATGAGGTCGAGCGGCTGGTAGAACTGCGTGAGGTTTTGCACCTTGTTCTTGTACTCGCCGGACTTCAGCCACCACAGCTCACCGATGGCGATCATCGACAGCTTGTTCATGGTGAAGTTCGGGAAAATATCCGGCACCGTCACCAGCTGGGGGGCGTTGAACTTCAGCGGATCCTTCGCCAGCTTCGGGGAGAGTTCCTCCAGCTGCGCCAGCGTCGCCAGGGAACCGCGGGAAATCGCGGCGCGGCCCAGCTTCGGCTCCGGGGAGATCGCATCGAACCAGGCGGAGGAGTAGGTGTAGTTCTTCTCCGAGCCGTCGGAGTGGAACTCGATCGTCGCATCCAGGGTCGGGGTGAGGTCGCCGTCGGCGATGAAGTAGGCGGTCTCCGTGCGGGTCATCTTGATGCGGGCCCGCAGGATGATGCCGGTAAGCCCCATGCCGCCGACCGTCGCCCAGAACAGGGACCCGTCCGGGTCGTCCGGGGTGCCGTTCGGCTCCAGGTGCAGCACCCGGCCGTCGGCGACGAGGAGTTCCATCGACAGCACGTGGTCGCCGAAGGAGCCCGCCGAGTGGTGGTTCTTGCCGTGAATGTCGGGGCCGATCGCGCCACCGATGGTGACCTGCCGGGTGCCGGGCAGCACCGGCACCCACAGCCCGTACGGCAGGGCGGCCTTCATCAGCTGGTCGAGGGTGACACCACCGTCCACGTCGACGATGGCGTTGTCCTCGTCGATGGAGTGGATGGTGTTCAGGGTGGTCATGTCGACGACGATGCCGCCGGCGTTCTGCGCCGGATCGCCGTAGGAGCGGCCCATGCCGCGGGCAATGATGCCGCGGTGGTAGCCGGACTCTTTCTGCTCCGCCACCATCTTCACGAGGTTGATGACCTCTTCGGGGTCGCGGGGGCGCAGCACCTCCGACGTGGACGGGGCGGTACGGCCCCAGCCGGTCAGGCGCTCACGCTGCAGATTCGGGGTGAAAGTCATGAGGGAAGCCTCTCGATTGAGAAATAAAATGCCTAGTTCAGGTCCATCAAGTCCTTGATTTCCTGCGGCAACTCGTCCTGGCTGGTGATCACCGGACCGTCGTAGGCGCGCAGAATCTCATACACCCGGGTGCGGGACACACTGTCCAAGATGGGCAGTTCCTGCGCCATCATCATCGTCACCTCGGGGCTGAGCGGCAGATCGGTACGCTCCGCTGCCTCGTGCGTGGGCTTCGCTGCCCGCTTGAACAAGCCAAACATGCCACCAGCCTACCCGCGCCCACGATGCCCGATCGGACATAACCCAAAGAAAAACCCACAGTGTAGCCAACATCATTGTTCCCGTGGCCCCCACCTCACACTTCGGCCGGCGACGCGCCGGCGCGCGCGTGTCTACAGTGGGAGTCATGAGCGCAGCACCCATCCTCGGCGCGGACATCATTCCGCTGGCTGCGCGCAGGCACACCCCCAGGCACACGCCCCGGGCGCCGCGCACGGTCATCCTGCGGGCCCGCGTGGACGGGGCAACCCCGCCCGCCGTCCGCCACCTCGGCATCAACGACGCGTTGAGCCTCACCCACCTACAGCACGCCCTCGGCGTCGCCTTCGGGGTGGGGGAGGGGCCCTGGCTCGCGGAGGACTCGGAGTGCATCCACCAGCTTCTCGGGGAGGTGGGCTGCGCGGTGCGTCTCCACTGGGGTTTGTGGAACGTCGATGTGGAAACCCTCGACTCGTATCCCCGCGATCAGGGCACCCCGCAGGCGTTGTGCATCGGCGGCTCCGGCGATTTCCTGGGGGAGGAATTCAACCCCACCCGCATCAACGCGATCCTCACCGGCGACGACGTGGCCGCCGTGGTGCTGTCCCACACTCACCCCGATGTGGTGGACATTATTGAACGCTCCGGGATTTTCGACTTCGTGGCCCTCGTGCAGGCGCTCGGGGTGGTGGATCAGCCGCCGACGGGCATTGATCGGCCCCGGGGGGTGCCGGTGCACGCCGGGCGGGGGCGTGACGCCGCCTGGGTGCTGCTGTTAGCCGCCGCCTGCCTGGGCGATGAGGCCACCACCGCTGACATTGTGGAATCCACGATGGAGGCCCTGGGGTGGGACAACACCCCCCTGGAGGCGGCCCGCTACCTGGCGCCGGGTGTGGCGCAGCGCCTGGCGAGTATCCAGGCCCAGCCCTCCATTGAGCAGGTTGCCACCTACCGGCAGTTGCTCGCCCACCCCTAGGCGTGCTGCTCTTGTGCTCGGGGCGTGTGGGGTGGACGGAAATTTCTTGCGGCGGCGTGTCGGCGTGGTGAGCGAAAGCGCCCGGAAGGCTACGTAGCCTCCGGGCGCTCTCGTACTATTGCGCTCGTGCAGAACGAGCCTACTTTGCTCGACTACCCTTGATCTTTTTGTCAACCTTGTGACCTGCAAAAGAAGCGATCGGGAAGGTGCCAAACATGGCTATAGCAATCATTGACACCCCTCGATCTGGTTCAAGCGCCGTCCAGTGATCAACCGCATAATAGGCAAACAGTCCGATTCCAAAGAGGGTCAGACTAATAGCTGCGACAGTTATCCAGTCTTTCATCGCGGTTCCTAGCAATTAATCAGTCTTTGGTGATGTGGGAAGCGGGCATGGAAATACTCCTTCGTTTCTCGGGGAAAGTTCCCAACCGCGCCTGGATAAGGTTGGCGGTTTGGCGTGGTGTGCGCCACTCGTTTCTGGGGATAGTGGCCACCATAGGAGCGTTTCTCGCGAGTTGCAATCAATGCTTCGCGGGTTAGCGATATTGAAGCTACCGGAAAGGCTTTCCCTTTTATGGCTATGCGCTTGGGCTTTGTGTGTGGCTGGCATATGTCAAAGGTGTGCCTGCAAGCACCCCCGCCCCCTACCCCCATCCGTGACCGGAGTCATTTTTTATGCGGGGTGGAGGTTCGCTGCGTGCTCCCACATCTGTCTGTTCGGTGTGCCATGTCTGTTCAGGCTTGTTGTTGGGGCGATCGCGAGTGCTCGGTGGAATGCGTGTGACGCGCCCTGTGGGGGAGTTTTTCGCTGTGCTGCGTCTGGCGGTCGGGGGTTGCTCCCTGCGACCGTGCGAAAGCGGGGTTTGGCGCCATGCACATGAGGCACTACGAGTGGAAACCGTTGAAAACGGTGTCGAGGCGGCACACCGCGTGGTGGGGTTCCCTGCACATCGTTGACAGTGAGCTGTGAAAAAATTCCTTGTCACGCAGCCTCTGCCAGCTCAGACTTGACGGACCTCGCCCACACAGAAGCCTCACGCGCAACCGGGCTGACACCGCCGATCGCGGAATGCCGACGAGCGACGTGAAACCACTGGATCCACTCCCGGACGTCCGCCTCCGCTTCAGCCCGGGTGGCGTACACCCGAAGCGACGTCCGTTCAGTTTTCGCACGCGACCAATGGGACTCCTGCATCGGGTGATCCCACCACACACCAATACGCCGGCTGCGGCGGTGCGTGTCGACAAGCTCGCGGTGCATTGTGAGTCCACGGTGATCCGCGCACGACCTCGCCGGGCGCGGGAGGATCGATCAGTGCGGGAAGATCGAGAAGTCACCCACCAGCTTCCACAGCACCCACAGCAGCGGGTACAGGCCCACCTCGATGAGGCCCTCCATGAGGGAGGCGATGTGGAACAGGGTGCTTTCGGAGGAGCCGAAGATCTCGTCGGCGGAGCCCGCAGACGCCTGCGGGGCCAGCAGCATCATGGCGGTCAGGGTGAGGGCAGTAGCGCGCTTGAGCATGACGGGTCGGATCCTTCTGTGCGACGAGGGTGAGAAAAAAGGGGGGCGCATCACTGTGGGTGGCCTGTCGCAGAGGGTATCGCGCGGCGGGGCCCCGGTGTTAACTCTCCGCGGCCCACCGGGTTCACGGCCGGTCGAAGCGTTCCCGCCGGCCCAGTTGGTGCAGCTTCAACCACTGGATGAAGCCGGCGACATCGCGGCGCTGCACGAGGAAGAACCACGCGAAGCGGGCGTATTCCTGCGGCAGGAGCTTCCGCATGCCGGGCTGGTTCATGAGGTAGCCGCGGTTGCGGTAGGTGAAGAAGCGTTTGCCCTCATGGTCGGGGTATTGGGTGTGCATCCGGCCGCCGAGGATCGGTTTGAACTCCTCCGCCCCGTCGGGGTGCAGGTAGGCGGCGGTGAGGCAGGTGCCGAACGCCAGCCCGGAGCGCACGAGTCGGCGGTGGTATTCCACTTCGTCGCCGCGGATGAACAGCCGGTAGTCGGGGACCCCGATGCGTTCCATCGCGTGCGCGGAAATCAGTGCCCCGTTGAACAGGGAGGCGATGCCGGGGAGGAAATCGCCCGCGGCGTCGAGTTCTTCCCGGTAGCGGCGCCATTCGAGGCCGCGGCGGAGCGGGAACGCGAGCTTGGCGGGCTCCTCCAGGTTGCACACGACGGGGGACACTTCGTCGAGGTGGCGGGCGGCCGCACAGTCGAGGAGCCGCTGCAACACGTGCTCGTCCTCGGGGCGGCCGTCGTCGTCGGCGCACCACACCGCGTCGGCGCCGAGGGCGAGGGCGTGGAGGAATCCGTAGGCGAAGCCACCGGCCCCGCCCAGGTTGGTGCGGCTCGGAAGGTAGATGCCGCGGGGGCCGGCGATGTCGGCGACGAGGCGGGCGACCGCCTCATCGGCCCCATTGTCGACGACAATGATCCACTCCACGGGGCGGGACTGTTGCGCCACGATCCGCAGCGAGTGGGTGAGCAGCTCGGCGCGGTTGTGGGTGACGATGACGGCGGCGATGCGGTCCGTGTGCTGCAGCATCAGGCGGCCCCGCCCTTCTTCTCCGCTTCGAGGCGGCCCAGCAGGCGGCGCACATGATCGGCGGCACCCTTCCCCTCGTAGGCCTCCACCACCTCGTCGACGGCGCCGACCTGCCGGATGGTGCCGTGATCCACCCACAGGGCACTGTCGCACAGCTGCGCCAGGAAGTCATTGGAGTGGGAGGCGAACACCAGGATGCCGGAGCGCTGCACCAGCTCCTCCAGGCGGGCGCGGGCCTTCGCCATGAACGCCGCATCGACCGCGCCAATACCCTCGTCGAGGAGCAGAATCTCCGGCTCGATGGAGGTCACCACACCCAACGCCAGGCGGATCCGCATGCCGGTGGAGTAGGTGCGCAGCGGCATCGACAAGTACTCGCCCAGCTCACTGAACTCGGCGATCTCGTCCATTTTCTGCTTCATCTGCTTGCGCGTCTGCCCGAGGAACAGGCCGCGGATGATGATGTTCTCGTAACCCGAGATCTCCGGGTCCATGCCGACACCCAGGTCGAAGACGGGGGCCACCCGGCCCCGAATGTGGGCGCTGCCGCGCGTCGGCTCATAAATCCCCGACAGCAGCCGCAGCAGCGTCGACTTGCCGGCACCATTGTGGCCGACGAGGCCCACCCGGTCGCCCTCCCGCAGGTGCAGGTTGATGTCTTTGAGTGCCTCCACCACGACGACGTTGTCGCTGTTGCGGCCAATGGCGCCGCCGGCGGCACCGAGGAACGCCTTCTTCATCGAGCGGGACTTCGCATCAAAAATGGGGAAATCCACACACGCGTTGTACGTATCGATGGAAACCATGAAACAACCTTTAAAAGAAAACGACAACAGGGCGGCGGCAGCCGGGGTGGGGTGAAGAGAACAACGTCACCGTCGACGAGGGTTACACCCAGTAGGCGACGCGGAAACGCCACTGGCGCATCGCCAGCAACGCCACCGCGAGGCCCGCGATCGTGCAGCCGATGACGACATACCAGTTGTAGGCATGAATCGGGGCGCCAATGAGCGGGGCGCGCACGACCTCCATGTAGTGGTACAGGGGGTTGAGTTCCGCGATGCGGGCCCGCTGGCTGACGGTGCCGCCCTGGTCGTGGAGGGTCTGCGTCGTCCACACGATGGGGGTGACGTAGAACAGCAGCTGGGTGAGTGCCTCCAGCAGGGGGGAGACGTCACGGTAGCGGGTGGCGATGATGCCGAAGAACATCGACACCCACACCCCGTTGAGGATCAGCAACGCCAACGCCGGGAACGCCAACAATCCCTGCCAGCCCAAGTGGCGGGGGAACACCAGCATAAGGATCACCCAGATCACCATGTTGTGCGCCAGGAACAGTGTCTGCTTCCACACCAGCCGGTAGCAGTGCACCGACAGGGCGCTCGGCAGCTGCTTAATCAGGCCCTCGTTGTCGATGAAAATATCGGAGCCCTCTTTAATGGCGCCCGAGATGAAGTTCCACATGATGAGGCCCACGGTGACGTGGGGTAGGAACTCCGCGACCGGGATTTTAAACAGCACCGAGTACAGCAACCCCAACGCGATCGCCATGACACCGGTGGCAATGGTGATCCACAGGGGCCCCAGCACACTGCGGCGGTAGCGCTGCTTGATGTCCTGCCAGCCGAGCTGCAGCCAGAGTTCGTGCTGCCGGAAACCGCGCACCAGGTCGCGCCAGGCGGCGGCGAACGTCTTCGACCGGCTCGGCGGGGAGGTGGCGGCATCGACGGCCGTCATCCGGCTGAGGCTCACGGGGGTATTCACAAACAGCTAGCCTAGCGGGCACCCCCGACCTTTGGGTAGAGCGACGAGGCGTGCCGTCGGCTAGTGTGTGTGGGGTGTGTGTCCCTGGTCGAGGAGAGGCGGGTGAGTTGTAGCAACCATGGGTATTGATCTTGCCCGCGTGCGTGGCCTGTACGCCTCCCTATCGGACGGCTGGACCTATTTCAACGGCCACGAGCTGGCCCAAATCCCCGAACGAGTGTCCTCCGGGGTGGCGACCGCGTTCCGCACCAGCCCCCTGGTGGCCGCCGTGGAGCCCGCGCGGGGCTCCCACTCCAAAGCACAGCCGGCGGGCGTGCCGACGGGCCTGGCGCATGATGCGGCGGCCCGCCGCGCCATCGCCGACCTGGTGGGCGCGGCCGCCGACCGGGTGGTGCTGGGCCCCAACCCCCAGACCCTGCTGCGGGGCTTCGTGGAGGCGTTCCGCCCCCGCCTGGCGCGCGCCGGGCAGCCCGTGCCCCCGGGCGCGGTGGTGGTGGCGCGCTCCCTGTCGGCACCGATCGCGGACGTGTTCGCCGGCCTGCCTGCCCGCATCGCGGAACCCGACCTCGGCACCGGGGAGCTGCCCGTGTGGCAGTTCCACGACATCGTTGACGGCGGCACCCGGCTCGTAGTGGTGCCCGCCGCCCACCGGCTCGTCGGCACGCAGACCGATGTGGCGGCAGTGCGCGACATTGTGCGTGAGCACTCCCGCGCCTGGCTCGTCGTCGACGCGAGCGACGTGGCCCCCTACCAGCCCATCGACATGGATGCGTGGGGTGCGGATGCGGTGCTGCTCGACGTGGCGGCCCTCGGCGGCCCGCAGCTCGCGGCCCTCGTCGTGCGCGACGTCAGCATGTTCCCCCGCCTGCAGGCACTGACCCCCGGCGCCGAAGGGGCGGCCGCCCTCGAAGTGGGGCCATTGTCCATGGGCCTGCTGGGCGGTGTGGCCCCCACCATCGACCACCTCGCCGACCTGGATGAGGACGCCCGCGGTACCCGCCGCAACCGGCTGCGCCGCTCCCTGGGGGCCCTCAACGCGCACACCGGGCAGCTCGCCACCCACCTGGTGGAATCCTTAGGCTCCTTGGGTGCGGTGCACTTGGTCGGCATCACGGGGGAAGCTGCCGCCGGCGCGCCCGCGGCCCGCACCCCCCGGGTGACGTTCCTCGTCCACGGCGTCGACGCCCACACCGTGCATGAGCGTCTCCTCGCCAATGGCATCGTCGCCCAGGTGTCCCCCCGCGACCCCCTCCTGGAGGCCATGGGTGCGGCCGACGCGGGCGGCACCGTCACGGTGTCGCTGTCGCCCTTCAATACGAGCGCCGACGTCGACCAGCTTGTCCGGGTCGTCGCCTCCCTGGCTTAAACCCCGCACCCCCAGATCCCCCTGCCCCTAGAGCGCAGCCTGCTCCACGGGTGCAGGGGTGGGTGCCGGGGCCGGGGCAGTGGCGCCGCGGCGGGGAGTCGCGGGGGCGGCCCGCCACTCCTGCCACCACCACACCAGGCTGAGCACCGTCAACCCCAGCACCATGAGATTACGGACCCACAGCAGCATCACCGGGGTGAACGCCTGCTCCAGCAGCTCCGGGTACATCAGCGGGTAAATCAGCGTCGTCATCACCGTCAACGGCACACACGCCCACGCCATCACGTGCGCCACCTTCGACGTTGTCGTCGTCACCACCACCAGCATGAGCGGCAGCACCCACAGCAGGTACTGCGGGGAGAACACCTTATTGGTGGCGATGATGAGCCACACGATGCTCGTCGCACATGCCACCGCCGTGTGCCCCGTCCAGCGGCGCGCCGTCACCACGCCCAGCACCGCGGCCCCCAGCACCACGAGCAACTGCGCCAGATCAGCCACACCGGTGAGCCTTTGTACGCCGGGGCCAAACACCTCAAAGCTCATCGAGTTCGCGAACTCCACCGTCACGCCCTCGCGCAGCAACAACGGCGTGGCGAAGAGCGACTCCACCTGGATGCCCCGATCCCCCTGGTACACCAGGGGCGACACCGTGCGATCGAGGCCGTGGACCGCGATCGAGGCCGCGACCAATGCCACCCCCGTCGCCACGAAGGCCAGCACCCGCCGCCACGAGCCCAGCAGGGCGGCGGCCACCAGCCCCGGCCACAGCTTCATGCCCGTCGCCACCGCCAACAGGGCGCCGCTCGTGCGGGGGTGGCGCACCACGAGCGCCAACGCCCAGGCGACGAGCGCGCCGGGCAGCAAATCCATGCGGGACAGCATGAGCGGCCCCATGGCGCTGATGCACGCCAGCCACAAAAAGGCAGTCTCCTTCGTGCCCCAGCGGGTGCACGCCCACACCACGAGGGCCTGCACGACGACGAGGAGGGCGGCGAAACCGCCGGCGGAATCCCAGCCCAGCGACTTGAACACCTCAATGGGCCACACCGCCACGGTGGGGTACTCGATGAGATCGTCGACGGCGTAATACAGCAACGATTCACTAAAGTCGGCCTGCCGGAAAATGACGGGCAGCTGCTGCATGAGCAGCAGGGAGTACAGGCCCCAAATGACGGCCCGCCATACGGGGGCGGTCGCCCCGGCAGTGGTGGGGCTCCCGGGGGCGCTGCTCGCGCCGGCAGACGGGGGCGGGGTGGTGGGTACAGCGGCCGCCGCACCCGCAGGCTGGGTCGAATGAGGGGTGGTCATGAGTAGAACAGCTTAAACGGTATCCACCCGCAGCACGAGCGTTCCCGTCACCGCACCATCGGCCAACATCTGGTGCGCCCGCGCCGCCTCCGCAAGGGGCAGCACTTCGTGAATCTGGTGGGTGATCGTGCCCGCGCTCAACAGCGGCCACACCGCCGCCACCGTCTCCCGGCAGATCTTCGCCTTCGCATCCAGGTCGCGGGCCCGCAACGCGGTCGCACTGATGGTGCCACGCTTCGCCAACAACTTGCCGATGTTCAGCTCCGCCTTCGTGCCGCCCTGCATACCGATGATGACCATGTGGCCATCCTTCGCCAACGCGGTGATATTGCGGTCCAGGTACTTTGCGCCCATGATGTCCAAAATGATGTCCGCGCGGCCGCGCGCCAGCTCCGCGAAATCGTCCTCGCGGTAGTTGATGAGCTCATCCGCCCCAAGCCGGCGGCAGACTTCCAGCTTCTCCGGGGAGCCGGCGGTGACGATGACGTGGCAGCCGATGTGCTTCGCCAACTGGATCGCGAACGTGCCGATGCCGCCCGCGCCGCCGTGGATGAGCACCGTCTGCCCGGCATGCATGCCCGCCAACATCACCAGGTTTGAGTACACGGTGCAGGCGACCTCCACGACGGCGGCCGCCTCCTCCGGGGAGTACCCCTCCGGCAGGGGCATCACCTGGCCGGCCGGCACCGCCACCTTTTCCGCGTAGCCGCCACCCGCCAACAAACACGCCACCGGCTGGCCGGAGGAAAACTCGGCGTGCCCATTCGGGTCCTCAATGACGCCCGCACACTCCAGGCCCATGATCTCCGAGGCGCCCGGCGGGGGCGGGTAGTAGCCCGCCGCCTGCAGCAGGTCGCCACGGTTCACGCCGGCGGCCTGCACCCGCACCACCACCTCGCCGGCGGCGGGCACGGGGTCGGGCACCTCCGTGAGGTGCAAACTGGTCTTGTCACTCGGGTCGCTCAAGGTGATTGCTTTCATACTTTGCAAGACTACGCGTTAGAATGACGACGCTTCATCGGAGCACCGTTGCACAGGAGATGTGGCAGAGCGGCCGAATGCACTCGCCTTGAAAGCGAGCGTCCCTTGAACCGGACCGGGGGTTCAAATCCCTCCATCTCCGCAGGTCAAAGCCCCTCATGCTGATATGTGAGGGGCTTTGTTCATGCCGTGCGCCGTATGGGGCTCCGTTCCGCCAGCTCACCGCCGCACGGCACTCGTGAACTGCCCCCGGAGTCGTCTCCTTGGGCGGCACGCCTCCCTGTGGGCTGCGTCACTGAATGTGGGCCGCAGGCGTGGTTCGCTGGCATATTTGTGGCACGTTTGTGGCACGCGCGGGCAGTGCGGTGCGGAGGCTTGGGAGTGCGGTGTGGGGGGTGGGTGGCGATCGGTTGTTGCGGCGGCGAGCCCCAGGGGGCTGCGATGGGGTGACGCCGAAAAAGAAGGGGGAGAGAAATCTGAACCGCAGAACAGGCATATTCACGGGCCGCTATGGACACAATATGGTGACAGATGACAATCGCTGACACTGTGGTGCGGGGGATGCGGCGCGGTCGCGGCGGATGTGTGAAAGGGAGTGGTGTGTCGTCTCGAAGCGGGGGGAGAGGGATATCTTGGTGACAAATTATCCTGCGGCAACCCTCGCCTGAGCGACCTAAGGGCGAGTGGGGCTCGCGGCTGGGTGGGAGCCATGGGTGCGTGTATATTCTGCCTGTTCACCCCTGGTGTAATCGCTCGCGGTGGCCGTGGGGTGGAGTCCGGTGCGGGCATGGGGTGGGTGTGGTGTGTGGCGCCGACACCCGCTGCGAGGTGGGGGGTAGGGGCTGTGGTGTGGGGGCCTGTATGCGGGTTCGGTGATTGATGTAAATGCACGGGTATACACCCCCTTGACGTTCTCTAGCGGATTCAAGAAATATGGTGAAAGAAACGTGATATTTGTCGCAGTGCGGCATTCATCGTTTTTTTCACGCTAGGCTGGCCGCAACATTCGCCCCCGGCGTCTTACTCGCCGGGCACGGGAAGAAAGTTGGGTGTTCGTTATGGAAACCACGTCTCGTGGCCGGCTGATGGTGCCGTCCATCCTCTTCGCTGTCGTCATCACCGTGTTGGCACTCGCCCTGGGCGCCTCCGTCAAGGCCTGGCTCGACGAGGCATCGAAGACCGACAACGGCGGCCTGGCGTTCGGGGTGTGCTTCACCGTCATCGGCCTGAGTGTCGCCATCGCTGGTCTCTACGCCGCCGTCCTGGAGCGCCAGGGCTGGTCGAACGAGAAGTACTTCCGCTTCATTCGGCGGGCGCTGTGGTTCGATGCCGCCGTGGCGGTGGCATGCACGGTGTGGTTCGGGTGGTACCCGGGCTACGTCAATCCCACCTCCCTGATGGGTGTGCTCGTCGCGCTGGTGACGGCGTGGTGGGTGTCGCGCATGTGCACGGTCGTCGCTCCTGGGCTGCGCCGCACCCCCACCCGTGCGGCCGCCGCAGATCTTGCTGCGGCTCCCGGTATCAGCGCCGCAGCACAGGCCTGATACAACCGTCGTCGGCCGCGTGGCCGGCTCGTGGGATGAGTGTCCTGCGGGCTGCCGCGCGGCCGACACCTGTGCGTGGGGCTTGTGGGTCGGGGGTGCCACCCACGGCCGGATTTTAAGTTTTCTTTCAGGCTTTGTGGGCTGGGTGCTCTAGGATGTGAAGAACCGCAACCCGCAGTTGCCTGCGAGTTGCCCCAAGAAAACACAAACGAAAAATTTTTTTAAGGCGCTGGAGCGAATGGAAGATCTCACCGTGACTCATGCCCGCCTCGCGGGCATCGTCGCCGATGCCTTTGGCGGCACCGACGAAGGCACGTACGCCAAGCTGGTGGTGGACGGGCGCGACCTGTACGCCCGCGTGGACGACAAGGCCGACTCCCTCACCCTGTGGGGCTTCTGGTCCCGCCCCCTGACGAACGCGAACGCCGGCCTGGCGCGCGCCATGGCGAACCGTGTGAACACCGGTGAGCTTGCACCCCGGGTGAGCATCCACACCACCGACAAGGGGGAAAGCTACCTGCTGTGCGACCAGGCGGTCACCACCGCCCTCGGGTTGACTGACGGCCAGATCGTGGCGTTCCTCGATGCCGTGTCGCAGGACACTGTGGCGGCGCTGGAGTTCTTCGACTCCACCTACGCCGAGGAGTTCGGCGCCGATGCCCCTGCAACGACCGCCGAGAAGGACGCCTAACACCATGAGTGACATGATTACCCCCGCCCGCGTGCTTCGACTGGCTGGCCTGCACGGCTGGGAGCTGACCGAAGACCAAGAGCAGAACGCTCTGCTCACCATCAATGAGGGCATCACCACCGCGATCCCCACTGATTTTTCCCGCTACTTCACGGTCCTCACCGTCGCGAGCGCGCTTGTCGTGCCGGGCGACAAGATCGACGAGATTGTGCGCTACTCCCTGGAGAAGCACAACCACATCTACTACGGCACCATCGGTGTCCACCAGCTGCCCGACGGCACCCTGCGCGTCGGCTGCTCCGTGTCGATGCCGGCGGCTGCCGGTGCGGATGATGCGCAGCTGAACCACTGGCTGGAAGTCGCGATCGCCTGCGCCGCAGAGGGGCTGCGCGACGCCGTTCAGGCCCTCGGCTTGGAGCGCTACCGCGCCGCCTAAACGCGCCCCCGCGCGATCCTCACGCCTCCCTCGGATTTCTTCTCCGGGGGAGGCGTTGTGCGTTGGCCGCCCTCCTGCGCCGGCGGCGAGTCACCTGTGGGCATTCCGCGCCCGGGGTGGAAGGGAAGAGCCGAATGCTCACGCGCTTCCCGGGCGTCCGGGGGTGCCTGACACACGCCGCTGTGAGGCGGCGTGCGGCGCCCGGATTAGGCGCTCGTCCGGGCGGGGTTGATGTCCCGCCACGCGTCGATGAGCTGATCCATCTCCTCTGCCGTCGTGACGGTGATGCGCATTCCCTCCGGGAAGCAGCGCACCAGGATGCCGCGCTCCGCGAGGGCGGCCCCCGTGGCTTGAATATCGGCCAGGTCCGGCACCCACACAAAGTTCGCCTGCGACGGCACCGCCCCCAATGCGCGGGCCACCCGGGTGCGCTGCACCGCGACGTCGGACGTGCGCGACAGGATCTCCTCCGAGTGCTCCAGGGCGGCAACCGCACCCGCCTGGGCGGCCACGTTGATGCCGAAGGGGATCTGGACCTTGTTGATCGCCTCAATGATGGCGGGGGCGGCGAACGCGTAGCCGACGCGGGCGCCGGCAAGCCCATACGCCTTCGAGAACGTGCGCAGCACCACGAGGTTCGGGTGCTTGGCCAGCAACGCCAGCGCGTCGATGGCGGCCGCGTCGCGCACATACTCGATGTACGCCTCGTCGAGGGCCACCACCACGTCGCCGGGGACCTTCTTCAAAAACTCGGCAATCGCCTCATGGGAGTGGGTGGTGCCGGTGGGATTGTTCGGGTTGCACAGGAACACCAGCTTCGCGTCCTGCGCCGCCGCGGCCAACGCATCCAGGTCGTTGCGGAACTCCGCATCCAACGGCACCGGCACGCTCGTCGCCCCGACGACGGCCGCAAAGATGGGGTAGCCCTCAAAGCTGCGCCACGGGAACACCACCTTGTCGCCCGGGCGGCAGGTGATCTGCACCAACTGCTGGCACAGTGCCGAGGAGCCAATGCCGATGGCCACGTTCTCCAGCGTCAGCCCCACCGTGGCGGCAAGCTTCTGACGCAGTGCCACCGAGAACATATCCGGGTAGCGGTTCGCGCCCGCCACAGCGTTCGCCATCGCCTCGGCCACCGCAGGGATCGGCGGCTGGGTCACCTCGTTGGAGGACAGTTTCAGGGCCCCCTCGGCGCGCACACCGGGGACGTAGGCGGGCAGAAGGTCAAGATCATCTCGCAGCATAAGCACCCAGCTTAGTGCCCCCATTGCTAAACCGTACGAAAACCGCTAAGCTTCACCGTCAGCACCACTGCGGTGGTGTGTGGAGGCGTGCCAGAGCGGCCGAATGGGACTCACTGCTAATGAGTTGTCCTTAGAAATAGGGACCGGAGGTTCAAATCCTCTCGCCTCCGCTCCTTCCACTTTCACCACAGTGGGAGGGCATGCGCCCGTAGCTCAACGGATAGAGCATCTGACTACGGATCAGAAGGTTAGGGGTTCGAATCCCTTCGGGCGCACAGTGAAAACAACTCCCGTCCACGCGTGTGGGCGGGAGTTTTTGCATGTCAGGGGCCTTGCGTGGTGGGTTAAACGACAAAATGTGTGTCTGGGCGGCGTGTCGCGTTCGAATGACCCGAAGTGTTACCTACTTCATAGGGCCCTTGCGGATGCCCATAGAATGTGAGTAG